>JAHBWA010000245.1 GCA_019637195.1 Labilithrix sp. | reverse complement strand
CCGAGGAGGCCGAAGAGCCAACGAACGTCCGGATCGCGCGCGCCCCCGCCGATGAGCAACAGGCCGACCGGATCGGCGTCGGGCGCGAGGGGGAACGGAAGGGCGTAGGCGGTGCAGCGGCCCGTCGCGAAGGAGAGTCGGACGTCGAGCGAAGGCGTCGTGATCGTCGTCGCGCGAGGCGACTAGAGCGCCTGCACCAAGGGATGCTCGCGATCGTCGAGATCGACCGCGAAGTCGGCGACCTCGCGCGGCGGCAGGCCGTGCGACGCCGCGAGCACGAGGCGCGCGCCCGCCGGGCGCTCGAGATCGCCGAGCGCGATCGCGACCTGACGCACGCGGAGGTGCCGCGCGAGCCACTCGACGCCGAGCTGGGCGGCCTCGACGAGCGAGTTCGACGCGATCAACGCGTCGACGAACGCCAGCTTCGTCGCCGGAGACGGCGACGCGTGGCCGTTGGTCCGCGGCTGGGCGGCCCGGTGCATCAGCCCCGCGGTGACCGCGCGCGCCGGCGCGCGGGTGCGGCGGCGGGCGCGTCGATGCCGCCCGCCGACAGACGTGCGCGGAGCGCCGCGTTCTCCGCGAGGAGCGCCTCGTGCGAGGCGGCGTCGATCGCCGCCGGCTTGGCGACGGGCGCGACCGTACCGACGGCTTCGGAGTACTTCAGGTACGTGTCGATCGAGGCGACCACGACGCGAGCCTCGACCGTGATGAGATCGATGCCGACGAGCGACACACGCACCCACGCGTCGATGACGATGCCCTTGTCGAGGACACGGTCGAGGACGTCGATGAGGCTCGTTCCACCGGATGTGCGCTCTACGGGCATGTCGCTTGTCCTCTGGAGGTCGAATGCATCAGCGCCGGCGCTTCGCGGGTCCGGCCGGGACCGTGCGTCGTACGGCAACGTTGTCCTCGGCGAGCTGCGCCACCTTGCGCTCGAGGATCTGGATCTGCTTACGCAGCGACTCGTTCTCCGCCATGAGCGGTTGCTTGCCGGGCGCGAGGTGGTGGTCGTACTTCCACCAGTCGAGCCCCACCTGCTCGGCCTTGTCGATGGAGCAGACGATCAGCCGGATGCGGATCGTCAGGAGCTCGACCTCGGCGAGCGAGATCTTGATGTCTCCGGCGATCACGAGGCCCTTGTCGAGCACGCGATCGAGCACGTCGACGAGGCCAGTCGAGCGCTGCGCGCCCCATTGAAGATCCTGCCGCATGCGCTGACGGATCAGGGTCGGCCAACTCGCCGAGAAAAGCTAGCCGCATCGAGGCTGCGACGGCTCGTCGCAACGAAATCGCCCGCCTTCGCGCCTCCGCGCGCGGTCCGCTTGCCTTGTCGCGGCCCCGTCGCGCTGCGCCCGCCGCTCGAGCTCGAGCGGTCCACCCGCGCGGCGCGGCGCCCTGCGTCCGACCTCGGCCGGTCCGCCGCCCCGCGCGACGCCGCTCCGCTCCGCGTGGACGACCTCTTGCCTCCGTGGGGTCGTGGACCGCGCGACCAGGAACGAGACCCTCCTCGCGGTGCTCCGCGTCGCGGCGAGCTTCGCGCTGCTCGTGCTGATCGTCACGTTCGTGGGCTGGGCGCTGCGCGACGAGCTCACCCGATTCGGGGCGTGGTTCGTCGCGCGCTTCGGCTTCGTCGGGATCGCTGCAGGCGCGTTCGCCGCCGACTGCATCCACTTCCCGATCCCGCCGCAGTTCTATCTGCTCACCGGCGTCGCCGGTGGCCATCCGGTGACGATCGTCCTCCTGGCGGTGCTCGTCGGATCGGAGCTCGGCGGACTGACGGCCTTCGCGCTCGCGCGTGCGCTCGGCCGGGCGCCGAGCGTCGCGCGACGGCTCGCGTCCACGCGTCAGCTGCTCACCCGCGCGATCGAGCGTCAGGGATACCTCGGACTCGCCGCGGCGACGCTGCTCCCGATCTCGTTCTCGATCCTCTGCATGGCGACCGGCGCGATGCGCTTGCCGTACAGGGCCTTCGGCGTGCTCGCCGTCATGCGCGTGCCGCGCATCCTGCTGTCGTACGCGGTCATCGTCGTCGCGTGGCATGGCTGATGCCGATCGCGCGCGTCGGCGCGTCACGACTCGTCGCGTGGCATGGCTGATGCCGATCGCGCGCGCGTCGGCGCGTCACGACACGACCCGACGCTTGTGGCCATACGCCTCGATTCATCGCTACGTGGCGAAGTGCCCCGCGAAAGAATAAACATGCAATATGCACCTAATTTCGCCCGTATTCTCGGGGGCTGGCACGGTATTTTTCGCCGCACTCGGCGGCACCCGATCGCATTTTGCGTCTCATTTCGCCTCAGAGCTGCGGCACGTGTGGCGAAAATGGAGCTCTCCCGGTCCGCCGCGTTGACGGGCGCGCGCGCGCTCTGCCACCGTTGTGAACATGAAGCTCTCGGTCAGCACGGATATCGATCTCGAGGTTCGCGACCGTTTGAGCGGCTACGTCACCTGGCTCGATGTCAAGGTGAGCGACGACGCGCGGTCCTATGGCACCGCGCGCGTCGCGCTCGTCCACGTCGGCGAGATCGCCGACGCCGCGGGGGAGATCTGGCCTGCTCTTCACGGAACACGCCTCGAGCCACTCCACGACGTCTACTTCGCGCAAGGCTGGTACCAGGACGAGTACGCCGACGGCGCGGGCATCGACCTGCTCTACATCGAGCACATCACGATCGACGAGGAGCACCGAGGCAAGAACCTCGACCTCGCGCTCGTCCGTCGCCTCTGCGACACGCTCGGCAGCGGTTGCCAGCTCACCGTCGTCGCCTACGCGGACGCAGAGGCCGCGGCGCGCTGGGGCCGCCTCGGCTTCGCGATCAGCACGCCCGGACGAACCGCCGGCCTCATGCACATGAAGCTCGGCTACCGGCACGCGCAGGTCGTCGACGCGACGGGCTCCGGCGACTACGAGGTCGTCTCGACCTCGGACTCGTTCGCGCCGATCCGCTCCGCGGCCAACTGACTCCGCGCGGCCTCGATCAGAGCCGCGCGGGGGCGCTCTCGCCCGGACCGGCGGCTGTGCCGTTCTGATAGCGTTCGAGCTTGCGGTAAAGCGTACGCCGATCGAAGCCGAGCACCTGCGCCGCGCGTGACTTGTTCCCGCCGACCAGCGAGAGCACGCGCAGGATGTAGCGCCGTTCCAGCTCGTCGATCGTGACGATCTCCTCCGGCTGGTTCGCGGAGACGACGAAGCGCTCCGGACGGAAGGTCTTCACCTTCTCGGGCAGGTCGTCGATCTCGATGTGCGCGCCGCGAGCGAGCGCCACCGCGCCGTCGATGCAGTTCTCGAGCTCGCGCACGTTGCCCGGCCACGAGTACGAGATCAGCTTCTCCGCCGACGCCGGCGACAGATCGATCTCGCGCTTGCCGTGGCGCTCCGCGTAGATCTGGAGGAAGTGCCGCGCGAGGTGGAGGACGTCGCCGCCGCGCTCGCGGAGCGGGGGCACGTCGATCTTCACGACGTTGATCCGGTAGAAGAGGTCCTCGCGGAAGCGCCGCTCGTAGACCTCGTCCTCGAGGACGCGGTTCGTCGCGGCGATGACGCGCGCGTCGAAGGGGATCTCGCGGTTGGAGCCGACCGGGCGCACCTTGCGCTCCTGCAGCGAGCGGAGAAGCTTCGGCTGCACCTCGAGCGGCAGCTCCCCGATCTCGTCGAGGAAGAGCGTCCCGCCGTCCGCCTGGACGAAGAGGCCCGTGCGCTGCACCTTCGCGTCGGTGAACGCGCCGCGCTCGTGCCCGAACAGCTCGCTCTCGATGAGCGACGCGGGGACGGCGGCGCAGTTGATCGCGACGAACGGGCCGGACTTGCGGCGCCCCTGATCGTGGATCGCCTTCGCGATCAGCTCCTTTCCGGTGCCCGTCTCGCCGTGAATGAGCACGCCGGCCTCGCTGTCGGCGACGCGCTGGACCAGCGTGAACACGCGGCGCATCGACGCGCTCGAGCCGACGACGGACGGGATCGTGATCTCGTCGATCGCGACCTCGGTGCGCAGGCGCTTCACCTCGTCGGCGAGGCCTTTGTGCCGGAGGGCGCGCGTCGCAGCGACCGCGAGGAGCTTCGGGTCGACCGGCTTCGTGATGAAGTCGTACGCGCCGACGCGCATCGCGCCGATCGCCGTCTCGAGGCTCCCCTGACCGGTGATGACCACCACGGGGACGTTCGGACGCGTGCCGAGGACGCGCTCGCACAGCTCGAGGCCGCCCATCTCGGGCATGCTGAGGTCGGTGATCACGAGGTCGAAGTCGACCGCGCCCACCAGCTCGAGCGCCGCCTCGGCCGACGTGCACGTCGTCACGGCGAACCCCTCTCGCTCGAGGCTCATCTTGAGCAAGTCACAGGTCTCTTGCTCGTCGTCGACCGCGAGGACTCTGCGTTCGGTCATGCCCCGTCTGTCGCTGCAGGTTGCATGCCGCATCAGCTAACAGGGCCGATCCGAGGACGCCGGTGCACGACCGCCGGTCCACTTCAGCTCGCCGAGCGCGCGCAGACGAAGCGAATCGCTCGATTCGGGGAGACGCGTCGCACCGTGAGCCCGCGCGCGCTTGATGCCTTTTGTCACGATGCGAGGCGTGGCCGCACGGTCGACCGGGATGGCTCCGCCGCTCGCAGCCGCGGTCCATAGGCCGCTGCGCTCGCCACGCGCACCCCCCAGGCCGCCGCGTCAGCGCGACGAGAGCGCCGAGACGACGCCCGCCAGCGTCGCCGGCGCGGTGGGCCCGAGCGACCGCATCGCGTAGACGAACGCCGCGTTGACGATGCCGAACGTGAGGAACGTCTTCCTGAACGCGGTGAACTGCGCCTCGACCACCGCGCCGCGGTCCGCGGTCGAGAGCGCCCCCTCTCGCGCGGCCTCGAGCGTCTCGACGTCGAGCGAGGCCTGCCTCCGGAGCACGTCGTCGATGGTGAACACGATGCGGCGGTAGTCGCGGAGCGCCGCCGGGACGCGACCGGGGAGCGCTGCGCCGAGCGCGTGCTGGATCGCCACCGTCGAGCTCTCGCCGCGCGTCCGCCCGCACTCCACGGTCCAGTGCTCCTTCAGCACCTTGACGAACGCCGGCTCGAGGCTCTCGGCGCCGCGCACGCACGCGAGATAGTGCTGCTGCGTGACGAGCTTGAGATGTAGCGCCACCACGAGGAGCGCCAGCGGCGCGGCGTCCGCGAAGATCTCGTCGAGGTCGCGCGGGCGCGGGACCAAGCTCGGCACGACGGGGAAGCTCTTCTCGAACGCGCGCTCGAAGCCGCGGAAGAGCTCGTTGTGGTCGAACGAATCGAGGCGGAGCAGCGGGACGAGCGTGTCCCGCGCGTCCACGTCGCGCGACGCGTGCGCCCGCGCGGCCTCGCCGATCGAGGTCTCGAGGACGTCGAACACGTGCAGGTAGCTCGCCGCGCGGATCTGGTTCATCCGCCGGCGATCGTCTTCGTCGAGAGCTCGAACGTTCGAGAGCCCGGCGAGGGCTTCCGGCAAGAACGAGCGCGAGAGGTCGAGCGCGCTGCCTTCTACGTGCACGCGTTCGCTGCTGCATGTCACGGGCCATGGCTGGGTCAGGCGCGGCCATGGCTGAGCCCGCCGCGAGGCCGCGACGGGACGGGAGGCGGCGGCGTGTACGCGCATGTACTCCTGAAGAGTGCAGCCTGAGGTCGAACCCGAGGGGGCATCACCTTGTTCCCCCGTCGCCGGGAGCGCTACCCTGGTAAGAACGTGGTTTCGGCTTCCCAACCGCCGGGCGGCCTCGTCGAGGGGACGATCCTCGCGGGGAAATACCGCATCGATCGCATGCTCGGCGCGGGCGGCATGTGCCTCGTCTACGAGGCGGAGCACGTTCACCTCAAGCAGTCGGTCGCGCTCAAGATCCTCAAGCCCGAGCTGGCGCGGGACGCGATGGCGGTCGCGCGCTTCGCCCAGGAGGCACAAGCCGCGGCGCAGCTGCGGAGCGCGAACGTCGCACGCGTCCACGACGTCGATCGCCTGCCCGACGGGCAGCCGTACATCACGATGGAGCTCCTCGTCGGCCACGATCTCGGCACCGAGCTCCAGCGCCGCTACGCGCTCCCGGTCGAGCTCGCGGTCGACTACGTGCGGCAGGCCGCGAGCGGGATCTCCGAGGCGCACGCGCTGGGCATCGTCCACCGCGACCTCAAGCCGGAGAACCTGTTCCTCACGGAGCTCGGCGAGACGACCGAGCGCCGGCTGCTCAAGATCCTCGACTTCGGCATCGCGAAGAACGTGCACGACGGCGAGCGCAAGCTCACCGCCCCGGACGCGGTCTTCGGGACCGTCGACTACATGTCCCCGGAGCAGATCCGCTCGGCGTCGTCGGTCGATCATCGGACGGACATCTGGTCGCTCGGCGTGATCCTCTTCGAGCTGCTCACCGGGCGCACGCCCTACGCCGGCGACGCGCGCTCGGTGATCGCGCAGATCGTGAGCGATCCCGTCGTCCCGCCTTCGCGCCTCGTGCCGACGCTCCCGCCCGGGCTCGTCGCCGTCGTCATGAAGACGCTGGCGAAGGATCCCGCGGCGCGCTTCCAATCCGCCGAGGAGCTCCGGCGCGCGCTCGCCCCGTTCACCGACGGCGTCGAGCCGATCACCAACGTGCTCGCGCGGTTGCCGCCGGCCAGCATGCCGCGCCGAAACGTCGATCCGTCGCGGCCGTCGATGGACGGCTTCCGGGACGCGAGGACGAACCTCTCGTTCGAGACGACGTCGCCGCGGAACGCGTGGGCGAAGCGCGCGGTCGCGCTGCCGATGTTCGCCGCGCTCGGCGCGCTCGCCGGGCTCGCGGTCTGGAAGCGCGACGTCATCCTCCGGCGGCCGCCGCCGGCCCGCGTCGAGGCCGCTGCGCCGCCCGCCGCGACGCAGGAGCCGCCGTCGGCCGCGACGCCGCCGCCGGTCACGCCGCCGCCGGTGCCGACCACGCCTCCGACCGCGACGTACCCGTCGATCCTCGGCGTCTCGGCACCGCCCGAGGCTGCGAGCGCCGCGACGCGCGGCACGACCGTCCGCGCCAAGCCGAAGGCGCCGGCGACCTCGCGCCCGCCTGCGGCGCCGCCCTCGCCTCCACCGCCCGCGCCGGCGCCGACCACGTCGTCGACGCCCGCGCTCCCGAAGCACCTCTGATTCCCCTCTCCACCGAGGACCTACCTCGTGCGGCTCTTCCTCGCCTTCCTTCGAAGCCTCGCCCTCACCACGCTCATCCTCGCGGCCTTCGCCGGATCGGCCGCCGCGGAGCCGCCGAAGATCAGCAAGAGCGAGAGGGCCGAGGCCGCGCGAATCAAGAAGGAGGCGGACGCGCTGATGGATCAGGACCGTCACGTCGACGCGCTCGCGCTCTACGCGCGCGCCTACGAGCTGACGGCCGATCCGGCGCTCCTCTACAACCAGGGCCGCGCGCTCGAATCGATGGGCGACTACCCGGACGCGATCGACAAGCTCGAACGCTTCGATCGCGAGGCTTCGCCGGCGCTCCGCGCGCGCGTCCCCGGCCTCGCAGACCTGCTGGCCGATCTGCGCGGACGCATCGCCACGCTCGTCGTGACGACCAACGCGCCGGGCGCGCGCCTGCTCGTGCGGGACAAGGCGGCGGGCACCATCCACCACAAGGAGACGCGAATCCGGACGCGCGCCGGCGCGGCGACGATCGAGGTCGTCGCCGAGGGCTTCACGCCCTTCAAGAAGGAGATCGATCTCGCCGGCGGCGAGACCGTCATCGTCGACGCGCAGCTCTCGCCGAAGAAGCGTGACGCGCTCATCGTCGTGCGGACCCGGCCGAGCGCGGACATCTCCGTCGACGGCAAGCCGATCGGCCGAGCGCCGCTCGAGCTGCGGGTCCCGCCGGGCCAGCACACCCTCGTCGCCGAGGCCGCGGGCCGCGAGACGGAGCGCATCCGCATGACCCTCGCGCTCGGAGATCGTCGCGAGGTCGACCTCGAGCTGCGCGAGCCGGCGGGGGTGCTCTCGCGCTGGTGGTTCTGGACGAGCGTGGGGGTCGTGGTGGCCGGCGGCGCCGTCGCGGCGTACGCGCTCACGCAGGAGCGCGCGCCCGATCGTGGGACCTTCGGCGCGGGCGTCTTGCCCGGCCCCTGACGCGCTCGATCAGTTGGAGGCGCCGGCGTCCTCCCACGCCGCGCAGCTGCCGGCGCAGAACGTGTCGGGCCCGCAGCCCCCGTCGCCGCAGGTCCGAGTGCAGGTCCCGCCACGGCACTCGACGTCGTTGCACGTCGCCTTCGCGTCGGCCGTCGGCGAGCACCTCACGACGTTGGTGCCGCCGTCGACGTAGACGCCGTCGCAGGTGCCCTCGGCGTTCCGGCAGTTGACGTTGCAGGTCGCCGCCGAGCACGCGATGTCCTCGCAGTGCTTTCCGTTCGGGCCGACGCAGTTGAACGTGCACGTGCCGTTGGTCGCGCAGCGCGTGTTCTTGCATTTGTCCGCCGCCGCGCACTCGATGACGCAGTCGAGCCCGTCGGCGCAGTAAGACTTGTCCTCGCAGTCGAGGACGTTGCAGTCGACGCGACACTCGCCGGCGCTGCACGAGGTGCCGTTGCAGCGCGCGCAGGCGTCGTTGTCGACGACGTCGGCCGGCGCGTCGAGCGGCGCCCCGTCCGGGATGTCGGCGTCCTCGATGGGCAGCTCGCCGTCCTTCTCCGGCGGGCGGTTGCCCCCGTCGGGCTGCACCTGCTCGGGTTGGACGCACACGCCGAGGTTGCACTCGAGATCGCCGCCGCAGTAGCGGTCGACGCAGCGCTCGGTGAGCCGCACCGTGATGTTGACCGTCTTGCCGGGGACGAACCGCACACGACGTCGCGCGAGGATGCAGTCGGCCCACACCGGCTCGCCGTTCGGTCCGCCCGGGAGCCCGCAGGCGTCAGGGTCCTGGTCGTTCACCGCGCCGATGACACGGATCCCGACCATGTCGTCGTTCGAGCCGCTGGGCGTGATCGTGAGGGTCCCGACCCGGTCGGTCCCGTCCTCGCAGCCGTTCTCGTAGATCTCGAGCTGGTCGGTGTCGATGTGGTCGAGCGTCGTGACGGCGATGCCCGTCGAGATGCTCGCGCACAAGGATCGATCCGCGCGGACGTCGACGATGATCTGCGTGGGCGCCGCGCAGTTCGCGATCGCGAGCGCGAGCACGCTGCCGGAGACGGCCGTACCCAGGAAGGCGCCCGCGCGAAAGCGACCCATCGCGCTTCACTATAGCGCGCCCTCGTCGCAGACGGGCGATACCGTGTGCGCTGGCGCGATACCTCGTGCGCCAACGCGATGATGTGTGCGTTGGGAGCAACGCGCACGCGCCGGCCCGGCTCGTGCTTACCCTCGCCACGTGCGGAGCCACCGAGCAGCCCTCGTCCCGGGCGTCACCCTCGCGATCGCGCTCCTCGCGACCACGCCCGCACGTGCGGCTGACGCCGACACGGAGCGGGCCCGCGCGCTCTTTCACGAGGCAGGCGAGCTCGAACGTGTCGGGCGCTGGACCGACGCGCAGAACCGGCTTCGCGCCGCCCTCCGCCTGCGCGAGACCCCCCAGCTCCACTACGCGCTCGGCTGGGCGCTCGAGAACGACGACAAGCTCCTCGAGGCGCGGATCGCCTACGAGACGGCCTCGCGCCTCGGGCGCGAGGTCACGGGCGGCGAGGAGGTCACGCACCTCGCCGCGGAGCGGCTCGCCGACGTCAGGCGCAAGACCCCCGTGATCAAGGTGCGCGTCACCAGCACCGCGGACGCCGGCGCGCGCGTGCTCGTCGACGGGCGCGAGGTGAGGCGCGACGACGACGTCGCCGTCGTCACCGTCAACCCGGGCTCGCATGTGCTCCGGATCGAGCGCGGGCCAGACGCCTTCGAGCAGATCGCGTACGTCGGACGCGGCGAGGTCCGCCAGGTCGACCTCGCCGACGCCGACGTGGCCATGCAGGACAGCGCGCAAGACCGCCACGCGCCAGCTCCGTCAGGATTGCAGACCTCGCCGCGCCCGGGGCAAAGAGACAACGTCCTCCCATGGCTGATGGTGTCGGGGGGAGTGGCGCTCGTCGCCGGCGGCGGCGCGATGCTCCTCGCGACCCGCGCAAACGACGAGCCTGGGCAAGCGTTTGGGCTCGCGCTCGGCGGCGCGGGCCTCGTCGCCGGTGTGGTCGGTGCGGTCCTGCTCCTCCGCGACGTGGAGCCGAGCGCGAAGGATCGCCCACGCGGCGTCGCGAGCGCGAGCCCGGTGCCGGGTGGCGCGATGGCGACCGCGGCCTTCGTGTTCTGATCGGCGAGCGCGGCGCCGGGGGACCGCGCCGCGAGCGCGAGCCCGCGCGGGCTCAGAAGCCGGGTCCCGAGATCCCGCCGTGCACGGCGCGCGCGCTCGCGGCGCCGCGTGGCGGCTCGCGGCGCGGCGGGCGCGTGATCTTGCCCGCCGGCTTCGTGGAGGTGCGCGGCGGCTCGGACGCGTCGTGCGCGGCCTCGCGCACGGCGTCGACCGCGCTCGCAG
>JAHBWA010000244.1 GCA_019637195.1 Labilithrix sp. | reverse complement strand
GACGAGGTGGACGAGCACCTCCGTGTCCGAAGTCGACGAGAAGATGGAGCCGTGCGACTCGAGCTCGGCGCGGACGTCGTCGGCGTTCGTGAGGTTGCCGTTGTGGCAGACCGCGAGCGAGCCCTTCGCGTAGTCGACCGCGAACGGCTGGGCGTTGCGGAGGTGCGAGCCGCCGGCGGTCGAGTACCGGACGTGCCCGATCGCGCTCCGGCCCGGGAGCTTCTGGAGCTGCTCCGCGCTGAACGCGTCCTGGACGAGGCCCATCGCGCGGTGCGCGTAGAGCTGCTCGCCGTCGCTCGTGACGATGCCGGCGGACTCCTGCCCGCGATGCTGCAGCGCGTGCAGGCCGAGGTACGCGATGTTGGCGGCCTCGCTGTGGCCGTACACCGCGAACACGCCGCACTGGTCGCGGAAGTGGTCGTCCTCGAGCTCGACGCTACCGGGCCTCCGAGTGCCAGCGAGGACGGCCGGGTCGAGCACGTTGAGGCGCTTCCGCGTCATGAGGCCGGGAACGTAGTCGGCCCGATGCCTCGGCGCCAGAGCCACCGCTCACGAAGTCCGCGGCGCCGCGCGCGCCGCGCCGAGATCCCCTCGGGTCGCGGCGCCGCGCCGGTCCCCCCTCGGGTCGCCGCCTGCCCTCGCGGAGCCTCGACAACCCGCCACGGTAGCGTTAGAGACTGCCCATGTTGTTCGGCCTTTTCGGGAAGATGACCGCGGTGGAAGGCCAGCGCGACGCCCTCGCCGCGAACCTCCTTCGCGCGGCGGACCTCATGAAGGCCGCGCCGGGGTGCCTGCTCTACGTCGTGAACACGTCGGAGACCGAGCCCTCGGCGGTGTGGGTCACCGAGATCTGGCGCGACGAGACCGCGCACGGCGCGTCGCTGTCGATGCCGGGCGTCCGCGACCTCATCAACGCGACGATGCCGCTGCTGGCGAGCGCGCCCGAGGGCACCCGCTTCACGCCCATCGGCGGCAAGGGCCTCGACGCGCTCGGCGCCTGAGCTAGCTAGGGCGTGTCCCTGAACGGGTTCGGTCTCTCCGTGCCCGTGCCCGTGCCCGTGCCCGATCGGGTCCGAGCGGGTCCGAGCGGAAGTTGCTGTGGTCACTGCACGTCATTTCCATCGGATCCGCGGCGTGCTCCATCAGGCACATGGTTCGCCGGCAGCTTCGCGATGAGCAGTGGTCGAGGGTCGAGCGTGTGCTGTACTCGCAGCGGCGCACGGGGCGACGGGGGCGGGACGACCGTAACTTCATCGAAGCCGTGCTCTGGTGGCGGCGCACGGGTGTGCCGTGGCGCGACCTCCCGGAGGAGTTCGGCTCGTGGAAGACAGTGTTCAACCGGTTCGACCGCGGGTCGAGGAACGGTCGATGGCCCTAGCTATTCGAGGCGCTGCGCGTCGACCCGGATGATGAGTGGCACTCGCTGGACAGCACGAAAAGCCGGGCGCACCAACACGCCGCCGGGGCAAAAGGGGGGGCGCAGCGAACGGCATCGGGCGCTCGCGCGGAGGTCCTTCCACGAAGGTGCACCTCGTCGTCGATGCGCTTGGGCTCCCGCTGACGTTCGAGGTCACCGAGGGCCAGCGCAACGACATCGTTCCGGCGAAGGAGCTGGCCTCGCGTGCCCGGTCGCGGTGTCTGATCGCGGACAAGGCTTACGATGCGAGCGCATTCCGAGCGTCGCTCGAAGCGGCTGGGTGCACGCCGGTGATCCCCTGGAATCGGAGCCGCGCGACGTCGCGCTCTTACGACAAGGAGCTGTACAAGGCCCGCTCGGAGCTCGAGTGCACGTTCAACCTGCTGAAGCAGGCGCGGCGCTTCGCGACGCGCTACGAGAAGACGCTTCGCAACTACGCGGCGGTCGTCGCTCTCGGCTGTGCCATGCTCTGGCTACGCATCTGACGCCGTGCGCGACTCTTCGCAGGCCTGGGCGAGACGGATGAGCATGGCGACGATGCGTACGACCTTCTCCTTGCCGCCTTGGTGCTGCGCGGCGTCCAACAGCTTCAGGCGCAGGCACACGTCGAGCAGAGCTGCGGACTCCGTCGCCGACCCTCGTGCCGTCAGGTCGTAGCGGCGCTTGTCGCCCTTCGAGACCTTGCCCGCACCCTCCGCGATGTTGAGCACGACGGACATCGACGCACGCGTGAACTCGTCGGCGAGGTGGCTGCGCCCGCGCGGTAGCCCCTCGATCACGCTGTTCGCGAAGACAAGGAACTCCATCGCGAGGTGGTAGACATCGAGTCGTTCGTGATCGAGCGTCTGCATCGACGCCATGTCGGCCGCTTCCCGCGCCTCGTTGCGTCCGCCGGGCACGGGCACGGGCACGGGCACGGGCACGGCCGAGAGGGAGAGCCGGCGTTCAGGGACACGCCCTAGCTCTCCCGGAGAGCGCGAGACAACCTAGCTCGACCGCAGGCTCACGGCTTCGGCGCGCCGGGGTAGGTCGCGGTGATCGACACGCGGTAGCGCGCGTGCTCGTGCGTCATCGACTCGTACGGCAAACCGCCGAGCTTGCCCTTCACCGCGCGCTCGCACGCGCCGGCGATCTTCGAGCTCCGCAGCGTCCGGCCTTCCTTCGGCGTGGAGACCGCGACGCTCTTCTTCTTGAAGTTGGCGTCGGCGACGAAGATGAGCGTGCCGCCGCCCGCGTCCTTGGGGACACACGAGGCCGCGTCCTCGATCGCCTTCGCGAACGCCGCCTCGAGCTCGGCGACGTGATCGCACCGCTCCGCCGGAGTCTTCTTCGGCCCCGGGTCGTGGCACGAGAGGATCTTCGGCTCGCCCACGACCAGTCGCTCTTCGCTGCCCGGCGTCGTCGCCGCGTTCACGGCGGGCAGCGCGCCCGCGTCGCTCACGCCCGTGCTCACGGTGATCGACTCGGCGCGCGGGCGCCGCCACAAGTAGAGCGGTATCGCCACGAGCACGAGCCCGAGGATCAACGCGACGATCATCTGGAGCCGCGCCGGGCGGTCGATCTGCGCGTCGAGCGCCTCGAAGCTCGCCCGGGGCGAGCGCGGCTCGCTCGGCGGCACCGACGCGCGCGACGACGCCGGCCCGTAGCCGAGGTCCCCGGACGAGGAGCCCCGCTCGAAGCCGGGGCGGCTCTGGTTCGGCGAGGGGGGGTCGGCCACGTGCGACTGCTCCGCTTCGGCCCGACGCGTCGGACGCGATCAGGTCCGCTTACGCCGGGTCGACGAGCGAGCGGACGTTCATGCCGGGCTCGTACCGCGCGATCGACGCGACGAGATCGAGTCCCTCGGGCAACATGCCCTGCACCTGGCCGACGACCTGCTCGACGAGGTTGCGCGCCTCCTGCGGTCCCGGGCCGGTCATGCAGACCGCGAAGCGGAGCGGGCCCGTCCGCCCCGCCGTGACGGCGATGAGCGACAGGAGGAGCATGTCGGTGAGCTCGATGACGCGCGTCGCCGCGCGGCGGAAGGCGAGCATCTCGAGGATCGTCGGCCGGTCGGAGACGAGCCGGTTCGGGCCGCGGATCTCGTAGCGCGCGATGCTGAGCGGCTGCTCGATCCACTCGCTGTAGGCGGCCTCTTCGTCGAGCCCCTTCAGGAAGTTGTCGCGGAGCTGGAGCCCCGTCAGGCCGTCGCGCCGCGCGAGGTACTGGCGCGCGCGCTTGTGGTGCGGGCTCTCGCGGCCGAAGCTGACGAGCTTGAGGCGCAGCTCGCCGAGCTGGAACTCGCCGCCGTGCATCAGGTTGACGACCTTCTTACGCTCGTACGTGTGCTCGACGTACGTGCCGTTCGTCGAGCCGAGGTCTTCGATCTGCCACGATCCGGCCTGCCACTTCGCGTTGGCGTGGTGACCGCTGACGGTGGCCTCGGGGACGACGATGTCGACGTCGGCGCGCCGGCCGATCGACAGCGCCGGACGGTCGAGCGCGATGAGCTCGCCGACGAACTCCGGCGCGTTGGTCGCGAAGGTCGCGAGGAGCGCCTGGGTCCCCGGCGTGAAGGCCGACTGCGCGCTCCGGCCCGGCGGCGGTCCGGGGTCGAGCCGCTCGCGCGCGACCTGGACGGGGTTGGTCGTGAGCTGGACCGGGTTGAAGAAGCGCAGGTGCCGCGCGGGCAAGCGCTGGGCGGCGTCGTCGGAGAGGCAGCGGAAGATCTGCTTGATCTCGTCGACGCTCAGCCCGGCCGGCACGTCGAACATGATCTGCTGGCGCATCGGCTTCGCGCGCGGCTTGTAGCCGGGCTCCGGGACGCGGCAGGTCCACATCTCCCAGAGCGTCAGGCCGAGCGCGTACAGATCGTCTTCGATCGAGGCGCCGCCGGAGCGGATGCGCTCGGGCGCCATGTAGTTCGGGGTGCCGCCGTCGGGCGGCGCGCCCGGGCGCCGGGCCGAGAGGCGCGCGCGCTCCTTGGCGAACCCGAAGTCGAGGACGATGGCCTTGCCGATCGACCCGTCCGGGTTGGACGTGACCATGACGTTGCCCGGCTTGAGGTCGCCGTGCACGAGGCCCGTCGCGTGGATCGCCGCGACGCCCTGGCAGACGTCCGACGCGATGCGCCGGAACTCGTCGGAGGTGTAGCCGCCCTGGGCCTTCTTCCGACGGATATGCGTGTGGAGCGTCTGCCCGGTGATGTGCTCCATCACGAGGATGGGCCCGTAGGCCGAGGGGGACAGGTCGTGCACCCGGCACACGTTCGGGTTCGACACCGAGCGCGCGAGGATAAGCTCCTGCCGCAGCGCCTCGTCGTCGCCGGGCATGCGCGCCTCTTCGCGGACGATCTTCAGCGCGACGGGCTGCTGCGTCGCGCGGTCGTAGGCGAGGAACACCTCACCCATCCCCCCTTTACCGAGGCTCTGGCGAATCTCGTAGCGGTCGTTGATGACCGTCCCATGCGAGATCGGGGGCGGCGTGCTGCGCTGCGTCTCGGTCATTCGTTTCACAGACCCGACGCGCTCGACGTCGAGACGGCACGGGAGGTCTCAACCAAGGGTGTCACGATTCTTCCGCGCCGCGCAACCCTAGAAAGGCCGGCCCGTTTTTCCTACGCTCGAGACGTCCCGGCGGGTTCGCGGGGAGTCAGGAGACCCGTGCCGGGAGACGTTCCGGAAGGTGGCGGTGGCGAAGGGCGAGCGCCGCCGGCGGCGTCCTGGACGGCGATCCTGGGGGGGCTGAAGGCGCTCGCCGCCGAGGCGGGCGTCGAGGTCCGGATCGAGCCCTTCGCGCTGGCGATGGCCGGCAAGGGCGGCCTCTGCCGTATCGAGGGGCGGCGCGTCATCCTGGTGGACGAGAAGCTCGGGCTCGTCGAGCAGATCGGCGTGCTCGGCGAGGCGCTCGGCCGGCTCCTCCCGAGGGAGCGCACCGTGGCGCCCGAGCTCGTCCCCTACCTCCGCACCGGGCACGGCAGGGTCGGACGCCTCTTGCGCCCGCGTCCCCTGGCCCGCGGCCGCTGAGGTCCCGCGGCCCGGCGCCCCGTCAGTGGGGGGCCGCGGCCTCTCCCGCCGCGGCGTCCGCGGGCGCGAGCAGCGCGTAGAGCTTCGCGAGCGCCTCGTCGATCTTGCCGACCTCGGTGCCGCCGGCCTGCGCCATGTCGGGCCGGCCGCCCCCCGAGCCGCCGAGCACCTGCGCGACCGGGCGGATCAGGTCGCCCGCCTTGTAGCGATCGGTGAGCGACTTCGAGACCGTGAGGACCAGCATCGCCTTCGGGCCCGCGACCGAGCCGACCAGGACGACGGCGTCGCCGAGCTTGTCGCGTAGCTTCTCGGCGAGCTCGCGCAGCATGCCGACGTCGGCGACGTCGACCTTGAGCGCCAGCGCCTTGCCGAACGGAAACGCGCGCGCCGCCTCGGCCCAGGCGTCGATGCCGCCGCCCGACGAGGCGCCGGGGCCGCCGCCCCCGCCCATCGCGAGCTTGCGCTTGGCGTCGGCGAGCTCCTTGTCGAGCTTCTTCGCGTCGTCGAGGAGCTTCTCGATCTTGTCGGCGAGCTCCGCCGGCGCGGCCTTCACGAGGCGCGCCGCCGACTTCATCGTGCCCTCGATCTGGCGCACGTACGCGAGCGCGTTCATCCCCGTCGCCGCCTCGATGCGCCGGACGCCCGCCGCGACGCCGCTGTCCGAGAGGATCTTGAACATCCCGAGCTCCCCGAGCGCGCGCGCGTGCGTGCCGCCGCAGAGCTCGACGGAGTCCTTCGTCATCGTGAGCACGCGGACGACGTCGCCGTACTTCTCCTCGAAGATCGCCATCGCGCCGCGCTTCTTGGCCTCGGCCTGCGGCAGCACCTCGGTCGTGACCGGCGCGTCCGAGAGGATCTTCTCGTTCACGAGGTCCTCGATCTGCCGGATCTCCTCGGGCGTGAGCGGCTTGCCGGAGGAGTAGTCGAAGCGGAGCCGATCGGGGCCGACGAGCGAGCCCTTCTGCTGCGCGCTCTCGCCGACGACTTCGCGGAGCGCCCAGTGGAGCAAGTGGGTCGCCGAGTGGTTGCGCCGCGTCGCGGTCCGGAGGGCGTGGTCGACCTCGAGCTCGACGACGTCGCCCTCGGCGATCGCGCCGGAGACGACCTCGCCGACGTGCACCACCAGGCCGGCGAGCGGCTTCTGCGTGTCCTCGACCTTCACGCGGCCGCCGCCCTTCGTGCGGATCTCGCCGCGGTCGCCGACCTGCCCGCCGGCCTCGCCGTAGAACGGCGTCGCGTCGGTGACGATCGCGACCTTGTCGCCCTGCTCCGCGCGCTTGGTGGCCGCGTCCGGGCGCTCCTTGCCGTGCGCGAGGAAGAGGACCTTCCCCTCCCCGGCCTCCTTCTCGTAGCCGGTGAACTTCACCGCGGCGCGATCGTCGCCGCCGTGGGCGTCACGGAGGGCCGTCTGGGCGTGGCGCCAGACGTCGCCCACCGCCTCGTCGCCGAGCTTCGAGCCCTCGCTGAGCTTCTTGTGCTTCTCGAGCTCGTCCTTGTACCCGGCGTAGTCGATGTGCACCTCGCGCTCGCGCGCGATGACGTCGGTGAGGTCGTTCGGGAAGCCGTACGTCGCCTCGAGATCGAACACGAGCTTGCCGGCGAGCGTGGTCTGCCCCGACGCCTTCAGCTTGCCGACCTCGTCGTCGAGGATCTTGAGGCCGCGATCGATGGTCTCGCGGAAGCGCACCTCTTCCTGGTGCGCCAGATCGGCGATCAGCGCCTTGCGCTCGCGGAGCTCGGGGTACTGGTCGCCCATCAGGTTCACGACCTCGAGCGCGACGTCGTGGAGGAACGGCTTCGCGATGCCGAGGCGGTGACCGTGGCGGATCGCCCGGCGCATGACGCGGCGGAGCACGTACGGCCGGCCGGCGCGGTCGGGCGAGACGCCCTCGGCGATCAAGAACGCCGTGAGGCGCGCGTGGTCGGCGATGACGCGCATCGAGACGTCGTCCTTCTCCTGCGAGGCGCGGTACGGCTTGCCCGCGATCTCCGCGGCCCTCTCGACGAGCGCGCGGAGGAGATCGGTCTCGTAGTTGCTCGTCTTTCCCTGGAGCACGCTCGCGACGCGCTCGAGCCCGGCGCCCGTGTCGACGCACGGCTTCGGGAGCGGCGCGAGCGTGTAGCCGGCGGCGTCGGAGCCGGACCGCTCGAACTGCATGAAGACGAGGTTCCAGATCTCCATCCAGCCCTTGCCGTCGGGCGTGGGCTCCTCGCCGAAGGTCCCGACGGGAGCCTCGCCGTCACCGGTGAAGAAGTGGAGCTCGGTGCACGGACCGCACGGTCCGGTGTCGCCCATCTGCCAGAAGTTGTCGCCGGGGATGTTCGGGATGCCGAGGATGCGGTCGTCCCCGAAGCCCGTCACCTTGCGCCAGATCGTGCGCGCCTCGTCGTCGGCGGGGACGCCGTCGGCGCCGCCGAACACCGTGACGACGAGCTTCTCCTTCGGGATCTCCCAGACGCCCGTGATGAGCTCCCAGGCCCACGCGATGGCGTCCTCCTTGAAGTAGTCGCCGAAGGAGAAGTTGCCGAGCATCTCGAAGAACGTGTGGTGGCGCGCGGTGACGCCGACGTTCTCGAGGTCGTTGTGCTTGCCCGAGATGCGGATGCACTTCTGGCTCGAGGTCGCGCGCGTGAACGGCCGGCGGTCCTTGCCGGTGAAGACGTCCTTGAACGGGGCCATGCCCGCGTTCACGAACATCAGGGTGGGATCGTTCTGGGGGATGAGCGGCGCCGAGGGGCAGACCTCGTGGCCCTTGCCCTTGAAGAAGTCGAGGAACGACGCGCGCACTTCCGAAGCAGTCTTCGAGCTCATGGCTGGGCCCGCTACTTACCACTTCGGCGCGAGCCGATCGACCAGCGCCCGCGGCGAGGGGGCACCCCGGGCTACTTGGACAGCGCGGCGAGCTCGGCGCCCATCGATCCCATCGCGCTCTCGACCGCCCCGCCGACGACGCGGTTCTGGAGGTCGACGAGCCCCTGCGACGAGGCGCGCGCGCCGTGGCTCCCGGACGCGTTGCCGCTGACCGTGCCTTTGAGCGTCTGACCGGGCATCTTGCGGATGGACATGTCGACCTTCGCGCTGATGACCGTGGCGCCGTCGGTGCCGGTCACCTGGGTGAGCCGCGTCAGGTTGCCGTCGACCTGGAGCACGGGGATGCGCTTCTCGGCCGCCTTCTTCATGACGGAGGGATCGGAGCCGTCGACGATCACCGCGCCCTTGATCGTCCCGGCCTTGGCGCGGGCCGCCTGGCGCATGACGCCGTCGAGGTCGTCGGCGCGGACGCCGGAGAGGTTCTTCATCGCGCCGAGCTGCACCACGTAGCGCGCGCCGGCGAGCGAGGTCGGCGTGGCCGGCGCGTCGCTCTTGACGGCGGCGCTCCCGCGGATCTTCGCGACGGTGTCCTTCATGGCGGTCTTCACCGTCGCGTAGGACTCGCCCTTCATCGCGCGCTCGAGCGCGGGGATCGACGACGGATCGCCGATGTTGCCGAGCCCAGCCGCGCAGGCCACGCGAACGGCGGGGTGCGCGTCGCGGAGGCCGCCCTCGAGGTCGGCGCGCGAGGCCGCGCCGGAGCGCCCGAGCCGGAGCGCCGCCTGCACGCGGACGCGGAAGTCCGGCGACTCCGCGAGCTCGCGGTCCTGCGCGACCGAGTGACCTGTCACGGTCAGCGTGGCGACGATCATCGCCACCCGCACCGCACGCCTTAGGACGGAACTTGGCTGCACGCCCGAGACCTCCCGAGCCGCGCGCACGCGGTTCGAAACGACGACAACGGTCCGCGGAAGAGGAAGTTAAGGCAGGCGCGTGGATGAGGTCGCGCGCGCGTGGATTCGACGATCGAGCTCGAGAGTCACTTCAACCGACCCTTCGTTCGAACGACGCTTCATGCAATTTTCTAACTGAAAGATGGACCGGCGACGATCCCTTTTTTGCCCACAATCTCGATAATGATAGCGAATTTTCCCGAACACTCTCGCCGCCTTTGGCGGTGTCTGTCGCCGAGGGTGGAGAGCTCCGCGCGGTCGTGGGGAGCGCGTGCACGTCGTCGACGTTCGTGCGCTCAGGTGGGCTCAGTGGTCCGAAGTACAGACCTTCACGCCCTGCTTGCTCGCGCACTTCGTGTTCCGCGGACACTCGGCGTCCGCGGCGCACTTGCGGCGGCACATGCCCTCGGAGATGGCCCAGCCGTCGGGGCATTTGCCGTCGGTCGGCGCCACCGCGACCGCGCTCTTCGGCGGCTGCGGGATCGCGTTGCTCTTCGCGCCGGCGTCGACGACGGCCGGAGCCGCGCCGGCGTCCTTGACCGCGACGCTGCTGCCCGCGTCCTTGGCCGGCGCGCCGGCGTCCGCGATCGGGGCGCCGGCGTCCTTCACGGCCGCGTTGCTCCCGGCGTCGACGCGGACGATCGGCACGGGGACGATCGGCTTGACCGTTGGCTCCGGCGCGACCGCGGTCGCGTCGAACACCTTGGGCGTCACCCATCCGAGGAGCTTCGAGCCGTCGCCCGACGGATCGTCGAACATGATGAGGACGCCGGTGCTGAAGTACTGCGCGACCTTCACCACGGCGGTCCCCTTGGGGAGCGTCGCGACCTCGGGGCCGTTGCCAGGGAAGTTTCGCGCCTTCGCGCCGCTGTCACCGATGACCGCCGGCTCGTTCGGGAGCGGCGTCTCGTTGGCGTAGCGGAGCACGTTCGCCTCGTTCTTCGCGCCGACCCCGGTCGCGGCGACCGTCTCGGCGTCGGCGAGCGTGGCGCTCGGATCCTCGTCGTCGGCGCCGGCCTCGGCGGCGCCCTTCTTCTTCAACAGCGGACACCCGACGAACGACGCGGCGAGCACCATCGCGGCGAGCGCGAGACCGAGACCGCGCGGACCTCTCTCTCTCATCGGGATCCTCCTCACCTGCACTGGTCTTGCGCCTCGGCGCAGACCTTCTTTTCGTCCTTGTCGCACTTGATGCACAGCGGATTCTTGTTCCGGCAGTTCTTCAGGCGGTCGGGCTGGGTCGCGCCGGTGGCGCACGACCGGTGGCACTTGTTGGTCTTCGCC
>JAHBWA010000243.1 GCA_019637195.1 Labilithrix sp. | reverse complement strand
CGCTCTCTCTTCGGCGCGGCGCTGGCCGCGCTCGCCTTGTCGACCGCGCTCGGCGCGTGCGGCGGCGCCCCGGAGGCCAAGACCCCCATCGCGCTCGCGAAGCTGCGCAGCCAGGGCCGCTCCTCGAGCGACGGCGAGGTCGTCGGACGGTGGCTCCTCGACGAGATGTTCGCCCCCGGCGGGACGGCGAAGGGCGCCGACGAGGCGCGAAACCGCCTGCTCGCGAAGAAGACCTCCGGCGACGCCCTGTACGCGGCGCTCGGCGGCGCGCTCTACGACGAGTCGCACGGCGATCCGAGGCGGGCGGCGCGCGGGTACGTCGCCGCCCTCGTCCACGCGAAGAAGAGCGAAGACGACGCGGCGCCGCTCGCGGCGTGGCTGGCGACGCACCACCTCGTCGGCCTGCGCGGGAGCGTCTCGAACCTCTGGAAGGAGAACGCCGCCGCGCTCGAGTCGGTCATCGCCGCGCCTGGCCGGGTCGGCTGGCGCGCGCTCGCCGAGCTCCACGAGTGGGCGTCGGCCGAGGCGCTCGATCGCGCCGAGGTCACCGGCGACAAGTACGACGCCCTCGTGACGAGCCGGATGGGCTGCGCGCGCGACCTCCGCATCGCCGGCCCCTTCGGTCGGGGCACCGCCCCCGATCGCCGGCGCGCCTTCGCCGCCGAGCGCGCGCCCTGGCCGCCGTCGTGGCCCGAGGAGCCCTCGCGCGGGAGCGTGCCTCACGTCCTCGAGACGGAGCGGCACCGCTGCCTCACGGCGAGCAAGGAGAAGACCGACGACGGCATCTTCTATGTCGAGACCTTCTTCGACGCGCCCGCCGATCGCGACGTCCTCGTGGCGGTGCAGGGCGCCGTCGCGGTGTGGGTCGACGACGTGCCGGTGGTCGATCGCGATCTCCGCCAGTGGGGCGTGTGGCAGCGCTTCGGCGGCGCGATCCGCGCGCCGAAGGGCCGCCACCGCGTCGTCGCGCGCGTGATGAACGACGCGGCCTCCGTGCGCCTGATGAACCTGGACGGCACCGCCGCCGACCTCCCCACCGACACGAACGCGAGCAAGCCGTACGGGCTCGCCCGGCCGATCACCCTCCCCGATCCGAACCCCATCTCGGCGATCGTCGCCGACGTCGCCGCCGGCCGCGATCCCGGCCTCCCGCCGCTCTACCTCGCGCTCGCCGCGCACGCGGCGTGGATCGACGGCCTGTCGGACGTCGCCTCGACGCTGATGGAGCCGCTCGCCACTCCGAAGGACGCCGCCCCGGGCGCGCTCCTCTTCGCCGCGCAGTACGCGCGCGGCGACGTCGCCTTCACCGAGCAGGTCCGCCGGATCAGCGAGAAGGAGCTCTACACGCGCGCCCTCACGGCCGATCCGGGGCTCTGGTACGCGCGCGCGTGGATCCTGCTCGACGACGCCGACCAGCGCGGCCTCGTCGAGGCCGTCGAGCCGCTGCGCAAGCTCGCGGCCGACTTGCCCAACGTCCCGCAGATCA
Source organism: Labilithrix sp. (assembly GCA_019637195.1). GTDB lineage: Bacteria > Myxococcota_A > Polyangia > Polyangiales > Polyangiaceae > Labilithrix. The sequence continues at coordinate 9,064 of JAHBWA010000243.1, read as the reverse complement.
CCGAGCAGCTCGCGCGCGTCTACGGCCGCCTCGGGTGGCGCGCGGAGCGGATGCGCGCGGTGAAGGACCTGTCCGCGCGCTTCCCGGACGACCGCGAGGCGCTCGGCCTGTACCTCACGGCGCTGGAGGACGACGGCGCGCTCGCCGAGGCCGACGAGGTCGCCGCGCGGATCCGGACGCTCGATCCGGACGCCGAGGTCGACCTCGATCGCGCGCTCGCGCGGCGCGACTGGAAGGAGGCGATCGCCGAGCTCCGCCGGCTCGAGAAGCGCAGGCCGGACCGCAAGGAGATCGCCGGCCGGATCGCCGACGTCCTGATGCGCTCGGGCGATCCGAGCGCCGCCGCCGCCCAGCTCGAGAAGGCGCTCGCGAAGAACCCCGCCGACGTGCAGGCGCGCTTCCGCCTGGCCGACCACGCCTACGCGCGCGGCGACACCTCCGCGCTGCGCCGGGCGCTCGCCGAGGCGCTCCAGGCCGGCTCGAAGGGCATCGAGATCCGCGAAGCCGTCGAGATCCTCGAGGGCGCGAGCCTGCTCGAGCCGTACCGCCAGGACGGTCGCAAGGTCATCCGCGAGTTCGAGGCCTGGGAGAAGTCCGGCAAGCACATGGACGGCAACGCGGCGCGCGTCCTCGACTACGCCGCGGTCTGGGTGCACTCCGACGGCTCGAGCGAGATGCTCGAGCACGAGATCGTCCGCATGCAGTCGCAGGAGGCGGTCGACAGGGAGTCCGAGCAGAAGCCGCCGGACGGCCTCGTCCTGCGCCTCCGCGTCATCAAGCCCGACGGGTCGATCCTCGAGCCAGAGCCCGTCGCCGGCAAGCCGACCTTGACGATGCCGCACCTCGAGGTGGGCGACTACGTCGAGATGGAGCACATCACCGCGTTCGCCAGCGACGGCGCGAAGGGCAGGCGCTACCGCGGACCGCACTGGTTCTTCCGCGAGGCCGACAAGGGCTACTGGCGGAGCGAGTTCGTCGTGATGGCGCCGAAGGATCGCCCGGTCGAGATCGAGACCGTCGGCCAGGTCCCGCAGCCCAAGACCGCCGAGCGCGGGCCTTTCCTCGAGCGCCGATGGCGCGTCGACGAGAGCCCGCCGGCGCCCGAGGAGCCCGACGCGCCGAACCCGCGCGAGTTCCTCCCGAGCGTCCGCGTCGGCTGGGGCATCGACCTCGCGGACACGCTCCTCCGCTACGTCGACGCGGCGAGCGAGGAGACGCCGCTCGATCCGCGCCTCGTCAAGGTCGCGCAGGCGATCGTCAAGGACATCCCGGAGACCAAGAAGGACGACCGCGCCCGCGCGATCTACGCGTTCGTCGGCGAGACCGTCCAGGACGCCCAGGAGAACGACGGGCGGCGCGTCATCACCGGCCGCGCCGGCTCGCGCCAGGCGGCGTTCTTCTACCTGACCCGCCTGCTCGGCATCAAAGCCGAGCTCGCGCTCGTGAAGAGCCGCATCGCGATGCCGCCCGCCGGCAAGATGAGCGAGGTCGAGACCTACGACAACGTCGTCGCGCGGATCGAGACCGGCGGCGACGGGCGCTGGCTCACCCTCCGCGACAAGTTCGCGCCGTTCGGCTACGTCCCCGCCGAGCTCCGCGGCCAGCCGGCGATCCGGCTCGTGCCCGGGACGCCGCGCGCGACGACGCCCAGGCTCGGCGCGGCCGACGGCGTGCTCATCGCGGGGCGCGCGTTCCTGAAGGAGGACGGCTCGGCGTCGGTCGAGATCACGCAGTCGTACGTGGGGCGCATGGGCATCGGTCTCCGCGCCGTGTTCGACCGGGTCGCCGAGGGCAAGCGGAGCGAGTTCGTCGAGACGCGCCTGCTCGGCAACAACCTCCCGGGCGCGCGCCTCAAGGAGCTCCGGATGGAGAACAAGGACGACCTCGCGGCGCCGCTCGTCCTCAAGATGAAGGCCGACGTGCCGCAGCTCGCGCGCAGGGCCAGCGGCGGCAAGCTCCTGCTCAAGCAGCTCTTCGCGGTCGACATCGCGCAGATCGCGTCGCTCCCTCAGCGGCAGACGCCGCTCTTGCTCGGGAGCTCGTCGCACGTCGAGGTCGACTTCGAGATCGTCACGCCGGCGACGATGCGCCTCCCCGGGTCGCTCCCCGGGGGCGCGCTCCGCGACGGAGATCGCTCGGTCGTCGTGAAGGACACCGTCGAGGGCAACGCGCTGAAGCTCGTGCGCGTCGTCGACATCCCCGCCGGCCGCGTACAGCCGGGCGCGGACTACGCCCGCTTCGTCCAGTTCACCCAGTCGGCCGACGAGCTGCTCGCCCGCGAGATCGCGCTCGGCGAATGACCGCCGGCGGCCCCTGGTAGCCGGCAGACGCGCTCGCCACGGCGCTCACGAGCACCGCGGCGCGCGGGCGACTCGCCCCGCACCCCTTCCGCCGCGGAGCGATCGCGCTACTTCTTCTTGCCGGCGTCGGCCTTCTCGGCCGCGATGCGCTCACGCACGACGACGTACGCCTTCTCGAGGTCCATCACCTTCTGGATGGCCTTGAGGCGCTCGGCGCCGCTCTGCGGGTAGGCGCCGGCGTCGGGTCCGAGCTTGGCGGCGTGCTCCGTGTATGCCTGCCACGCGAGCTTGGCCTGGTCCCACTTCTTCTCGCGCTCGAAGACGTCCGCGCGGAGGAAGAGGACGTGCGAGCGGAGCGTCGCGTTCTTCGCGTCCGCCTCGTAGGCCTGCTGGATCGCGGCGTCCGCCTCGCCGAGGTTGCCGGTCGCGAGGTAGGCCTCGGTCAAGAGGAGGTAGCCGAGGGGGTTCCGCGGGCTCAGCTGGATCGCGCGCTTGTACGTGTCGATCGCCGCCGTGTGCTCCTTGGCGACGAAGCGCGCGTTGCCCTTCGCGAGCGTCTCCATGTACTCGCTGATCGCGGTGATGTTGTCGGGATCGTAGCGCTCGGCGCTGTCGGCCGGCTTCGGCCGCTTGGCAGCCGGCTTCGGCTCGCCGGACGCGACGAGCGGCGCGAGCGCGAACGCCGGCGCGACGACCGCGAGGAGCACGGAGAAGAGCCTCGAGCGAGCAGCGCGTGCGATCGCCATCGCGGCGAGCGTATCAGAAGCCGAGCCGGACGCGGGCAAAGGCCGCGTCCGCTGCCGGGCACCGGAGCCCCCCCGGGCGGCCCTCGCGCCTCCGCGAAGCTCCGGGGTTTCTCTTGCCTAGAGCCGGGCAAGTTGGCAGCGTGCTGACCGATGACGTCGACGCTGGGGAGGGTCCTCGAGCCCGAGGTGATGGACACCGCCGACGAGGCGCGTGACTACGACGCCATGGACCACGCGCTCGTCAACGAGCGCTTCTGCGCCGATCTCCGCGCCCAGGGCGACCTCGGCGCGACGGTGCTCGACGTCGGCACGGGCACGGCGCGGATCCCGATCGAGCTCTGCAGAGCCGACGCGAACCTCCGCGTCGTCGCGATCGATCTCGCGGAGCACATGCTCGCGCTCGCGGGAGAGAACGTGGCGCGCGCGGGTTTCGCCGGGCGCGTGACGCTCGCGAAGGTCGACGCCAAGAAGATGCCGTACGAAGACGGCGCCTTCGCGACCACGGTGTCGAACTCGATCATCCATCACATCCCCGATCCGCGCGCGGCGCTCGCCGAGATGGCCCGCGTGACCGCGCCCGGCGGCCTCGTCTTCGTCCGCGACCTCGCGCGCCCCGCGAGCGAGGCGGAGGTCGACCGCCTCGTCACGCTCTACGCCGGGGAGGCTCCCCCCGAGCCCGCCGCCCGCGCGTCGTTCGAGCGCCAGCGGGATCTCTTCCGCGCGTCGCTGCGGGCCGCGCTCACCGTCGAGGAGATCACGGCGATGGCGAACGACGCGGGGCTCTCGGGCTGCGCCGTCGCGCCGACGAGCGATCGTCACTGGACCCTCTCTCTCCGGAAGCCGTGAGCGCTCCGCAGCCCTTCCCGTTCGCGGCGCTCCCGGCGATCTCGCGCGAGGAGCTCCGCACGGCCGAGCGGCTGCGCGAGGCCGCGGCGAGCTTCGTCCGGAGCGAGGCCGTCGCCGAAGCGCTCGCCGAGCTCACGGGCGAGAAGGTGACGATCGCGCTCCGCCGCGCGCGCCCGCTCGACGCTGCGCGGATCCCCGCCGACGGCGTGGGCGTCGCGTTCTCTCCTGCGGACGAGCCGGGCCTCCACCGCGCCGCGCTCGTCGACGTCGAGCCGGCCCTCGCGGCGAACCTGGTCGCGCGCGCGCTCCGCCAGCGCGCCCCGAAGGTCACCGACGCGTCGCGGTCGCCGAGCCCCGAGGTCGCCGGCGCGCTCGCCGCGGTCCTCCACGCAGCGCTGCGGCGCGCGCACGCGAGCGTCCCGCTCCGCGTCGTCGCGGCCGGACCGGCGCACGCGCTCGCGCGCGATCTCGCCGCGATCCACGGCCGCGTCGCCACGGCCTGGCTCACCGTCGTCGTCGGAGCCGACGCCTTCGACGCGCGCGTCAGCCTCCCGATCGGCGAGCTGCCCGCGCCGTCTCCGCGCGCGCCGGCCCTGCACGACGCGCTCGTCGCGATGGGCGCCGCGCCGATCGCCCTGCCGCTGGTGGCCGTCACCTGCCTCGCGGGGCGGACGACGCTGGCGGCGCTCCGCGCGGGCGACGCGTTCCTCGTCCCGGGCTTCCCGCTCGACGCCGCGAGCGGCGCGCTGCTCGGTCCGGTCGCGCTCGTCGCGGCCGGCGCCGAGCGCGGGATCGCCGGCGAGCTCGGCGACGGATCGCGCCTCGTGCTACGGTCGGACCGCCTCGAGCACCACCCGTGGGACCTCGCCCCACACGCGCCGAGCGGAGAGACCATGACCGGAGAGCCGAACCCGACGCTCGAAGTGATCGAGGACGCGCCCGTCGTCGTCCGGGTCGAGCTCGGCGCGCTCGAGATGAAGGCCCGCGACTGGGCCGCGCTCGCGCCGGGCGACGTCGTGACGCTCGGTCGCAAGCTGGGCGATCCGGCGATCCTGCGCGTCGGCGGGGTCGAGGTCGCGCGGGGCGAGCTCGTGCAGGTCGACGGAGAGTACGGCGTCCGCATCCTCGGACGCCCCGGAGGAAAGTGAGGCACATCGTGAGCGGCGCGCGTACGGACCGAAACCGGGGGAACATCGCAGGAGCGGTCGTGATCCTCTTGGCGGGCGCGCTCGCCGGGTGCCCGAAGTCGGAGAGCGACGCCGGCAAGGCCGCGCCCTCGGCGACCGTCAGCGCGGCCCAGCCCGCGAGCCCCGACGCCGAAGCGCCCCCCGACGCGAACGCGAAGCCGGCCGGTCAAGGCGCCTCGTTCGGCGGGAGCTACAAGATCGCGCCCGGCCTGATGTACATCCCGGAGACCAAGGACTACGGCAACGTCAAGCAGGTGAAGGACGACCCCGAGAAGCACGTCGGGGAAGGCACGCTCACGCTCGAGGTCGCCGCCGACGGCAAGATCACCGGCACGGTGGACACCGGGCCGGCCGCGCCGGGCCTCGTCGACGGCAGCGTGATCGAGGGCGAGCTCCGCGGCGTCATCCGCCGCAAGGAGCCGAAGGACGACGGGCTCACCGGGACGTTCATCGCCACGCGCTCGGCGGACGCCGTCGAGGGCCGGCTGTCGCTCGCCGACACGAACGCCGCCATCGTGCGCGAGGGGACCTTCTCCCTGAAGAAGAAGTAGCCACGACCATGTTCGCTCGGACCCGCTACATCGCGTGGGCGATGCAGTTCTACGGCAAGGTCCCGTACGATCTGGCGACGAGCGGCATCCCCTACGTGACGTGGTCCGAGCTCGGCCTCCCCGCGCCCGACGTCGACGATCCCGGCGCGTTCGCGGCGCTCCGGAGCGCGATCGCCCGCTACAACGACGTCTCCCCCGCCGAGGTCGTGCCCGCGCTCGGGACCTCGCAGGCGATCTTCCTCGCCTACGCCGCGATGCTCTCGCCAGGCGACGAGCTGCTCGTGGAGACGCCCGGCTACGAGCCGCTCACCCGCGCGGCCGAGGGGCTCGGCGTCACCGTACGCACGTTCGAGCGGCGCGCCGACGAGGGCTACCGCGTGGCGCCGGAGCGCGTCGCGGCGGCGATGGGCCCGCGCACGCGCGCGATCGTAGTGACGAGCCTGCACAACCCCACCGGCGTGCGCGTGGGCGACGACGCGATCCGCGAGCTCGCGAGCGTCGCCGAGGCGCGCGGCGCTCACGTGCTCGTCGACGAGGTCTACGCGCCGTTCGACGCGCTGCCGGAGGACGGCGTGTTCCGCACGAGCGCGCGCAAGCTCGCGCCCAACGTCGTCGCGGTCTCCAGCCTGACCAAGTGCTACGGCCTCGGCATGTACCGCGTCGGCTGGGTGCTCGGCCCCGAGGAGATCGTGGAGCGCGCGGAGGCCGCGGCGATCGCCACCTTCGGGCACGCGCCCCTCGCGCACGCGAGCTACGGGAGCGCCGTCCTCGGCGCCGTCGGCCCGCTCTCCTCTCGGGCGAAGGCGCTGCTCGCCGGCAAGCGCGAGATCGCCGAGCGCTGGGTCGCGTCGCTCCCGGGCGCTCGCTGGAGCGCGCCCGAGGACGGGCTCTTCGGACTCGTCACGCTCCCCGGCCGCGGCGATCTCCTCTCGTCGATCGAGGCGCGCGCGAGAGAAGCCGGTGTCCTCGTCGGCGCCGGCACGTTCTTCGGCGCGCCCGAGTCCTTCCGCCTCTCGTGGGCGAGCTGCGACGCCGCGCGCTTCGCCGAGGGGCTCCGCCTGCTCGCGCCGCTCGCCTCGCGCTGAGCGCTCCGGCGCGGGGCAGGCAGAGCGACCGCGAGGAGGAGGTCGCCCCGGCGAGCGCGACCGTGAAGACCGCGGCGCGCGCCGCCCGCCACGCAAGCTTTGCGCGGCGCGCTGCGGAGAGGCCTCTGCGCCACGACGCCCCCGCCGCTTCGAAGAAAACACAGCCACCAGGAAGAAAACGGCGCCGCCGACCCTTCGCACCCTGGCGAGGGCCCCGGGGCTCATTCCCTCGCCATCGAGCGCGTGCGGGTGCACCGCGAGCTTGGCTTCCACGGCTTGAGGCGAGACGGCGAATTGCGTGGCGAGCCGCGCCGCGTGGGTGGCCCACATGGAGCGACCTCGGCTAGGATTGCCGCCGTCTTTCATGACGGACTCATTCCGGAATCGCGCCTCGGGGCGCGACCGGACGCACTGAAAGCGAGCCCCCTCGATGTGGTCCACGTTCCCGCTCTTCGGCAGCACCCTGCTCCTCGCCGTGATGGTCGTCGCGAGCTACACGTTCGCGGTCTCCCTGTCGGCGGGCGCGAGCGGACGCATCAAGACGCTCCACGCCGCGCGCCTCGGGGCGTACGGCACGGTCGCGCTGATCGCGGTCGCCGTCCTCTGCCTCGCGTACGCCTTCGTCAGCCACGACTTCCGCCTGCGCTACGTCGCGCACTACTCCGACCGCAGCATGCCGACGGTCTTCTTGCTGACGGCCCTCTGGGGCGGGCAGGACGGCTCGCTCTTGTGGTGGCTCTTCCTCCTGAGCGGCTACATCGGCGTCTGCGTCTTGGTCATGGGGAAGAAGCACCTCGATTTGCAGCCCTACGTCATCGCGACGTTGATGGCGATCGTCATCTTCTTCTGCGTGCTGATGGCCTTCGCGGCCAACCCGTTCTCGACGAGCGTCTCCGGCGCGCGCACCGACGGCGAGGGGCTGAACCCACTCCTCCAGAACTTCTACATGATCATCCACCCGCCGAGCCTCTACGTAGGCTTCGTCGGGTGCGCGATACCGTTCGCCTTCGCGATCGCCGCGCTCTGTACGGGGCGCCTCGACGCCGGCTGGATCAAGGCCTGCCGCAAGTTCACCCTCTTCGCGCTGCTCTTCCTCGCGATCGGCAACACGCTCGGCATGCTCTGGGCGTACGAGGAGCTCGGCTGGGGCGGCTACTGGGCGTGGGACCCGGTCGAGAACGCCGCGTTCATGCCGCTGCTCTCGCTCGCCGCGTTCGTGCACTCCGTGATGATCCAGGAGCGCCGCGGGATGCTGAAGGTCTGGAACGTCTTTCTCATCTGCCTGACGTTCTTCATGACGATCTTCGGCACGTTCCTCACGCGCTCCGGGGCGATCGCGAGCGTGCACTCGTTCGCGCAGTCGTCGATCGGCGAGTATTTCCTCTGGTTCCTCGCGCTCGTCGCCGCGTTCTCCGCGACGCTCATCCTCTACCGCTGGCCGGAGCTCCGCTCGGTCGACCCGGCCGTCGCCAACAAGGACCGCCTCGCGTCGGCGAGGGGCGCCGTCGCGCTCGGGCTCTCCGCGCTGGTCGGCCTCGGGACCGGCGGCCTGCTCTTCGTGATCGTGGTCGTGGGCTTCCAGAAGGAGCTCGGCGGCGCGATGAACGCCGTCGCGGGGGGCCTCGGCCTCGTCGCCGCGGGCGCCGCGTTCACCGTCGTGCGGAGGCCGTTCGCCGCCTTCGCCGAGACCCCGATCAACGTGCTTCGCGGCGCGGCGATCGCCTCGGGCTGGGTGGTCCTCGCGGCGCTCGCGCCGGGCGCCTGGGTGCTCTCCGGCAAGATCGGGACGATGAGCGGCGCGGTGCGCGTCGCCGTCTTCTCGGTAGTCGTGGGCGTCGCGGTCTACGCGGCGATCGAGCTCGTCTACCGGCGCATGACGCGCGGCCTCAAGATCGCCCAGAGCCGCCCGCGCATGGAGTCGATCCTCTCGCGCGAGTTCACCTTCCTCCTGAACAACTACGGGCTGCTCGGGATCATGCTGTTCGTGCTCGTCGCGACCACATTCCCGATGGTCAGCGAGGCGCTCTGGGACGAGAAGGTCACGGTCGGACCGCCCTACTACAACGCATGGATGCAGCCGCTCGGGCTGACCGTGTTCTTCCTGATGGGCGTCGGTACGCTCTTCGGCTGGAAGAAGACGTCGCCGGAGGCGCTCCGCCGGGCCTTCGTCGCGCCGACGACCGCCGGCCTCCTCGCGGTCGCGCTGCACTTCGCGCTCGGCAAGAAGATCGGCTTCCCCGCGGTGGTGTGGAGCGAGGCGATCTACGGCGGGGCGCTCGGGGCGGTGCTCCGCGCGTTCAACGCGTACACGCCCGTCCTCGGTTTTTCGCTCGGCATCTTCAACATCGC
>JAHBWA010000242.1 GCA_019637195.1 Labilithrix sp. | reverse complement strand
GCGACGATCGGCGCCACGGCGAACACGCCGAGGTCGAGCGGAGCGCTCACGCGGACGGAGCCGCGCAGCTCGCGCTGGAGATCGGACGCGGCGCTGGTGGCCTCGTCGATGTCGGTGAGCGCTCGCGAGACGCGCGCGTGGAACGACGTGCCGGCGTCGGTGAGGTGGAGCTTGCGCGTCGTCCGGTGGAGGAGGCGCACGCCGAGATCCTGCTCGAGCTGAGCGACGCTCCGGCTCACCGAAGACTTCGGGAGCCCGAGCGCGCGCGCCGCGGCGGTGAAGCTGCCGTCCTGGACGACGCGAACGAACGCCGCGACGTGATTCAGATCCATGATTGTCGCTATCCTACGAACAATCCGTGCGCGCTCCACGCGCTTCTTCGCGGCAAGCCGCGAGGCTCACGTGTAGCTGAGGATCGTGGCGGCCACGGCGGCGAACATGCCGGCGACGAGGAGGGCGACCAGGACGTTGCCGGCCGACCGGCGGCCGCGACCGAAGTCGGGGACGTCGATGGGCCCGACGTTCTCGAGCGCGAGCTCGATCGACGGGCGGCGGATCGGTCCCTCGGGCGCGATGACGAAGCCGTAGCTCGTCGGGACGAGCGACGCTTTGGTGCTCGACGGAGGCGGATCGCTGGCGGCCGGCTCGCTCGCCTTGACGTCGAGCGAGAACGGCAGCGAGACCGCCTGCGCGCGCGGCGCCGGCGCGGTTGAGGCCGTGACGCCCGCCGCCGCGCGCTGCTCGGCCTGGTTGAGCCACTCGAGTCGAGCCTCGAGCGCCTTCTGCTTCTCGACCAAGGGCAGGAGCGAAGCGTCGAGCGCGGCGCGAAGGACGCCAAAGAGCTGCTCCTGCACCTCGAGCGGGAGTCCGGCGACGATCTCGGCGGGCGGCGCGGCCGTGTGCGGAGGCGTCGCCGGTGAGGCGGGGGCGGCGGGAGGAGGCTCGGCCGGCGTGCCCGCGCGCGCGGGCGTGGCGGGCGCCGCGGCGACCGGAGCGGCGGCCGCTTCGGCCGCGGCGCGCGCGTCTTCTGCGGCGGGGATCACCGCGCTGCTAGGGACCTGGGCGACCTCGTCCCAGCCGCTCTCCGGCGGCTCCGACGCCTTCGACGCGACGGGAGCGGGGGACGGTGACGCCGGCGTCGCGCGCGGCGCAGGCGGTGTCGGCGCGACCTGCGGGGCCGCCGCGACCTGGGGCGGCGCGACCTGCGGGGGCGCAGGCGTTCGCGCGTTCTGCACGGCCGGCGGACGCGGAGACTGTGCCGCGCCGGTCAGCGGGGCGACAGGGCGATTCAGCGGCACGGCGGGGCCCTTCGGCCCTGCGGCCGGGCGCGGGGCGGTGGGTGCACCGGGTCGCGCTTCACGAGAGTCGCTCACCTCTCCAGCGTCACCGATCCGCGCGCGAAGCGCCACCATGACGATCGTGATCCGCCCCGGCGAGGCGAACGATCGCGTCCGACACGGTGCGCGCGCGTCGTCCTACCGCGCAGCGCGGACCCGCTGCGACGTCGCGGCACCGACGCGCGCGGGGCACGGATCAAGCTCTTGCGCGATTCCCCTGCGGCGGAGCAAGACAAGGCGCAGTCCGTGCTTACTGTCAGTAAGCCTCCTCGCGCCTCTTGCCCGCGCGAGCTCGAGGTGGAAGCGCACATGGAAGGTGTCTCTCAGTCCAAGTCCCCGTCTCGTAGCACGCCCGCGCGTACCGCGCGCGGCGCGCGCGCTCGCGCTCGTGTCGTTCGCGAATCGCCAAAGCGGCCTCCCCGACCGGCGCGTCGGGTCGGCCAGGCGCGCGACGGCGCCGGGATCGACGACCTCTACCTGGCGGAGATGGCCGCGAGCTCCGTGCTCACGGCCCCGCAAGAGCTCGAGATCGGTGAGCGCATCGCTGCCTCGGAGCGCGCGATCTTCGACGCGCTCTTCGCCTCCCCCGCGGGAGCGAGCGCGCTCGGGACGCTCGCGGATGACCTCGACTCGGGGCGCGCCAGCACCCGGGACCTCATCCTGAACCCGGACCAGGCCGACCTCGACATCGTGGCCACGGCCGAGCTCCTCCGGACCGCGCTCGCGGCCGCGGGCGCCGAGGACGCCGCCGCCCGCGCGGCCGGCGCCTCTCAGGTCGCGAAGGTCCGACTCGACGACGAAGTGCTCGCGGCCCTCGTCGCGAGCGTGCGGGACGCCACGGCCGGCGACGGCGAAGGGATCGATCCTCGTGACCTCGAAGCGATCGCGGCGATCGAGCGCGCCGAGGTGGAGATCGAGCGGGCGAAGGGCCGCTTGGTGACCGGCAACCTCCGGCTCGTCGTCCTCTTCGCGCGAAAGTACCTCGGCCGCGGCGTCGCGTTGCTCGACCTCGTGCAGGAAGGAAACCTCGGCCTGCTCCGCGCCGCGGACAAGTTCGACCACCGGCGCGGGTTCCGCTTCAGCACGTACGCAGCCTGGTGGATCAAGCAATCGTTGCAGCGCGCGCTGCTCGATCGGACGGTGCGCCTCCCCGTGCACGTGGCCGACGATCGACGCCGGATCGCCAAGCTCCGCGCGGCGTTCGTCGCGCAGCACGAGCGTGAGCCGACCGTCGAGGAGATCTCGGCGCTGGCGAGCCTCGCGCCGGAGCGCGTCGAGAACATCCTCACGCTCCCCCCCCAGCCGTCGAGCCTCGACATCCCCGTCGGCGAGGACGGCGACGCGCGCCTCGTCGACCTCGTGCCGTCGAGCTCGCCGCCGCCCGATCAGACCGCCGCGCTCCACGCGCTCGGCGATCACATGGGCGAGCTCCTGGCGCGGCTCGACGACCGAGAGCGCCAGATCCTGCGCCTCCGGTTCGGTCTCGACCACGCGCGGGAGCACACGCTCGAGGAGGTCGGTAAGCTGCTTCACCTGACCCGCGAGCGCATCCGTCAGATCGAACAATCGGCGCTCGCGAAGCTCCGAACGATGGCGAGCGCAAAGGAGCTGGGCAGCTACCTCGAGGAGTGACCGCCTCGTGTCCTGGAGAACTGCGTTCGACGGCATCGCTCGTCGATCGTGAGATCCCAGATCGCGCATCGTTTGGCGCGAGCGCCCCCGTTGCCGCGGTCCCGACGATTCGAGGGTGGAGCGGCCGATGCGATCCGTTCGCTCGTGTGTCTCCGTCGACAGGCGATCGACGGGTGCGCATGGTACCCTTTCGGCGCCGAGTACCAGCGCCGGACGCGCGCTGGCTCCGGTGTGGCGCGCGCCTTGCGGGTTTCATGGTCCCATGCCGAACGATGCGTCGACACAACCTGGATCTCACGACGATCCGCCGCCGGCGAGGGCGCGGCGCGAGCAGCTCGTCGAGCGTGTCGTCGCGCTCGGGGTGCGCGACGACCGCGTGCTGACGGCGCTGCGCGAAGTGCCGCGACATCTCTTCGTGCCGGACCACGATCTCGAGCACGCGTACGGTGACCACCCGCTCTCCATCGGTCACGAGGCGACCATCTCGCAACCATCGCTCGTCGGGATCATGAGCGAGGCGCTGGCGCTCTCGGGTCACGAGCGCGTGCTCGAGATCGGCACGGGCTCGGGGTATCAGGCCGCGGTGCTGTGCCGGCTCGCAGGCCATGTCCACACGGTCGAGGTCGTGCCCGACCTCGCGCGCCGCGCAGCGGAGACCCTGCGCGCGCTCGGCTGCGAGAACGTCGACGTCCACACGGGCGACGGCTGGGCGGGCTGGCCGGACGCCGCGCCGTACGACCGCGTCGTCGTCACCGCGGCCCCCGAGGTGCTCCCGCCCGCGCTCCTCGAGCAGCTCGTCTCTGGCGGTCTGCTCATCGTCCCCGTCGGCTCGCAGGCACAGGACCAGCGACTCGAGCGCTGGCGCAAGGACGGCGACGCCCTCTACAAGCAGGACCTCGGCGCCGTGCGCTTCGTCCCGATGGCGCACGCCGCCACCGCTCCGCGGGCGTAGGTCCGCGCGGGCGCGTCCCGGGGGAACACCGAGCGTCTCGCGCGCCCGCGCGCCGTCGAGACGACGCGCGCCGCGCGATCAGAACCGAGACCTCCGCAGCTCGATCAGCCAGGCCTCGAGGTCGGGCACGCCGCGCGGCTCCTCCGGCAGGACGCTTCGTCCCCGGGCGGCGTCGAGCGTGGCGAGCACGTGAGCGAGCCGCGGGCGCCACGACGCGAGCATCGCGGGGTCCGCCGCTGTGCGCTCGCCGTCGCGCTTCGCCGCCACCAGCGCCCGCGCGTCCCGCAGATCGTACGCGTCGGCGAGCACCACGAGATCCGTCTCGAGCTCGCCGGTCCGGAGCAGGTGCGTCCCGGTCAGCGCCGTGCGGAGCACGTAGAGGAGCCGCTTGACCGTCGGCTCTTCCTCGAGGCGCTTCTGCTGGCTCGCCGCGAAGCCGCGGTAGTGCCGGTAGACGCGCCGAGACACCGCCGCTCGAACGAGCGGGCGCAGCTCGGCCAGCTCCGGGAGGGCTCCGAGGACGGTGCGACCGAGCACGCGCTCGAGGAAGTTGCCGTTGCCGTTCAGGATGCCGCTGAGGACATGCGCGACCTCGTTCGACGTGTAGTCGATCTCCACGCCCTCGATCACCTCGGCGCGATCGAACGTCGGCTGCGGCGGGTCGAAGCCGACCAGCACGCGGGTTCGCGCCACGTGGATCGACTTCAGGTCGAGATCGCTGTCGGGCGAGGGGAATCCGTACGCGTGAGCTCCGCTGAGGTAGGCGACGAGGTGCTCTCGCCGCGTGCTCTCCTCGGCGATGACCCGGTCGGCGATCGAGCGCTGATGCCGGGAGAGGCCGAGCACGTCCACGTCGTTCATCAGGCGAGAGACTACCCGAGCGCGGCGCTTCGGTCGCTCCCGCCCTTGCAGCGCGAGCCGCGCCTTGCCATGCTCCGCTCCGCTTGAGCACGGTCATCCACGTGGGAGGACGCTTCGTCGCGCCGGCAGACGCCGTCGTCTCCGTCCTCGATCGCGGCTACCTCCTCGGCGACGGCGTCTTCGCGACCCTGCGCGGGTACCACGGCGCCTGCTTCCGCGCCGGGCGCCACCTCGCCGCGCTCGCGCGCGGCGCGGCGCTGTTCGGCATCGCGATCCCCGTCCCGGTCGCAGAGCTCGCAGCGCTCGCTGACGACGCCGCGCGCCGGACGGGCGCGAGCGACGCGTACGTGCGCGTCACGCTCACGCGCGGCACGCCGGACGGTACGCCCACGCTCTCCGTCGTCGCCCGCGCGATGGACGTCCCCTCCGCCGACGCGTTCGCCCGCGGCGTCGCCGCGATCACGGTAGCGCCCCGCCGGATCCCGCCGGCGTGCCTCGACGGATCCGTCAAGTCGACGAGCTACGGGCCGCAGGTCCTCGCGCGCCGCGAGGTCGAGCGCAGGGGCGCCGCCGAGGGGATCCAGCTCGCGGTCGACGGCGCGCTCGCCTCCGGCACGATGTCGAACCTGTTCGTCGTGCGCGGAGACACGCTCCTGACGCCGTCGCTCGAGAGCGGCTGCCGCGCCGGCGTCACGCGCGAGGCCGTCCTCGAGCTCGCACCACGCCTCTTTCGCCGCGTGAGCGCGGAGCGCCTCGCGCCGTCCGTCCTCGACGACGCCGACGAGGCGTTCTTCACGAGCACGCGCGTCGAGTGCCTGCCGATCGCCAGCGTCGACGCGAAGCCCGTCGGTCAGGGTCGCTTCGACCGCACCCGCGCCCTCCGCGACGCGCTCGTCGCGCTGATCCGCGCCGAGCTCGGCCGATGAGCCGCCCCCGAACGGCTGCACGCGAGGCGTTCCACCTCGTCCACGAGCTCGACCGCGTCGTCACCCCCGAGGCGTTCCGCGCGGCGTTCCCCGAGCGAGCGGCGTCGTCGTTCGTGCTCGCCGGAGGTGGCGCGGCGGCGAGCGCGCGGCTCGATCGCGTCGCCTATTTCGGCGCCGCCCCGAGCGCGATCTTCCGCGCGCGACGGATCCCCGGCCGCGACGCGCTCGGCCGCCGCCTCGCGACCGTCGACGTCGAGCGCGCCCGCGACGAGCGCAGCGCCCGCGACGAGCACAGCGCCCGCGAGACGCTCGCCGCCGTCGATCCGTTCGCCGCGCTCGCGGACTTCCTTGCGGAGAACGCGCTGCCCGCGACCGCCTTCGACGCGCGCTACCCCTTCCCGTTCCGCGGCGGGCTCGTCGGGTACGTCGGCTACGAGTGCGGGCAGGCGCTCGAGGCCCTCCCCGGCGAGGCGAGACCGTCGACGGCGATGCCGGACATGGCCTTCGCGCTCCACCGATGGATCCTCGCGACGGGCCGCGCCCCCGAGCGGAGCTGGCTGTCCGTCATCGGCGTGGGAGCCTCGCGCGACGACGCGCGCGACGACGCGGAGACGCGCTCCGCGAGCGTCCTCCGCCGCCTCGACGAGGCCGCGAGCCGCCCGCGGCGCGCCCCTCCTCACGCCGCCACGCCCGACGGTGCCGCGCCTCCCCACGCCTCGCCGGACGCGGCGCCTCCCCACGCGTCCCCGGACGCCGCGTCTCCCCACGCCTCGCCGGACGCCGCGGGCCCCGACGCTTCCCGAGACCGACGCGCCTCGGCTTCGCGCGTCACCGCTACGCTCTCGGCCGGCGAGTACGTCGCGCGGGTCGCGCGCGCGAAGCGGCACATCGAGGCGGGTGACGCCTTCGAGATCTGCCTCACGAACGCCCTCCGCGCCCCGCTCGCGCGCCGGCACGCCTGGAAGCTCTTCGACGAGCTACGCCGCTCGAACCCGGCGCCGTTCGCGGCGCTGCTCGACCTCCCCGAGGGCGCCGTCGTCTCCTCGTCCCCCGAGCGCTTCCTCTCGCTCGACGCCCGCGGGATCGCCGAGAGCCGGCCTATCAAGGGGACACGGCCGCGCGGCGCCACGCCCGCGGAGGACGCGCGGCTCGCCCGGGAGCTCGCCGCGTCCGAGAAGGACCGCGCCGAGAACGCGATGATCGTCGACCTCGTACGCAACGACCTCGGCCGCGTCTGTCGCTTCGGCACCGTCGAGGCTCCCGAGGTCTTCGCCGTCGAGCCGTACGCCACCGTCCACCAGCTCGTCTCGACCGTCCGCGGCGAGCTCGACGCCGGCCGGGGCGCGGTCGACCTGCTCCGCGCGTGCTTTCCTCCTGGGTCGATGACGGGCGCGCCGAAGATCGAGGCGATGCGCATCCTCGAGCAGCTCGAGCCCGTCGAGCGCGGCGTCTACTCGGGCGCGCTCGGCTGGATCGACCTCGGCGGCGCGATGGACCTCTCCGTCGTCATCCGCACAGTCGTCCTCGACGACGCCGGCGCGCGCTTCTCCGTCGGCGGCGCGATCGTCGCCGACTCCGATCCTCACGACGAGCACGAGGAGACCGAGCACAAGGCCTTCGCGCTCGTCCGCGCGCTCGCGGCGATCTCCGCCACGGAGCCGCCCGCGTGACCACGCTCATCATCGACAACTACGACTCGTTCGCGTGGAACCTCTTCCAGCTCTTCGGCGCGCTCGGCGGCGAGCCGCGCGTCGTGCGCAACGACGCGGTCACGCTCGCCGACGTCCGCCGGATCGCGCCGTGGCGCATCGTGCTCTCGCCGGGTCCGGGCCGTCCGGACGATCCGGCGCGGGTCGGCGTCTGCCGCGCGATCCTCGACGCCGACCTCGACATCCCCGTGCTCGGCGTCTGCCTCGGGCACCAGGCGATCGTGTGCGCCGCCGGCGGTCGCGTCGTCTCCGCGGAGCGCCCGATGCACGGCAAGACGAGCCTCGTCGAGCACCATGGAGACGGCATCTTCGCCGGGCTTCCGCGCCCGTTCGAAGCGATGCGCTACCACTCGCTCACCGCCGATCCGGCGTCGCTCCCGCCGTGCCTCACGGTGACCGCGTGGTGCAAGGACGGCACCGTCATGGCCGTGCGCCACCAGCGGAGACCGCTCTTCGGCGTTCAGTTCCACCCGGAATCGATCGGCACGGCATGGGGCCCCACGCTCTGCCAGAGCTTCCTCCGCGGAGACTTCGCGTGAACCGAAGCGCAGCGGCGGTGTGTTGCTGGGTGCAGCTCCAGGTTTGGGCGAACCGAGCCCGTGGCCGAGGCATGGCCCGGCGTGAGCGGGCGTGCGGTCGCTCTGGGCCGACCTCGCCACGGAGTGAGCGTCGGTCCTGGCACACGGCGCTCGTCACGAGCGAACGGACCTCGACGTCGTCGACGTCGGTCCGTCATCGCTCCCGGCGTGCCTGACGGCGACCGCGTGGTGTAAGGACGGCACCATCATGGCCGTTCGCCACCCGCGGAGACCGCCCTTCGGCGTACAGTTCCACCCCGAATCGATCGGCACGGCGCGGGGTCCCGCGCTCTGCCACAGCTTCCTCCGCGGAGACCACGCATGAACCGAAGCGCAGCGCCCCTCCGTCCCGAGCCGGCGCGTCTCACCGAGCCCCCTCGCCTCGCGCCGCTCGTGCTCGCGGCCGTCGCGTCGCTCGTCGCTGCGTGCGGCGGCGCCGAGCCCGGCCCCAGGTCCCCCGACCGCGAGAGCAGCGTCGCGCCGAGCGAGCGCGAGGAGCCCGAGCCGCGGACGGTCGAAGAGGCCCTCGACCAGATCGCGCGCGCCGAGGAGAGCCTCACGGCCACGAAGAAGAGCGAGCCTTCCTCCGAGTCGACGTCGGTAGCCCGCGAGCCGCCGCAGCACGGCGGCGCCGCGCGCGCAGAGACGTCGTTCGACGCCTGCGGCAGCCCCTGCCGCGCGCTCGCCTCGATGAAGCGCGCGGTGGACGCGCTGTGCCGCATGACGGGCGACGCCGATACCCGCTGCGTCGACGCGCGCCGGACGCTCGCAGACAACACCACGCGCGTCACGTCTTGCAAATGTGAAGGGCTCTGAGCGCGACGCATCGCTGCGATCTGCAACACTCGCCGCGCCAGGTGAGGGCTGAGGCCCGCGACGACCGTGGTCCGCCGCCGTTCGTTCTCTGACGGTTGGGTGTTCGCGCGCGCACGCCCGCGAAATTTCACGCACGATCCGCGACGAAGCCGCCGGCGAGCCCAGGCATATGGCTTGCTCACGGCGGCGCCCTATGAAGCGGCTCGCTTGGGCTTCCGCCCTCTTCGTCGTGATCGGACTTCCGCTCACCGCCCACGCGCGGGCGGATTTCGATCCTGCGCTCGGCGCCCTCCGCCTCCCCGCGGACGCGCTGAAGACCCTCGACTTCGAGAGCGCCGAGGGCCTCGCCGGCGTGGAGCTCACGTCGTGGGCCGAGGGCCAGGGCTACCCCAAGCTCGAACGTGCGAAGATCACCAGCGCGGCGCAGCTCGGCGATCGGCTCACGGCCGACGCGATCGAAGGCTCTTACGCGCTCCGCCTCGGCGACGGCAAGGGCCTCGCGATCACCGATCCGGCGCTCTTCGCCGAGGTCGAGGGCGGCCGCTTCGAGGTCTCGCTCTGGGCACGCGCCGACGGCGCCGCGCCCGCGGTGCAGGTGCTCTACGACCGCGACGCCGACAACGTCTACGGCGGCCGCGCGCAGTACGCGCTCGTCCGCGCGATCCGCACCGGCCGCGAGACCACGGACGGCTGGGCGGAGTACGCGACGGGCCCGCTCGACGGCGCCGTCTGGGGCGTCCCTGCCCGCGCGGTCGTCATCCTGCCGACGCTCTACAACGACGACGCGAAGGCCGCCTTCCTCGTCGACGCGCTCGAGATCCGCGCCGAGGGCGGCAAGCCCACTCCGCCGCTCGCCTGCACCCAGGCGAACGTCGACGCGGTCTGCGGCGCCGAGGGCGACTGCATGTTCGGCCACTGCGTCTCGTCGACGGTGACCTGGGGCGCGAACCCGCCGCCCGCCCACCGCGCGCAGATCGCCGAGCGCTGGATCCAGTTCGGCACGCGCTTCATGGGCGATCGCAACGCCGCCAGGAACGGCGCCACGATCCTCGCCCCGGGGGCGCGCGAGCTCGCCAAGACGGCGCCTTCTTCGCGCCAGTTCTACGGGGGGCTGAACCGCCTCGTGAACCTGCTCCGCGACAACCACACGTCGTTCGGCTCCCCGGCGAACCTCACGAGCTTCGCGCCGCAGGTCCGGCAGGGCAGCTCGAGCGTCCTCGGCGCGTGCTTCGGCGTGATCGACAAGGATCTCATGGGCGGCGGCCTCGGCTTCGCCGTCTTCCGCGCCGCCGCGGAGCCGACCTCCGGTACGCCCCTCGCCGTCGGCGACGTCCTCGTCGCGATCGACGGCGTGGAGCCGAAGGCGTGGGTGGACGACGTCTGGCCGCGCTACGCGACCACGCTCCCGAACGATCCGAAGGCCGACTGGGGCGGCGTCGCCGGCGATCTGTCGAGCTTGCTGGCGACGCGCGCGAGCACGGTCACGCTCGAGCGCTGCGCGTCGGCGTCCTCCTGCGAGCCCGAGGCCCGCCAGAAGATCACGATCGACGTCGCGAGCATCGTCTACGAGGTGCTCACCTCGCCGAGCAGCGGCTCGTCAGGCGAGCGGTTCGCGTGCTCGCAGCGCTTCAGCGACTCGGTCGGCGAGACGGGCCCGGGCGGCTTCGGCGAGGACGCCGTCCTCACCGAGCTGGGCGCCGGCGGCGAGACCCGCGTGCAGTTCGACGGGTTCGTCGGGCAGGGCGCGTGGCAGGATTCGATGACCCGCGTCTTCTCGAGCGGCGCCTCGACCGTCCTCATGGACGCGCGAATGGGCCACGGCGGCTACTACACGACCGTCGAGCACCTGTTCCACCTGCTGCGCGGGACGA
>JAHBWA010000241.1 GCA_019637195.1 Labilithrix sp. | reverse complement strand
ACCGTGCGGGTGATCGCGGGATCGCCGCTCGGCGGCAGCGTCCACGACGCGTTCGCGTCCATCTTGATCGTCCAGATCGCGACGTCGGTGTCCGGCCGCGACGCCCACGAGCGAGGCGGCGGCGGCGGCCCCTGCCGGTCCTCGAGGCGGCCGGCGATGACGGTCACCTCGGTCTTGCGGCCCGCGCCGTCCGTGAACGCGACGCGCGGGATGTCCCGGCTCCAGAGCATCGCGAAGTGGGGCGCGACGAGCTTGTCCGCCTTCGGGAGGTTCAGCCAGATCTGGAACAGCTCGAGCGGGTTCGGCTCGTCCTTCTCGAGGAGCGGGAACATCTCGCAGTGCACGATGCCCTCGCCCGCGGTGAGCCACTGGACGTCGCCCGGGCCGAAGCGCGCCGCCGCGCCGAGCGAGTCGGAGTGGTCGACGTAGCCGCTGCGCATGATCGTGACGGTCTCGAACCCGCGGTGCGGGTGCTGCGGAAACCCGGGGACGACGTCGCCGTGGTACATGCGCCAGCCGTCCTTCTTCGTGAAGTCCTGGCCGATGTTGCGGCCGCGCAGCGCCTCCGTCGGCGGGCCGAGCTCGTCGTTGCCGGCGGGGTAGGCGTCGTCGTGGTGGACGCAAAAGAGGAACGGGTCGGCGGTCTCCCAGGGGAATCCGAGCGGACGGGCTTCGAGGATCGTGTCGTTGTCGCTCACGCCGCGAGTCTACACCCGGCGGTAGGACCTCGCCCGTCCCCGAGGGCGGGTCGCGACCGCCACCGCCGCTCGGCCGCTGCCGGCCCCCGTCGCCGGGAACGGGCGCCGGGCCCCGAGAGCTATCAGGTGACTGGCGCTCCCGGGAGCTGTATGGGAGGCGCATGCAGGCTACGACCGAGTCCCCGCGCTACGCCGAGCCGACCTCGCTCGGCCTGTTTGGCCTGGCCATCGGCTGCGCCGCGCTCCTGCCGATCGCGTTCGGCGTCAAATCTGCGTTCACGCCCGACGCGCTCCGGACGACGGCGCTGTTCTGCTTGCTCTTCGGCGGCGGCTGCCAGCTCTTCGCCGGCCTGATGAGCTTCGCGAACAAGAACATGCTCGGCGGCACGCTGCTGACCACGTTCTCCTTCAACTGGGTCGTCAACGCCTGGGCGCTGCGGGAGCTCGCCGAGGGACGCGCCCCGAGCAGCACGGTGCTCCTCTCGGTGGACGCGTGCTTCCTCCTCATCTTCCTCGTGATGACCTACGCGTTCGGCTTCTTCTCGCGGCTGCTCCTCGTGTTCCTGCTCGACATCGATCTGCTGTACGTCGTGCGCATCGCGCGGGAGCTCACGCACGTCCAGGAGCTCGGCCTCGTGGTCGCGGGGGCCACGGTCGTCCTGATGCTGATCGCGCTCTACATCGCGTTCGCGCTCGTGCTCGTGAACGCTTCGGGCCGAGCGATCCTGCCGATCGGCGGCCCGGTCTTCAAGGCGACGCCCGCGACGGGCGCGCACTGACAGGAAGCGCGCCCCGCGACCGTCAGGGCTTGTGGGCGAGGCGCTTCTTGCTCGCGTCCGGCAGCTCGACCTCGATCCACGTCTCGCCGACGCTCGTGACGAGGATCTCGCCGAACTTCTTGTGCGTGAGGCGCTGTCCGAGCTCGAAGTGACCGTCCGCGTTGTACGGCACCGGCCCGGCGTTCGTGGGCACCTCGGGCGCCGCCGCGACCGGCTCGGGCGGCACGACGAATTTCTTGAGGACATCGGCGATCGCGCGCCGCTGCTCGGGGCCGCGGTGGTACTCCGCCATCAAGGCGATCCGCGCGAGCAGCTCCTCCTCGACGCTCTGGATGGCGTCGAAGATGCCCTCGGCCGTGTCGGCGCCGCAGGTCCAGGCGACGTGGCGCGCGGCCTGCGGGACGCGGTGGCCGTCACCGAAGGTCTCGTTGCGCGCCGCCGTGCAGTCCTTGGCGGCGGCCTTGACGGCCTTCAGCCTCTCGGGGCTCGGCGACGCGAGCCAGGCCTCGGTCGTCTCGAGCGCCTTCTGCGGCCTCGAGTCTTCCTTCCGGCGGTCAGCCCACTCCTCGAGGATGAGCCCGCGGACCATCGCGATCGCAGCGCGGATCAGGACGTCTTGCGGGACGCTCTCGAGGGCCGAGGCCCAGTCGCTCGCGGGGAGGCCTTTGACTGGATCCCCGCGGAGCGCGAGGAGGCGGTCGAACTTCGCTGTGAGAGCGGCGCGATCCACGCTTCGACGCTAGCACGGGATCGCGGGCAGGGGATCGCCCAGTCGCCGGGCCTCCGCGAGCGTGGCCCGAGGGTCGCACCGCGGCCGCTCCGTCCATGCGAGGATGCCGATCCGCCATGCGGCCTCGCTCCAGTCTCGGCCGCGTCGCCGCCCTCGCTCCCGCGATCGTCGCGGCGCTGGCAGGCTGCGCGCACCACGAGTCGCTCGCGGTCGGCGAGGCGCTGACGATCGGCGACGGCCGTCTGGCGCCCGCCATCGCCGCCGAGATCGCCGAGGGCACCGGCACGTCGGGCGACGGCGCGACGTCGTTCGTCGAGGCGCGTGGCCGCGTCCTCGTCGGCGCGACCCGTCAGCAGCTCGGCGGCCTCGCCGGCGTCTCGCGGCTCGGGTGGCTCGGGCCGCGCGCGCCGCTCTGGATTGCCGCCAACGTGGGGCCGGGGGTCGAGCGTTTCTCGGGGACGGTGTTCCTGGACGCCATCGCGCAGGCGCGGCTCGGCACGGGCTTCGTGCTCGCGGAGGCGAGCGAGCCGTACCGGCCGCTCAATCCGTGGGGCGTGGAGGCCGAGCCGTTCCCGCGTGAGCCCCACCCGTGGGGGGCGCCGCGCCCCTCCGCGGTGCTTCGGACGCGCGTGCTCCTCACCCTGGCGGTCGTGGGTGACGTCGACGCGCGGTTCACGCGCGCGCCGCTCTACGTGGCGTCGCTCATGATCGGGATCTCCCGCGTGGAGGAGATCCGGCGGTGGCCGTAGTCGCCACGCGCGTCGGCGACTAGGGCCGAGCGTCCGCCCTCCGTGAACGCGACCTTTGCGCGGCGAGCCTCGGGGCGGAGCGTCCGCCGTCCGGCTCGGACCGCGGCGCTCGGCTGACCCGAGCCTTCGGCGGGCGCGGCTGGATCGTGGCTTGCTGGTCGTGGGGCGGGCGCGTCGCCGAGCCCTTGGTACTCCCATGACACCGAGCGCGCAGACCGACACGGTCGAGGCTGGAGCCCGGCCCATCCTCGTCGCCGACGACGATCCCGAGATGGTGAGCATCCTCGTGGAGGCGCTCTCGCACAAGGGTTACAGGGTCGCCACGGCGCGCAACGGCAAGGAGGCGCTGGCGCGCGTCGAGGACGAGCGTCCCCAGCTCATCCTCCTCGACATGAAGATGCCCATCATGGATGGCTGGACGTTCGCGCGCGAGCTCCACGAGCGCTACGGGCGGAGCATTCCGATCGTCGTCATCACCGCCGTCGAAGACTCGACGCTCCGGGCGGACGAGCTCGGCGCGGAGGGGGAGCTCGGCAAGCCGTTCAGCCTCCAGCACCTCTACGACGTCGTCGAGGACATCCTCCCGCGCGGCGGCGGAGCCTCATGACGCTCCGGCATCGCTACGACATGGGCATCGTGGGCAACTGCGCCTACGTCGCCCACGTCGACGCGAGCGCGCGCGTCGTCTGGATGTGCCTGCCGCGGTTCGACAGCACGGCGGTGTTCGGGCACCTGCTCGACCGCGATCGCGGCGGACAGCTCGCCGTCGAGAGCGCCTCGCACCCGCACACGAGCCGGCAGGACTACGTGTGGAACACGAACGTCCTCGTCACCACGGTCGAGGCCCCCGACGGCTCGTACCGCGTCGTCGACTGCGCGCCGCGCTTCCGCCAGTTCGGGCGCGCGTTCAAGCCGCTCATGCTCGTCCGCAAGATCGAGCCCATCTCGGGCACGCCGCGGATCCGGATCGTGTGCCGGCCTCGCGGGCTCTGGGGGGCGACCGAGCCGCGGACGTACGTGCAGAGCAACCACCTCCGCTACGATCTCGACGACGAGATCGTCCGGCTCAACACCAACGTCCCGCTCAGCTACGTCGTCGGGGAGACCCCGCTGGTCCTCAGCGAGAAGAAGTACCTGATCCTCACGTGGGGCGCGCCGCTCGAGCGGGCGCTCGAGGACACCGCCGAGGAGTACATCCGCCGCACGGTCGACTACTGGAGGCGCTGGGTCGAGACCTGCGCCATCGGTCGCTTCTACCAGCAGCAGGTCATCCGCTCGGCGCTGGTCCTCAAGCTTCATCAGTTCGAGGACACCGGCGCGATCATCGCGTCGGCGACGACCAGCTTGCCGGAGTACCCGGAGAGCGGCCGCAACTGGGACTACCGCTTCTGCTGGCTGCGCGACGCGCACTTCACGCTGACGGCGTTCAACCGCATCGGGCAGTTCGAGGAGATGAAGCGCTTCGCCCAGTTCATCGAGAACATCGCCGCCTCGTCGATCACGAGCCACTACCCGCCGGTGGTGCGGATCGACGGCGATCGTTCGCTGCCCGAGTCGATCGTCCCCTTGCGCGGCTACGACGGCACCGGGAACGTCCGGATCGGCAACGCCGCCGTCGACCAGGTGCAGAACGACATCTACGGGCAGATCATCTACGCGCTGCTCAAGCTGTACGTCGACGCGCGCTTCCCGCGCGAGCCGCGCGCGACGTCGAAGCGGCTCATCTCCACGCTGCTCGGCATCATCGACGGGTGCCTCGACCAGCCGGACGCGAGCCTGTGGGAGTTCCGCGAGCTCACGCGCCGCCACTGCTACACGAGCCTCTGCCACTGGGTCGGCGCGAAGTCGGCGCAGAAGATCGCGCGGGAGCTCGACGATCGCGAGATGCGAAGGTCGGCGACGCGCCTTACGGTGCGCTCGGAGCGGCTCCTCGAGGCCTGCTACGACGCCGACGTCGGCGCGTACATGCAGGAGCCCGGCAGCCACGACGTCGACGCGAGCGCGCTCCAGCTCGTCATCTTGAACTACCTCGAGCCGCAGTCGGAGCGCGCCGCCCGGCACGTCGCGGTGCTCGAGGAGCGCCTGCTCGTCGGCGGCGGCCTCATGCACCGCTACACGCACGCCGACGACTTCGGCGTCCCGAGCTCGGCGTTCCTCATCTGCTCGTTCTGGTACGTCGAGACGCTGGCGGCGATGGGGCGCATCGAGGCCGCGCTGCGCGAGCTCGAGACGCTCCTCGGCTACGCGAACGGCCTCGGCCTCTTCAGCGAGGACGTCGATCCGAAGACGGGGAGCCAGTGGGGCAACTTCCCGCAGACGTACAGCCACGTCGGGCTCATCAACGCGGTCCTGCGGATCACGAGCAAGATCGAGTACCCGGAGTTCTATTGAGCGCGCTCCCCCGCGCGTCGTTCACTCGGCGGCGGCGAACGTCCCGCGCTCTTCTCCCTGGAGCTGGATCGGGGCGCCGGTCTTCTTCAGCCACCAGACGAGGCCGATGAGGAGCATCCGCTTGTCGCCGACGAACGAGGGCTTCTTCCCCTCGAAGAGGTGCCCCGCGAACTGGAAGGCCCAGCCCGTCGAGAACATCGCCGCGGCGAGCGGCAACCCCACGACCGTCGCGCCGATCGGCAGGCTGGCCGCGATGAGCGGGATACCGACCTTGTGGCACGCCTGGTTGCGCGGGTCCTGGTGGTCGTCCTCGTAGCTCTTCATCAGCTCGGTCCACTCGGCGTTCAGGCGGATCATCGCGGCTCCTTCTCGTCCGGGTCGTGAGGGCGCGCCGAGCGGTCTCGGCGACGGTCGAGCCAATATGCGAGGTATTGCTCGCATTCGCTACTCGCGTTCCAATGCGGGGCATGGTGAAGGCGGTGCGCGCTCTGGCGCGTAAAATACCGAGGCAGGAGCGCTCGCTCGCGATGGTCGAGGCGCTGCTCGAGGCGGCGGCTCGCGTTTTCGTGAAGGAGGGGTACGCCAAGGCGACCACGAACCGGATCGCGGCCGCGGCGGGCGTCAGCGTCGGATCGCTGTACCAGTACTTTCCGAGCAAGGACGCCATCGCCGTGGAGCTCCTCCGGCGCTACCGCGACGGCCTCGTCGCGCTGGTCGCGGACCGCCTGGCGACGGTCGATCGCGCGAGCTTCGCGCCGATCGTCCGCCGCCTGCTCTCCGACTTGCTCCACGCGGAGCAGGGGATCAACCCCGCGCTCCACCGCGTCCTCATCGAGCAGGTCCTGCGGACGAGCGCGCGCCGCGAGATGCTCGGCTTCGAGGAGCGGCTCGAGGCGGTGATCGTCGACGCGCTGCGCGCCTCGGGGGCCGAGGTCGATCACGAGCTCGCCGCCTTCATCCTCGTGCGCGTCGTGCTCGCGGTGGTTCAGAGCGTCGTCGTCGATCGCCCGAACCACAACACGCCCGAGCTCGTGGACGAGCTCACGCGACTCGTCGCCGGCTACGTCGGCTTCGAGGCCGTCGCGCCCGCGGCCGAGGGGAAGGCCGCCCCGGCGCGCCCGCCGCGCGCGGGGTGAGGTGAAGCCGCCCCCGGCGCGCTAGCCGCGCGCGCGCCGGAGGACGTCGCGGAATGCGGAGGCGGGCTGCGCGCCGGAGACGGCGAGCTTGCCGGCGAAGATCGTGAAGGGGACGCCGCGGATCCCTTGGCTCGACATCGCGTGCGCTTCGGTGCGCGTGAGATCGAGGGCGGCGCGGTCCTCCAGGATGTCGCGCGCCTCGGCCTGGCGGAACCCATGCGCCTCGGCGATCTCGACGAGGACGTCACGATGGCCGATGTCCTTGCCCTCGAGGAAGTACGCCGCGAACAGCGCGCCCGCGAGCGCGCGCTGCGTTCCCTTTTCGTGCGCGCGGCTGATGAGCGTGTGCGCCGCGAGCGTGTTCGGCGTCCGCCGCACCTTCGCGAAGTCGAGCGGGATCCCGCTCTCGCGCGCCGCCGCCTCGACCTTGCGGAACATCGGCTCCGGATCGCCTCCGAACTTCCCCGCGAGGCGCTCGCGCAGGTCGGCGCCTTCGGGCGGCGTCGACGGATCGAGCTGGAAGGGGTGGAAGGTGATCGGCGCGGAGGCCTCTCCCTCCTCTTCGAGCGCGGCCTCGAGGCGGCGAAGCCCGATGAAGCACCAGGGACAGATGACGTCGGAGACGAAGTCGATCGTGGGGGTCACGCCGAAGATGGATGCTCGACGTCGAGCCGCGGTTGTGACAGCCCTCGCGCGCGGCGCCGCGGGTCGGCGGGAGAGTAAATGAATAACTGTTTCGATGGTTTGAGGGCGCTCAGGGAGCGCCTCCGCCGCCGGTGGGCGTCGCGTTTGCGCGCGCCGAGGGGGGATGTTACTTCGAGCCGCATGCGTCCCCGCCGGCCGAGCTCCGCCGTCGCGCTCGTCGGGCTGGTCGGCCTCGTCGGGCCGCTCACGGCGTGCGCGCTCGCGACTTTCAACGGTGACGACTACGCGCCGACCTGCAATTTCGCCGGGCGGACCGATCAGGCCTGCGGCCAGTGCATCGCGCAGAGCTGCCAGGCGCAGGTCGACGCGTGCTGCGCGAACGAGACCTGCCGGGCGACGCCCGACGACGCCGTGTTCGGCGTCTCGACCTCCTACGGCGATCCCGGCGCGCTCGCGCGACTCGACACGTGCGCCCGCGGAGGGAGCTGCCAGGAGCTCGAGTACGACCCTCGCACGAGGGAGATCACTGCGTGCATCCAGCAGTCGTGCCAGGGCGTCTGCGATCTGTGGCAGCGATCGACGTTCCGCCCCGAGGAGTCGAGCTGCGAGGTGAACGAGGGCAGCAGCTACTCGGCGCCCTCGTGCGACTGCACGATCCCGGCGACGACCGAGGGCGCGCCGCGGCGACCGAACTCCGTCACCTGTTCGCAGAAGACGCTCACGCTCGGGCTCTGCTGCGCGTCGAAGGACTGGCCGGCCCCGGCGTCGACGTGTCGCTGCACCAGCGTCGTTTGCACGACGGCGGGCAACCAGTGCTCGTGCCGCGCCGAGACCTCGCGGAGCGAAGGGGTGAACGCGTGCGGGCGCGGGACCTGCTGCATCTCCGCGTACGACGGCACCTGCGGCTGCGGCCGAGGCTGCAGCGGCGACGACATCGTCGTCGACCAGTGCACGCCGGCGAGCGTCGTCTGCGGCACCAACCGACGCACCGTCGAGAGCTGCTCGGCGGAGTGAGCCGCGCCCGCGCGGCGCGCTCAGAAGTGGCGTTGAAAGGAGAGCGCTCCGCCCCCGGCGACGGGGCGAGCGGAGAGCGACGCCGCGCTCGTGCTCGTGCCGTCGCCCATGAACAGGCCGACGCCGCCGAGGACCGCCGCGGCGCCGAGCGCGCCGATGCTCGCCCAGGCGAACCCGCGCGCGCGCCCCACGGCGCCGACGCCGTCGTCGTCGGAGCAGAAGTTCCGGTCGGGGATGCACTTCTCGAGCGCCGAGCTTCGCGCCGCGGTCGAGAGGGCGAAGAACACCACCGACCCGAGCGCCAGGCCGCCTGCGCCCAGGAGGAGGTACGTACGCGTGCTTGTCCCGCGCTTCGGGGGCTCGACGGCGCTCGCGAACCCCGGTGGAGCCGCGCTCTTCGCCGGCCGCAGCGTCACCGTCACCTCCGACGTCACGCTCGGCGAGCTCTCGCCCTCCCAGCGGGAGGTCTCGTAGCCGGGGGCGCTCACCTCGACGACGTGCGTGCCGGGATCGACGGGCGTGGCCACGCCGAGGATCGCGACGTTCGCGGGCGCGCCGTCGATCTGGACGGCGAGCCCGTCGGGGTAGGGCTCGGTGACGCGAACGAGCAGCCGCGGGAGGCGGGGCGAGAGCGCGGCGAGCCGCTCTCTCGCGATGTCCTCACGGTCCTTGCGACCGTCCTTCACCGCCTGCGTCGCCGCCTGACTCAGCTCGAAGTAGGCGGTCGCGAGCTTGCCCTCCCCCTCGTGGCACAAGGCGACGTTGAGCAGCGTGCCTCCGCCCGGATCGAGCCGCTGGCTCTCGACGAGCATCGGGCACGCCTTCGCGTAGTCGCCGCGATCCATCAGCGCGCGCGCCGTCTCGAACAGCGACTGCGCGACCTGCTCGTCGGTGAGCGGGGCCGCGGGGGCCGAGCGCGACGCGAGCAAGCACACCGCGCCGACCGCGAGCGTCCCGACGAGACGGCGAGGAGCCATGCGGTCCTCCTACCACGCCTCGCGGCGGGCACGGAGGACCGCGGCGACGCGCCTCCGATGGCCGTCGGAGCGCGTCGCGTGCGCGCCGTCTCGGAGCACGCCGCTCAGAGGCAGCCGGAGATCGCGTCGTAGATCGACGTCGTCTTGCCCGGCAGCGTGGCGTAGAGCGGCTCGGGCCCGGAGAGCGCCGCCGCGAGATCGCTCGCCTTGGCGCCGATCTCGATGGTGCAACGCTTCGTCGTGGTGTTCGCCTCGAGCTTGCCGCGCTGGTCGACCTGGATGTCCGCCGCGGCGAAGGTCCAGGTGCAGCGCGAGACGCGCTTGGTGTTGAGGTTCACCGAGCAGGCGAAGCGGAGCGGTGAGATGTCCGGGTACTCACCCTCGCAGAACGTATCGCCGCAGATGTAGTCGAAGCCCTCCGCCAGGTTCCGCGTCGTCTGCATCCACGCGAGGCCGTCGGCGTGCTCCCACGACCACTCGCCCAGCTCGGCGTAGAACGTCTTGGCCGGCTCGGGCGGCGGCGGTCCGCCCGTGACGCCCGAGAAGCAGTCGACGAGGCCGTCGTAGAACGACTTGCCCGTCCCGGGGATCGGGGTGTGCAGGGCGTTCGCGCCCGCGGGCTCGAGCGCGTCGAGCATCCGCTTGGCGGTGCCCGCCACCGGGATCTTGCAGGTGAACGCGCGCGCGTCGGAGGTGAGCTTGCCGGTGCGTCCGTCGACGTACTCGATGCTCCCGCCGAGGACCCAGGTGCAGTCCTTGAGCTTGCGCGCGACCGACGTCGACGAGCACGCGATGCGCACGGTGGTCAGGTTGGAGTAGTCGCCGCCGCAGATCGTATCGCCGCAGATCCGGTCGAACCCGTCCTTCAGCGCCTTGCGGACCGAGAACCAGCGATCGATGTCGTGTTCGCCCAGCGTGCTGAACAGGTCGCCGTAGGTCGTCAGCGCGTCCTCGCTCTGCTCGACCTCTTCGTCTGCGGGCGCGGCGCAGCCGACGGCGGCGGTGAACGCGAGGAGGACGGTGGCGAGCGGGCCAAGGATGGGGCGGGAGCTCATGTGCCGCTCCTTCTTAGAGGGTGGCCAGTCCGATGCAAGGAGAAGTCCGACATTGGAGACAAATGTTGCTTTCGAGCCACGATGGTTTCGCATGCCGCGCGTCGTTCCGAGATCCGTGCCGGGAAGTATGTTGCGTAATTTCAGTCAGTTGTATACATTCGGGGCTGGCGCGGGGCCAGACCGGGCCGGCGCCGGGCCAGCGCCGCGAGATGGCGGGAAGCGCGGGCGGCCGCTCGAGGACCAGGACCGGAGGGGCGAACGGCGTTGACGCGGGGGACGGGTTGGCTAGGACGCGGGCGTCGGCCTGGCTTCGCGCAGCACGCCGCGCGCGTCCGCGGTCGTCGCCAAGGAGCTACGCGGATGCGCCTCGACGGGTCGTGCCAGTGCGGGAAGGTGAGGTTCAGCGTCGAGTCCGAGACGCCGTACCCGTACATGTTTTGCTACTGCTCGATCTGTCGGAAGACGAGCGGCGCCGTGACGTGCAACGTGATGGGCAAGCGCGCCACGCTGAAGGTGAAGGGCGCGGCTCATGCTCGCGCGTACCACGCCGTCATCCGCAAGGCGGGACAGCGG
>JAHBWA010000240.1 GCA_019637195.1 Labilithrix sp. | reverse complement strand
CAGTGCGCCGCGGTCGCGCGCGCGCTCAGCGAAGAGGGCAAGACGACGCTCCAGAGCTGCGTCGTCGAGTCCGGCTGCGGCGACTGCTTCGACCAGCTGAAGACCGCGCTCTGAGTCGATCGACGACCGCGCTCGGGGCAGCCGGCGACCGCGCTCGGGGCAGCCGACGACCGCCGCGAGCGAGCTCGCGGAAGAGCGCGAGGATCAGGTCCGCCCGAGGAGCTCGTCGATCGCGATCGAGCATCCTCGGGGCGGCGCGCCCGGCGCCCGGCCGAGCAGCTCGAAGCCTCCCCGCCCCGGCAGGCGCCGCACGCGGTCCTGCGTGAGGATCGCGACCGCGCTGTCGACGTTCATCAGGTCGACGATCTTGGCGATGCCCGTCTCTCCCTCCGGCACCGGGGCGAGCGACTCGGGATCGACCGGGACGACGCGCGCCCACGGGGGCTCGGCGTAGACGCCGTGCGCCGACGCCGGGTCGAACAGGGTCTGCTCGTAGAACTGACTCGAGAGCTCGGTCATGCCGTACTCCGCGACGATCGCGCGCTCGTCGATCGCGAAGACGCGCGACAGCTCGGCGCGGAGCTGCTCGGCCGGCACCTCGCGGCTCTTTCCCTTGAAGCCGCCGGTCTGCATCACGCGCGATCGGTCCGGCAGGACGAAGGTCGCTTCACCGACGGCGTCGAGGAGGTGGACGAGCGCGAACGACGTGGCGAGCACGAGCATCGGCTGCGCCTTCGCGAGCGCCGTGGCGACGCGCGCGTCGAACGCGCTGAGGTCGAGGATGTCATCGTCGAGCAGCCACGTCTCGACCGCCGGCGCGGGCTCGCCGAACGCGCGGACGAAGCTCGCGCACATGTGGCCGAGCGACGAGTCGGGCGCGGCGTCCGGAGCGGGGCCGAGCACGACGACCGGGACGGGCCGATCGAGATCGCGCGCGAGCCAGCGCCGGCCGAACGCGAGCGCCGCGACCTCGTAGGTCGAGGGATCGCGCATCGCGTGCGCGCCGCGCGCGCCGATCGTCGTGCCGCTCGTGCGGAACGTCACGGCCGTGCTCGCCTCGTCGAAGGTGGCCACGCGCGTCAGCTTGAAGGCGTCCGTCGGGACGGCGGGGATGTCCTCCGCGCGCGAGAGCGCCGCCGGATCGAGCCCGCGCGCGTGGCAGAGCCGCGCGTAGCCCGGCGCGTGATCCGCCTGGTAGCGCGCGAGATCGCAGGCGAGCGCGTCGAAGTCAGGCGTGTCCTCGCCGCGCTCGAACGCGGCGACGAAAGCGCGCGCGCGTGCATGCAACGACGAGCTCCGTTCGAGATCCACGACGAGCTACCGTACCGCGGCGCGCGCGGGCGCGCGAGCACCGCCCCCGCCCGGCCCGCAGTTCCCTCCCCCGGCCGCGACGCGAGGCGGCGCGCTCTGCCACGCGAAGCAGTGCTCTGCCACGTCGGCGGCGCGCTCCGCGACGCGAGACGGCGTGCTCTGCGACGCGAGACGGCGTGCTCCGCGACGCCCCGGCGCGTGCTCAGCGCCGCGCGGCGGCGTCGAGGCCGAAGGCGATGTTCCGATAGAAGCGGATGTGATCGAACCGCGACCAGCGCGCAGGCGCGCCCGCGCCGATCCGCTGCCCGACCTCGTCCATGTGGTCGGCCGGAATGCAGCCGCGGAAGACGCCCCACTTCGCGCTGGCGACGGTCACCAGCCCGTCGTTCGGATCGGCGGCGTTCCCGAGGCCCCTCCCGACGATGGGGAGGGACGCCTGGAGCTGCGCGCTGGAGAGGGGATCGTGGTCGAAGAGGCGATCGTGCCGGTTCTTGTAGCTCTCGACGCGTCCCTCGCAGGCGTCGATTTCCTTCCGGTCGATGTGGAAGTCGAGGTGGCTCGTGATGCCAGCCCACGATTGGTAGTAGACGCCGGGCGCATTCGTGACCTCCGAGTTGAAGCGTGAAGAGTTGGCCTCGCTGATCCCGACGAGCGCGGCTCGGAGATCGCTGCCCTGGGCGAGATCGCGATCCGTGAAGGTGCGCGCCCAGAGTCCGGCGAGGGTGTTGATGACCGGGTCGGCGACGCCGGGGGTGATCGCGAGGATCCGGTCGGCGATCACCGTGCCGCGATGGGGTGAAGAGATGGTCGTCACCGAAGCGACGAGGTCGCTGTACGGGACGCCGTCGGGGTTCGAGAGCTTCGCGACGACGTAGCGCGAGTCGAGGCCGCCCATCGAGTGGGCGATGATGTGGACCTTGCGCGCGTCGCAGCCCGGCGCGGCCGCGCACGTGGCGCGCGCGCGGTCGACGTGCTTGGCGAGCTCCCTGGCGCGATCGGGGACGCCGCGGTACGGCTGGACGCGCGCGGAGTGGACGAGGTGCCCGTCGCGCTCGAGCGCCTCGGCGACGCCGTTGAACGACCAGCGGTTCGTGTCCGACGCGTCGAAGCCGTGCGCGAGGACGATCGCGTGGCGGGACGCCGAGCCGGAGGGCTCGTCGCCGATCGTCGCGAGCATGTCCTCCGCGGACTCGACGCCGTCTTCGTCCTCCTCCTCGCTCTCGGGTGCGCACGCGGCGCTGCCCGCCAGGGTCGCGAGGGCGAGCAGCGCGATCTTCCAGAAGCGTCCGGCGACCATGCCCACATGTAAGCATCCCGCGTACCTAGAATCGCCGGCCCGATATTGTTCGATTTTCTCTAAGGCAGCGGCCCCCGGAGTCCCACCCGCGGGATCGCCCGCACCCCACGAGACCAGCGATCAGTTGCGCAAAGAGCGTCACATCGGGGCGTGCGGCGCCGTCCTCGCGCTCCTCGCGCAGGCCGAGCCACGCAGCGGGCCTCGAGGACGCGCTCGGCGCAGGCGGAGCCGGAGGGGACGGCGTCTGCTGCGACGGCGCTCCCTCGACCTGCGCTGGTCACGATCACCTGATGGCGTCGAGCAGCGACCTCGAAGGCCCGACTCCGGCCGCCCCGACCGACGGACCTCGTGCGACCGACGGCTGAGCGGCGCGTCAGCCGGCGCGACGCGTCGCGAGGACCTCGGCGAGCGTGCTCGTGAACGCGTCGAGGAGCGCGGGATCGATCGTGAGCGGCGGCGACAGCGTGAGGACGTCGCCGCGCGCGCCGCCCGTCAGGACGACGTAACCTCGCGCGAGCAGGTCGCGCGCGACGGCGAGCGCCTCGTTCGCGTCGGCGAGCGCCACGCCGACCATCAGGCCGGCGCCGCGCACGGCGAAGGCGCCCGCGCCGCGGACGCCGGGCAGCGCGCACGCCGCTTCGAGCGCCGCGCGCCACGCGTCGCCGACCGCCCGGGCGCGCGCCGGGAGATCGCGCGCGCGGATCGTCTCCAGCGTCGCGAGCGCCGCGGCGCACGCGGGCGGCGAGCCGAAATGCGTCCCCGTGTGGATGCGCGTGCCGCCGTGACCACCCCAGGCGTCCATCACGGCGGCGCGCCCGACGCACGCCGAGATCGGGACGCCGCCGCCGAGGCCCTTGCCGAGGCAGATCACGTCCGGCACGACCGGCGCGCTCGCGAGGAGCGCGCCGGTGCGCCCCATCCCGGTCCAGATCTCGTCCGCGACGAGGAGCGCGCCCGCTTCGTCGGCGAGCGCGCGGAGCTCCGGCAAGAACGAGCGCGGAGGCACGACCGCGCCGCCTCGGCCGAGGATCGGCTCGACGAGGATCGCCCCGGCGTCGCCGCCCGCGAGCGCAGCGCGCACCGCGGAGAGGCTCGCGCCGAGCTCGGCGGCGGAGGACGGATACGGCGCGAACGTGACCGGCACGCCGAGGTGCGCCCCGAACGGCGCGCGGAACGCCGGCGCGAAGCCGAGCGCCGCGAGCGGCCCATAGGACAGCCCGTGGTAGCTCCCCTCGAACGCGACGACGCCCGGCTTGCCCGTGGCGAGCAGCGCCGTCTTGAGGGCGCACGTCACCGCGTCGGCGCCGGAGAGGCCGAGCATGACGCGCGCGCCCGGCTCGGGGAAGACGCCGGCGATCGCCTCGCAGGCGCGGACCTTGAGCTCGGAGGCGTAGACGTCGCCGAGCGCGAGCGGCAGCTCGCCTTCGGCGAGCCGAGCGGCGTCGCTCGCCGCGTTCGGCGCGTGCCCGAGGACGAGCGCGCCGAAGCCGGCCGTGAGATCGACGTAGCGGTTGCCGTCGACGTCGAAGACGTTCGCCCCGCGGCCGCGCGCGTAGACGATGGGGCCTTGGTCCTCGCCCGAGCGCGCCGCGCGGGCCTTGCGCCGGGCGTCGAACGCCGGCGACTCGACCGCGGCCATTCGCGCCGCGAGCTCGCGCGACCGCGGCCCGGGCGGCGCGACGACGATCGACGGCGGCTCCTGGCCGGGCTCCACGGTCAGCAGACGACGCGGTTGCGGCCGCCGCGCTTGGCTTCGTAGAGCTTGCCGTCGGCGTTGCGGATCAAGTCGAGCGCGGTCTTGTCGGTGTCGGCCAGCGTGGCGACGCCGATCGACACCGTGACGGGGATGTTGTCGCCCTGGAAGACGAAGCGGCTCGACTCGATCTTCTCGCGGAGGCCCTCGGCGAGCGCGCGCGCGCCCTCGAGGTTCGTCTCCGGCAGGACGATCGCGAACTCCTCGCCGCCGTAGCGCGCGAACACCTCGTCGCGCCGGATGCGGCCCTGGACGATGCGCGCGAGCTCCTTGAGGACGAAGTCGCCCGCGAGGTGACCGTGGTGGTCGTTGATCTTCTTGAAGTGATCGATGTCGAACATCATGAACGCGAGCTCGCGGACGTGGCGGCGCGCGCGGATGATCTCCTTCTCGAGGGCCTCGAGCAGGTAGCGCTTCACGTGCGCCTGCGTCAGGCCGTCGATGATCGTCATCCGGTAGATCTCTTCGTGGTACTGCGACTCGACGTCGGCACCCGAGAGGTACTTGAAGATCGTCGGCCCGACCTTGATGCGGTCGCCGTTCGCCAGCCCGAACTCGCGGCTGATCTGCTCGTCGTTGACGTAGGTGCCGTTGGTCGAGCCGTCGTCGACCGCCCACCAGACGTTGCCGCGCTGCTCGAGGTGCGCGTGCCGGCGCGAGACGCTGTCGCCCTCGAGGACGATGTGGTTCTCGGCGCCGCGCCCGACGCGCACCGGCGTGAAGTCGAGCACGAAGCGCTTGCCGAGCAACGTCGGCTCCTTCGTGTAGATCACGACGATGCAGTCGTTGCTTCTCGGAGCACCGTCCGCCACCTCTCCGGCTGGCTTCTGGACGATGGTCGTGACTCGCGTCTTCTCGTCCAGCTCGCTCACGTGTGGCCCGCGCCGAATAAGGAAGGCATTCGAGGCCGTATGCTCGAAGTCCTTCGATCGGAGACTATTGCCGAATCATCGAACGGGTCAAGGCAGCCCATGTAGGCCCGTTTCTTACTCGAACGAGCTCCGCCGTAGAGCACGAAGCGCCGCGACCACGCCGGGAGGCAACGTCGGCTCGCCGTCGACGACGCCGAGGGGGACGCCGAGAGGGATCTCCGCCAGGTGAAGGGCACACTTGGCCGTGGCGAGCCAGGCGTCGACCTCGGCCCCGCGCAGAAGGGGCCCGACCGACGCCCCGGCGCCGTGGTCGGCGACCGAGACGATCGCGCGCGGGTGAACGCCGACGGACGCCAGCGCGCGAACGAGGCGGTCGGGCCGGGCGATGGCCGTGAAGAGGCCGACCGACGTCTCCCGCAGCTCCGCGAGTGACGGCCCCTCCCCGGCCCGCCAGCGGACGACGGCGGGCGTCGCGTCGACCGGCACGACGTGATCGGCGCGCTCCAAGAGGACGTCCCGCGGGGCGCGGAGATCGCCGGCGGGAGGGAGACGCCCCACCCCCCACGGCCGGTGCGCGTCGACCGCGAGCAGCGAGATCGATCTCTCCGGGCGCCCGCGGAGCGCGAGGGGCCCGTCGAGCACGAGCACCTCGGGGACCGGCTCGAGGCGGACCGCGCGATCGATCGCGGCTTGCCGCGTGGGGCCGACGACGACCGGCACCGCCCACCGCGCCAGCGTCCGCGCGCAGACGAGGGCCTCGTCGCCGACCTCGTCGACCCCGTCACCCTCCCGCACGACGCGCGCGCGCGTCGGATCCGCGCGGTAGGCATGGCCCACCAGCGCCACCCGCGCGCCGGCGGCGGCGAGCTCCCGCGCGCACGCGATCGCCACGCGCGTCTTGCCCGATCCGCCGAGGGTCGCGCCCCCGACGCACACGAGCGCGATCCCCGGCGGGACCGTCGCCGGACGCACGACGCCGCGCGCGGCGACCGGCGCGAACGCCGAGGCGAGCGCCCGCGCCACACGCCCGTCCCAGCGGCCGGTCTCGAGCGCACGCGCGGCTCCTCGCGAAAGAGACACGCGGCCACGCTAATACGACGCGAGCGCCGCGCGAACACCGAACCGCGGGGCCACCGATCGCCGCGCCCCCGCGACGCCATCGCGCCGCGACCCCGCGACACCCCCGCGACGCCATCGCGCCGCGACCCCGCGACGCCGCGACGCCGCGACGCCGCGACGCCGAAGGCACGTACGGAGGAGGCGCCCCGAGGGTAGTATCGCCGCCATGGACTACGTGCACCTCGGGCGAACGGGCCTCAAGGTCAGCCGACTCTGCCTCGGCACGATGAACTTCGGACCGCAGACGAACGAGGCCGACTCGTTCGCGATCATGGACCGCGCGCTCGAGATGGGAATCAACTTCTTCGACACCGCCAACGTCTACGGGTGGAAGAAGGGCGAAGGCTGGACCGAGCAGATCCTCGGACGCTGGTTCGCGCAGGGCGGCGGGCGCCGCGAGAAGGTCGTCCTCGCCACGAAGGTCTACGGGACGATGGGCGACTGGCCGAACCAGTCGCGCCTCTCGGCGCTGCACATCGTGCGCGCCTGCGAGGCGTCGCTTCGCCGGATGCAGACCGACACCATCGATCTGTTCCAGATGCACCACATCGACCGCGCTTCGCCGTGGGACGAGATCTGGCAGGCGATGGAGACGCTCGTGCGTCAAGGCAAGGTGCTCTACGTCGGCTCCTCGAACTTCGCCGGCTGGCACATCGCGCAGGCGTGCGAGAAGGCGCGCGCGCGGAGCTTCCTCGGCCTCGTCTCCGAGCAGAGCCTCTACAACCTGATCGACCGCACGATCGAGCTCGAGGTCATCCCCGCGTGCAAGGAGTACGGCGTCGGCCTGATCCCCTGGAGCCCGCTCAAGGGCGGCGTCCTCGGCGGTGTCCTCAAGAAGGCCGCCGACGGCAGGCGGTCGAGCGATCTGGCGCAGAAGGCCATCGCCAAGCATGGCGCAGCGCTCGAGAAGTACGAGGCGCTCTGCGACGAGATCGGCGCGCCCCCCGCGGACGTCGCCCTCGCCTGGCTCCTCGCCAACCCGATCGTCACGGCGCCGATCGTCGGGCCGCGCACGATGGAGCAGCTCGAGGGCGCGCTCCGGGCGCTGGACCGCAAGCTCGACGATGCGACGCTGAAGGCGCTCGATGCGCTCTTCCCCGGCCCTGGCGGCCCGGCCCCCGAGGCCTACGCGTGGTGAGCGCAAGCGCGCCCGGGATGCGCTAAGCTCCCCGCCCGTGAGGCGGGCTTCCACTTGGATCTCGGCGGCGGTGCTCTCGGCCTTCGCCCTCGGCGCTGCGCCCGCGCGCGCCAACGGGCGCTTTCCGGAGTCGAACCAGATCGCGTTCTCCGCGGAGGATCCCGACCTCGTCCTGCTCCGCGTGACGTTCGGCCTCCTCGTTTCGCGCGATCGCGGCAAGACCTTCCAGTGGGTCTGCGAGGAGTCGATCGGCTTCAGCGGGATCGAGGACCCGATGTACACCGTGACGCCGTCGCGGGCGATCGTCGGGACGACGTTCCAAGGCCTCACGATCACGCGCGACGACGCTTGCGGCTGGACGTTCGCGGGCGGCGATCTCGACAACCAGGTCTTCATCGACCTCACCACGAACCCGAACGACGCGAAGAACATCGTCGTCTTCGCGTCGAGCTACGACAAGCAGACCGAAGACGGGGGCATCCTCTTCTCCTCGCGGATCTGGGAGACGAAGGACGAGGCGAGGACGTTCCAGCAGCTGGGTGGCTCGCTCGATCCGGCCCTCCTCGGCTACACGGTCGATCTCACGGCCAGCGATCCGGACCGGGTCTACATCACGGCCGTGCGCGATCCCGGCGTCTCGCCGAAGGGGTTCTTGCTCGTCTCGAAGGACCACGGCCAGACGTGGACCGAGGAGGCCGTCCCCCTCATCGACGGCGAGCGCGCCGTCTTCGTCGCCGCGGTCGATCCGACGAACGCGGAGCGCGTCTACCTCCGCACGTCGAACTCCGTCCAGAAGCCGACGCGTCTCATCCTCCGCGAGGGCGGCCCCGACGGCGGCGCGCCCACCCAGCGAACGCTCCACACCGCCGTCGGCGGCCTGACGGGGTTCGCGCTCTCTCCGGACGGGAGCAAGATCTACATCGGCGGCCAGCAGGACGGCGTCCTGTCGGCGAGCACGGCGGACTACGCCTTCCAGAAGCGGTCGGACGTCGAGGTCCAGTGCCTCGCGATGCGCGGCGACGAGCTCTGGGCATGCTCGAACGAGCGGAGCGGCTTCGTCGCCGGGGTATCGACCGACGACGGCGCCACCTTCGAGGCGCGCGTCCGGTTCTGCGACATCAGCGGGCCGCTCACGAGCTGCGGCCCCGGGACGGCGACGAACGATCGCTGCACGCCGAACTGGCCGGCGCAGAAGGCGCTCCTCGGCTGCGGAGGAGGCGGCGATCCCGGCGCGGGCGACGGCGGTCTCGGCGACGCCGGCCCGGGCTTCGCGCCGAACCCGCCCCCGAAGGGCTGCGATTGCCGGGCCGCCCCCGCGAGCGGCTGGATGGGCGCCGTCGTGACCGCCGGCGCCGGCGTGATCGCGCTCCTGCGGCGGGCCCGCCGGCGCCGCCGCTGAACACTGGCGACTCGAGCGAGTCGCACGGCACGGCGCGGAGGACGCCTCGCGCGGCGCGGCGCGGAGGACGCCTCGCGCGGAACGGCGCGAGGACGCCTCGCGCGGAGCGGCCTCGCGCAGGCGTCACGGCGCGAAGCGCGCCTCGGTCACTCGCACTCGTACGAGAACTCGTCGGTGTACTGCTTCGAGCTCTGCGGGGCGACGATCGCGTTCGTCCGACGCGTCGGGTACCCGCTCTCGTTGTACTCGTAGGTCATCGTCCGCGTCCGCTCGGCGGCCGTGTCCCTGGCGTCGACGATCTCGAGGGGGTTGTTCTTGCTGAGCGCGGTGACGAACCCCTCGAGGTCCGCCTCGTTCCAGCGGTGCTTGAGGCCGGTCAGCGCGAAGCGGTAGTTCGGGACGAGCGCGTACGGCGTCGGCTTGTCGTCGTACCCCTTGACCACGGTGACCATGATCTCGCCGGGCGCGTTCGGTCCGCGCACGAGCGCGTGCTCGAGGCGGACGACGTTGTCCTTGTCGTCGTACTTGATCACGACGTCGCCCTCGGAGTCGTTCTCGTTGTCCGGTGTGTACTCCGACACCCTCACGAGGCGATCCTTCGTGTCGTACTCGTACTCGTACGTGTACGCGTTCGGCATCGGGGTGGTGCCCATGATGAGGTCGAGGTTCGAACGCGTGGGCTTCGCGAGGCTGGTCGAGCGGATCTTCGCGTCGTAGCGCATCTTCAGCTCGACGCGCGGCTGCGCAGACTCCCGGACGAGATCGTGGCCGACGTCGAGCGACGTCAGGATCTCCGCCTCGTACTGCTTGAGCGGTCCCTTCGTCGCCCTCTCGAGGACCCCCTCCGCGTCGTACGTGAAGAAGAAGAACGCGGGGTTGCCGATCTCGTTGCGGACCTCGGAGATCACCCGACAGCGCTTGCGCGGCGCCTCGGCGCCACCGTCGGCATCGGGGTTCGCCCCGGCGTCCGCCTGCGGCCCCGCCGCGTCGACCGTGTCGCCCTCGTCGGCGACGTCGGACGCCTCGGAGGACGCGTCGGACTCGTCGCACGCAGCCAACGCGAGGCAGGCGACGGCGATCGTCGCGACGCCACGGCGCGCGCCCGCGAGCCCCCACCGGATTGGATTCGTCGTGGTCATCATCTCGGCCCCCCGTTCAGGCGCCAGGCGCCGTGGTCAAGCTGGTGCAGCAGCGCCGCGTCAATCCGCGACGAAAGCGACAATACTGATGTTTTCGTCGGGGGGTGTACCACGTTCCCCGGCCCGCGCCACGGCCGGGCGCCGGAGCGGCGCCGGGGTGTTCGAAACCCGAGCGGCGTCCCTCCTCCCCGTCTCCGCAGCCATCAACAATTCGAACTTACTAACATTTTTCAACCAGGGAACCCGAGTGGGCACTCGCCTACATTGACGCACACTGCGTTGATGGTCACGATCTCCCGCGGGCTCTCGATCGCCCTCGCCGCGATGGCGCTCACGTCGTTCGCGTGCGCCGCCCCCGACGACGACGACGACGACGACGATCTCGAGACGTCGAGCGACGCGGTCGTGGGCGGGAGAGCGACGCTCGAGCGCCCCGAGATCGGCGCCTTTCGTCGCGGGGGATCGCTCTGCACCGGGACGCTCGTGTCGCCGAACGTCGTGCTCACCGCCGCACACTGCCTCCCGTCGATGAAAGACGAGGACGTCTCGACGGCCGAGCCCGCGTGGGTGTTCGACATCACGGCGCGCGTGTCGACCACGAACGCGAGCGACCGGGTGAACCATCGCTTCAAGGTCGCCCGAGCGCACGCGCTGCCCGTGGCCGCCGACTTCGACGGGACGCAACGCTGGCGCGCCAAGGACATCGCGCTCCTTCGCCTCGCCGAAGACGTGCCCGCGAGCCTGGCCCGGCCCGCGGGGATCGCCTCGAGGCGACCGCGCCTCGGCGGGCCGGTCGCCGTCTACGGCTACGGCTGCACGGATCGCGCGAGAGACGCCGAGG
>JAHBWA010000024.1 GCA_019637195.1 Labilithrix sp. | reverse complement strand
CGCTTCCGGACCGCGGCGACCGACTCGTACGAGCGGCGCTACCCGCAGGTCCAGGTCGAGGAGCGGACCGACCGCCCGGGGCGCCTCTATTTCGGGCACCTCGTCTGGAGCTTCGCCTACGGCAAGCTTCGCTGGATGGGCGGCGGCATCACGCGCTTCGACTTCAACGCCGCGCTCGGCGCCGGCGTGACCGACGACTCGACGTCGCAGGGCCTCACCGGGAGCTTCGGCCTCGGGACCAAGTGGTACTTCGGCAAGTGGTTCGCCGTTCGCGTCGACGTGCGCGACCGCATCCTCAAGCAGACGCTCATCGGCGAAGAGCACATCGTCAACGACATCGTCCTCACGGGCGGCGTCAGCATCTTCTTCCCGTTCGGCGGATGACCCGTACCATGGGAGTCGCCATGCACAGGAGCCGTCGTCGCCCGCGCCGCCTCGTCCTCGCCCTGCTCGTGGCGTGCGCGCCGGTGCTCGCGACGATCGCGCTCGCGCAGACGAAGCCCCGCGCGCCGGCGAAGCCCAAGCCCGCCGCCGCGGTCAAGGTCGACGCCCAGGCTCCGCCGCCCGTCGAGGAGCCGAACGGCGCGAACGGCGAGGCCCCGGCCGCCTCCGAGGCTCCGCCGCCCCCGCCGCCCAGCGAGGTCACCGACGGGGGCCGCCTGTCGCCGCTCAACCCGCAGCCGCCGGAGCTGCCGAGCAACGCCGTCGACGCCGGTGTGCCCGTCGACTACGACCGCCTGCTCGCGGACATCGCGGCCCTCCGCGCGCGCGTGGCGGCCGTCGCGGACAACCTCTATCAGTCGCGCATCTCCGTCGCGCTCCAGACCGACGGCGACCGCGCGAAGATCAGCCGGCTCACCGTCTCGCTCGACGACGGCGTCGTCTTCACGGCGCCGCAGACGTTCGCGGCCTCGGACATGACGGCGGTCTACGACCACGCGGTCGCGCCCGGGCGTCACGCCGTGACAGTCGACGTCGAGCGGAAGGACACGCGCGACGAGGCCTTCCGCACCTCGCAGCGCTCGCGCTTCACCGTCGACGTCCCGCGCGACCACAAGGTCGACGTCCAGGTGAAGATCCTCGACGACTCGTCGATGGGCGGCGACTTCCCGTCGGATCGGAGCGGCAAG
Source organism: Labilithrix sp. (assembly GCA_019637195.1). Classification (GTDB taxonomy): domain Bacteria; phylum Myxococcota_A; class Polyangia; order Polyangiales; family Polyangiaceae; genus Labilithrix. The sequence goes on along the minus strand of JAHBWA010000024.1, from coordinate 83,130 downwards.
TACGATCTCCGCTTCCGCGTGAAGGCGGTGGCGAAGCCCGTGGGGAAGTGACGATGCGACGCCCCCTCGCGCTCGGCGTCTGCTTCGCGTTCGCGTCGTCGATCGTCCTCGCGCAGGCGCAGCCGTCGCCTGCGCCGCCTCCGCCTCCGCCCTCGCCGCCGGGCGACGCGGAGCCGGAGCGCGAGCCCGAGCACGCTCCGGCGCCGCCGCCCCCCAAGCCGGCGGCCCCGGTCGATCCGACGCGCGGCGATCGGATGCGCGCGTACCACGACGCGATGCTCAAGCGGCGCCTCGGGTCGCAGGACGGCGTCACCGAGCGGCTCTCCGAGCGCGTCGCGGACGCCGAGGCCCTCGTCTCGACGGGACGTCACGACGAGGCGATCGCGAAGCTCACCGAGATCGTCGAGCACCCGCGCTTCGACGCTTCGGCCGAGACGCCGGAGGGGCGCGCCGCGCTCTACCTCCTCGGTCACGCGCTCGCGTCGGCCGGGATCCACGAGTCGGCGCGCGCCTACCTCCGGCGCTCGCTCGCCGCGAAGGGATCGTGGGAGCAGTACGGCCCGTACGCGCGGCGCGCCGTGCGGCGCATCGTCGAGATCGCGCTCGAGACGCGCGCGTTCGACGCCGGTCTGAAGGATCTCGAGGTCGTTCCGGCGAGCGCGCCGCCCGAGGTGCGCGCCGAGATCGCCTACCTCCGAGGCCGCGCGAAGCAGGCGGCCGGCGATCCCGACGGCGCGCTCGTCGCCTTCGCCGAGGTCCCGCAGACCTCGCGCTTCTGGTCGCAGGCGACGTACCTCTCCGGCTTGATCCAGGTCGAGCGAGGGCGCCTCAAGGAGGGCGAGGACCTGTTCTGCAAGGTCGCCGATCCGAAGCGGCAGGATCAGACCGTGCCGGTGTTCGCCGACGAGCGCTTCTTCGCCGTGCGCGATCTCGCGCGCCTCGCGCTCGGGCGCGTGGCGCACGAGCAGCTCCGCCACGACGACGCGCGCTACTACTACTACCTCGTGCCGCGCGACTCCGACCGCCTCGCCGAGGCGCTCTACGAGGCCGCGACGACGCGCTACGAGAAGAAGGACTACGAAGGCGCGCGCGAGCTGCTCGACGAGCTCAAGGGCCTCAAGGTGCATCACCGCTACGAGGACGAGGCGCGCATCCTCGACGCGTACATCGACCTCGCGCTCTGCCGCTTCCCGTCGGCCGACGCCAAGCTCCAGGCCTTCCTCAAGGACTACGAGCCGACGCGCGACGCGGCGAGGCGCCTCGGCCAGAGCGAGCGCGGGACGTTCGCCCTGCTGGCCGCCGCCCGCAGCGGCGCGGACGCCGCCGGTACGGACGCGTCCGGCGCCGCCGTCACCCCCGAGCAGCTCCGCGCGGTCGCCGCGCTCGTGCGCGTCGACCCGGTCTACGGCGAGATCGCGAAGCGCCGCGCCGTGCTCGATCGCGAGACGAGCGGTCTCCGGCTGACGATCGGCATGCTCGGCGACATGCAGCGCAGCCTGGCCACGACCGGCGGCGTGCGCCCTGCCGTCGACGAGCGCGGCGATCCGGAGGAGAAGGCGAACGACGCGCGCGCCGCGCTCGACGGCGTGCGCCGCCAGATCGACGAGCTCGTGCAGGCCCGCGCGCCCGCCGACAAGATCGCGCCGCTCGCGAAGGAGCTCGCGGAGCTCGAGGGGCGCTTCGGCCGAGGGTCGGTCGCCGCGACGGAGGCCGCCGCCGCCGAGGCCGCGGGGCGTGACCTCCCCGAGCTGCTCCGCGCCGACGCCGCCTACGCCGTCGCGCTCGGCCGCGAGATCGAAGGGACGCGGAGCGAGCTCGCCGCCGCCGAGGGGGCGCTCGCGAAGGACGCGCTGCGCCGCCTCGATCTCCGTCTCTCGCGCCTCCTCCGCCGCGCCCGCCTCGGACGCATCGAGTCGGTGCTCGGCAAGAAGCGCGCGCTCGAGGTCGAGATCGAGGCGATCAACGCCGGCTATCTCCCGAAGGACGCGCTCGACTCGCTCGACGCCGCCCGCTACCTGCGCGACGACGAGGAGTACTGGCCGTTCGAAGGAGACGACTGGCCCGACGAGTTCGTCGGCAGCGAAGGGCTCAAGTAGTCACGGCGGGGTCGCCTCCCGCGAGCGCGGCGACCGCGAGTTAGAGCTCGCTGGCCTTCGCCAGGCGGCGCCCGAAGAGGCGCGGGAGCTCCGCGAGCGGGACCTCCACGGGCGTGCCGCGCGCGAGGTACACGTACGTGTCGTGCTGGGCGGTGAACGGAGTGCACTCTCCGTTCCCGCCGCTCCTGTAGAACGTGTCCGCGGTCACGGGCGCCCCGGTCGGGCGCTCGAAGAGGTCGCTGCTGCTACCGTCCCCGCTTCGGTAGAGCTTCGCGGGAGCGCACGCGTCGTCGTTGAGCAACGCGATGAGCGCCTGGGTGCACGCCGCGTCGGAGAAGATCCCGTAGTCCTGATTCCGTGGGACGTCGGGGACACATCGCTCCGTGGTCGAACGGGAGTGATAGTCGTCCGTGCAGGGGACGTCGTACTTCGAGAGGAACAACCCCGAGCCCCGCTCCTCCAGCTCGAGGCCGTCTGCGCTCGTGACCAGCACCGACCGTGCATCGAGCTTCGAGCCTGGCACCGTGTGCTTCGTCGTGGTCACGAACGTTCGCGCGACCGGGACCAGCGTGTCCTGGGGGATCTCGTCGAGCGGTTGGGACGCGTAGAGGCGCTCGCCGAAGAACACGGGCTCGGCCTCGCCACACGTGGCCTGCTCCTGGCGATGAACGAGTTGCAACGGGTCACCGGCCGGCTCCCGGACCGCGCGCCAGCCGACGCAGCCGGGCTCGATCGGCTCGGCCCTCGACGCGATGTTCGTACGCCGCGCGTCGGCGTGGCAGGCCCACGGGTCGTTCGGGCGTGACTGGAGCACCGGGGTGGTGCACGTCGGCTCCGCGAACATGTGGCTGGTGAGCCGCACGCGCGCCGATGACGGAAAGAAGCGGAGGGCACGGTCCATCGTCCGGTGGACCGTGCCCTCCGCGCTCCGCAGGACGTCCACGATCCGTGGCGGGGCAAGCTGGAAGCTTCCGTCCTCTCCATCGAAGCGCCAGCGCTCGAGCGCGAGCTTCGTTCCGCCGCGCTCGCGAGGCATGACGACCGTATCCGCCGTCCGCGTGAAGGCACCGAACGTCGACAGCGGGACCGCGGTGGGCAACGTCGTGTAGTGCGAGTCCCTCGAGAGAGGGCGGCACTGGCCGTGCTCGTCTCTGCGGTACGCTTGGCCGCTCCGGAGCGCGTTCAGCCGAACGATGCGTGGCGCGCATGGCTCGAGGTTGGCGAGATTGGCGAACGGGGTGATCCCTGAAGGTGTGCCCGTCAGCACGACGGCTGGCTGCGAGCACGACGAATCGGCGAACCCCTCGAACCCCTCCTCGAGGAACGGCATGCACCGGTGCTCGCTCGAGCCGGCCTCGCGGATGCGGCAAAAGATACGGAGCTTGGTGTCCTGGAACAGGTCAGCGAACTGCACGTCCTCCGTGCCGTCCTCGAAGTTGCGCACGTTGTAGAGCGGCTCGAACCGACTGCCCGGGCCCTCGGTCCTGGAGGAGGGGCGGCCGTCGGCGTCCGGCGCGGCGCTCGCGTCGGGCCGCGGCCTCGGCGCGTCGGGGCCTGCGTCCGCGTCGGGATCGGCATCGGGCGGCGGATCACCACCGCAGTGGACGAGCGCGAGGAAGGAGCTCGCCACCAACGGGAGGGAACCTGCGAGGAGGCGTCGGCGAGGCACGGAGCACACACTACCGCTCGCCGGGCGGCCGGCAATGCCGGTTTTGGCGATTCTCGCTTCTGGGGCGCGCGTCGGCTCCGGGGCACGAACCGGACGCACGGGGGGCGCGGCGGGTGGACGGTCGGAGATCGATCTCGAACGGTCACGCGGCGCCGCTGGGTGACCGTGTGCCGGCGGCGCCGCGACCTACAATCTCGAAGGATGCTCGACCGCTCGACGATCGCCGCGGGGTATGCGCTCACCGTTCTGGCGTCGACGGGCGCGGCGCTCGGGATCGCGCTCTGGGATTTCTCTCGCGCGCGCGGCGGGGAATCGGCGAGGCCGCCCTGTCGCCGCGGCGCGCTCGCCGCGCACCCGCTCGCGCAGCTCGGGCTCGTCTGCCTGCTCCTGTTCGTGAACCAGCTCCTCTTCAACGCGTACGTCCTCCGAGCTCACGGCGGCGACCCGTCGTTTCTCGCCAGGTACCTCGGCGCGGGGTGGTGCGCGGTCGACGACGGGCCGGTGATCCGCCTGCTCGCGTCGCTCCCGGGGGCCGCGCGGTGGATGTCGCCGAGCGTGCTCCGGGTGCAGGCGTTCCTCGAGCTGCCGTTCACCCTCTTCGCGTACCTCTCGGTCGCTCGCCTCCTGTCGAGCCGGGTCTACCTCGCGCTCACGCGCCTCCCGGTCCTGGCGCTGGCGTCGCTCTCCTTCACCGCCGCGTTCGGCTTGACCGAGCTCCGCCTCGCGAACCCATGGACGATGGACGACCTCGCGCTCCGCGCCCTCGCATGCGTCGTCGTCCCGTTCTACGTCCGCTGGTCCGCGCGAAGGTCGGCGCCGCCGAGGGACGAGCACGCGCGCGGCGTGCTCGGGCTCCTCGTGTTCATGGTGGGCGCGAGCGCGATCGCGGCCTTCGTGCTCGTCGTCTACGATGTGTTCCTCCTCTACAACCTCGCGCACCTCCGCCAGCTGTTTCCGATCCTGATGCTGACCGCGGTCGTCGCCGTCGCGTCCGCGCGCGCGGTCTCCGTGGGCGACGCGCTCGCGCGCGAGGCCGACGACTCGCCCTCGTCGCCGAGCCTCGCCGGTCTCCGGACGGCGCTCGAGACGTTCACGTGCCTCTTCTTCGTGCCCTCGCTCGCGATCCGCTACTGGTCCTTCCACGCGCTCGCGCAGGTGTGCGGCGTGGCGCTCGTCGCGCTCGCGCTGCTCGTGGGCCTCGTGACGAGCGCCCGGAGCGACGCCGCTCACCCGCACCAGCAGCGGCTCCGCTCGTTCGCCTCGCTCGCCGTAGGTCTCGCGGCCGGCGGCGCGGGCGCCGCGCTCGTCCAGAGGACGATGCACCAGAGCGAGGCCGCGATCGCGATCGGCGCGATCGCGTTCATCGTCCCCGCGATCGCCGTCTCCCGCGGCGTGGAGCTCGTCCTCCGTCGCCCGGCTCCCGCGTGACCTGGCGCGCGCCGACGGGGCCGCGGACAACATAGCAGCTTTCGGTCGTCGGGACCCGCGCGAGTCCCCGCGCCTCGGAGGGCATCCGGGCGTATCCCCCGCGTCTTCGGCCCGTGTATCATCGACCGCGGTGGTTCGCTCCCGGACGGGTCTCGCTGCGTTGACGGGCGCGCTCTTGCTCGCGCCGTCGGTCCTGCTGGCGCCGCCGCTCGCGTACGCGGCGCCCGAGAAGGGCAGGCCCGCGACGGCCCCCGAGCCCGCTCCGAGCGCGCCTCTGCCGCCGCCCGGCGGGACCGTGCGCGCGGCCGCCGAGAAGACGATCGACGCGAAGCCTGCGCCAAAGCCCGGCGCGGCGAAGCGCGCGCAGCAGGGATCGGGCGCGTCGTCGCTCACGGGCGCGGGCGGCCGCCCGGCGGTCAACGGCCCGAAGATCCCCGACGCGCTGCGCGCGCAGCTCCAGAAGCAGCTCGAGGCGCGGATCGATCGCGACGTCGCGCAGATCCGCCAGCTCCGCGGCGAGGCGATCGGCCTCTTGACGACCTTCGTCGCCGAGACGCCGCGCGAGGCGCGCGAGATGCCCGAGGCGATGCTCCGCCTCGGCGAGCTCAAGTGGGAGCTCGAGCGCGAGCAGTTCGTCGACCGCTTCAAGGCGTGGGAGGCGAAGCCCGTCGATCAGCGCGGACCGGTCCCCGAGCCGAACTTCCAGCCTTCGCGCGATCTCTTCGCCCGTGTCCTCAAGGACTACCCGTGGTTCGGGCAGTACGATCTCGCGCTCTACATCGACGGGTTCCTCGCCTACGAGCAGGGCAAGCAGGACGAGGCGCTCGCGCGGTTCGATCGCATCCTCAAGGAGCACCCGCGCTCTCGCTTCGTCCCCGACGCGCACATGGCGCGCGCCGAGGCGCTCTTCAACGGCAAGTACGACTACTCGGGCGCGCTCGCCGAGTACGAGAAGGTGCTGCAGTACAAGAACAGCGAGCTCTACGGCCTCGCGATGTTCAAGAGCGCGTGGTGCCTCTGGCGGCTCGGTCGCTCGGACGAGGCGGCGAAGCGCTTCGTCGCGGTCTTCGAGATCACCGACAGCGAGGGCAAGAAGGTCAGCGCCGTCCAGCAGAAGCAGCTCGACGAGCTCCAGAGCGAGGCGCTCAAGTACCTGGTCGAGGTCTTCACCGAGGACGAGAAGAACACCGCCCAGGACGTCTACGGCTTCCTCACGAAGATCGGCGGTGACCGCTTCGCCGGCAAGGTCGTGCGCGCGCTCGCCGTGCAGTTCTACGATCAGGCGCACTACGACCGCGGCATCGAGGCCTACGAGCTGCTCCTCAAGCTCGAGCCGGCGTCGCCCGACGCCGGCAAGTGGGTGCTCGCGATCGCGCAGGGCTACAACGCCGTCGAGGACTGGCCGAAGCTCAAGACGACCTACGACCGCGCGGTCACTGGCTTCACGGCGGGCTCGCCGTGGGCGAAGACGCAGGGCGATCCGAAGATCGTCGCGGAGACGTCGCAGGAGATCGAGCGGCAGCTCAAGGAGCACGCGCTCCAGCTCCACGCCAAGGCGCAGCGCGACAAGACGAGCCGCGCCGAGTTCGAGGGCGCCGCGGGGCTCTACGCGGTCTACCTCTCGAAGTTCGGCGGCGAGAGCGGAGCGTATCAGATCCAGTACTACCTCGCCGAGATCTACTTCTACCGCCTCGACCGACCGACGGACGCGGCGACGCACTACATGGCGGCGGCGCGCGCGATCCCGAACGCCGCCGCCGAGAAGGAGCCCGTCAAGACGCTGCGCCACGACGCGATCTACAACGCGATCGCGGCGCTCGAGCGCGTGCGCCTCGCGGAGCTCGAGGCGCGGAAGAAGCAGCGCGTCGACGAGAAGGGCGGCTCGGCGTTCCAGGAGACCGAGGCCGACAAGAAGTTCGCCGAGGCGCTCGATCTCTACGCGCAGCTCTACCCGAACGATCCCGCGCTCCCCGAGCTCTTCTTCCGCCAGGGCCGCCAGTATTACGACTACGGCGTCTACGACGCGGCGGTGAAGATCTGGGGCTCGCTCCTCGAGAAGTTCCCGCGCAGCCAGTTCGCGCTCTCGGCGGGTGAGCTGATCCTCGACTCGTTCAACCGCGCCAAGGACTACGAGAACATCGAGACGTGGGCGCGCCGGCTCAAGACGACGCCCGCCTTCGCCGGAGAGGCGAACCAGAAGAAGCTCGACACGCTCATCGTCCAGGCCGTCTTCAAGCAAGGCGAGCAGAAGTCGCACGCAGGCGATCACCTCGGCGCGGCCAAGGCCTACCTCCGCGCCGCCAAGGAGTTCCCGCGTGACCCGCGCGCCGCGCAGGCCTGCGTGAACGCCGAGCTCGCCGCGCAGAAGGCGGGTGACCCGCAGACGCTGAAGGAGGCGGCCCAGCTCATCACGGGCAAGGACTACCGCGACCGCCCGGAGTCGCCGCAGGGCGCGTGGATCGCGGCGACGACGTTCCAGTCGATGGGCCTCTTCTCGGAGGCGGCGGAGTTCCACGAGGCCATCGCCGGACTCGCCGACAAGGACCACCCGCACTACCTGCGGTTCGAGCACGCGAAGGACGCGGCCTTCAACGCGGTGGTCCTGCGCGTCGCGACCGGCGAGCACGACAAGGCGATCTCCAACGGCAACCGGTTCCTCCAGAGCCACGGCTCGTCGAGCGACGCCGACGAGGTCGTCTTCCAGATGGGCAAGGCGCACCAGAACGCCGGCCGCAACAAGGAGGCGGCCGATCTGTATCGCCGCTACGTCGCGCGATCGAAGAACCAGGACCACCGCGTCCAGGGCTACGTCCTCCTGGCGCAGGCGCTCGTCAAGAACGGCGAGGAGAAGCCCGCCGACGACGCGCTCCGCGTCGCCGTCGACATCGGCAAGCACCGCAAGGGCGAGCTCGGACCCGACGGCCGGTACGCCGCGGCGCACGCGCGCTACATGGAGGGCGAGCGCGTCCTCGCGCGGTTCGACGCGATCCAGATCTCGGGCGACGTCAAGCAGCTCTCGCAGCGCCTCAAGCAGAAGGCGGAGCTGCTTGCGAAGGCGTCGAACGTGTTCCTCGACGTCGTCTCGCTCGGCGTCGCCGAGTGGACCACCGCGGCGCTCTACCAGATCGGTCGCACGTACGAGAACTTCGCCAAGGCGCTGCGCGAGTCGCCGGCGCCGTCCGGGCTCTCCGACGCGGACACGGAGCAGTACCAGACGCAGATCGACGAGTTCGTCGTCCCGATCGAAGAGCGCTCGCTCGACGCGTACGAGAACGGCTGGAAGAAGGCGACCGACCTCAACATCTACAACCAGTGGACCGCGAAGATGCGCGAGGCGCTCGGGCGGCTGAACGGCGAGCTGTACCCTCCGTTCAAGGAGACCGGCTTCGACGTGCGCTCGCAGGGGCCGATGCCGCTGCCGGCGCTGCTCGACGGGCCCCGGCGCGGCGCGCCGGAGAAGGCCGGCGCGACGAAGGCTGCGGGCGCGCCGGCGCCCAAGGCTGCGTCGCCCGCGCCCGCGCCGAAGGCCGCGCCGGCGAGCGGGGCGGGGGCGTCCTCGGGAGCCGCCGCTCCCCCCGCGGGGGGCACCGCCGCGATGGTGCCCGACGACGACAAGCCCGCGGCCGACGAGCCGAAGCCGAAGAAGCCGGAGCCGAAGCGGCCCGCGAAGGCCGCGCCGAAGAAGGGGGCCAAGTGAGCCGTCTCCGCGTCGTCGCGCTCGTCCTCGCCGCGCTCGCCGCCGGCGCGTGCGGCGGGGGCAAGGCCAAGCAAGGGCCGAAGGTCGCCGAGAGCGGGCTGCCGCCGGCGAACCCGCTCGCCGTCCAGCGGATGGTCGAGGGCGTCGCCGCGGCCAAGGACACCAAGGACACGAAGGCGCGGACCCGCGCCATCGCGCTCTTCCGCGAGGCGATCCAGATCGATCCGAACCTGTGGGAGGCGCGGTTCAACCTCGGCGTCGTCCTCGCGAGCGCGGGCGACCTCGCGCACGCGGAGGAGCAGCTCAAGGCCGCGGCGAAGACCGCGCCGGAGCGCGAAGAGGTCGCGGTCGCGCTCGCCGAGGTGAGGCGGCGTCGCGGCTCGAACAAAGAAGCGGCGAGCACGCTCGACGACTTCGTCAAGGAGCACCCTGGGGCGCTCGACGCGCGCACGCTCCTCGTCGCGGCGCTCCGCGACTCGGGGCAGCACGACAAGGCGATCGCCCAGGCGCGCGAGGTGCTGGTCCGCAAGCCCGGGGACGCGACGGCGCTCGCCGAGCTCGCGCTCTGTCACCTCGGGAAGGGCGAGCGCGACACGGCCCAGCTGCTCGTGAAGCAGTCCTTGGACGTGAACGCGAAGAGCGCGGTCGCGCATCGGGTTCAGGGGCTCGTCAGCCTCGCGGGCGGCGACGACGCCGCGGCGTTCCAGGCCTTCTCGAAGGCCGCGCAGGAGGACCCGCACGACACGACGTCGCGCCTGAACATGGGCGCGGTCCTGCTCCGGGCGGGCTCCTACGCGAAGGCCGCCGAGCAGTACAAGAGCGCGCTCGCCGCGTCGCCGGAGGAAGCGACGGCGCAGCTCGGGCTCGCGGCCGCGCTCCGCGGCGAGTCGGGCAACAAGGACGCGAGGCTCATCGAGGAGGCGCGGTCGCTCCTCGAGAAGGTGCTCGAGCGCGACCCACACAACGTCGCCGCGCTCTTCAACATGGGTCTCCTCCATGCCGAGTCGCTCAAGCGGCCGGCGGAGGCCAAGGGGTACTTCGAGCGCTTCCTCGACGACGCTCCGCGGGATCATCCTGCGCGGGCCGAGGCGGAGCGGCAGCTGACGGGCGCGAAGAACGCCGCGGCCTTGCCCGCGCCGCCTCCACCTCCGCCGCCCGCACCCGCTCCGAAGCCGCCGGCGAAGGGAGGCAAGTGATGACGATGCGCAGAAGCGTGGCGTTCCTGGTGATCGCGCTCTCGAGCGCCGTCACGCTCGTCTCTGCGGCGCAGCCGCGGAAGCCCGCCGGACGAGCGGCCGCGCCGGCGAAGAAGCCGCCGGCGAAGCCGCACGCGGAGGACGGCGACGCGTCCGCGCCGCTCGCGGGGAGAGAGACGGCCGAGCCGGTGGCCGCCGCGCGAGACGGCGGCGCCGGCAAGGGCGGAGGTGTCGTCGACCAGAAGACGCTCGACGGCGGGCAGCGCGTCTTCCGCTTCGGCGAGGTCGAGGTCGAGGGACGCCTGAAGAGCCCGCAGATCGTCTACTTCCTCCGCCGCGTCCGCGCCGAGTTCGCCGCCGGCGATCTCGGGCATCGCTCCTTCATGAGCGAGCTCGGCGAGACGAAGAACGAGCCGAGCTTCTGAGGCGCGCCCCGTCCGGCGCGCGGCGTCGTGGCCGCGCGGTGACGAAGAGGACGCCGCTCCTCAGCGCGTGCTCGGCACGCTCTGGCTCGTCGGAGGCGCCTCGACCACGGGCGTCGACGCGACGGCTGTCTCCTCAGCGCGTGCTCGGCACGCTCTGGCTCGTCGGAGGCGCCTCGACCACGGGCGTCGACGCGACGGCCGCCTCCTTCTCCTCGCCGATCTCGTAGTCCTCCAGCCGCCCGAGGATGTAGGCGAGGTGACGCCGCTCGTCGTCGCGGTTCTTCACGAGCACCTCGCGGACGTGCGCCGGGAGATCGGTCCGCTGGACGGCTCGGTCGTAGGCGAGGTTGGTGTCGTTCTCGTTCATCTTCATCGCGAGGAGGATCATCCGGTCGCCGACGAGGGAGGCGAGCACCACCTTGCCCTTGGTGAGCACGCGCTTGATGTCGGCCTTCTCGACGGGCTTCCCTCCGAGCTCGACGACGAGCGGATGGAGGGTGCACACGTGGCGCTCGTGGTCGCCCTTGAACTCCTCGAGCTGGGCCTTGTCGCCGTCGTCGTCGATGCGATCGATCGCGGCCTCGTAGGCGTCGATCGCGTCGTAGTCGAGCGCGATCAGCGAGTTGAGGAGGTGCGCGAGGTCCTTCTGCGTGCCAACCATCGTTGCCATGATCGTGGTCCTTTCCGAGCGCGTGCGGCGCGTCGGGGTGACGAGCACGGACCGCGCCACGCACGCCGAAGCGCCGCCGTGCGCGGCCGGCGGCGAATCGGCCGGGAGCTCGGCACTTCCGGCGGCCGCTCCGCCTTCATGTGCTAGCCCTGCGGTATGCGCGCGCGCTCGCCACTTCCGCTCATGCTCGCGGGGCTCCTCGGCGCGTCCGCTCTCGCAGGCGCCGCGTGCTCGACGAAGGACGGCGCGGGCGACTCGCCCGGCGCCGCGGCGGGCTCGCGCGAGGCGGGCGGAGGGCCGAACGGGGACGGGCCCGGCGCTGGCGCCGAGCCGATCGACGCCGGAGAGCCGGCGGCGGCGTGTCCTCGGCCGTTCGACGTCAGCGGGCCGAAGGCCGGCCTCAACGAGGGCTTCACCGCCGGCGGTCAGGCTCGCGCGTTCCACTTGCTCCTGCCCCCCGACTCGTTCACGGGCCCGAGGCCGCTGCTCTTCGCGTTCCACGGCACGACCGAGACCGGCTCGAGGTTCCTCGCGCGCGCCAAGCTCGCCGACTTCGCCGCGAGGGGGTTCATCGTCGTCGCCCCCGACGCCGTCGGCAACGGGACGTTCTGGCCGGTCTGGGACGCGATGCGCGCGCCCGGCACCGAGTCGCAGCCGAACGCGGACGTCGCGCTCTTCGACCGCCTCCTCACGTGCACGGCGGCGAGCTACGCCGTCGACAAGGACCGCGTCTTCGCGACAGGGCACTCCGCGGGCGGCATCTTCACGAACCGGCTCCTCCGGAGCCGCTCGAGCGTCCTCGCCGGCGGGATCGTCGGCTCGGGCGTCTTCGACTTCACCGCGTCGGGGGAGGCCACCCCGCTCGAGCCGATGCTCGTCGTCGTGACGTGGGGCGGCGACAACGACACCTACCGGGGCACGACGCCGAACGGCGTCAGCGTCCCGGCGTTCAGCTTCGTCGAGCAGGCGTCGCTCGCGTCGAAGCACTACGCGGCGGACGCGAACGTCGCTCACGCGCGGTGCCGTGGGGACAACCTCGGTCACGCGTGGCTGCCGCTGAACGACTGGTTCGTGGACCTCCTGCTCTCCCACCCGAAGGGGACGCCGGCGTCGTCGTTCGCGCTCCCGCAGCTCCCGCCAGGCGCGCGGGCGGCCTGCTCGGTCGATCCCTACGAGCTCGCGCGGCTCCCCGACATGACGTGCCCGTCCACGACGCGTGCAGGATGCACGGAAGCGTGTCAGCTCTTCGCCGATTGCGCGGTGGAGAACCGGACGGTGGGGCCGTCGCTCCAGGGTGAGCTGTCGAAGATCGGGTTCACGCAGGCGAGCTGCGCAGGCTGCGTCCAGCGGTGCCAGGCCGGCGCGACGACGCAGACGGACGCCGCCGCGCTCTCCTGCTTCTCGACGAGGCAGGCGGCCGCGACGTGCGGTCCGGGGATCGAGGGCGCCACGCCGCTCTTCCAGGCGATCAACGAGTGCTGCAAGGGGCGGAGCGGATCGAACCTCTGCGTCGATCTGTGCACGACGCTCAACGGAAACTCCGTCGCGAAGGCCTTCTTCCCCACGTGCCAGCAGATCGTCCCTTGACGCGCGGGCGCGGCGACGCTCGTGAGCGGCCGTCCGGGGCACGGGCGCGCGGCCGGGGCAGCAGAGGCTATCCGCGGAGCGCGATCGATGGTTTGAATACGTCATGATCCGGCGCGCCGGCCCCCTCCTCGCGCTCGTCGTCGTGGCGTGTGACTCGAAGGCGATCGTGGACCCCGCCGGCGCGCCGCCCGACGCGGCCACGGCTCCGCAGGCGCCCGCCCCCGCTCCCGCTCCGCCGCTTTCCGATCCGTCGCTCGAGGTGCCCGCGACGGTCACCATCGACGAGGAGACCGAGGGCACGATCGCGATCGACGCGAGGAACCTCCGCCGGGTGGACGTCGGCCGCTTGCCCCCGGGCGCGCGCTTCGACCGCGCCGCGAGCGCCGTCGTCTTCCGCCCCGATTTCACGCAGAGCGGGACCTACACGATTCAGGTCACCGGTCACGCGGCCGGTCGCGCCGCGCCCCTCGAGAGGACGGTGACCGTGGAGGTGCGTGACGCGGTGTCGCCGCCTGCGCCTGTCGTCACGGCGACGACGACCGGCGAGGGCTGGACGCGGCTCACGGTGCGACAGACCACCGACACGTTCCTCGACTCGGCGGGGCGCGCGGGCCGCACGTTCGACGCCGTCGTCGTCGTTCCGGCCGCCGCGACCGCGCAGAGCCGCGCGCCCGTCCGCGTCTCCCTCCACGGCTTCGGCGGAGCCCCGAGCGGCGCGACGACGAGCACCTCCGCGTTCGTCATCGCCCCGCACGATCCGAACAACACGTACTGGTGGGGGTACGGCGAAGGGATGCCCGCGGCCATCGGCGGCGCCGTCCCCGCGTACACGCAGCGACGCGTCCTGCACCTGCTCGCCTGGCTCCTCGCCACCTATCCCGGCGCCGATCCGGAGCGCGTGTTCACGACCGGCGGCTCGATGGGCGGCGCGGGCGCGCTCACGCTCGGCCTCCTGCGAGCGCGTCACTTCGCGGGCGTCGACGCGACGATCGCGCCGACGATCCCGAAGAACCATCGTCCGTCGCGCGTCACGCAGCTCGCGACGCTCTGGGGGACGATCGACGCGGACGTCGGCGGCGTCTGGGATCGGATGGATCTCACCCGCGCGCTCCGCGACGATCCCGAGGCGCGCGACCAGTTCGTCTTCACGAAGCACGGCAAGGACGACCCGACGATTCACTTCGGCGCCGTGCTCACGCCGAGCCCGCTCACGAAGAAGAGCTTCTACGAGACGCTCGAGAGCGAGCACATCGGCCACCTCGCGGTCTGGGACGAGGGCGCCCACGGCCCGGAGGATCCGGTGATGGGCGAGCGCTGGTGGGACAGCGGATGGAGCCGAGTCACCGACGCGAAGGCGTTCTTGCGGAGGGATCTCCCGTTCCCCGCGTTCAGCCGCTCGAGCGCGAACGAGGACCCGGGAGACGGCGGCGGCAACGGCAAGGTGACGTTCGACCCGGAGAGCGGGTACGCCGCGAACGTGGGCGTCGCCGGGGACACCGGTTGGTCCGGCGCCGTGGCCGGATCGTTGAACCGCTTCCTCCGCTGGGACGCGACGCGCTTCGTCGACGAGCGCGACCGCCTCGCCATGCCGCTCTTCCTGGCGAGCGGCGCGGGCGCGCCGCCGCCTCAGGCCGGGTACCCGACGCGAGGCGACCAACGCAGCGGGGATGGCGCGATCGAGGTCGACGTCACGCCACGCCGAGCCACGCTCTTCCGGCCGCTGCCCGGCGAGACGGTGCGCTTTCGGTTCGGGAGTCGCGCCGGCAGGGTCACCGCCGCCGACGACGGCAGCGTGACGGTGCCCGGCGTCGCCGTCACGTCGACGGAGTCCACGCTCGAGCTCGAGCGTGATCCCCCGTAGCTGCGCTCCTGGTCGCGCCGTGGTCCGTCGCGTGTCCGCGTGCCGTGGATCGACGCGCGTCAGCGCGCCGTGAAGTGGAACCAGGTCGCTTCGGCGTCGATGTGTCGCGGATCGTTGCTCGGGCGTCCGCGGGCGTCGGTCACCTGCGTGAACGTTAGCCGCTCGGGTGTCTGCTCGAAGATGCGGCTCGTGTTGACGGACTTGTACCAGGTGGTGGCGACGAGCGTGCCCTCCGTGTCCTGCTCGACGAGCAGGCCGATCGAGCGGCGAGGATCGTCCGGATCGGCCGCCTTGTACAGCCGCGCCAGGCGCGCGGTGGGCTCGTAGGCGCCTTCGGTCCAGTCGGACTTGCTCACGACCTGCGGCGCCGTGAGCGGGGCGCCGAAGCTCTTGCTCGGGTGAAGGAAGTCGTTCAGCGCAACGTCCTCCGAGCGGAGCGCGGAGGAGACCATCTCGAGGCTCTTCACGTGCGAGAGGCGGAGCGAGCTCGATCCCACCCAGTACTCCGTCCGCGGCGAGAACGTCGACTTCGGCGTGAGCCTGTCGCCCGTCGCGAGCACGCGGATGAACGGCTGCCGGTCGTACACGAACATGATGCCGGTCGGCTTGTTCGCGTCGACCGGCACTTGCTTGACCTGCAGCGTCTCGGCCGGCTCGTCGACGCGGACATCGTCCGTGGGAGTCGCGCAGCCCGTGATGCCACAGACGGCCGTGGCGAGGACGAGCGCAAGGTTCGTGCAGATCGACGGAGTCTTCATCGGCGTGCCTTCTCCTGGAAAGTGGCCACCCGCGTTCGTGCGGCCGGCGGCGACGACAGAGCACGGCGCAGGCCAGCGGATCCGTCTCCGTGGGCTGCGAAGATCGAGCGTGATGACGAACGGTTGTGCGTCCGGCTCTCGGCGCGGGCGGAGCGGACCGCGAAGCCTCGCGCGATCGTGCCCGGCACGTGCCAGTCGAAGTGCCATCGCGCGCGCCGACGGGGTCGTCTCGGAGCCGCGTCGGCGCGTCGCCGTCGTGAGTGACGCCGGGTGCGGCTGAGGTCGAGGTGCGCGGTGCATCGTTTGCGCTCGGGCGTAGGTCCTGCGCGCGTGGAATCGCCGCTGCGGGCCGAACCGCGCGTTTCGTCGTGGAATCCCGGTGTGGCCCGCGCGATGCAGTCGCCGCGGACGGAGGTGCTCATTGAATCCACGAACCATGCATGCCGCGGTGGCGAAGTCGTTTGGCGCGCCGCTGTCGCTCGTCGATCTCGCCGTCCCCGAGCCGGGGCGCGGTGAGGTGCTCGTTCGAATCCACGCGAGCGGCGTCTGTCATACGGATCTCCACGCCGCCGACGGCGACTGGCCGGTGAAGCCGACGCTCCCGTTCATCCCCGGGCACGAGGGCGCCGGCGTGGTCGAAGCGGTCGGCGCGGGCGTGACCCAGGTCGGCGTCGGCGACCGGGTCGGCATCGCATGGTTGCATGATGCATGCGGATCGTGCGGGTTCTGCCTCGCGGGTCGCGAGTCCCTGTGCCCGCAGCAGCACAACAGCGGCTACTCGGTGAACGGCGCGTTCGCGCAGTACGCCATCGCGCGCGCCGACTTCGCGACGCGGATCCCCGCGGGGCTCGGCTTCGCGGAGGCCGCGCCGGTGCTCTGCGCGGGCGTCACCACGTACAAGGGCCTCAAGGAGACGCAGGCCCGACCAGGCGAGTGGGTCGTGATCAGCGGCATCGGCGGCCTCGGTCACATGGCCGTGCAGTACGCGCTCGCGATGGGGCTGCGCGTCGCCGCCGTCGACGTCGCCGACGACAAGCTCGAGCTGGCGAAGCGCCTCGGCGCGGAGATCGTGGTGAACGCCAAGAAGGACGATCCCGCGGCGCGCCTCCAGGCCGAGATCGGCGGCGCGCACGCGTCGCTCGTCACCGCCGTGTCGACCGCCGCCTTCGCCGCGGGGATCGACGTGCTCCGGCGCGGCGGTACGTGCGTCCTCGTCGGGCTGCCGCCGGGGGAGTTCCCCGCGCCGATCTTCGACGTCGTGCTCAAGGGCATCACCATCCGCGGCTCGATCGTCGGCACGCGCCTCGATCTGGACGAGGCGCTCGACTTCGCCGCGCGCGGCAAGGTGCGCGCGACGTTCGCGACGTACCCGCTCGCGAAGGTCAACGACGTCCTCGACGGCCTTCGCCGAGGCACCATCGAAGGCCGCGCGGTGCTCGATCTCGAGCGGTGACCCGGAGGGCGCGACGCCGGCCCGGCCGCGCGGCGTCGGGAGCGACCGGCTCGGTGGTCGCGACGCGCGTGCCCTCGGGCAGTAGCGGGCGCTTGCCGGCGCAGCCGCGCGCCCGACGGGTCCTCGGGGGCGAGCCGCCGAGCAGCGAGCCCCCCGGTCAGCGGGTGCGCGCCCGCTCAGAACGTGCTCGCCCGCGTGGCCGAGACTCGCTAGAGGGAGGGGGCACAATGACGGCGCCCTCGATTCCTACGGTCGACCTCGAAGATCTTCGCTCCGAAGACGCCGCGCGCGTGCGGGCCGCGCACGCCGCCATTCGCGAGGCGTTCGGCACCTACGGCCTCGCGTACGTGAAGAATCACGGCGTCGACCAGGCGGGGGTCGCGCGCGTCTTCGAGGGCTTCCGTGCCTTCACGAAGAGGCCGGCGGACGAGAAGGAGCACTTCGCGCGCCGCGCCGACTGGTTCCAGCGCGGCTGGACGCCGCCCAACACCGAGGTCGCCGTCGCCGGTGGCGGTCAACCCGACTTCAAGGAGTGCTACTTCGCGGCGCCGTACGAGCGCGAGCCGGAGCTCGCCTCGCAGTACCCGGAGCTGTTCCCCGAGAACGTCTGGCCGGAGGACGCCGGCGCATGGCGCGAGGACTACCTGGCGATGGGGCGTGCGCTCCACGAGGCCGGCGCGGCGCTCCTCCGTGGCGCGGCGTCGGCGCTCGACCTGCCCGCGGGCTCGTTCACCGACGTCTGCGAAGGCGGCGCGCACGTCACGCGCGTGCTCCACTACCTCGGCCTCGCGCCCGAGCAGGTAGACAAGGGGATCCTCTGGGGCGAGGAGCACACGGACTTCAACCTCCTCACGCTGCTGCCCGGCGGAAGCTTTCGCGACCCGAGCGGCGCCGTCGCGCCGAAGCCGGACGACCGCAGCGGCCTCTTCCTCCGCACGCGCGCGACGCCCGAGGCACCTTCGGGCACGCAGGTCCGCGGCCGTCCGCCCGAGGGGTGCATCATCGCGCAGATCGGTCAGCAGCTCGAGATCCTCACGGGTGGCCGCTTCATCGCGACCCCGCACGTCATCACCGCGCCGGGCGTGCCCGGCTGGACCCGCGACTCGGCCGCGCACTTCGTGCACGCGAACCCGAACCGAGTCCTTTACCCGCTCGCTCCGTTCCTCGACGACCAGTCGCGCCGCGCCTACGGTCCGCCGGTGCTCGCCGGTACGTACGCCATCAAGACGCTCGTCGACATCGGCCTCGCGCCGCCGACGGCCATCGAGAAGCTCGGCTACCGTCACTACGACCGCCTCGAGGCGCAGCGCCGGGGCAGTTGAGGGGGTCGCGGCGCCGTACCCGACGCAGGCGCGCGGGGAGGGGCGCGAGCGTGCTCGCGAGGCCGGCGGCGATCGAGATCGGCCGAGATCGGCGCAGGGGCGCTTCGCCGGTCGGGGAAGGATTAGCGGCAGGTTCCGGGCGAGAGCGGTTCGCGAATTCCGATCGGTGACCTAGACTCCGCGGCGATGAACTTCGCTCATCGCCGCGGAAGCTCGCGCGCTGCTGTCGTGGCGATCCTCACGGTATGTGGCGCTCTCGCTTGCTCGAAGCCGAAGGGCTCGGTGGATTCGAGCTCGGGCTCGCCGGTCGCGAGCGCCTCGGCTTCCGCCACGCCGTCCGCGGCGACGGCCCGAGCGACGCGCACGACGATCTATGAGCCGGATCGCTTCGGGAAGCCGCCGAACCTCCGTTATCAGTTCAGCGCAGCCCGGTCGGCCGCGATCCTCGCGCCACTGTTCCCGAAGCGCTTCGCGAGCCCGCGCCAATGCGGAGCGGCGAAGCCCACCCTCGACGACGCGCGCAAGAACGGCGAGGTCGCGCCGGTCGTCCTCGCAGAGATCGACGGATCGTTCACGCGCTCTGGCGCGCAGCAGGTGCTCGACCTCATCGCGGTGAACGAGTGCGGCGACCCGATCGGGACGACTGCCTTCGCGGTCTTCGAGGGCGCGGAGCTCGTGAGCCACGGCGCGTTTCCAGTCGACGCGATCATCGCCGCGAAGGTCGACCCCGACAGCGACGGACGAGACGAGCTGCTCCTCGCATACCAATGGGACGCCCACGGCACGCACGGCGTGACGGCGAAGCTCGGTCGCATCGACGACAGCACGCTCAGCGTCACGCGCACGCTCGGCGAGGTGTTCCGCGACGCGTGCCCCAGCACCGCAGAACAGAGGCGGCGAGTCTCCGGGCGCGTCGTGCTCATCGAGCGCGCCGGTCATCCGGGCGATCTCGTCGTCGAGCGAACCGCGCCGTCGGCCTGCAACGACTGACGCTCGCGCGCGGTCTGCGCGCGACGGCCGTCTCCGCTCGCGTGCTCGCGTGGGCGACGCGAGGGCATGGCCGCTCGGCGCGTCCCGCGCTCCGCCCCACCATCCCGCTCGTCTCGCGATCGAAGCGACGCTTGGTCGGCGATCTCCCCGCCGACCTTCGCGGCGAGCTCGCGGAGCGAAGGGTGACGGATATGTAGGCCGCTGTCGCCGCTTCGCCGACAGCGAACGCCGTGAGAGCCGGAGTGACCACAGATGATCATGGTCACTCGGCGCCGGCGCGTTCGCCTCGCTCGACCATGATCCTCGGCGGCCCGCGGCTGTCGCCGTCGCGGAGGAGCGCGCGGGTTGGGCACGATCCCTCGCGCGTCGATCTGGGCTCGCGCTCTGGAACGGCCACCCACGATCGCCGATCGAACGCCTCGGCTGGACGCGATTCGACGGACGCCCCGCGGCCGCTGGTCTGCCCGCGACGCCGAGCGTGCTCACCGCGCCGGCTTCGAGCTTCCAACGCCGGAGGACCAGATCCGGGCGATCCTCCGCGAGCGGTACGGCGCTCGCTATAGCCCTCTCGGAGGTGCGGAACATGTCACTGCGCGGGATCGTCATCGGAGTCTGTGTGCTCGGGATTGGCGCTCAGGCCTGCACGCTCGCGAGCCCCACGCACATCACCGTGCAGTCGAGGGAGGACGACACCACCACCGAGACGAAGTCGTCGACCGACAGCACCGAACCCTCGGGCGGGACGTCGCCGACGTGCGGGAGTGATGACTTCACCAAGCCCGACCTCTCGAAGCTCCAGGTCTGTGGCGACGGCAAGGGACACTGCTTCGACAAGGCGAAGACCCCGATGGCCGCCACGTTCATCGCGTGCGCGAACGCCGACGAGGTCTGCGTCCCCGATGAGATCCTCCAGGCCGGCGGCGGCACGCTGACGACGTGCACGTCGATCATCGGCGCGGGCGCGTGCATCACGATGAGCCTCATCCCCGAGATGGAGAAGCGCGGGGGCGGCGCGCTCGAGCAGGACATCTGCAAGGCCGGACAGGTCTGTGCGCCCTGCACCGATCCGACGAACAACGGCGCGAAGACCGGGCTCTGCGAGCCCATCGGTGTCCACGAGAACGCGTGCGACGCCGGCGCGACGACCGGTGACGGCGGAGCGCCGCCGCCGGCGCCGTGCTGCACGACGAACGGCAAGAGCAACGGCGTCTGCATCGCCGAGTCGGCGGTCCCGGAGGCGCAGCGCGATCAGACGAAGCAAGACACCTGCGCGGCCGCGAACAAGTGCGTACCCGCGGCGTTCGTCGCGGGCACGCCGGTGAAGTGCAACGGGTTCATGGGCTCGGGCGTCTGCATGGACAAGTGCTTCGACGACATGATGAGCTTCGCCGGAGACATCGGGATCCTGTCGAACGACGGCTGCGGCGAGACGGAGGTCTGCATCCCCTGCACCTTCGTGGCGGACAAGGGCGTCCCGGGCTGCAATTGAGGGATGGCCGTGGGCACCTCGTTCAGGCTCGTCGTCCTCCTCGTCGTCGGGGCCCCGGTCGCCGCGACCGCGTGCTCGATCGGTGAGACGACCTACGAGACGGTCACGCTGCCAGTCCGGGCAAAGAACGAGACGCGCACGTGCGAGTCTCCGTTCGCGAAGCCTCCCCTCCGCGAGCTCGAGTCGTGCGGAGACGGCAAGGGGCACTGCTTCGACGGGGCGAGGACCCCGCTGCCCGAGAGCAAGCTTCGCGCGTGCACGGGCTCGGACGTCTGCGTCCCCGACAAGCTCCTCCTGGCGGGCGGCGAGAAGCTGAAGGCCTGCACGTTCCTGAACAAGAAGCCGGGCGCGTGCCTCAGCCTCCTCGTCAAGGACATCGAGCTGCACAAGAACGAGCTGCAGCGGGACGTCTGCGACGACGACGAGCGTTGCGCGCCCTGCGTCGACCCGACGAACGGCGAGGACACCCACCTCTGCGATCCGATCGGCGTCCACGAGCGAGCGTGCGTCGGCGGAGAGGGCGCTTCGGCGGAGACGTGTTGCCACGGCTTCGGCGTCTGTATGAACGAAGACGCGGCGCCGGAGGGCTCGCGCGAAGACCTCCAGCGGGAGACGTGCCCATCGAAGCAAGTCTGCGCCCCCGCGGCGATGGTGGAAGGACGACCCGTGAAATGCGACGTCCTCGGCGTCGCCGGAGTCTGTCTCGACACCTGCTTCGCTTCGATGCTCCGGCCGACGACGGTCGTGATGCGCGGTGGCTGCGGCCCGACCGAGCTCTGCCTGCCATGCGCGATCGGCAAAGGCCAGGGGATGCCCGGCTGCGACTGAGCGCGCGCCTCGTGGGCTCGGCGGTGGTGGGCGACGCCTTAGCGCGAAAGGCTGACCGTCAGGTCGTGAGGGCACGCGTCGTGGGCATGGCGGCGTCGCGGGCCGGTGCCATCGGGCTGCGCGCTGCCTCGACGGTGACGAGGTCGCGCCGTCGCGCTCGAGCGATCTCGCCGACCGCACCTCATGCCGTCTCATTCGGGGAGGGTAGGAAGGGGGAAGCTGGCGCCGACCAGCTCGGCGTCGTTGCCGGCGTAGCTCGACTTCGGGCCGCCCCGCCGCAAGCGCACGATGCCGACGCCGCGGCAGTAGGTCGTCGCGACGCTGGGGAGATCCGGCGCGAGCGTGACCGTCCAGCAGTCTTCGAACGTGCCGGCCTCGACCTCGACGGGGGCTGGCTCGCGGGTCAGGCGCATCCTCGAGCCGACCCACGGCCAGCGTGCTCCGTCCTCGAGCGGCGCGCGGAGGAGGTGCAGCCACTTTCCGTTGAACCACATCGCGAGCTCGTCGCCCTCGACCGCGAGGGCGATCTCCCGCTTCGGACCGCAGGCGGTCGTCATCCTCCAGGCCTCTCGGCCGGAGATCGTCCTGCGCCCCACGATCGTCGTCCGATGAACGCCGGGCTTGCAGTCGTACGGCCCGCCCGGGTTCGCGTAGCGGTGGTCCCACCAGCGATCCTCCTCGAGCGGGTAGATCCGCGACTCCGGCGGCGTGGCGTCGGGGGGAGTCTCCGTCGCGAGCTCGCCGGCGTCGACCGCAGCGTCGACGGGGAGCTCGACCTTCGCGCCGCGCCGGCACGTGCAGCCGGGGCCGATCGCGAGCCCGCCGGCGAGCGCGAGGATCGTGGGCGAGCGCCATCGCTGGGCAGAGCGCGGACGACGGCGACGACAGCGGGGAGATCGAGCGTGCATTTCGATGGCCGTTCACGCGAGGCGACTTCGCCGATGTCGGGCCTGCAGCGTGTCAGTATGGCACGGCCGCGACGAAGGACACCGTTCGATGCCCTGCTTCACGAGCCCCAGCGCGTCGCCGCGCTGAGACGTGAACGCGAGGAAGTTGTCGATCTGGCTTCAATGGAGCCGCCGCTCGAGATCGGCGGAGGGACGACGAGTTCGTCGCCGGGCAGCATCCCGAGGAGGTCGCTTCAACGGAGCCGCCGATCGAGATCGGCGGAGGGGTACCTCTGAGAATACCAGCGATGTAGTGCCCTTGCGGCAGGGTTTGCGAGCGGAGGCGCGCGGGAACGCGGGGCGGGATGAGATGGCGCGGCGCGTTCCCGCGCGCTTCGCTTCTAAGATCATGAAATTTCAATGATCGAGGGCTCTGCGAGCGGTCCTGGGAATTTCGGCGGCGTTTCGGTGCTCGTTCGCGTGCTTTGCCGAGTCGGCGGCGGCCGCGACGCTGGGCCCGCTGGGGCGGCGCGAAGTCAGTGCGCTCGTCTCCAGTTCACACAACGATGGCACGCCTCTCCGGCGGGACGTAGACCTTTCCGATCGCCCGGATGGAGGTGTTCCCGCGACCCTCTACGGGGCCGACGTCGACAAAGAGGACCTGGTCCTCGCCGTTGTGGATCACCTCGTTCAGGCGCATCCGAAGCTCGACGAGCTCGCGCGGGTTCAGCTCGCAGCGAAACACCGACAGCTGGATGTGGTCGCCCCACCCGCGCATCGTGCGGTAGACGCGACGGAGTCGCTTCGGGCAGGAGATGTCATAGCTGACGACGAAGGTCTGGCGCATCTTCAGCGCGTCCTGAACTCGGGGTAGCTGGGGATCTCTCCGAGCAGATAGCGGCCGAAGAGGCGCGCCTGGACTTCCAGCACGCGGCGGTAGCTGACGCGGTAGCCGAAGACCGGGTGGGTGACGAGCTGGTCCATCCGGCGCTCGTAGGCGAGCAGAAAGCGGCGTCGCCCGGCCGAGCGAAGCGCCACGCCGGTGGCGTGCGTGATGAAGTCGGACGGGCCAACCACACCGTTGTTGACCGCCGTGATCACGGTCGAGTCGGCGATGATGGGACGGAACTCCTCCATCAAGTCGAGCGCGAGCGCAGGGCGGCCGAAGCGCGGTTGGTGGAAGAAGCCGAGCAGCGGGTCGAGCCCGGCGGATGCGGCGACGTGCGCGAGCTCTTTGGTCAGCAGCGAGTACGCGAGTGATAGTAGGGCGTTGATAGGGTCCTTTGGCGGCCGGCGGTTTCGCCCCTCGAGATCGAAGGTCTCGGCCGCGTCACCCTTCAGCATTCCTGAGAAGGCGCTGAAGTAGCTGCGCGCCGCGGTGCCCTCGAGGCCGAGCAATGATTGGAGAGAGGTCGCCTGCTCTGCCTTCTTCGCGAACTGTTCGAGCTCGAACAGCGTGACCTCGGGCGGCGCGGCGTGATTGCGGCGAAGGAGGGTCCTCGAGTTGCGGATCTTCGACGCGACGAGGCCGCGGGCGAGTCGGACGCAGGTGTCGGAGTCGGCGAGCGCGCGATGTTGTGCGACGCGGAGCTCGACGTTCTTCGACTCGACGCCGGTGGCGCGGCCATAGAACCAGCCGCCAGTGCTGAGGAGCGAGACGGAGATCCCGCGCTCGAGGATCGCGCGCAGGGCCTGCGTCGATATCTGCACGTTGCCGAAGAGGCTAACCTGCGACACGTTCGGCAGCCGAGCGCGGGTGTCGCCCTTCTTGCCGCGAACGACGAGCTCCTCACCCGAGAGCGAGATGCGGGCGCCCTGCTCCTGGACGTAGAGCGGCAGCTCATCGTCGCGTGCAGGTTGGAGCCGCCTCAGCTCGATCTCCGGCGCGCCGACCTCGTCCTCCTCGGCGGGTGGGACGGGCCAGAAGGCGTCCATCGCGTTGCTCGGGCCGGGCGGGCCGTCGAGGGCGGTCGGCGCGAGGCCTCGGAGAAGGTTCGTCTCGTCGGGGAGGCAGATCCCCACGAGAGAGCAACCCTCGCATCGCTGGCTGTCGACGAGAGGTGGTGGGATGACGCCCGCTCCGGTGAGCTCCCTCGCGCGTGTCGCCGCAGCGCGTGTGGTCTCGATGAGCTCCTCGTCGATCTCGATCCGTACCCGACGTCGGGTGCGTGCGAAGTAGATCTCGCCGTGGTCGCAGCCGTAGCCGTGCTCACGCAAGAGGAGCACCTGCGCGCAAACCTGGGCGCGCTCCGGCAGGTATGCGCCCTCCGGGACGTCGGGGGCTGCCCCGCGCTTGTACTCAATCGGGACGACGGCGCCCGACGCGTCTCCTTCGACGACGTCGATCTTGGCGGTGATCCCGAGCGCCGCGGAGGAGAGCCAGAGCGCGCGAGCCTGGTAGGGCGGCGGTCCAGGCGGGTCGTCGTCGTCGCTGTCGTCGTCCTCGGCAGTCGACGATCGCCGCCCGCGCGGTGCCCGCGCGGCGGGAGCCGTGTCGGGTTCGGGCACCGGCGGCAGGGCGCCTCCTGCGGTGTCGGCGCGCGCGTGGACAGCACGCCCGTCGACGGTGAAGGCGTTGTCGGTGAACTCGCCCTGCGCCCACTCGAGGTACATGAGTCGCTCGCAGTAGAGCGCCTCGTTGATCATCCGCGCGGGGACGAGGTCCGGCGGCTCGGTGGCGAGCGGCAAGCGGCGCGGCAACGGCTTGGCGCGCGCGGGCTCGGGAGTTTCGCTCTTCGATTCGAGCTCACCCACGGCGCGTCGCCTTGTGCTTGCGGCCTGGCACGCGGTCGTGGTCGCGCTCGCTCAGATCTCCTGCTCGGTCGCGCAGGAAAGACAACGGATCAGACATGGCCTCTAGTTCTGCTTGGGTGGTGACGTCGAAATGAAGAGCCCGCCGCCGAGATGGCGGTTGCGCCCGAGAACGATGGGGCCGGAGACGGGATGCTCGAACCGAAGTTCGGCTTCGCCGAAGAGTCCGACGCCAGAGACGCCCCGTGCCGTTCGCGGACTGACGGCGGGTTTCGGCAATCCGCATCGGCTGCATTCGAGTGCGAGATCCAACGCTAACGCTCCGTGCGCACTGGCGCTCTTTGCATGCCGGGTTACCTGGTATGGCGTGATATTGAGCCAGGTTCGCGATGGCGCGAATACCGGATGGGCCTCGCGGTCGACGAGGATTCGGCGAAGCGCGAGATGCCCAGCGCGTCCGGCGCGAAGCTCGCGGAACTCCGAGAGCGCGTCGTCGAGGACCGCGAGGTAGTCATGCTCCCAACCGTACTGCGCTCGCCGCTCCACCACGTGTGGCGCCATCACGAGGAGAGATGCGTTGTCAGGTAGGAATGCGAACAGCAGATGGCCGCCGTCTTGGGAACGCACGGGGGCGCCGTCACGGGCATGGCCAGTGAAGAACGCTGGAAGCCGCTCGCGAGGCCCGATCCGGGCTTGCACCCGCGCCATGACGGCGCGTCGGAGCGCCTGCGTCACGTCGAGCGGGCTTGGCCTCTCGACGAGCCCACCGTCCACGACGAAGGCGTGGACGTCGGGGGTCACCTCGACGGGGGCCATCACGCCGAGCCCAAGGAAGCGTCCATCGCCGATGACGAGGGGACCAGGGACGGCGCGATCGAAGCGCACCTCGACATGCCACAGGCGCTCCTTCGCGAAGCGGGTGCCCTCGGCGAATGGCTCCGCACGCGTGCCGCGCTTTTCGAAGGGCTCACGCTGAAGCCGTATGGCGTCCACCCTCGCACGAACGCCGGCGTGCCTTAGCGCGTTGTGAAAGGCTGCGGCCGCGGCGCTCTCCTCCGTGGCGCGCTCCTGACCGCCCTTGGCTTCCTCGCGCCGACGAGTCGGTTCGATCCGGCGGCGAGCGGTGTCTCCCGCGAGCACGACAGGCGTGACCGAACGAAATGTCCGCGCTGGCGCAGCGTATCGGTAGAGCATCGGCCTGGGCCCTTCTGCACGAGCCAAGCGGTAGGGGCCGAGCTCGCCGGTCTCCGGATCCGCCGGGGTCAGGTTGTCGAATGCCCAGGCGACATCCTCGCTCGAGATGGCGAGTCCACCGGGGATCTCCACAGCCAACCGTCGAACCGCGACGTCTGCCTCGGGGTGCCCGATCGACGGCAGCGGAATCAGGCGAATGCGATCCTCCGTCGGGCCACCGTTGCTCCCGTCGGACCTGCGCCCGATCAGAACGCGTTCGATCTCGTTGATTTGAGTGGAGAACGTGTTTCGGAGCCTCTCGGCTGCGGTGTCGCGGATGGTCTCGATCAGCTTGGAAGCGAATCGCAGGCCGACCGGATAGTTTCGACTACCTTCAAACTCGTCGATGAGCTCGAAGACATGAAGAGCCGCGTGCCGATCGTAGCGGATAGCCCTGAAGAGCGGCTTTGGAGCGTTCTCGAAGGCGGTCGCACGCTTCCCTTCGATTCGGGTCTCGCGGATCCGCGTCGCGTGGAAGCGGCGCTCTAGACTGTCGAGCGATCCCGGGACCGGACACTGAAGCCCGCCGCGCGCGCCGGCCTCGAGCGAGGGGACGTGGATCGTGCCCGCGTAGGCGGCCAGCAGGTCGTCGAGCGCCGCGTCATCGATCTCCTCGGCGCGTGCCCAGGCGGCATCGACGCCTCGACCGAGCTGGTAGAGCTTCTCGGCAGCTTCCACTAGCGGTGCAACGTGCTCAGTCGCGCCCTCCCAAGACCAGATGTAGAGGAGGGGTACACGTGTGTCCACGAGCCGGGGGATGAGCCGCTTGGCGACCCGAATGTCCGAGACCTTGCTGGGATCTCCTCCTTTTGCATCGAGATCGTTGTTGGGCACGTAGAGGAGCTGCTCTGTCCCGAGCTTCGCCCGAGCGGCGCCGATCCTGGGTGGCGACAGGGTCTCGAGCCATCGGAGCGCATCGAGCGATTGCGCTGGAGTACCTTTGCCACGTCCAACCCCGGCGAGGAGCGCCTGAAAGACGCGCGCCGGGGAGGGTGGCCACTCCGGCGCACCGAACGCCATGCCGTGGAAGCGGTCGTGGAGGTGAACGAGGAAGACCAGGTGCCGAGCCACTGGCGCCTCAGCCCTTCTTCTTCGCGGGCTTCTTGCCGCCTTCATCTCCGCCGACGTCGGCTTTCGCCAGTTTCGCGTCGAACTTTGGAGAGAGGTTCTCCCCAACGCCGAACTCACGCGCCCATGCGGTCGCGAGGCGTCGCGCGTCGGCGCTCGTGAGGCCAACCTCGGCGCGCTCCCCCGTGCGAGATACCTCGACCCACGGGCTCGGGCGCTCGATGTCCGGCACGAGGATGCAGCCCTGACGCAGGAAACCATCGAGAGGCTCGGTGGCTGCGATCAGCGCAAGGCCGAGGATGTATCGGTGGAGGACGCCTGCATCGCCCTCCGCGTGGAGTCGACGCAAGGCGATGAGATTCAACGTCAGGTCCCGAACGATCGGACCGTGCGCGACGACACCTCCGTGAGCGCCGGTCGCGGGAACCGGAACGAAGCCTCGCTGCGCGAGCGGGCTCTTGGGGTTGTTCTCCGACTTCTGCTTGTCCTCCTCCGAGAAGACATCATAGGCAGCGTAGTCGACGGGGGGCACGTACTGCGCCGAACGAGTGAGGACGTCGACGTCCCAGGCGCGGATCACTGCCTGAACGATTCGCGGGAGCTTGGCCTGCGTATCGCGCGAGTCCCACG
Organism: Labilithrix sp.; assembly: GCA_019637195.1. Classification (GTDB taxonomy): domain Bacteria; phylum Myxococcota_A; class Polyangia; order Polyangiales; family Polyangiaceae; genus Labilithrix. The sequence goes on along the minus strand of JAHBWA010000024.1, from coordinate 55,092 downwards.
CTCCGAACACGATCGAAGTCGGCGCCAGCTTGGCGAGCTTGGTCGCATCCCCAGTTGCGAGGAGCGCATCGAACGCCTCCCGAGCCGTGTCCTTCAGGGTCGACGCGCGGATGAGGCCGTCGCCGAGGCGGTGTCCTGCCTCGAAGATCGAGACTCGTTTCCCGTCGGCGAGCTGGATGTCGACCTGCGGAACGAGCGGTCGCAACCCGGGATCGTTCGCAAAGATCGGCTCGATCCGATTCGCCTGCGCGCCGACACTATCGACGGCGACGACCTTGGTCCCGTCCTGGAGCTCGTCGATGTTGTACGGGTTCTTATCGCTCGCGTAGGTCGGCGGGAAGAAGACGGCGTCGCGCCCTTCGACCGGGACCAGGATCTCCTTGCGTACGAGCGCCACCGGGCCCTTCGGATCGAGCCAGCGCGAAACGGTGTTGGTGTCGAGAGCGATCATTGTCCAAACTCCTCGGTGACGGTCGTGATGACGCGCGCCTGGTTCTCCTGCCCAGGCCAGTCCAGAAACATGCGAAAGCGGCGCGATGCGAAGGGAATCGGAGCGCTGCCGAGGGCCGCGCGAAGCAGCGATGGCGGAAGCCAAGTATGTGGTGTGGACGAGTCCCGTCCCGGCACGGCGTAAGTGTAAAGGAGCTTGTTCCGCCGCTCCGTCCGTGCGGGGCGTGCGTGGGTCAGCCCAATCGCAGCCAAAAGTTCGACGAGCGGATAGCCAACAGCCTCGATGTGGCCGTGACTGTTCAGCGAGAACCCCGCATCGATCGGGACGTAGTCGCGTCGCCAGTCGAGGCGGAAGCTACTCGACTGCGGCGACCCCAGCGCATACGGGTTCGCAGCCGCGCCGGCCGCCTTCCCACGAACGAGGGCCAAGGCGTCGCGCGCGAGCGCGGCCCCAGGATATCCGCCAGCTCCGGCCCAGAACTTGACGTTGTCGCGCTCGGTCTCGTCTCCCCAGTGGTCGATCTGGAGCTGGTGCTCACCATCGTCTAGAAGGCAGACGAGCGTTGCTGGGCTCGGTGGATCCGGGAATGGATAGCCAGCCACGCGAGGTATGGCTCGCGGCTTCTCGCCCCACGAGCCCTTCCAACCATCGAAGGACGAGCTGCCCTCCGGAGCCGCGGCGAGCGCATTTGCCCGATCGAGGAACTCCAGCACCCGCGCGATGGGAGATCGATCTCCTGGCGCCCGGAGATGAAAGCGCACTGTCGGCTCGCGCCAGTCGAACACGCCGTCGGCCTCGCCGAACAGCGCGATCGCGGCCTCGACGAAGCCGAGGCAAGCGAACACCTGCCCGGGGTTGAGCAGGTCTACGGGGATCGAAGCCTCAGCCATCGTGCCCTCCCTCGTCGTTACGCTTCGACGCGCTCTGATCCCCAGCGCGGAGCAAGCTCTCGAGCCACGCGAGGCCCCACGGACCGAACCGACGCGAGAGACGGTCGAAGCGGGAGGCTACCTCGCGCACGCGTGCGCGAAGGACTGACGGGGCCTCCTCCGCACCGTCGGCCGGCAGGATGGGGCGCGCACGCCCGTGGTGCGCCGCGACGAGATGAAGCACTAGGTCCCGGAGCTCTTCGCTGAGCTGCGCGAGCTCGGCATCTCGCTCGACGAAGAGAAGCGAGCCAAGCTCGTGTCGATAGCCTCCGAGGAGGGCGACGTTGGGGGCCCGCTTGCTCTTCGCGAGCGGTCGGCGTCCGCTGGGAACGTGAAATGCGCGCTGCCAACGCTCGGCGCGCTTGCCCTCGTCGTGGAGTCGACCGGCGATCTTCAGCGCTCGCGCCAGCTCGGGGTCGAGCCGAAGGCGGTCCGCGATCTCGCTCAACTCCTTCTCTACCCAGCTCTGATGTTCGGCGAGCGCCTGCTCCCGCCTCGCGACCGAGCGTCCAGTCTCCGAGGCTGCCTGTTGGCCGGCGTGCCGCTCGATGCGGAGCCAGGTGGTCGGCGCCCCCTCCTCGTCGTGCTCGACCGGGAAGGACTTGTCTGGTTCGAAATCGCGAGGGATCGAAGCGTCAATCGCCTTGATGCGACGCACGCGGAATGGGACGGCACGACGCTCCGCTTCGCGATCGGGCACGGTGAGATCAAGCGACGGCCCCTCCTCCGAAGGAACGCTCGCGTCACCGTCGAGGAGCCCGCTTGTCAGCCCGCCGAGTCGAGCCTCGACAAGGAGCGCCGCTCGGCTCAACACGCGCTCGAGATCGGCACGGCGCCGCTTGTCAGCGAGGATAGCGGCCGTGATCGGTGTGCTCTTTGGCCGCTTGGCGCGCTCGATGGCGAGGGCCCATACACGCTCGGGGCCGTCCTGGTCCGAGGCCGCGCGTTCGATGCGCTTGTCGAGCCACTCGAGTGCGCGCCACACCTCCGTCTCGAGCTCCTCTGACGCGTGAGGCCCCGCGGCCTCGAGGAAAGACGAAAGCACTTTCTCGTCGAATGGAGCCTTTCCGCCGACGATCGGCAGCTGCTCTCGGAACACGAGGGTCGTCTTCGGCTCCTCGCCCTCCACCCAACCGCGGAGCCAAGGATCGACCTCCGATCGCCCGGTGTGAACGTCGAGCGATGTCATCGACCACGCTTCGACGTGGGGCCGCTGGAGCGGCGGGTGGAGCGGCGCCGGCGTCGTCGCACGCTCAATGAGGTCGCGGACCTCCTGGTCGTGCTTTGCACGCTCGCGCAGCTCGAGCAGCGCCGCCGGGCTGCCTTGCACGCCGGACTCGGCAGGCGGCAGCTTCTCGAGCAACCTGAGCGATGCACGGCGAAGGTCGGGGGATCGTTCGTCGCCTGCGACCGGCACAAGCACGACTCTGGCCGCGGTGTCCCCGCGCCGGTTCACTCGCCCGAGACGTTGCACCATCCGCTCCCACGCGACGACGTCCGCGACCGCGGCGTCCGTGTCGAGGTCCACTCCCACCTCCGCAGCCGAAGTCGCGACGAGCAGCGCGGTCTTCGCAGGTGGTCCTCCTCCCGCCAGGAACCCCCGGCTCTCCAGCCACCCTGCGAGGAGTTCCCGCTCGTGCGCGCGGCGTCCGCCCACGAAGAGCTCGAGCTCGGGTTGAGCCTTGCCGAACAGCTTGCGAAGATGCCGCTCGACCTTCGTGGCATCGTCTCGCGTGTCGCAGAAGATCACGATTCGAGTCGGGGTTGCGGCGGCGTGCGCAAGGAGGTGTGCTTCCTCCGCCAGTCGGACGGCGAGCTCGCCCTTGGGCACGGCCGGCCGGACGTCGAGCGCCTTATCGGCGTGGATGCGCTGCTTGACGACCGGATGCAAGCCATCGGCTTCTGTCAGCGAGAGGGCGGTGTTGCCGCTCTGGCCCGTAGCTGAGAGCGAGAGCAATCGTAGCGGTGGGATCCAAGCGCGTACGTCAGGTGCCGGTCCTAGCCCGCGCTCGGCCGCCGACGCGATCGCTTCGAGGAGGCGCTCGAAGGGCGGGACCAGGTGCGCCTCGTCGAGGACGAGGAGCGAGTCTGCCCCGAGAAAGCCCGCGTGGTATGGGCGCATCTTCCAGGAGACGCCGTAGCCCTCGAAGAGGAGGCGCGAACCGATCATGTCGACGGTCCCAATGACGATGGCGGGACGCGACGGATCCTCGAGCCACTGGCGGTTATCGAGGTGCTGGCCGCGCAGCGTCGAAATCGGAAGCGATCCACTCAGACCGAGCCCTTCTTTGAGCACGGACATGTCATCGACGAGCTCTCGAAGCTCGAGAGCGACCGTAGTGGCTTGATCCACGACCGCGCGCCTATCGACGACGTAGACAAGCCGGCAGGGCACGGGGGCACCGAGCGACCTGGCGACGAGCCAGATGGCCATGACCGACGTCTTCCCGAGACCCGTCGGAATATCGAGTGCGCGAGGCAACTCCCCTCGGAGCAAGTGGGCAAGCAGCCGCTGCTGCCAAGGGAACGGCGTCGCGTCGTCCGGAAGCCCCAGCGCCCGGCGGAGCCGATCCATCGCGTCGGCCGATGGTGACGTCGAGAGGTCGAGACCACCTGCGCTCGGTGACGAACCAAGGGGCTTGCCGTCACCGAAGCTCCAGCGCCGCCCGTCGTTCTTCTCTTCGTCAGAAGTTCCCATCGATCACTCCGACTCCGCACGAGGTTGCCTTCTCTGCGCCCAACACCACCTCCACCATCCCGCCGCCCACGGGCAGGTGCACCCAGCACCCCACGACCTTCTTCGCGCCGCCCGCGTTCAGCGCGAGCGCGTACGCCGCGAGCTGCGGGACGAACCCCGCGCACTTCGCGCGCCAGGCGGCAGGGCTAGGCGATGGATAAGTCTTGTGGTCGACGAGGACGTAGCCGGCGTCCGTCTCCAGCAACAGATCGACGATCCCGACGACGCGTCGCTCGCCGTGTGCTGAGGCGACAACGTGCTCGATCGGGGCCTCGCGCCGCCAGATCGCGTCGGGCCAGCGTGCGTGGACCCACGCGCGCAGCGCGTCGCCCGCGTCGACGAGCGACTCGGGGCGGACGACGCCGACCAAGCCCCAGCCTTCGACGAGCCCGCGTGCGCGGGCGAGGCGAGCGTCGGCGGTCAGTCCGGCGATGTCGGCGGCGAGGAAGCCGTGGACGGCGTGGCCGAGGACGTCGTCCTCGTAGGTCCGACCGTGGAGCGCGACGGCGGTCGGGAGCCGCTCGATCGTGCCGATGCGGGAGCTCGCGGCGAGCGCGGCGGCTTCCGGCCAGTCGCTCGCGCCGGCGGACGGTACAATCCGGTAGGCGGGACGCGCGTCCTCCGCGCCGCCGTCGGGGTCAGGACGCGCGAACCACACCGGCGTCGGCGGCTCTTCCGTCGCGTCCAGCCGTGCGTCGTCGAGGCGGAGCACGCGCGTCGGCATTTCGATCGGTGGGGCACCCGAGGGGAGACGCACGCGAGTCGACGCGAGCGCTCCGTCCGCGGCGGCGACCGGGAGCTCGAGCAGCGGCTCCCCCTCCTCGTCTGCGAGGGTGTCGAGCCACGCGGTCTTCGACGCGCGCGCAGCGAGGACGAGGTGATCGCGCGCCCGGGTGAAGCCGACGTAGAGGAGGCGCACACGCTCCTTCGCCTCGCGGAGCGCGACCTCGCGGCCCTCGGCCGACGCCGCGGCGCGGTCGGCGAGCGGCGTCTTCTTCACCGCACCGAGCGGCCACGGAAAGTAGCGGATCGAGCGGTTCGCGAGGGGACGCGCCGGGTCGAAGTCGCCGTCGAGCGACTCAGGCGTCACCTCGAACACGTCGCGTCGCTCACCGCGATCGAGGTTGGCGAGGACGACGACCGGCCACTCGAGCCCCTTCGATTTGTGGTACGTGCAGACGACGATCGCGCCCTCGTCCGTGGGCACGTGCTGGTCGTCGGAAGGGAGCATCTCGTCGCGCTGGAGCGTCGGCGACCGGAGATCGTCGAAGTACCGGAGCATCCCCGCGACGGTCGCTGCCTCCCGCTCCTGCGCGCAGCGCGCCTCGTAGCTCGCCGCCGCCGCGCGGAGCGCGTCGAGGTTCGCGATCCGTTGCGCAGGATCGGGCCACCGGGCGCACGCGAGGACGACGTCGAGCGCCGCGAGCGCCGCGTCGAGCGCCTCGGTCGGGGACAGCAGCGACATTCGCTCGCGGAGCGAGCCGAGCGCGAGCCTCCAGCCGGCCTCGGGCGCCGCGACCTCTCCGTCCGGCGCCGGCTGTTTCACGTGCGCGCCGCGCGCGCGTATGTCGCGCGTGTGGTCCTCGTCGATCGTCTCGAGCGATCCACGAGCCGCGTCGTCGGCGGCGAGGTCACGCCGGCGTCCGGCCTCATCGAGCCGCGCAGCGAGCCACGCGTCCGGGCCGTCTCCTCCCCAGCCGGTGAGCGCGTCGACGACGGCTGCTGCGAGGCCGTCGCTCGGGTCGAGCAGCCACCTGAGCGCTGCGTCGACGAGAGTGCCCTCCGGCGTCTCGAAGAGCCCGGCGCGCGCGACGGCGGCTCGGATGCCGCGGGCGTGGAGCGCGCGACCGAGGCGGGCGGCCCACTCGTTGGTCGTCACCAGGACGGCGATGTCGCCCGGGCGGACCGGTCGGACCTCACCCGTGGCGCGATCGAGCACCCGCGTTCGGTGCGGTTCGTCGAGGATCCGCCGGATCCCCTCGGCGACGGCCCCGGCGTCGTCGTCCTTGTTCTTCGCTTCGAGAACCCACAGGCCGAGCGGCGGCAGGGAGGCGAGTCCTTCGCGCGGAGGCCTCCGCGCGCGTACGATCACGTCCTCGCGCGCGAATCCGTGCCGGGCGAACGCCGCGGCGAAGAGCTCGGAGCAGAAGGTGACGAGCTCCGAACGCGAACGATAGTTGTCGCCGAGCCGATCGCGGGCGCCGCCGTCGCGGGCGACCCAATCGGCGACGGTGTCCATCAGGATCGGATCGGCGCCGGCGTACTCGAAGATGCACTGCTTCCGATCGCCCACCCAGACCGATCGCCCGGCGAGGCCGTGGAGCCGGACGAAGAGCGCGAGCTGGATCGGGCTCGTATCCTGGAACTCGTCGACGACGACGAAGCGGAGGCGGCGCGCGAGCTCATCGCGGACACGCGCCTCGTCGACGAGGTCGAGCGCGCCGTCGAGCATGTCGACGTAGTCGACGACGCGCCGCTCCCGCTTCCAGTCCTGGTAGGCGACGAGCCCTGCGCGCGCGGCGTCGAAGATCGCGCGCGTCGTGTCGCGCAGGTCTTCGTGGAGGCGCGGGTGCTCCTCGTACCTCGCCGCGGCGAGCCGCAGATCGTGGACGAGCGGCTGGCGAGCCTTCGCTGGGGCGAGGATCGACAGCTTCGCCCAATCCGACCAGCGGAGCTCGCCGTCCTCGAGCTTCCTGCGCGACGTCTCGACCAGATGGCGCGCGTCGACGGTCTTCTTGATGCCGTCGTTCGCCTTCCTCAGCGCGGTGATGGCCGCGTCGAGCTCGCGCGCGAGCGCGGCGTCGAGCGCGTGCGCCGTGGTCGTCGGCTTCGGCAGGAGGGCGAGGAGGCGGACGATCGAGCGCTCGGCCATCGCCGGGAGCTCGGCCGCGGGGATCCGGTTCGATCGCGCGAGGTCCATGATGTCGGCGACCGGAGAGACCCAGTCGGTCCGGCGCGTCCGGTGGTCGACGCGGAGCTCGAGGCGCGCCGCGAGCTCGTCGAGGCGCGTCCGGGCGTGTTCGTCGAGCGAACGCTCGAACGACTGGCGGAGGAGCTTCGTCTCGTTGCCGGCGACGACGTCGACGTTCGGGGACAGGCCGGCGTCGAGCGCGAACTCCTGGAGCAGTCGCAGCGCGGCGGCGTGGACGGTCCCGAGGTAGGCGAGCGGCAACCGCAAGGCCTCGTCGTAGGCCTCCTCTTCGACCAGCTTGTGCCGGATGCGCGCCTCGAGCTCGGCGTGGGCCTTCTTCGTGAAGGTGACCGCGACGAGGGCGGAGAGGTCGACGCGGTCGCGCGCGTTCGGCGCTACCGCGCAGGTCACCTCTTGGGTGAGCCGGAAGGTCTTCCCGCTCCCGGCGCTCGCGCCGACGATCGTGATCCCCGCGGCGTTCACGTGACCTCCTCCCACTTCCGGCCGCAGAGCGCGTCGTAGTCGCAGTAGCCACACGCCGCGTCGCGGGACGTCTCGAAGTGGCGGTCCCGTTCGGCGTCGCCGACGCCGAGCGCGTCGAGCAGCGGCAGCGCCCGGCGGGTGCCCGCGACGTGGACGGAGCCGGCGTCGTGACGATCGATCACGGCCCGGGCCGTCGCCTCGACGCGCGCGAGCGTCTCTTCGAGCGACGAACCGTCGATCACCCGGAGCGGCTTCATCCGGTCGTCGGCCGACAGCAGCTCACCGCGCGAGAGGGCGAAGTATCCCGCCGGCGGGGCCCAGGAGGCGCCGCTCGCGAAGGCTCGCCCGACCGCGCGGGCGTACACGGCGAGCTGCACGGCTCGACCTTCGGCGAGGAGCTTGGCGTAGGACGAGCCGCCCCACTTCAGGTCGAGGATCGCGGACCTCCCCGCTTCGTCGACGAGGCGGAGATCGAGCCGGCCATGGAGCCGGCCGATCGCCGAGTCCGTCGTTACCTCCTCTTCGACCGCGGCGATTCGGCGGCCGCTGCTCGCGAGGTAGCGGTGGAGCGCGCGCATCGCCTCACGGATCTGGCGCGTGAGCTGGAGGCGCTCGATCGAGGCGCCGGGAGAGAGCAGCGTCGCGCCTTCGGTCCGGAGGAGGTCCTCGAACAGCTCGGTCGCGCGCGCGAGGAAGGCGTCCTCCGCGAGGTCGAACGCGCCGGCGCCGTGGAGCTCCTCGACCAGCCGATGGCCGAGGCGACCGTTGAGCTGCGGACCGCTCACGACGCGCGCGACCGCTCCGGGGCGGATCATCGCGCGGTGCTCGAGGACCCACGCGAGCGGGCAGGTCGCGATCCTCTCGAGCGCCGTGACGGAGGTGGTCGAGTCGGCGGTAGAGCCGTGGCCGTGGCGCTCGGCCGCGGGCACGGTCCACTCGCCGCGAGCTTCGGGGAGTCGAAGCGGCGGATGCACCGCGACGTTCACGAGTCGTTCGCTCTGCAGGCGAGCGTCGCCGTCGAGCAGAGCGCGCGCGTCGCGGACGAGCCTCGCCGTACCGCCCGCGTCGAGCGCCAGCCGGGCGGAGATCTCGTCCCAGAGCGCGTGCGGGGTCGTCGCGATTCCCTTGATCGTGCGCGGCGCGATCATCACGACCTGCCTCCGCGCGGCGAGCACGGCCCGGCGCCAGCTCTGCGCCTCCAAGCGGAGCAGCGCGGCGGGCTCCGGGAACCCGACGCCGGCCGCCCCGAGCGCGCGTAGCTCGTCGTCGTTCCAGGGGAGTCGAGGCGGCCGACGCTCGGTGCCGGAAACGAAGCCCCAAATGAAGACGCGGTCGGCCGGCGCGAGGAGCAGCGCTGGATGATCGACGTGAGCGATGCGTCCCGCGGCTTCACACGAGAGCGCGTGGGAGTCCTCGCCTCTGGCGAAGCGATCGAGCAGCTGCCTCGCGTCCTCCTGCGAGAGCTGCTCGCGCGCGTCATGCGTGATCGCCTCGGCGAGCGCCGTCGCCTGGGCGTGCGCGGCGCCGTAGGTCGCGACCTCGCCCGCGCGAAGACGTGCGCGGAGCCACTCCCGGACCCGATCGACGACGGTGGCGAGGTCCGCGCGCGCAGCGCCACGCGGATCGGCGGCTGGTCCCTCGAGCCACGTGCGGACGAGGCCCATGCGCTCGTCCACGATCGCGGCAGCGACCCGAGCCGCGTCGGTCTCGGAGGCGCCGTTTTCGCGTTCGAGACCCTCATGACGTAGGAGGAGACGAGCCGCGAAATCGGCGCGCTGCCTCTGCCACTCCTTGCCGCCGACGCCGGGCTGGCGGGCCACGGCCCGAGCGAGACGTGCCCCGACCGCGCCGCGGAAGGGCCCGAGCGCCAGCGTGAGCAGCTCGAGCACGCGGTACGGATCGCGCGGCTCGAAGGCGAGCTCGATCGCGAGCGAGAGCACCTGCATCGCCGGGCGCCAGCGACTGCCCCCCGCGCAGCCCTGCGCCGCGAGCCCGAACTTCGTGAGCGCAGTCTCGAGCGGCCACGGATCGAGGCTTCGGACGACGACGTCGTCACCCGCCTCCGCGCGTCGCTCGGCGAGCAGCGCGGCGGTGAGGTCGGCGAGGTCTCCGGCGGTGTCGCCGCGGAGGAGAAGGAGCGAGCCATCGCCTCGGACGGCGCCGACACGCCCCTGTCCACGCAGGTGCGCTTGGAGCAAGCCGAGATCCGAGCGCGCGTCGGCGTTGGCGTCGGCGCCGGAACGCGTGTGCTCGAAGCTTGTCGTCGGCGTCCCGAGGTGCGCGAGCTTCCGGAAGATGCTCTGCCAGCGCCGGGGCCACAGCGCGACGTCCTCGGCGAAGGCGATCGTCTCGTAGACGCGCGTCTGCGCGTCGTGAAGGGCGCGGTCGACGCGGGCGAGCCGGTCCGCGTCGCCTGGGGGAACCGGCTCTCCGTCATGGCCCTCGAGCGCGGCGAGCGCGCGGAGCCGGTCGCCGCCGCCGGCGACGACCCGACCGTCCCAGCCCGCCTCGACGAGCGCGTCGCGCCACGAGAGCAGCGTCGTCGCCGTCCCGAGCTCGTCGACCGCGAACGACCGTGCATAGAAGGCGCTCGCGTCCGCGACGGCCTTGATTCGCGCGGTCCACCGGGGCACGCGCACGCTCGCGGCCTCGTTGACGGGGCCGAGGCCGAGGCGCAGCTCCAGGTCGCGGAGGAGCCCGCTCGGACCCCAGGCGGGCGCGCCGAGGAGCCCGCGAGGAGCCGCGCTGCCGGCGAACACGGGCCCGCCGAGGGCAAGACCGACCCGAGGCCTCACGCGGCCGTTTCTCCCCCTGCGCGCATGAACTTCGAAGAGAGCACGAAGGCGCCGAGACCGAACATCACCCCCAGGGGTGAGCCGCGCGTCGAACATTCCGACCGACATGTCGCGGCGCGCGGAGGCGGGGCGTCCATGTAGGCCGCGCACCGCGCACGGATCCGCGCGCCCGCCCGCGCCCGCGAAGCCGCAAGCGGGAACTCGAAGCGGCCTCCAACCCTCTGATACGCTCCGACAACGATGGCGAAGTTGCCTCCTCCTCCGCAGTCGCCGAACGCGCTTCGTGTCGCCGTCGTCTGGGGCACGACGGTCGTCGCGCTGCGCACGCTCGCGCGAGGTGAATCGTTCCACCTCGGCGACACGGCCGACGCGAACCTGCCGATCCCCGAGGGCATCGAGATGTCGCCGGTGCCGGTGCGCGCCGCGGCGGGCGGATGGGAGCTCGACGCGCGCGGATGCCTCGGCGGCCTGCTCACCCTCCGCGGCCGCGCCGAGGATCCGGTCGCGATCGCGCGGACGAGCGCGGCCGTGCCGATCATGCCCGGCGACTTCGGCCTCATTCAGTACGGACAGGTCTCGCTCTTCTTCCAGTACACGACGCAGCCGATCAAGATCGGGGCGTTCCGCGCGCCCGAGCTGCTCGTGCTCCTCGCGGGTCTCTGCAGCGCCATCTTGCACGTGGGCGGCATCGGCCTCCTCTCGACGCTCTCGACACCGCTGCCGTATCCGAAGCCGCCCGAGCTCGAGTCGCCGGAGGACCTCGCGTCGCGCTTCAAGGTCAAGCGTATGGAGCTCGAGCCGCCACCACCGCCGGCCGTGGCGGAGGGCGATCAGGCGGGCGGCTCCGGCATCAAGGATCCCGGCGCGCAGGACAAGAAGGACCAGGGCGGCGGCCGGAAGATCAAAGGCGACGAAGGCAAGCTCGGCCTGAACAAGACCGCCGACAACACGAGCCTGCCCGGCGAGATCAAACCGACGACGCACTACGGCGGGCTCAGCGAGGTCCTCGAGGGCGACACCGGCAAGGAGATCCAGAACACGCTCAAGTCGATCAACACGGTGTCGGCGGCGTTGTCCGGACTCAACTCGAAGGACCTCGTCCTCGGCAGCGGACCAGGCACCGGCCTCAAGGGCGCGGGCGGCGGCGGCGGCGGGACCGGCGCGGGCACCGCGTTCGGCTCGGGCACGCTCGACACCGGCTTCGGCGCGGGCAACGGCGGCGGCTACGGCGCGGGCGGGGGCGGACCCGGCGGGCGAGGCAGCGGCGGCAACGGCAAGGGCGGCACCGGCGGGGGCACGGGCAGCGGCAACGGGCCGGGCGGCGGTCCCGGCGAAGCGAAGGTCGCGGTGGGGACCGGCACGGCGGCCGCGAAGGGCGGCCTCTCGCCCGAGCAGATCCGACGCGTCGTCATGAGTCACATCGGCGCGGTGCGCGCCTGCTACGAGTCCGAGGCGCAGCGCAACCCGGGGCTGAAGGGCGGCGTCACCGTGCAGTGGCAGATCGATCCGAGCGGCAGCGTGACGACCGCGTCGGTCGCAGGGACGACGCTGTCGAACGCGCGCGTCGAGGGCTGCGTCGTCCGTCAGGTGCAGCGCTGGAAGTTTCCGGCGAGCGACTCGCCGACGACGGTCGCCGGCTTCCCGTTCAAGTTCGGCGTCGGCGGCTGACGCTCGGCGCCGACGACGGTCGCCGGCTTCCCGTTCGCGTTCGGCGCCGGCGGCTCGACGCTCGGCGCCGACGACCGTGGCAGGTGTCTACGGTCGGTCACGGGTCGTCGCGTTTCGCTACGAACTGGGTAATCGTTGGGACTCAAACGATCTCCCAAGTAGGAATTCGGCGCGGGTTGGTGTCAGAATGACGGGCCTTCGGGACAGGCAACGTCTGCTGTCGCCAACACATGTCCAAGCCTCGCATCCCCCTCGGCCTCTCCGCTGCTCTCGTCCTCGCCGCTTGCGCCGGTTGCTCGGGGGAGAAGCCGGTTCGTGCCCAGGAGAACCCCGCTCCGCTGCGCGCCGACGGCACGAAGCTCGTGAAGTTCGACCCGAAGTCGCTCGAGCGTCTCGGGATCAAGGTCGAGCCCGCGGGCAGCAGCACTGGGGCGCTCGATCTCGAGGTGCCTGGCTCGCTCGAGTACAACCTCGACAACTACGCCGAGGTCGGCACGCTGGTCGACGGCCGCCTGACGTCGGTGACCGTCAAGGCCGGCGATGCCGTCAAGCGCGGCCAGCTCCTCGCTACGCTCGTGGTCCCGTCCATCGCGAACGCTCAGGCCGAGTACCTCTCGGCGCAGGCGGCGTCGAAGTCGGCGAACACCAACCTCGAGCGCGAGAGCGGCCTCCTCGAGAAGGGGCTGACCACCGCGCGCGAGGCCGAGCAGGCGAAGGCCGAGGCGTCGAAGACCGAGGCCGACCTCGCCGCGGCCAAGGCGAAGCTCCAGGCGCTCGGCGTCGGGCAGCCCACCGCGGGCACCAAGATCTCGGGTGCCGGAATGCTCTCGCTCACCGCGCCGATCGACGGCGTGGTGGTCCGGCGCGACGCGATCCTCGGGCGCTTCCTCCAGGCGAAGGAGACCGCGTTCGTCATCGCGGATCCGCGCGATCTCCGCGCCGCGCTCAACGTCTACGAGGCGGACCTCCCGTACTTCCAGGTGGGCCAGGAGGCCGAGATCTTCGTCGACGCGCTGCCGGGTAAGACCTTCAAGGGAAAGATCGTGCTCGTGGAGCCGCAGATCGGCAAGCAGAGCCGCTCCGCGCGCGCGTACATCGACGTGAAGAACCACGACGACGTCCTCAAGCCGGGGCTCTTCGTCCGCGCGAGCATCAAGCTGCCCGAGACCGCCTCGCACGACCGCTTCCTCATCCCCGCGCCCGCCGTGCAGCCGATCGGGGACGACAAGGTCGTCTTCGTCGAGAAGGACGTCGGCACCTTCGAGGTCCGCAAGGTCCAGGTCGCGCGGAAGACCACCGAGGTCGCCGAGATCCACGAGGGCCTCGCCAAGGGCGAGAAGATCGTCGTCGAGGGCGCCTTCGTGCTCCGCGGCGAAGTCACGAAGCAATGAGCTCCCCGGCACACGGACTGGGCGGAGCGCGGGGCGGAGCGCCGGCGGGGGAGGCGCGATGAGGGCGCTCGTCATCTGGGCGGCGAAGAACGCCTTCATCGCGATCATGATCTGCCTCGGTATCATCGGGGCAGGCGTCTACGCGGCGAAGGAGCTCGCGATCGACGCCGTCCCGGACCTCACCAACATCCAGGTCCAGGTCGTGACGCGCGCCTCGGCGCTGTCGGCGACCGAGGTCGAGTCGCAGATCACCCAGCCGATCGAGCGCGGCGTCGCGGGCATCCCCGGCCTCAAGCACACGCGCAGCACGAGCAAGCTCGGGATCTCGATCGTCACGCTCATCTTCACCGACGAGGTGGACGTCTACTTCGCGCGCCAGCTCGTCAACGAGCGGCTCGTCCAGATCCGCGAGCAGATCCCGCCCGAGCTCGGCAAGCCGGAGCTCGGGCCGATCACGACGGCGCTCGGCGAGATCTACATGTTCGAGCTGCGCGGCGACGGACGCTCCCCGGAGGAGCTCCGGACGATCGTCGAGTGGCAGCTCGGGCCCAAGCTCCGCCAGGTGCCGGGCGTCATCGAGGTCGTCGGGTTCGGCGGCGCGCTGAAGCAGTACCGCGTGACGCTCGATCCCGCGCGCCTCGCCGCCCACGCCGTCTCCATCGAGATGGTGAAGGAGGCGATCTCGAAGGACAACCGCGTCGGCGGCGGCGGCTACGTGGAGTCCGCCGGCGAGCAGATCGTCCTCCGCGGCGACGCCCGCTACAAGGGGCTCGAGGACATCGCCGCCACGGTCGTCCACACCGACGACAACGGCATCCCCGTCCGCCTGAGCCAGCTCGGCACGGTCGACACGGGGCCCGCGCAGCGCCAGGGGGCGATGACCCGCGACGGCCGCGGCGAGATCGTCGGCGGCAGCGTGCTCATGCTGAAGGGCGCGAACAGCCGCGACGTCGTCGAGGGCGTGAAGGACAAGATCGCGGAGATCACGCCGTACCTGCCGAGCGGCGTGAGCATCGACGCCTATTACGATCGCGCCGAGTTCATCAACCGCGTCCTCAAGACGGTGGCGAAGAACCTGACCGAGGGCGCGGTCATCGTCGTCGTCTGCCTCCTCCTCACGCTCGGCAGCCTCCGCGCGGGACTGCTCGTCGCCGGCGCGATCCCCTTCGCGATGCTGGTCGGGTTCATCGGCCTCAACGCCGTCGGGTACACGGGCAACGTGATGAGCCTCGGCGCCATCGACTTCGGCATCGTCGTCGAGGGCGCGGTGCTCACGGTCGAGCACGCCATGACGCACGGCGCGAACGTCGCCGACCGCAACCGGCGGCGCCGGCGCATCATGCACGCGATGGCGGACGTCGCGAAGCCGGCGGTCTTCAGCGTCGTCATCACGATCCTCGTCTTCCTCCCGCTCGTCACGCTCGAGGACATCGAGGGGAAGATGTTCCGCCCCGTCGTCGTCTCGCTCTGCTTCATGCTCGCGGGCGCGCTGTTCTACGCCCTCGTCCTCGTGCCCGCCGTGGGGCCGCGCTTCCTCCGCGGCTCGGCCGACGCGAAGGAGCCGTGGCTCATCCGCAAGCTCCGCGTCGTCTACGCGCCGGCGCTCGACTTCGTCCTCGCTCGACCCTGGGCGTCGATCGGCGGGGCGGCGGCGCTGGCGATCGCGCTCCTCTCGGCGGGGATGTCGATGGGCGCCGAGTTCCTCCCGCGCATCTTCGAGGGCGCCTACGCCCTCGACACGCTCCGGCCGGCGAGCACGAACGTGAAGCAGGCGATCGAGCTGTCGACGATCGCCGAGGAGACGCTGCTCGAGGCGCCCGAGGTGGCGACGGTCGTGAACCGCATCGGCCGGCCCGAGGGCGCGGTCGACTCCGCCGGCCCCGAGTCGAGCGATTGCTTCGTCATCCTCAAGCCGCGCGAGGAGTGGCGCAAGGGGATGACGCCGGAGAAGCTCGCGCAGGAGCTCTCGGACAAGCTCGAGGCGCGCGTGCCCGCCACGCTCCACGCCTTCAGCCAGCCGATCGAGATGCGCGTCAACGATCTCGTCGCCGGCACCAAGGGAGACGTCGCGATCAAGGTCTACGGCGACGACCTCCAGGAGATCCAGGACGTCGCCGACACGATCCGCAAGGCGGTCGCCGCGACGCCCGGCGCCGCGGACACCAAGATGGAGATCGTGACGGGGCTGCCGTCGATCCGCGTCGTGCTCAACCGCGACCACGTCGGGCGCCTCGGCGTCGCGCCGGGCAGCGTCCTCGACGCGCTGGCGATGGCGCGCGCCGGCCAGTCCGTCGGCGTCGTCCGCGAGGACGAGCGCGTGTTCGACCTCGTCGTCCGCCTCGGCGGCGAGCGCGTCGACGACGAGCGGGATCTCGAGCGCCTCCCGCTCGCCACGCAGCAGGGCAACCTCGTCCCGCTCAGCATGGTCGCGGACGTGAAGGCCGAGGACACGATCGTCGTCGTCGGCCGCGAGCAGAACCAGCGCCGCCTGATCGTCCAGACGAACGTCCGCGGGCGCGACATGGTCAGCTTCGTGAAGGAGGCGCAGGCGAAGGTCAAGGCGCTCGACCTGCCGAAGTCGGTCGAGGTCGTGTGGGGCGGTCAGTTCGAGAACTTCAACCGCGCCAAGGCGCGCCTCTCGATGCTCGTCCCCGTGTCGATCGGCGTCATCGCGCTGATGCTGGTCTTCATGTTCCGCAACGTGAAGTACATGTTCATCACGCTCGCGAACCTGCCCTTCGCGATCGGCGGCGGCGTCTTCGCGCTCGTCTTGCGAGGGTTGCCGTTCAGCATCCCGGCCGGCGTCGGCTTCATCGCGCTCTGCGGAGTCGCCGTGATGACCGGCATCGTCATGACGCAGAGCCTGATCGACACTCCGCGCGAGGCGGACGTCGTCGCGCGCGTCCGGAAGGCCTCGCTCGCGGCGTTCCGCGCGCCGTTCAGCACGGCGCTCGTCGCGGCGATCGGCTTCATCCCCGCCGCCACCGCCACCGGGACGGGCGCCGAGGTCCAGCGCCCGCTCGCCACGGTCGTCATCGGCGGGCTCCTCATCGGGATGATCGTGTCGATGCTCGCCCTGCCCGCGATGCTCCTCGTCGCGGCGCGCCGCGAGGCGCTGCACCCGGAGGAGGACGAAGACGACGGGTTCGACGACGTCCCGTCGGTCGACGGACACGGTCACGGCGCGCATCACGGCGAGTGAGGGCGCGTCGCTGGCGTCGACGGCGAGGGACGCACGCGACGCGAAGGACGCGAAAAGGGCGGGATGACCGAGGTCGTCCCGCCCAGCTCGGACGCTCGCGCGAGGCGCGGCGCTCTTACTTCTTGCAACCGTTGTTCGGTCGCGTGTCGTCGTCGCACATGACGGCGCAGATGCCGGTCGTCAGGTCGACGAGCTCGTCGGGCGCGCAGTCGTCGTCGGTCAGGTCTCCCTTCGGCACGCCGTTGGTGATCTTGACCCTGTATGCATAATACAAGAACTTGGTCACCATCTTCTCGCTCAGCCAGGCGTACCCGCCGTCGCCCCACGAGGTCCCCCAGCTGTTGTGGATGAGGAACTGCCTGCCGTTCGGGGTGTTGCGGTAGCCCGAGATGACGACCGCGTGGCCGCTCGAGTAGTTGGCCCAATCCGGCATGACGGCGTTCTTCATCGCGCTGTTCATCCAGTTGCGGCCGTCGATCAGGAACGCCGCCCAGATGTCGGCGCCGCCGGCGAGGATGCCGAGGAGCTCATCCATGTCCGGCGGCTCCACCTGGAGCTTCTCGATCGAGGAGATCTTGTAGATGCCCTCGCCTTGGGACTTGTCGTACTTGGCCATGAGGGTCTTGTCCTCACGCCAGCCGTTCGCCTTCACGCCGTAGGCCTCGGCGCACTCGGTCGCGTACGAGCCCTTCCCCTGGAAGAGCATGCAGGCCTCTTTGTCGTTCTGCTTCCAGGTCGTGTAGACGGCGACCGGCTGCCCGATGTTGCCGTCGGCGGCGGCGCCCATGTTGGGCAGGCCGTAGCGCGACCAGACGTGCATCGGCGACGTCATGCGATCGAGATCGTTCGGCTTCAGGTTGCCGGCGCGGATCGCCGCGTTGTCGAGCGCGCTCGACAGCGAGTGTCCGGTGCACGAGCCGACGCCGCCCTGGTTTTTGATCGGGCCCTCGAGCTTCGTCACGCGGTGGTCGACCGAGTCCGGGAGGTTCTCGCCGATCTGCACGGGGCCGCCGGCGGCGGGCGCGCCGCCGGTCGCGACGGCGGGCTTTCCCCCGCTCAGCGTCGGCGTCGCCGGCCCGGGCCCGATCCGGATCGCCGAGTTGCGCAGCTGCGTGCGGAGCGGCGTGAAGAGGTACTGGCGCGACTTGACGACCTTCGCCTTGCGCAGCGAGAGGCGGGGCACCGCCTTCGTCGACGGCTGGTACTTGCCGCAGTCGATGTACACCCAGTTCTTGTCGGCGACCTCGACGTACCCGCAGCCCTTCGGGTTCCGCTTCGCGATCGTCTGCACCAGCGCGAGGTTCAGGCCGGTGTCCGCGGTCATCGCGAGGAGCGTGTTGGGCGCGGTCGCGGTGGACTGCGTGGGGGGAGGTGTAGGTGCTGCGCGCCCCAGCCCCTTGGCCGGCGTCTTGGCGGGCGCCGGGGCTGGGGGCGGGGTCGCGGCGGCGGCGCGCCTCGCCGGCGGCGGTGGGGGAGGAGGCGGAGCGCGCCGCGCCTGCGGTGCGCGCGGGGCCGAGCCGTTGCCACCTCCGCCGCCGTCGGTGCCGATCTGCACCGCACAGGACGCCGTGAGAATCATGGCAACGAGCCCGGCTAGCTTCACCCTCATCTTCTTCCGCTCCTCTCGGCGCCGCGGCGACGGCCGCAGCACGTGCTTTCCGCGGTCGCGTCGCGACCGCGCATCTCGGACGCCATCGAGGTTCGACGGCCAGCATCGAATGGTATTCGCCGGCCAGGCTCGGAGGGAAGCCGCTCCTGCGTCCCCGCGCCGTCGGTCGGCGCCGACGGCGCGGCTGCGGACGCGCGGAGCTCGCGCGCCGGAGCCCCCCGAGCGCCCGCTCGGTCGAAAACTTGTAGGTGGATCGAGCGAGCTGATACCCGGAGAAACATGAGTCATCGCGAGGATCGGAGCTTCCGGCGAGCGCCCGACGGTGGGCGAGGGCGTGTGGCTTCGCGGGACGACGGCGACGAGGTCGAGTCGAGCTCCCGCGCCTTCCGGCCGCTCCTCCGCGCCGGCGCCGAGCGGTTCACGCGCGACGCGGCGAACCGCCCGATCCTCATGTTCGAGGACGTCTACAAGTCCTACCGGCCGGGCGCGCCCGTCCTCCGCGGCTTGAACCTCATCATCGAGCGCGGCGAGTTCGTCTTCATCACCGGCCCGAGCGGGTCGGGTAAGAGCACCCTCCTGCGCATCTTGTACGCAGCCGAGAAGCCGGACGAGGGCCGCATCCTCTTCCTCGGCCGCGACATCGTCCGCCTGCGCGAGGAGTCGATCCCGTTTCTCCGCCGGAACATCGGCGTCGTCTTTCAGGACTTCAAGCTCGTGCAGTCGTGGAGCGTCTTCGAGAACGTCGCGATCACGCTCGAGGTGCTCGGCCTCCCGTCGCGCCTCATCCGCTCGCGCGTCGGCGAGGCGCTCGAGCGCGTCGGCCTCCAGGGACGCGGCGGCGATCCGGCCGGCGTCCTCTCCGGCGGCGAGCAGCAGCGCGTGGCCGTCGCACGCGCCATCGTGGGCGAGCCGGCGCTCATCCTGGCCGACGAGCCGACCGGCAACCTCGATCCTCAGCTCGCGCTCGACGTCCTCGGCCTCTTCGAGGAGATCCACGAGGGCGGCACCACCGTGCTCTTCGCGACGCACGACCGCTCGCTGCTCGACGTGCGCGCGCGCCGGCTCCTCGTCCTCGACGAAGGCAAGGCCGTCGACGTCCCCAACGGCGTGGCGATGGCCGAAGACGATCTCTACGACAACGCGCTGCCGGTCTGACCGGCGCTCCGACCTCGGGGTGACCGCGTCATCCCACGAAGGAATGACATGCTCGACGGATCCATCGGCACGACGCGAAGGGCGAGGCGCGGGATGCTCCGCGAGTGGAGGCTGCACGCGCTCAGCGTGTTCTCGCTCGCGGTCGCGTTCGTCTGCCTCGGCGCCGCGCTCCTCGTCCTCACGAACCTCCGCTCGATCGAGGAGCGCTGGGCGCACGCCGGTCGCGCGTCGATCTACCTGAAGGACAACGCGGCGGCGCAGGACGTCGAGCAGCTCAAGGGGGCGCTCGCCGCCGTGCCGATCGTCACCAGCGTCCGCTACATCTCGTCGACGCAGGCGCGCGCCGAGTTCGGGCAGAGCGAGGCCGGGCCGCGCGCCGAGCTCGCCGCGCTTCCGGTCGAGGCGTTCCCCGCCTCGCTCGAGATCGAGGTGAGCGCCGACGTCACCGACGCCGAGCTCGCCGACGTCGTCGCGAAGCTGCAGAAGCTTCCCGCGGTCGAAGACGTCGAGACCTATCAGGCGTGGACCGAGCGGCTCGGGCGCCTGATCCGCGGCGGCGTCGCGGCGGCCGCGCTCCTCGCGCTCGTCGTCTTCGCGTCGGTGCTCGCGGTCGTCGGATCGACCATCCGCCTCGCCCTGCAGCGCCGCCGGACCGAGGTCGAGGTGCTGAAGCTGGTCGGCGCGACCGATCGCTTCATCAAGGGGCCCTTCCTCGTCGAGGGCATGTCGCAGGGTGCGCTCGGCGCCACCGGCGCGATCGGCCTGCTCGCGGGCCTCTTCTTCGTGGTCCGCGGTCGACTCGACGCGGAGCTCGCCTCGCTCGTCGGCGTCGAGCCGTCGTTCTTGCCGTGGCAGGTCATCGTCGGGATGGTCGCCGTCGGTATGTTGCTCGGGATGTTCGCCGCGCTCCTCGGTCTCCGGAGGCTCGTGACGGTATGAGCCGCCTCCTCTCGCCGCGGACCGCGCTCGCCGTCGTCGTCGCGTTCGCCGCGGCGGCGCTGTCCGCCGGCGACGGCAACGCCGCGCCGGGCGCGCGCGCGGGCGAGCCGGACTTCGTCCCGGTCAGCCCGGCCGCGCCGCCGCCGCCGCTGCTGGCGATGCAGAGCAGCCAGCCGTCGCCTGCGCTCGCGCTCGCCGCGCTCGATCGCCGGATCGCCGATCTCGACGCCGAGGAGGAGGTCTCGAAGCGCGAGCTCACCGAGCTCGGAGGGAAGATCGCCGGCGCGCACGCGCGCTCGCTCGCGCGCGGCCGCGCGTTCTACCGGCTGACGCGCGCGGGCATGTTGCCCGTCGGCGGTGGCTTCAACGAGCTCGTCTCGCACGCGCTGCGGGTCGAGCGGGCGAGGCGCACGCTCGCCGCCGAGCTCGCCTCGGAGAAGAAGCTCCGCGAACGAGGCGTGCTCCTCTCCCACGCGCTCGAGCGCATCGCGCGCGACCGCGTCGCGCTCGCGAGCCAGCGCACGGAGATGGACGCCGCGCGCCTGGCGGTGGAGGACGAGGCGCGACGCCAGCAGGCCTTCGATCGCGCGTTCGAGACGTCGAGCGGCTCGACCGAGTACGTCGCCGTCTACGGCGGAAACGGCGCGGCGCCCGCCGCGCTGCCGGGCGGCTTCGCGTCGTCGAAGGGCCGGCTCCTCTTCCCGCTCGCCGGTCGCTCCGAGGTCCGACCCGCGAAGCGCGAGGGCACCGACGGGCCGGGGCTCGAGATCAAGAGCGCGCTCGGGGCGCCCGTCCGCGCCGTCTTCGGCGGGCGCGTCGCGTTCGCCGATCGCTACGGGCCGTACGGCCGCCTCGTCATCGTCGACCACGGCGACCACTACTACACGGTGAGCGGCAACCTCGCCGCGATGGACGTGAGGGTCGGAGACGAGGTCTCCGCGGGCGAGCGGCTCGGCACCGTGGGCGACGAGGGGCGCGGGCCGATGCTCTACTTCGAGATCCGCCACGCGACGCAGACCGTATCTCCGGCGGCCTGGCTCGGCCTCTGACGACGAGCGCCCGCCCGGATCGGCGGATCTGCGCAGGCGCACATTGCGCCTCGGCCCGCGAAGGCGCAAAGAAGAGAGATGGCTCCGGCGGGAACGAAGTCTCCGGGCGCGCTGCGTCTCGCGGCCTCGCTCGGCGCGACGGCGCTGACGGTCGCGCTCGTCGCGAGCTGCGGCGACGGGCGCACGAGCACGAGCTACCGCGACTGCGACCAGGTCGTTCGCCGCTGCCGCACGGTCTGCGACTACTGGTGCGACGCCTGGGGTTGCTACCCGATGTGCTGGGACCAGTGCTGGGACGACTGCTACCGCTATCCCGACAGGCAACGCCCAGGCGACGAGCCGCCGCCCGCGCCGCCGCCCGAGGACGCCGGGCCGCCCGTCCCACCGGTCGACGCCGGCGGGCCGAGCGGCGCCGGCGACCTCTGCGCCGCGTGCACCTCGAACGACGACTGCGCCTCGGGGGCGCTCTGCATCCTCCGCGGCGGACCGAGCGGCGACGACGACGGCGGCGCCCCGGAAGAGCGCGCTTTCTGCGGTCAGGCGTGCTCGTTGTCCGGCTGCCCGGACGGCTTCTCCTGCACGCAGCTCGGTTCGAGCCGCCAGTGCCTCCCGACCTCCGGGGCCTGCCGGTAGCGCGCCGCCGCCATCGGAGGAAGGTCGCCGCTCGGCTAGCGTAGTATGGCCGCGAAGGTCATGCCCTCGTCTACCCCCGCGCGCGCGCTCCTCGCCCTCGTCCTCGTCGCCTCCGCATCCGGATGCGGATTCTTCCGTCGCCTCGCCGGCAACGACACCATCAGCCTGGAGAAGGCGGAGGTGAAGTCGATGGCCGTCGACCTCCGGCGGCAGCAGAAGACGATCTGCCCGCGCGAGCCCGTGCAGATGGCGGTCTTCGCGGAGGTCGTCCTCGAGGGCGACAAGAGCGCGAAGCAGCTCGAGACCTGGGCCGGCCACGACGCGAACAAGAACGACAAGCTCGACTTCGTCGACTTTGCCTTCCACAGCGAGCAAGGCAAGTTCGATCGCGACGGTTGGTTCGCGCCGAACCCGAACCTCCTCGCCACGGCGGGCAAGGAGTTCGAGATCCGGAGCGTCTTCAAGCGCCGGCCCGACAAGTTCTCGTTCACGACGACCTACAAGCCCGACTATTCGTGCATCACCGGCGCGGGCGGCTCCGCGTCGCCCGGCGCGAGCGGCAGCGACGGCAGCCAGGGCGCGTCCGGCAAGGACGGCGCGTCCGGCTCGACCTCGTCGGCCGGCGGCGCCGGCGGGGACGGCGGCAGCGGGACGGGCGGCGGCGCCGGCGGCGACGGCGCGCCCGGCCCCCACGTCACGGCGTTCGCGACCGTCGTGAAGACGCCGTTCTACGATCGCCTCGTCGCGATCAGCCTCGAGGGCGACACGCAGGACTTCCTCCTCGTGCCGGAAGGACAGCCCGTCACCCTCCGCGCGAACGGAGGCGCGGGCGGCAGCGGCGGGCACGGCGGCGCGGGCGGTCAAGGCGGGCGCGGCGGCGGCGGGAACCCCGGTGGCGCGGGCGGCAAGGGCGGGCAAGGTGGTCCCGGCGGCAACGGCGGCAACGGCGGTCCCGGCGGGACCATCGATCTCGTGTATGATGCACGCTTCGCGGATCTCGCCAGCCAGATCCGCCTCGACGTCAGCGGCGGGAGCGCGGGGAGCGGCGGCGGCGGAGGTCACGGCGGCGGGACGGGCCCGGGCGGCAGCGGCATGACCCCGTCGGGCTCGAGCGGCCAGTCGCCGCCGCAGGCGCAGCGCGGCTCCGACGGCAGCGAAGGGGCG
This sequence comes from Labilithrix sp., assembly GCA_019637195.1. Taxonomy (GTDB): domain Bacteria; phylum Myxococcota_A; class Polyangia; order Polyangiales; family Polyangiaceae; genus Labilithrix. Next base: position 31,976 of record JAHBWA010000024.1, on the reverse strand, counting down.
CAGGGCTCTTCGGGCAACGCCGGACGGCAGGGGCCGCCCGGTCGCGCGGCCGCCAAGCCCGGCGACGTGAAGGACAAGTTCCAAGGCTCGGCGGAGATCACGCTCCTGTGAGCGAGGCGCGACGCGTATCCCGGCGCGCGCTGCTCGGCGGCTTCGCGACCTTCCCCCTCGTCGCCCTCGTCAGCTCGCCGACGCTGATCGCGGCGTGCGGCTCCCGTCCGCCGGAGACGCCGCTCGCGCACCTCTACGGTCGTGAATGGGTGCATGGTGCATACAAGCTCTACTCGGGCAAGTACGCCGACGTGCAGACCTCCGCCGACGAGAGCAGCCAGGACGCCTACCGCGTGCTCGCGCAGAAAGGCGTGGTCGCGCTCGACGCGCTCCAGTCGCGCGACGTCCCGTTCTACGCGCGCGTGGACGGAGGCGGGAGGGCGTTCTCGATCGAGCGGAAGGTGCCCGAGCGCCTGATGTTCACCGCGGGGATGACCGACGCCGACCGCAAGGCCGCCGAGGCGGCGTGGAAGAAGGCGCGCGATCACGTCCACACCGACTACGAAGAGATCCGCAGGCTCGACTGGACGCTCACGCGCCTCCTCGCGCAGCTCCAGCGGATCCGCAACGCGATCGAAGAGGGCCGCCTCGAGCAGTACCGCCTCGTCGAGCAGCTGCTCGAGCTGAAGAAGGACCCGAAGGGCCTCCCGTACGAGCTGCCGTTCCAGGTGACCGTCGAGAACTACGAGGAGATCCTCGTCCTGCTCGTCGAGCGCCTCGAGGCCGACCGCGCTCACCTCGCGCGGATCGAGGCCGACATCATCGCGGTCGGCATGACCGTGCGCGCCACCGACGCGGGCTCGGCCACGCTGGCGGCGAGCATTCGCAAGGTGCTGCTCGCCGTCGTCGAGGACAGCGCCGGTCCCGCGCGCGCGCCGCTCTTTCCGGCGGACGAGGGCGAGAAGGAGCGGCTGCTCGGCGCGGGCAAGGAGCTCGTCGCCAAGATCGAGGCGAGCCCCGAGTTCGCCAAATGGCGCGCGGACGAGCGCGAGAAGAAGCTCGCCGCGGTCGGCGCCTTCCTCCAGGCCCTCGACGCGATGACGGGCCTGCCGACGTCGCGGGTCTACCGCACGGTGCTCGACGTGTGGCGCGGGGACCACGACTACCTCGGCTACCTCCAGACGATCATCGCCATCGTCCCGCACGGGGGCAAGGTCGCCCTCGTCATCAACGAGGCCATCGAGTACACGCAGAAGGCGCGGAAGATCGCCGGCACCGTGATGGCGACCGTCGAGACGGTGAAGAGCGCCGGCTCGCTCTCGTCGGACGCGCTCGTCGCCGCGGCGACCGCGGCCGCGACCAAGGAGGCCAAGGGCCTCGTCCTCAACACGGCCTCGCGCTTCGCCGTCGAGCGGGCGGAGAAGCAGCTCTCCTTCTTCAAGGACAGCGCCGAGGTCCAGGCGGTCACCGACGCGCTGTCGCAGACGGACCTCGTGCAGAAGGCGATGCCGACCCTCCCCGTCGGCCTCCCCAAGGGGTAGGGTGTCGTCGTGTCGAACTACCGTGCCGTTCAGTGTGCGCGCTGCGGGATCATGATGGATCCGAGCACCGCGACCTACGACAAGGGCGGGAACCTCATGTGCCGGGGCTGCGCCGCGCGCGTGACCATCGCCGAGGGCGATCTGCGCGCGGTCGGCAGCCTCGTCTCGAGCGCGATCGCGGTGCCGGTGCTCGGCCTCCTCAGCTGGACGTGCGTGAACCAGCTCGCCATCGTCTCGATCCTCACGCTGGCGAGCGGCATCGGCTGGATCCTGATGGTGGCTAGGGCCGACGAGTATCGAAAGCGCATGGGCAGCAAGTACGTCCCGTGCCTCGTCGGCGTGGTCCTCGGCATGCTGATGGGCTTCGCGCCGATCGTGCTCCTCGGCCTCAGCCTCGTCCTGAAGGTGCTCTTCGAGACGCGCTGAGCGCCGCGCCGCGGGCGTCGATCAGGCGTCGCCGCGGACGCGCTTCACGACCGCCATGACCTCTTCCTCGGTCATGATGTGGTCGAGGAGCTTCGCGGCCTTCAGGATCTCGGTCACGAGCGTCTCGTCCGACGGGATGTCGCGCTGGGCTAGCCAGTAGTTGACGTTCGAGGCGCCGCTCATGAAGCCGATGCAGATCTCCTGCGTGCGGCCGATCATCCCGGCGGGCACGCCGCTGTAGATCCGGTCCGCGAGCCAGGTGTCGCCCTTGGCCATCGACTTGATGATCGCGGCGGCGTGCACGCCCGTCGCCGTGCGGAAGGCGTCGCGCCCGACGAGCGGGTAGCTGATCGGGATGTCCCACTGGACGGCGCGGGCGATCGTCTCGCAGTACTCGAGGAGCTTCGTCAGGTCCTGACCCTCGAGCTGGCCGAGCAGCTTCAGGTTGAGCAGGAGCAGCTCCATCTGCGCGTTGCCGACGCGCTCGCCGATGCCGAGGCCGGTCGCGTGGACGCGATCGGCGCCGTACTCGAAGGCCCAGATGGCGTTCTCGAGCGCGAGCCCGCGGTCGTTGTGCCCGTGCCAGTCGATGCCGATCTCGGCGCCGGTGCCGGCGACGACGTTGCGCGTGAACTGGATGAGGTTCCGCACGCCGTCCGGCGTCGCGTGGCCGACGGTGTCCGAGAGGCAGAGCCGCGTCGCCCCGTGATCGATCGCGGTCCGGAAGAGCGTGGTGAGGACCTCGGGCCGCGAGCGCGTCGTGTCCTCGGTCACGTAGGCGACGGGCAGGCCTTCCTTCACGGCGACGTCGATCGCCTCGGCGCTCCGCTTGGCGATGAGGTTCACGTCCCAGCTCTCGGCGTACTGCCGGATCGGCGACGACCCGATGAAGGCGTAGACCTCGACCGGGATACCCGAGCGCTGCGAGACCTCGATCATCGGCGTGATGTCGCCGACGACGGTGCGGCCCGCGCAGGCGATCTTGATCTTCATCTTGCAGTCGACGACCTCCTTGCAGATGCGGAGGACGTCCTCGAACGCGCGCTTGCTCGAGCCCGGCAGGCCGACGTCGGCGGCGTGGATCCCGAGGTCCTCCATCAGGTGGAGGATCTTCAGCTTCTCGTCGATCCCGGGGTCCACGACAGACGGGTTCTGGAGGCCGTCGCGCAGCGTCTCGTCGAAGAACGAGGCGTTCTTCGGCAAGATGCGACCCTTCCGATTCACCTCGTTCCAATCGAAGACGAGGCTTCCGGCGCGATCGCCTTCCGTTGCGAAGTCCGACATGGGTAGAGTATGCCACGAAGTCGCCGCTGCGGACGGCTGGCGTCGCCGACGATCGGACCCTCACGAGGGGGCCGACCGGGCACCCGAACCTGGAGAGGACGATGGAACAGGCTGGGCTTGATGCGGCGCGACTCTCGGTGGTTCAGCACGGCACGCGGGCGAGCTTCCGGCGGCGCGTCATGGACGCGATGCGTCAGCTCGTCCCCGCGTCGGGCGCGTTCGTCTGCTTCGGGACGGAGGACGCGCGGGCCTACGCCGATTCGTCGCGGGTCGTCGACGGCGCGGCTCGTGCCCTGAAATCGAACGGCGCCGTCCGGCTGACCCAGGCGTTCGGCTTCGAGACCAAGAGCGTCGTCGAGACGACGCGCCGCGTCTACCTCGCGAACGAGCTCTATCCGGACGACGAGCGGATGAAGCTGCCCTACTTCGCGGCGCACGCGGAGAGCGGGATGAAGCACGCGCTCCTCTTCTTCCTCCACGAGGGCGGCGTTCTCTTCGGGCTCGCCGGGCTCGAGCGTCGCGAGGCCGAGGGAGAGTTCACCCAGGCGGACGTCGACAAGCTCGAGGCGCTCGGGCCCTTCGTGGCCGCGGGCGCCCGCGTGCAGATCGCCTACGACGAGCTCTCGCGCGAGGCGGCCGCGCTCCGCGCCTTCAGCAAGGTGAGCGGCACGCTCTTCGTCGTGGACCGCGAGCGCAAGAAGGTCCTCTGGGCGGCCAACCGCGAGCGCGGCGTCGAGTGGGAGACCGACGTGCTCCCGATCGAAGACCACGTCGTCGACGCCGCCGAGCAGTCGCTCCAGGCGCGCGCCAAGCAAGAGGCCCTGCCGACGCCGCCGCGCCTGCCGTCGGGCGCGGTCGTCGCGGTCGCGAAGATCGAGGGTGACCCCGTCTTCAACAACGCAAAATGCGCGATCCTCCGCGTCGAGCCGCAGGACAAGGCCGCGCCCATCGAGGGCCTGAGCAAGCGCGAGCGTGAGATCGCGCGGCTGCTCGTCGCGGGCTACAGCGGCGTGAACGTGGCGGCGATCTCGGGGCTCTCGGAGAACACGGTCCGCACGTACGTCCGCCGGCTCTACCAGAAGCTCGGCGTCGCCAACCGCGCCGACCTCGTCCGCAAGCTGATGTCGCCCGCGGAGACGAAGTCGAGCGCGCCGTCGTCGGTCATCTCGCCGCCGCCGGACTCGTCGCTGGTCGAGGGCGACGACACGCTCGACTGACTCGGGGCCGCGCCGGGCGGCTGGGGCGACGCCCCGCCCGCTCAGTGGAGCTCGGGATCGTCCAGCTCGACGAAGATCGAGTCGTCGTCGCCGGGCGCGTTCTGGTGGACGAACGCGACGAGGGCCGCGCGCGTGGCCGCGTCGAGGTCGGCGAGCTCCACGCCGAGGCCGCGGAAGCCGCGCTCGTCGATGGCGCGGCGGACGACGACGTCGAATTGCATCCAGCGATCGCCCGCGCGCATGTCGATCCGCGCGCGGGTGCCGACCGGCAGCGCGACGTCGGTGCGGATCGCCATCCCGCTCTCGGAGACGTCGCGCGTCATCGAGGTCTTGCCGTCGAGCACGACGTCGAGCGACAGCTTGAAGCGCTCCGAGGCGCGGCGGACCTTGTCGGTCGCCTTCGCCGCGGCCATCCCGGCGCGCTCGCGCACCTTGAGCTGGTGGACGAACTGCTCCCACTCCCGGGCGTTCGTGATGGGGCCCCAGAACTGGAGCCCGACGCCCGGGACCCCGCCTTCGCCCTTCGGCGCTCCTTCGGGACGCGTCGTCACGTGGACCACCATCGCGTGGCCCGACACCACGGACCCCGCCGGCAGGACGAGCTCGAGCTTCACGAGCTGACGCAGCGCGGGCGGCGTGTCGGTCCGAAGGAACACGCCGCGGAAGCTCACGTCGTTCGTGAGCAGCTCGACCGCCTGCCCGCGCCGGACCATCCGCGCGACGATCCTCGCCGGATAGCGCGCCTCTCTGCGTTGTTCGGACACGCCCAGTCCCCGAGTGTCGCCCACGCCTCGAGCGTACGCATCCGCCGAGGCGCGGGGAAGGGAGGAGCGCGCCGCTGCCCGCCGAGCGGCGCCGCCCGTCGTCCGCGCGCGGCGGACCCGAGCGGCGGCGGATCAGCCGGTGCCGTAGAGCGACTCGGCGATCTTGAACGTCAGGGCCTCGAGGTCCTGGTACTGCGAGCGGAGGCTCGTGAGGTCGCCTTGCTGGTCGATGAGCTCTCGGAGGCGGTTGCAGCTCTCGCGCGTGCGCTCATCATCTCGCCGTCGACGAGGTCTGGTAGCCCTCGAAGCGCGGCTTCGGTCGTGTAGAGCAAAGGTCTCCGCCTGGTTGCGCACACCTCGAAGCGAGCTCCTTGCGAACGGCGTCGGCGGCCTGGTGGCGCTCGCCCTCGCCGGCATTCGCAGCTCGATCTCGTCTTCGAGAGACCGCTCGTCGGCGTGATGTTCATCTGCTGCGACCGGCCGGTGCCGGGTCCTTCAGCGTCGATCGAGACGACGCCGTTCGCAATCGATCGGAAGATGCGGAGATCTTCAAGGACGCGCCGCGGCGCGGGCGGGGCTGCCGTGAGCTCGAAAGCGCGCGGGCTGCAGGCCATGGCGCCATCAGGCGCTCGCCCTGGAAGGATGTGGATCGGGACGAAGTTCTGGTTGTCGACGCTCGTCGTGAAGATCTCGTTGCGCTCCGTCGGGATCGTCGTGTTGCGCAGGATGAGCACCGTGAACGCCGCCGCCACATCGACGCCGAGCGAGAGCGGCGTGACGTCGAGCAGGAGCATCTCGACGGGGAACTCACTCGCCGAGCATGACCTGGGCCCCGCTGCGCCCGCCGCGACGACCTCGTCCGGGTTGACGCCCTTATTCGCATTCCTTGCCGAAGAACTCCTTCACGGCCTTCCACGACGGCGGGCATACGCGTGTCGCCGACAGGAACGATCGAGTTAGTGTCCTGCGGCGTGAGCTTGGCGTCCTGGAGGCAGCGGCAGCGCGGCGGCTCGAGGCTGCGCTCGATGAGCTCGCTCGTCAGGAGCTCAGCTGCGCGCGTCATCGTCTTCTGGACGCGTGGAGCGGCTCGCCCTTCGGGTTCGTGGCGATGAAGGGCAGGTTGAAGGCTCCGGTCTCGAGCGAGGACGAGGAAACTCGTGCTTCGCCTTCTCGGCGGCCTCTTTCAGGCGCTGGAGCGCCATCCGGTCCTTCTTGAGGTCGACGTTGTGTTCCTTCTGGAACGACTCGGCGATCGCGTCGACGACCGTGAGGTCGAAGTCCTCGCCGCCGAGGTAGGTGTCGCCGTTCGTCGCGCGGACGCTGAAGACGCCCTCCTGGATCTCGAGGATCGAGATATCGAAGGTGCCTCCGCCGAGGTCGTAGACCGCGATGCGCTCGGTGGTCTTCTTGTCGAGGCCGTAGGCGATCGCGGCGGCCGTGGGCTCGTTGATGATCCGGCGGACCTCGAGCCCGGCGATCTTGCCGGCGTCGCGGGTAGCCTGGCGCTGGGCGTCGTCGAAGTAGGCGGGGACGGTGACGACGGCGTCGGTGACCGTCTCGCCGAGGTACGCCTCGGCGATCTCCTTCATCCGGGCGAGCACCATCGCGCTCACCTCGGGGGGAGACATGTCCTTTCCGGCGACCGAGACCCACGCGTCGCCGTTCGGTGCCTCGATGATCTTGTACGGGCTCCGCTCGACCTGGCGCATCGTCTCGGAGTCGCGGTACTTGCGACCGATGAGGCGCTTGACGGCGTAGACCGTGTTCTGGGCGTTGGTCACCGCCTGGCGCTTCGCCGACTGACCGACGAGGCGCTCGCCGCTCGCCGTGAAGCCGACGATCGACGGCGTCGTGCGCGCGCCCTCCGCGTTCGGGATGATTCGTACGTCGACTTTGCCGGTCGGGCTCGTCTCGACGATCGCCACGCAGGAGTTCGTCGTGCCCAGGTCGATACCGATGACCTTCGCCATTTCCCCTCGAATTACTCGGACGCGGAGCCTTCGCCGCCGGTCGCGTCGGACTTCGGCTTCGCGACCACGACCATCGCCGCGCGGATCAGGCGGTCGCCCTGCATGTAGCCGGGCTGCACCTCCGCCACCACGGTCCCGGCCGGGTGCTCGTCGGTCTCGACTTGCTGGATGGCCTCGTGGTGCGTCGGATCGAACTGGGCGCCGACGCCGGGGACCTTCGTGATCCCGCCGCGTGAGAGCGTGTCGAGGTACTGCCGGAGCACCATCTGGAGCCCCTCGGCCACGGGCTTCACCTCCGTCGCGCGCTGGGCGCTCTGGATGGCGCGCTCGAGGTTGTCGAAGACGGGGAGGAACTCCTTCAGGAGGTCTTCCTTCCCGGCCTTGCGCGTGTCCTCGAGCTCGCGCCGCGCGCGCTTCCTGAAATTGTCGAAGTCCGCAGCGGTGCGCATCCACTGGTCCTTCATGCGCGCGGCCTCGGCCTTGGCCTCGCCGACCGGGTCGGTCGCGTCGCGGGGGGCCGCGGGCTCGGCGCCGGAAGTAGGGGAGGCCTCGCCGTTCGTCTCGTCGACGACGTCGTCGTTTTCTTCGCTTTGTCCAGGCATCTCAGCCGTTCCTCGGCCCCCGACTATACCTGAAGTTACGCGGTCGGAAACAAGCCTGTGTCTCGGGGAGCGTGCTCTCGCGCTTGCTCCTGGCGCCACGAACCTGGGGGGGCTAAGCGGGGAAAGGAATGCAAGACGTGCCCCAGCCCCACGCTCCCTTGGCTTCTGGAGGAGCGCCGGTCGAGCTGAACGCGCCGCAAGCCGAGGCGGTCGCGCACGTGGCCGGACCGCTCCTCGTCTTCGCCGGCGCGGGGAGCGGGAAGACGCGGGTGATCACGTACCGCATCGCCAACCTCGTCGCGCGCGAGCGCATCCCCCCGTGGCGGATCCTCGCGGTGACGTTCACGAACAAGGCCGCCGGCGAGATGCGCCATCGCCTCGAGCGTCCCGACCTCTTGGGACCGGTGGCGCGCGACCTGTGGGTCGGGACGTTCCACGCCACTTGCGCCAAGTTCCTGCGGCTCTTCCCCGAGGCGATCGATCGAACGAAGAGCTTCGTCATCTACGACACCACCGATCAGAAGGCGGTCGTCACGCGCGTCCTCCGCGACATGAACCTCGACGACCGGCGCTACTCGCCGAAGTCGGTGCTGGGGCGCATCCACAAGGAGAAGCAGGAGGGGCGCGGTCCGGCGGACATGCACCTCGACAGCTACCTCGACGACGCGATCCAGAAGGCCTACGCGCGGTACGAGGCCGCGCTCCGCTCGGCGAACGCGCTCGATTTCGAGGACCTCATCCTCTCGGTCGTCCGCGTGCTCGAAGCGCCGAGCGACGGCACGTTCCCCGCCGAGGTGCTCCGCGCGCGCGAAGCGCTCGAGAAGAAGTTCGACTTCATCCTCGTCGACGAGTTCCAGGACACGAACCAGATCCAGTACCGGCTCCTGAAGCGGCTGGCGGCGCGCACGAAGAACCTCTGCGTCGTCGGCGACGACGACCAGTCGATCTACCGCTGGCGCGGCGCCGACGTCCGGAACATCCGCAACTTCCGCCGCGACTGGCCGGACGCGAAGGTGGTCAAGCTCGAGCAGAACTACCGCTCGACGCGGAACATCGTCTCCTCGGCGCTCGCGGTCATCGCGCCGTCGCCGACGCGCGAGCCGAAGGAGCTCTGGACGGACAAAGAGGACGGCTCGCCGCTGCGCGTCATCGCCTGCGCCGACGAGCGCGACGAGGCCGCGTGCGTCGTCCGCGCGATCCGCGACGCCCGCGAGGCCGCGATCGGCGCGAAGGACATCGCGGTCTTCTACCGGGTGCACGCCCAATCCCGCGTCCTCGAAGAGGCGCTGCGCTCGGTCGACATCCCCTACCAGATCGTCGGCGGCACGAAGTTCTACGACCGCGCCGAGGTGAAGGACGCGCTCGCGTACCTGCGCGTGCTCGTCAACCCGCAGAGCGACGTCGACCTCCTCCGCATCATCAACACCCCCGCGCGCGGGATCGGGCACACGACCGTCGAGCGCCTCGCGGCCTACGCGAGCGCGCACCGCTTCGCGCTGGTCGAGGCGCTCGGGAAGCTCGAGGACTTCGCCGAGGACCTGGGCTCGGCGCCGAAGAAGCGGCTCGGCCAGTTCCGCGAGCTCCTCCGCCTGCTGACGGACGAGGCCAAGGGCCGCCCGGCCGCGGACGTCCTGCGGATCGTCCTCGCGAAGAGCGGCTACAAGAAGGCGCTCGAGGACGAGGACACCGCCGAGGCCGAGGGGCGCCTCGAGAACCTCGCCGAGCTCGAGGGCTCGATGAGCGACTACGAGGCCGAGGCGGAGGCGCGCGGCGAGGCCCCGACCCTCGAGGGCTTCCTCGAGCGCGTCTCCTTGGTCAGCGACACCGACAAGCTCGGCGACATCGAGAAGGTCACCCTGATGACCATCCACGGCGCCAAGGGGCTCGAGTTCGAGCTCGTCCTCCTCACGGGGATGGAGGAGGACATGTTCCCTTACCGGAGCCAGGAGCCTCGCAGCCCCGAGGAGATGGAGGAGGAGCGCCGCCTCGCGTACGTCGCCATCACGCGCGCGCGCCAGCACCTCGTCGTCACGCACGCGCGGCAGCGGCAGATCTTCGGCACGACCCGCCTCGGCGTGCCGAGCCGCTTCGTCGGGGACCTCCCGCCGGGCGCCATCGAGCACCTCGAGACCGCCGCCGCGCGCTCCGCGGGCTCGAGCGGGCGCTGGATCGACCGCGGATCGGCGCCGACCTCGTGGCGAGAGGAGCGCCGTGCGTCCGCGCCCCCCGGCGCGTGGCGCCACCCGCAGGGCTCGCGCCCTTACGCGGCCGACGAGACGAGCCAGGTGGCCCCGAGCGAGTGGGGGCCGGGGCCCGCGGCCCTGCAGCGGAGGGGCGGCGCCGCCACCCCCCAGCGCGAGCCCGGCGAGCGCTTCGTCGACTACGAGTCGAGCGACGCCTCCGAGGGCGTGGAGCTGCGCCGCGGCAGCAAGGTGGTCCACGAGCGCTTCGGTCGCGGCGAGGTCATGAAGGTCGTCAGCGCCAGCGAGCCCGCGGTCGTCGCGTTCTTTCCCGGCTGGGGCGAGAAGAAGGTCCTGGCGCGCTTTCTGAAGCTGGGGTGACTTTTCGCACCTCCTCAGGGAAGGCCTCGGCGCCGGCCGCCGTAACCCTCGGCCATGAAGCTCGCTCACTGCGCCTCGCTCCTCGGCATCTTCGCGGCCCTCGCCGCGTGCACGACCACCACCATCAACGGGAGCGGCGATCCGTCGGGGGCCGGGGACGCGGGCGCCGGGCCGGGCGAGGAGCTCGATCCCGACGATCCGGCGAACCAGCCGCCGCACTCGCTCGGGACGGTCCTCCTCGGCGAGACCCACGCCTCGGGGGGCAGCGGCACCCCGAACCCGATCGTCAGCGTCGGGTTCGTCCCCGACGCCCGGAAGGCGCGCGCCTGCAAGAAGAAGCTCGACGCGGCCTGCGAGATCGTCGCGCGCGTGAAGTGCACCGAGAACAAGGACTCGTTCACCGGCTGCGACGACGGCGAGGCCTGCGTCCTCGACGACGCCTGCGAGTCGACCTGCAAGAAGATCGCGGTCTGCTCGAAGGAGTGCGACGAGGAGGAGAGCTGCACGCTCGACAAGAGCGGCAAGGCGGTCTGCGCGAAGATCGAGTCGTTCGACGCGGGGCCGATCGCCTTCAGCGGCACGACGACGTCGATCACGATGTTCCCGCCGTATGCCTACGAGAGCAACGGCAACACCGGCGCGCCGTTCCTCGCGGGCGCCGAGATCACGGTCCAGGCGCAGGGCGCGGTCGAGGCCGGCTTCGAGAAGTTCGACGAGTCGTTCAAGGCCACCACGTTCCTCCAGACCTCGCCGGCGCTGAACAAGATCGCGCGCGACAAGGTCTTCGGGACCGGCGCGGTGCCGATCTCCTGGCGGGCCGGCGCCGACGCCATCCTCGTCACGGTCACGGGCCCCGGCGGCGCCGTCACGTGCAAGGCCAACGACGCCGACGGCAAGTTCGATCTGCCGCGCTCGGCGATCGACGCGGCGCTCGGCGACGACGACGACGCGACCGGACCGCGGAACCTCTCGCTGACGGTCGCGCGCCAGCGCAAGGAGACCCGGAAGGGCTTCACGGCGAAGGGCGAGCTCAGGGACATCGAGGTCCAGCCCGAGGGGTGGCTCGATCTGATCACGCTCTCGAGCGAGTCGACCTCGTTCCAGGGCTGCAGCGCCGGCGAGACGGCGTGCGGCACCGGGAGCGAGTGCGCGAACCTCCAGACCGATCGCGACAACTGCGGCGCGTGCGGGAAGTCCTGCGGCGGTGGGCTCGCGTGCGGCGGCGGCAAGTGCGTCTCCCCGGAGGCGGCGTGCGAAGCGTGCGTCACGTCCGCGCAGACCGGCGCGTGCAAGGCCCCTTACGACGCATGCCGGGCCGACACGGCGTGCCGCGCGCTCGAGACGTGCGTCAAGGCGTGCACGACGCAGCAGTGCCTCCAGGAGTGCGCGAACGCGAACGAAGCCGGCATCGACAAGTTCAACGCGTTCACCTCGTGCGTGCAGAACACGTGCTCGGGCGCGTGCAACTGACGCCGCGCGCGTGAGCGGCCCTGGCGGCCGCGCCGCCGGCCGCCGCGGACACCGACAGGAAAGCGCACGAGCTCGCGACACGCGGGCTCGTGCGCTTTTGTCGTTGGCCAGCCCGCCGTACTCGAATGGCTATCGGGATAGCGCCGCCCGGTTCAGACCGGTTGGTCGAGGTCGAAAAGACGCGGCTGAGCGTGCGCGGGTTGCGTTCGAAGGTTGACGGCCTCGCGCTCTTCCGTAGCGGTAATTCGAAAATCAGGCGTGATATCCCATTAGTGAAACTGGCAAGCCTCGTGCATTAGGCGCCGCCGGCGTGGGCCAGGCAGAGCCCCCCGAGAAGGAGGGCTCGTTTCCTCCATCCCGGTTGGTGCTCTGCCACCCACGCTCGAAGCACGACGTCGGGTTGCGCATCGGCCGCCTTGGCCTATGGTGCGCCGCCCCGTGCTCCGGAAGAGCTGCGGGCGGGTGGGAAAGTCAGCCGCTGGACACACCAGGGCTTGAGAAGGGGCGACGACCATGGGTGATTGGAAGCTTCGCGCGAAGGCGGCCGTGTTCGGCGCCGTGGCGCTGACGGCGCTCGGTGGAGCACAGGGCTGCGCGGAAGAGCGCGACCCCATCAACCGCGTTCAGGCGAACGTCGTCCCGAAGTCGATCTTCCTGCGCCCCGACGGGCAGGGCCGCTTCCTCGACGACAGCGACAGCTGGTACTTCCGCGCGACGATCACCGACGTCCCTGCGGCGCAAGCCACGGCGTTCATCGGCGCGGCCGGCGACATGTACCGCATGAAGTGGCGCATCTCGGAGGACGGCAAGGAGCTCCAGGCCTACCGCGAGGACCCGGACATCCTGAACTCGGGCGATCCGCACGGCGGCACGGTGGCGGCCTTCCCGATCGAGAGCCACTTCGACATTCGCCGCGGCTACAACCCGGGGACCGGGGAGGAGACGAACGTAATCGAGGAGAACTCGAGCGATCGCACCTGGGACAAGCGCGAGTACATGCGCGTCGACTGGGGCACGAACAAGATCAGCCAGTCGATGTTCGTCGCGCCCGGCTTCGAGGCGATCAGCGCGTCGACCACGTTCGTCCAGGCGGCCGATCACCCCGATCACCCGACGTTCGAGAAGGACTACGTCGACATCAGCGCGCGCTACACCGTGCGCCCCGACATCCGGACGTGCTTCTACTACTACCGCGACACCGGCTGCGGCCCGGGCGACATCAGCGCGCGCCTCTCCTTCATGAAGGTGCCCGAGCGGGACTTCGAGCCCCGCGAGTACCCGGACCGCGTCCCGCTGCTCGACGACGACGGCAACCCGATCCGCACGGTCAGCGGCAGCCCCGTCGGCCTCCCGGTGATGGACGAGTTCGGCTTCTTCCGCACCGAGCGCGCGCAGTACGACCAGCGCTACGGCACGCTCGAGAAGCGGTACATCTACCGCGCGAACGTGTGGAACCTCTGGCAAGAGTGGTTCGAGCGCGACGCGAACGGCAACGTGCTCAAGCACGAGAACGGCACGAACGTCGCGAAGCCCTACAAGGCGCGGCAGATCCGCCCGATCGTCTACTTCCTCAACGCGGAGTGGCCGGACGCGATGAAGCCGGTCGCGCAGGCGACGGCCGACGGCTGGAACGACGCCTTCAACGAGACCGTCGCGTCGCTCCGGCTGCTCGAGGATCGCGATCCGGGCTCGGCGCTCTCGCACGCGGAGCTCCGCGGCGAGGTCGAGCGGATGAAGCAGGCCGGCGAGCGCTCGTTCATCCTCTGCCAGAACAACCCGGTCAAGGAGGGCGACCCCGCCGCGTGCGGCCAGCCGGGCACGGTCGCGCGTCAGGGTGACCTCCGGTACTCGTTCATGTACTGGGTGTCGAAGCCCCAGCCCTCCGGTCCGCTCGGCTTCGGTCCGAGCTACGGCGACCCGATCACCGGCGAGCTCTTCACCGCGAGCGCCTACGTCTACGGCGGCGCGCTCGACACCTACGCGCAGAACGCGGTCGACATCGTCAACCTCCTCAACGGCAAGACGAACGAGTTCGACTACATCAACGGCGTCTCCACCGACGAGTACGCCAAGCGCCTCGCGCGCGGTGAGGTCCCCGGCCCGCGCCGGAGCGCCGTGCCCGGCTTCGCCGGCGTCGCGCCAGGGCAGGCCGGCTTCGACCTCGCGGCGGCGCAGGCCAACGTCGAGCGCGGCATCGACCGCCCGCTCCTCAAGGCGATCACCGAGAAGGGCCTCCCGCTCGCGACCGGCCCGTCGGGCGCCGAGCGACGCGCGATGATCCGCGGCACCCCGCTCGAGCGGAAGATCTTCGACACCCCCGAGACGCACTTCCTCGCCGGCAAGTCGCCCGACCAGGCGCTCTCCGACGACGACATGAAGCGCATCTCCGACGTCTTCGCCGCGTCCGACGTGGTCAAGCAGGAGAACGAGCGCCAGAAGTTCCTCGGCGAGCACCACTGCTACCTCGACGCCTCGCTCGTCGACGACTCGATCGTCGGCCTCGCCAGGCAGATGGCCGCGAAGTACGCCGCCGCCGGCTCCGCCCAGGAGCAGGAGCAGGCGCAGCACGACATGTGGAACGACCTTCGCGCGCGCATCCTGAGCGGGCTGCTCGAGCACGAGGTCGGCCACACCATCGGCCTCCGCCACAACTTCGAGGGCTCGAGCGACGCGCTCAACTTCTTCGACGAGTTCTGGGATCTCAAGCAGGAGAACCTCCAGTTCGGCGCGCCGATGACGGACAACCAGAAGAACGCCGGCATGACCGAGCTGCAGTACTCGACGGTCATGGACTACGGCGCGCGCTTCAACGCCGACATCCGCGGCCTCGGCAAGTACGACTACGCCGCGATCCGCTTCGGCTACGGCGACCTCGTCGAGACCTTCCCGAAGGGGGCGATCAAGGATCCGCTCTACAACGCGGAGGCGAACAAGTTCGGCTCGGGCTTCTTCACCGGCTACAGCGCCGAGGTCCTCGACAACCTGAACCGCCAGTACCGCCACTACACGATGATCCCCGGCGAGTTCGGCGGCGGCATCGACGCGATCAAGAAGGGCGGCCGCGAGATCCGCCCGTTCGCCGACGTCGTCGAGAACGCGCGCGTCGCGTACCTCAAGGCGAAGGGCAACACGAGCAACGTCAAGACCACGTCGAAGAACGGCGGCTATGACGTCGTCCCGTACCGCTACTGCGGCGACGAGTTCGCCGGCAGCGCGAACCGCCCGCTCTGCCAGCGATGGGACCAGGGCATGGACCCGATGGAGGTCGTGTCCGACGCGATGAGCCGCTACCGGCAGTACTACGTGTTCGACGCCTTCACGCGCGGTCGCGCGAGCGGCTACAACATGATGACGGGCTACCTCGCGAAGATCGCGACGCGGTACTTCAGCCACGTCCACTCGCAGTACATCCACTGGCTCTTCTACCAGGGCTCGTACGACTACTACTGGCGGGCGGTCCTCGGCGGCGCCGAGGGCGTGAAGAACGGCTACATCACCAACGCGGACTGGTTCAAAGATCCCGCCGGCGGCCTCGGCTCGACCATGGCGACGACCTGGGGCCTCGACCGCCTGATCGACGTCCTCGGCACGCCCGACGTCGGCGTCTACATCCCGAACACCGACAGCGCGCTCCAGGCGGACGGCACCTTCTTCGCGCAGGCGACGTCGTCGCCGTACGCGTGCCGCGACGCCCAGGGCGCCGCGACGAAGTGCACGTCGAACGACAAGCAGCTCACGCTCGACATCGACAGCGGCGCTCGCTACCGCTACACGCGCTACGACAACGCGAGCGGCCAGGGCTTCTTCAACCGCATCAAGAACATCGGGTCGTTCTACGACAAGATCGCGGCGCTCCTGACGCTGACCAACACGTCGACGAACTTCGTCGGTCAGGACCAGACGAACGCCGTCAGCTACCGCATCGGCTTCTACCTCGCGTACCCGAAGGCGATGAGCGGCGTGTTCGGCGGCGTCGCCACCGACTCGTACGACAAGTACGCGTGGCGCGTGGAGAGCTCGATGACGGGCGGTCCGACGCTCATGACGCCGAACGTCTTCCAGACGCTCGGCGGCAAGGACGGCGCGGTGACGACGCCGGGCGAGGCCGACCTCCGCGGCACGGCGATCGACTCGGGCTGGTACTTCTTCTACAAGGCGTACGCGCTGTTCTTCTCGATGGCGGAGTTCCAGTCGAACTTCTCTCAGTCGTGGAACGACGCGGTCCGCGTCTGGTGCGTCGGCTGCGGCGAGGCGTTCACGCCCGGCGCGGGCCTCACGCCCGTGACGATGACCGACCCGCTCACCGGCAAGCAGTACGCGGCGATCGACTACGCCGACGGCCGCTACAGCCCGGGCTCGGACCTGGTCAAGCAGGGGCAGAAGCTCATCGACGACTACAACGCGCGCCTCGAGGCGCCCGCCGACGCGGAGAACCGCGACTACTACATCAACCGGGCGCGCGCTCGGCTCCAGGATCAGGTCGAGCTGATGGATCTCATCCGCGGGCTCTACCAGACGTACGGCTACACGCGGTTCTGACGCGAGCGGTCGGCGGTGACGCGCGGACGATCGCTCGCGTCCGCGCGCTCGACGCGGCGCCCGCCGATCTGCGGGACGGCCCGTGGGACGGACACCCACGGATCAGCGGCAGCTGTCGGCCGTTCCGCGCGCCGCCCTCACGCACGCGTTCGGGCAGCGCTCGATCGCGCCGGTGACTCGTCCGCCCGAGCAGTACACGCGGTGGAGCGAGACGTCCGCCCCGACGGGCGCGCTCGAATAGCCCGCGGGGACGTTCCCGGCGGAGTCGGCGCACCACCAGCCTCCGCCCTGCGCGCACGCGGAGGCGCCGGGGGTGGGCGTGCTGCCGGAGCCGCCGGGCGTGGCCGAGCCGCCGGGCGTGGCCGAGCCGCCGGGCACGTCGAAGACGCCGAGCGCGCCGGAGATCG
This sequence comes from Labilithrix sp., assembly GCA_019637195.1. Lineage (GTDB taxonomy): Bacteria > Myxococcota_A > Polyangia > Polyangiales > Polyangiaceae > Labilithrix. Next base: position 15,204 of record JAHBWA010000024.1, on the reverse strand, counting down.
TCCGTTGCATCGAGGTCGCGTCGACCCAGAAGGACATCCTCGCGTCTCCCGCCGACGCGACGGCGAAGATGTACGTCCCGTCGTAAAGCGGGCCGCCCGAGTCACCCGGGCAAAGCACGGCGCTCGTCGTCGACGAAGTCGCGAAGCCGCTCATCGAGTTGATCGTGCCGGGCGCGAGGTCCGACTGCCAGCGCAGCGAACGCTCCCGCTTCGTGTAGAAGCCGACCCCGTCGTTCGAGCAGCCATACCCCACGGCGGTGACCGTCGCGTCGGTCGTGGGCACCGCCGCGCCGACGGACGGGTAGCTGGTGAGCGCGCGCGGCGTCGCCAGGTGGAAGAGCGCGAGATCGGGATCGGAGGTGTCGCGGCTCGACTTCCACGCGTAGACGCGATCGATCGAGACGCCGTCGCGCGTCGAGTAGGCGCCGGAGCTCGAGACCGACGGGTAGAACATCATGCCGCGCGGCGCCGCCTGCGCGGTCGTCCTCGCGACGGTGTACCCGCTCTGCGGCGCGCTGTACGCGCAGTGCGCGGCGGCGAGCACGAGCTGCGGTCCCAGCTGCGTGCCCGTGCAGGTCCAGTTCGCGTTGAAGTAGAGCATCCCCACCGCCGGGTGCGCCGTCGACGTCGACCCGCTGCGGATCGCGCTGTCGTGCGACGTCCCCTCGTCGTCGTCCTCGAGCGGCGCCGCGCAAGCGGCGAGCGCTCCACAGAGCACCAAGAGCCCACGACATACCTTGCGCGACTGGTTCATCTCGCTCTCCTCGGAGGCGAGAAGTGCAACGCGCGTACCGCCGCACGAGCCTCCGAGAGCGCCCGCGCCCGCGCGTTCCCCGGGGGCTCGTCCGCGATCCGTGACGCGGCGGCTCCCCACTGGAGCCGCGTCGAGGCGGCGCCGCCGCCCGCCGCCCCGCCGGTTTCGCGGGGTTCGTTGAGCGACGCTCGGCCGGCCGTCCGGCCGCCCGGCGTGGTGAGCGGCGCCATGCCCGCCGCCGGCGTCAGTCGGCGCCGGTGACCTTGGCGTTCCCGCTCTTCTTCACCTTGCCGTTCACGGCGGTCCCGACGAAGTCGACCTTGGCGTTGGCGCTCGCGACCACGGCGTTCGTCGACGCCGTGACGCTGCCGCCGGTCATCGTGATCTTGGCGTTGGCGCTCGCGTCGATCGCGACCGGCGCCGTGATGCTCACGCTCGTGAGCGTGAGCTGGCAGTTGCCGCCTGCCTTCACGCCCGCGGTCGCCGTCACGCCGGCGAGCGCGACGACGTCGTTGCCGCCGCATGTGAAGGTCGACTTGCCGTCCCAGCTCGCCGCCTCCGCTGCCTTGGCGGCCGCCGCGGGCGTCGTGGCGTTGCCGCTCTGGGTGGAGACGTAGAGGCCGACTCCTACGGCGCCGACGACGATGAGCCCGATGACGACGGCGCCGACGATCCAGCCGAGGACCATGCTCGTGGCCTTGTTCTTCACGAAGTTCTCCGGCGTCATGCCGTTGATCTTCACGCGGAGCTGGTGGCCGTCGCCCATGTCGAAGGTGCCCGCGCCGACGTCGTGTTGCGGCTGCGGTCCGCCGTAGCCGCCCGGCGGCGCACCGTAGCCGCCCGGCGGCGCGCCGTGTCCAGGCGGCGCGCCGTAGCCGGGGGCCGGCGCGCCGTAACCGGCGGGCTGTGCGCCGTACCCGGCGGGTGCGCCGCCCGCGGCGGGCGTGAGCTGGCCGTTGTGTTGATTGAAGAGTGAGGAGCAACGCGTACAACGCGCCTGCTGGCCGCCGCCCGCCCACTCGACTTGTCCACCGCAGTTGAGGCATTGCATGGCCAGCGAGGCTACTGGATCTGCTCCGCGGACGAGGGCCGTTTCGAGGTCCGCCATGGGCCCATGTCCGTCGCCTCCTGCGCGTGTCGCGCGTCGTCAGAACGCGAGCAGGTACGAGACCTGCGCGCCGCCCGGCAGGCCCTGGACGCGCATGCGCTCGATCTCCTTGGCCGCCGACCACGTCTGCGGCGGGAGGATGTACGGGACGAGCGCGCCGAGCACGCCGGCGCCCGCGGCGATGAACACGCGGGCGCTCCGCTCCTCGACCGGCCAGCTCAGCTTCACCGGCCCGAGGACCGTGTAATCCATGATCGGCGCCGTGACGCCGGCGACGACGGCGATCGCCGTCGCGATGGGCCACTGCGCGCGCACGTGCCCCTCGGGCGGCGGCCCGTAGGCCCACATCGGGTCGCACTTCGGCAGCGAGAGGTAGCCGCCGCTGAGGAAGCCGCCCCACGTGAAGCCCACGAGGCCGGGCCCGAGCAGCCGGAGCGCGGGCTCGCCCGTGTGCTTCAGGTGCCCGATGTTGACGTAGACGCTCGCCGCGAAGCCGAGCGCGAACGCCCCGGTGTATTTCCAGTCGAACTGCGAGGCCTTCTCGCAGAGCTCGATCTCGCGCGTCTGCCTCGGACGAAGGTCCGTCGCCGCGTAGACGTACGGCGCTTCAGCGGGGGCCGGGGGAAGGGCGGAGGGCGCGTCCAACGCGGCGACATTATCCCGCGTGCCCGGGGCCTGTCACGGACCGTTGGCCTTGCGGCGGCGCGACAAAAGCGGTTTTGTGGGCCGGATGAGCGCCGCCTTTCCCGGTCATGTCTTTCGTGAGTACGACATCCGTGGAGTCGCCGAGCGCGACCTCGGCGACCCCCTCGCCCACGGCATCGGGCGGGGCTTCGGCGCCATGCTCGCCGAGCAGCGCTCCGGCGACGGGCCGCTCCGGGTCGCGGTCGCGCGCGACTGCCGTCTCTCGTCGCCCCGGCTCTTCGCGGCGCTGGTGAAGGGGCTCGTCGACGCGGGGGCGCACGTCATCGACGTCGGCGTCGGGCCGACGCCGATGCTCTACTTCGCGGCGCATCACCTCGCGACCGACGGCGCCGTGATGATCACCGGCAGCCACAACCCCGGCGACGAGAACGGCTTCAAGATGATGCGCGGCAAGGCCAGCTTCTTCGGCGCCGACATCCAGACGCTGCGCGGACGCATCGAGCGCGGCGACCTCGGCCCCGAGCGCAAGGGCAGCGTCGAGACCTCGAGCGTCGAGGACGCCTACGTCGCCGAGATGACGGAGCGCTTCGACTTCTCGAAGGCACCGAAGCTCGCGTTCGTCGTCGACGCCGGCAACGGCGCGGGCGGACCGCTCGCGATGAAGACGATGAAGGCGCTGGGCCTCGAGCCCGACCCGCTCTTCTGCGAGATGGACGGCCGCTTCCCGAACCACCACCCCGACCCGACCGTGCTCGAGAACGTCGCCGCGCTGGTCGAGCGCGTGCGGGCGACCAAGGCGCGCGTCGGCATCGCCTACGACGGCGACGCCGACCGGCTCGGCGCGGTCGACGAGAACGGCGACGTCGTCTGGGGCGACAAGCTGATGATCCTCTTCTCGCGCGCGCTGCTCGCGCAGCGGCCGGGCGCGACGATCCTCGGCGAGGTGAAGTGCTCGCAGACGCTCTACGACGACATCGCCAAGCACGGCGGCGACCCGGTCGTCTGGAAGACGGGGCACTCGCTCATCAAGACGAAGATGAAGGAGACCGGCGCGCTGCTCGCCGGCGAGATGAGCGGTCACCTGTTCTTCGCCGATCGCTACTTCGGGTACGACGACGCGATCTACGCGTCGCTGCGCCTGCTCGAGATCCTCGCGAACGACCCGCGGCCCCTCAGCGCGATGCTCGCGGACGTGCCGAAGACGTTCACGACGCCCGAGCTCCGCGTCGATTGCCCGGACGCGATCAAGTTCCAGGTCGTCGCCGCGGTGACGAAGCGCTTCAAGGCGGCGGGGAACGCCGTGCTCGACATCGACGGGGCGCGGATCTCGTTCGCGCCTTCGGCCGGGGCCGGCGAGGCGACTCCGCCGAAGTGGGGGCTCGTCCGCGCGTCGAACACCGGGCCCGTGCTGGTGATGCGCTTCGAGGCGGGGACCTCGGAGGAGCTCGACGCGATCCGCCGCGAGGTCGAGGGTGTGGTCGCCGAGGAGCGCGCCAAGCTTGCAAGCTGAGCCACAGAAGACCTGGACCATCGGATCGCTCGTCAAGTGGGCGACCGACGACTTCCGCGCGCGCGGCATCGAGAACCCGCGCCTCGACGCCGAGGTGCTGGTCGCGTTCGCGCTCGGGATCGATCGCACGCGCGTGATCATCGAGTCCCTCCGCCCGCTCGAGGCCGGCGAGCTCGCGCTCCTGCGCGATCTCGTGAAGCGCCGCCGCTCCCGCGAGCCGATCGCGTACCTCCGCGGCGAGCGCGAGTTCTACGGGCGCACGTTCCGCGTCGACGCGCGCGTGCTGGTCCCGCGTCCGGACACCGAGGCGCTGGTCGACGTCGCGCTCGCGCGGAGCGCCCACGTCTCGCTCTCGATGCGCCTCTGCGATCTCTGCACCGGGAGCGGCTGCGTCGCCGTCACGATGGCGCGGCAGCGCCCGACGTCGAAGGTGCTCGCGACGGACATCAGCGCCGACGCGCTCGCCGTGGCGCGCGACAACGCCTATCGCCTGGGCGCGTACAACGTGGCGTTCGTGCAGAGCGATCTGTTCGCGGCCGTCCCGGCGGGCGCGCGCTTCGACGTGATCACCGCGAACCCGCCGTACATCCCGACTGGCGACATCGAAGGGCTGATGCCCGACGTCCGGGATTTCGAGCCGCGCGCCGCGCTCGACGGCGGCGCCGACGGGCTCGATCTCGTGCGGAAGATCGTCGACGCCGCGCCGGCGTTCCTCGCCCCCGGCGGCGTGCTCGCGCTCGAGATCGGCGCCGGTGAGGCCGACGCGACGCGCGCGCTCTTCGAGGACCGCGGCTACGGCGAGGTGAGCGTCGAGCGCGACTACGGCAAGATCGAACGCGTCGTGAGCGGGCTCCGGCCGGCGCCCGCGCGCTGAGCGGGGGCGTCGTCGGCGCCGCGAGCTGGATCCCACGGCGCCCGCGCGCTGAGCGGGGGCGTCGTCGGCGCCGCGAGCTGGATCCCCACGGCGGCCCGCGCTGATCCCGGTGTCGTCGGCGCCGTGAGCGCGGCGGCTCGTGAGCGGCGCGCGTGGTCGCCCGTACCGTTCGTGGTCGCGGCGCGGGCTCGCTATGCTTTGGCGCCTTGCGCGTCCTCGTCTTTCTCCTCGTCAGCGGTGGGGCTCATTTCCTCGCGGCGCGCTGGGTCCTCTCCGCGTTTCCGGCGGCGCGGGCCCGGCGGCGCCTGATCTTCGCCGTGGCAGGCGCGCTCTCGGCGGTGCTCGCGACCCTGCGCGTGCTCGGCTGGTGGCTCCGCGGACCGTTCTTCCACGACGTGCTCGCGATCGCGATGGTCGAGGTCGCCGTGGTCGTCATCTCGCTCGCGCCGCTCGGCCTGCTCGCGCTCCTGTCGCGAGGGGTCGCGCGCGCATTCGACGCGGTGAGGCCGCCCGTCGACGGCGTCGCGGCGGAGGCGCGGGTCGGCCGGCGCGAGGCCGTGGAGCGGATGGCCGGCGTAGGCGTGGCCTGCGCGTCGAGCGCGGCGCTCGGCTGGGGCATGGTCCGCGGCCGGCACGCGTTCGCGATCGAAGAGGTGCCCATCGTGGTGCCGGGCTGGCCGCGCGCGCTCGACGGCTACGTGATCGCCCAGGTGTCGGACGTCCACGTCGGCGCGTTCGTCGGGGATCGCGAGCTCGACGAGGGCTTCGAGCTCGTGCGTCGCGTGAAACCGGACATCGTCGTCGCGACCGGTGACCTCGTGGATCACGAAGCCGAGCGGATCGGTGAGCTCATCGCGCGCCTGCTCGGCGCGGGCGCGCGCGACGGTGCGTACGCGATCCTGGGCAACCACGATCACTACGCCGGCGCCGCGGCGGTCGCGGCGTCGATCCGCCGATCGAAGGTGCGCCTCCTCCACAACGACGGCCTTCACCTCCGGCGCGGCGACGGCGGCGGCTTCGCGCTCCTCGGGGTCGACGATCTGCAGGGGCGTCGGGCGAGCACCCCCGGGCACGGCGGTCCGGACCTCGGCGGCGCCCTCGCCGCGCTTCCGCCCGACGTTCCGCGCGTCTTGCTCGCGCACCAGCCGCGCTACTTCGTGGAGGCGCAGGGCCGCGTGGCCCTCCAGCTGAGCGGACACACGCACGGCGGCCAGATAAACCCCGGGTTTCGCCCGGCCGCGGCGCTGATGGAGTTCGTCGCCGGGCGCTACGACCGAGGCGGGTCGACGCTCTACGTGAACCGCGGCTTCGGCGTGACCGGTCCGCCGTCGCGCGTGGCGGCGCCGCCGGAGATCACGAAGATCGTCCTGCTCTCGGGCTGAGCAGAGCGCGCGAGAGAGAGCCCGCGCGCGGGCGGACCCGCGGGCGCGGGCGAGCGCGACGCGACGATCGCCGGCGCGTGCGCGAGTGGGCAGGGTAGACTCGGGGCGCTCGTGCGGCCCAACGTCCTCGCCACGCTCCCTCTCGCGATCGCGCTCGCCGCCGGACCGGCCCAGGCCGAGGCGCCGGCGCGCGGGGGCAGCGCGCAGGATCTGTCGCGAGCGCGCGCGCTCGATCGCGAGGGCGCGAAGGCCTACGGCGAGGGCCGCTACCAGGACGCGATCCAGGCGTTCGAGGAGGCCTACCGCCTCGGCGGTCCGGCCTTCGAGCTCTGGAACATCGCCAAGTGCTACCTCCGGCTCGATCAGCCCGAGCAGGCCGCCGCGAGCCTCGAGCGCTACCTCTCGATCCCCGATCTGCCGAAGGCCGATCGCGCCGAGGCCACGCGGCAGCTCGAGGCGCTCGAGAAGCGCCCGAGCACGCTCACGGTGACCTCGTCGCCGAGCGGCGCCGAGGTCACCGTCGACGGCAAGAGCGTCGAGGGGCGAACGCCGCTCTCGCTCTCGGTCGCGCCCGGACCCCACACGGTGACCGTGAGCCCGGAGTCCGGGGAGCCGTTCACGCGCGAGATCGAGGCCAAGTACGGCCGCGCCGTCGTGGTCGACGCCGCGTTCGACGGCGGCGCGCGCCCGCCGCCTCCGCCCAACCCGTACGAGCGCATCGAAGGCGGCGCGGTGGCGATCCGCGGGGCGCTCGGCGTGATGCTCCCGCGGCACGGCTCGGTCGGCGGCCGCGCGGGGCCGGGGCTCCTCGTGCTCGGGACCTATCGCGTGAAGGAGATCGGTCGCGCTTCGCTCGCCGCTGGCGGGCTGCTCTCGCTCTCCGGCGACTCCTGGGGCGACCGGACGGGGCTGCCGAACGAGGCGCCGGACTGCGGGCCGCTGCGCGACGCGAACCGCGCGACGGCGCTCTCGGTGTTCGGGATCGGCGCGGCCTCGCTCGACGTCGCGCCGCGCGTGCGCGTCACGGGGATCGGCGGCCTCGGGCTCGCCGGCTACTTCGTCGAGGACGTGGGCGGCGACGTGTTCGTCCCGAGCTGTTCTCCTTCGCCCGGCGTGCGGCCCGCGCTCTTGCTCGGCGCGCAGGTCGACTACGCGCTGACGAAGTCCGTACGCCTCACGGCGTTTCCGCTGACCTGGCAGGTCCAGGCCGCGTTCGACGGGGCGCGCGGCGCGCCTCGCGACGCGAGCGGCGTCTGGATGCGCTTCGGCATGGGCCTCGGCGCGGGGATCGACCTGTGATCGTCGCGAGCCGGTCTCTCTCGCGGAGCTCTGCGAGGCTCGCGCGCCGCGCGTCCGCGGTGGCCGCGCTGGTGTCGGCGGTGCTGCTCGCGCCGGGCTCGGGCCTCGGCGAGCCCGCGCCGCGGGCGCGCGTGCTCCCGAGCGAGGGCGCCGACGGGTGGCGCGCCGCCGGGCAAGACGGCGTCCGCGGGATCACCGTCGGCCCGATCGAGAACGGCTACCACCCCGGCGTCGGCTACGGCAGCGCCGCCTACGGGCGTACGCTCGACGAATGCGCGCGCATGGGCGCCCGCTGGATCGCGCTCACGCCGTTCGGCCGCGTGCTCGATCTGAACGGTCGCGGCGTGGATCCCACGTTCGAGCGTCCGTTCGCGCAGAACCGCGACGACGTCCGGCGCGCGGTCACGATGGCGCACGCGCGCGGCCTCTCGGTCATGCTGGTGCCGCACCTCTGGGTGGAGTCGGGCGCGTGGCGCGCGGAGATCGACCCCGGCACGGACGAGGCGTGGGACGCGTGGGCCAGGAGCTACGGCGCCTTCGTGCGCGCGTGGGCGGAGGTCGCGGAGGAGACCGGCGTCGATCTGTTCAGCGCGGGCGTCGAGCTCCGCTCGTGGGTGACGACGTCGCGCGCGCCGAGCTTCGCCGCGCTCGTGCGCGATCTCCGGCGCGTCTACCGCGGGCCGATCACGTACTCGGCGAACTGGGACGACGTCGACCACACGCTCGTCCTCGGCGAGCTCGACGTCATCGGGATCAACGCGTTCTATCCGCTTGCCGACAAGGACGGCGCGCCGTTCGAAGACCTCCTCGAGGGCGGCCGGCGCGTGCGCGATCGGGTCCACGCGCTGGCGGAGACATGGCAGAAGCCGGTCCTCTTCACGGAGATCGGCTACACCACGCGTCCCGATCCGGCGATCCGTCCGTGGGAGTGGCCGGACGGCATGAAGGACGTCCGGATCGACGAGGTCGCGCAGGCCGACGCCTACCGCGCGCTCGTCGCGCCGCTGCTCGACGAGCCGCTCTTCATGGGCTTCTTCGTCTGGCGCCTCTACGCCGATCCCGACGACGTCTCGCAGGAGGCCGGCTGGGGATTTTCTCCGCGCGGGAAGCTCGCGGAGCTCGTCGTGCGCGACGCCTTCGCCGCGACCTGGGCCAGCGACGCGCGGAGGACGCCGGGCTGGGCGCCCGCCGCGCGCGTGCCGGGCATCTTCCCGTGACGCCGCTTCGATAAGCGCGCTCGCCCAGTTGTTGGCCGCGCGTGTCGCGGGCTTCGTACGATCGCGAGGATGCGCGGGCTCCTTCGCGGGGTGGTCGCGGCCGTGTCGGTCGCGCTCGGATCGTGGGTGGGTCTCCACCCGGGGCCCGCCCCTGCGCCCGAAGAGCCCCGCGCGGCGGCCCCGCCCGCGCCGGAGCCGACGCCTGCGCCGGAGCCGCTGCCCGATCTGGCGCCGCACACCGAGACGGCCAACGCGCCGGGGCCGCACCCCTGGCCGCGCCTCAACCCCGAGGCGGACATGGCGAAGGCGTGGAGCCTCGCCGAGGGGCCGCACCGCCGCCCCGGCGACAAGCGAAAGCTCGTCACGCTCACGTTCGACGACGGGCCCTTCCCGGAGACCACGCCGCGCGTCCTCGACCTGCTCGCGGAGTACGGAGTCCGCGCCACCTTCTTCGTGATCGGCCGCTACCTCGACGGCGACGACGCGCGCTCCCGCGCGACGCGCGCGGTGCTCCGGCGGATCGTCGACGAGGGGCACCTCGTCGGCAACCACACCCACGACCACGCGCTGCTCACGGCGGTCTCGCACACGCAGGTGCTCGCGCAGATCGATCGCGGCGCCGCCTCGATCGAGCGCGTGACCGGGAAGCGGCCCATCCTGTTCCGGCCGCCGTTCGGCGGCCTCGACGAGTTCGGCCAGGAGGCCGTGCGCGCGCGCCACCTCGACGTGCTCCTCTGGAACGTCGAGGCGGGCGACATGCAGCGCGACGACACGCAGGGCATGTACCGCGATATCGTCCGGCAGATCGCCTACAACGAGGGCGGCGTCGTGCTCCTCCACGACATCCGCTGGACGTCGGTCACGATCCTGAAGAAGCTCCTCGCGTACCTCGACGCGCGGCGCTACGACCCGGAGCGGCCGAACCGCGAGGGCTACGCGATCGTCGATCTCCCGGCGTATCTCCGCGCCGTCGAGGCGTCGCCGCCCAAGCGCGGCGCTCGAGAGCAGCGCGCGAAGCGGCGCTCGCGCGGCGGGATCGAGTCTCCGCCGAAGGTGGCCGCGTCGCCGCCGCGGAGCGACCCGTCGAGGGAGGCGCGGAGCGGCGCGTCGAGGGCGGCGCGGAGCGGTCCGGCGAAGAAGGCGTCGAAGTCGCGGCGGCGCGCGCCGTGAGCGCTCAGCCGCCGCTCATGCCGTCGCAGAGGCGCACGCTGTCACCGACGAACTTGCCGTCGCGCGCCTGCGCCGGGCAGTAGCCGCCGCCGCGGATCTGGTTCACGAGCTCGACGACCGTGGCGTTCGACCACTCGCGCGCGCCGTCGAACCGCGCGCGGATGACCCCGTCCTTGTCGATGATCCAGGTCTCCGGGTAGAGGCTCGTGCCGAAGCGGTCGCGCACGACCGTCAGCTCCGGGTCCATCAGCACCGCGAACGGCGCCTCCTCCTTGAGGATCGCCTTGAGCGTGCTCGTCGCCTCTTCGGCGGTCTCGTCGGTCGAGATGGTCACGACGGCGACGTCCTTCATCGGCCGGAGGATGCGCGAGAGATCGGCGATCTCGGGCATCTCTTCCATGCAGGGCTGGCACGTCTTGGTCCAGAAGTTGAGGACGACGACCTTGCCGCGATAGCTGTCGAGCGAGACGTCGTGCCCGCGCGTGTCCTTGAGCGTGAACGAGGGCACCTTCTTCTCGTAGCCGGCGTAGTTCGGACGGAGGATGCACGTCGGCGTGCAGCGGCGGCGGAGCTCCCCCTCCTTCGCGACGGAGACGAAGCTGTAGACGCCGATCGCCGCGGCGACGACGAAGGCGAGGTGCGCGACGGGGCCGAGGGGGAGCGAAGGCTCGGTCCGCTCCTCGCGCGGCTTCTTCGCGCCGCGCTCGGGGTCGCGTCCGGCTCGCGTCGGCTTGCTCTTCGCGCGCGCCTCGTCTCGGGCGGCTCGCGACCCGCGGCGTTCGGAGCGCTCCTCCCCGATGGGCTCGCCGCTCTCGTCTTCGCCGGTCTCGTCTTCTTTGCCGGTCTCCTTGGAGCGCTCCTCGTCGGCGTTCTCCTCGGCTTCCGTGTCTTCGTTCTTCTGGGACCCGGCCACGGCGGGAGTCTCGCACGAATCTGCGTGATTTCGCAGCTTCGCGGGACGTTCTGATGTGGGGTCATGTCGGCTCATGTCGTTCTGGAGCGCAGCGGATCGCGATCGCGCTTCCGGTGGCGTTCGTCCAACCGCCGAGCGCCCGCGTTTCGTCCACGGCTCGGATGGTCGCCGCCTCTGGCTGGTCGGGCGCCGGAGCTCGGCTCGTCGCGCCAGGTGCCGGCTCGAGAGCCTGCCGGCGGCGCACGGTCCGATCGAGGGCTGCCCGCGGGCGCGCCGGCTGGTAGCGTCGAACGCGTGTCTCGCCCCGGCGCGCTCGGCTTCGAGGCCGTCTGCAAGCTGCTCGTGCAGGCGCGGGTCCTCTCCACGGAGCAGGCGAGGGAGGCGCTGATCCGAGAGGAGCGCGAGCGGGCGCGCCTCATCCGCGCGCGCGCGGGTCGCTCTCAGCGCCACCCTCGTGGCGCGCTCGACGCCGTCATCCACCCCGCCGAGGTGATCGCGGCGATGGACCTCCCGCACGCGGGGAGCCCCGGCGTGAAGGTCGGCGAGAAGACCGTCATGGAAGTCGTCGCGCGCGCGGCGAACCTCCCGTTCGTCGAGCTCGATCCGCTCAAGATCGACGCCAAGCTCGCCCCCCAGCTCATCTCGCGTCCGTTCGCGCGCCGCCACACCGCGCTGGTCATCGCGGCGGAGGAGGGCTCGGTGACGGTCGCCGTCGCCGATCCCTACGACCGCGGCCTCGTCGACGACCTCGTCCAGTACGTCAAGCGGCGCCCGACGCTCGTCATCTCGACGCCCTCCGACATCCAGCGGCTCATCACGGACTTCTACGGCTTCCGCGTCGCCGTCGCGGGCGCCGAAGAGCAGGTCCAGGGCCTCGTCGACATCGGCAACCTCGAGCGCTACGTGAAGCTGAAGCGCGTCGAGGACATCGAGGCGAACGATCAGCACGTCGTCAATGCGGTCGAGTACCTCCTCCACTACGCGCTCGATCAGCGCGCCTCCGACATCCACATCGAGCCGCAGCGCGAGCAGTCGGCCGTGCGGATGCGGATCGACGGCGTCCTGCACAAGGTCCACACGCTCCCCAAGGTCGTGCATCCGGCGGTCCTCTCGCGCATCAAGATGCTGGCGCGGATGGACATCGCCGAGCGCCGGCGGCCGCAGGACGGGCGCATCAAGACCGAGCGCGGTCAGCGCGAGGTCGAGCTGCGCGTCTCGACGATCAGCGTCGCCTTCGGCGAGAAGATGGTCATCCGCGTGTTCGATCCCGAGAACGTCCTGCGCGACCTCGGCGAGCTCGGGATGACGGAGCCGCAGCACGAGGCGGCGCGCGCGTTCTTCAGCCGCCCGAACGGCCTCGTCCTCGTCACGGGCCCGACCGGCAGCGGCAAGACGTCGTCGCTGTACGCCGCGCTCCGGATGATCGCGTCGCCCGAGCTCAACGTCGTCACCATCGAGGACCCGATCGAGATCATCCTCGACTCCCTGAACCAGGTGTCCGTCGACAAGCGGATCGGGCTCGGCTTCGCCGAGGCGCTCCGGCACGTGCTCCGTCAGGATCCCGACGTCGTCATGGTCGGCGAGGTGCGCGACGAGGAGACGGCGCAGATCGCGACGCAGGCGGCGCTCACCGGTCACCTCGTGCTCGCGACGCTCCACACGAACGACTCGGCGACCGCGATCACGCGGCTGCTCGAGCTCGGCGTCGATCCGTTCATCCTCTCGTCCACGCTGGTCGGCGTCGTCGCGCAGCGGCTCGTGCGCCTCGTGTGCACCGGCTGCCGCGTCGACACGTTCCTCACGACCGACCAGATGAGCATGCTCGGGCTGGACGTCGACGCGCTCGCCGCCGCCGGCCAGGAGCCCCAGCTGATGGTCGCGGCGGGCGAGGGCTGCGTGAAGTGCCGCGGCACCGGCCTCTTGCGGCGGACCGGCGTGTTCGAGGTGCTCGTCGTCGACGACAAGATCCGCAAGCTCGTCATCGGGCGCGCGGGCTCGCGCGAGATCCTGACGCAGGCGAAGAACGACGGTCTGATGACCCTCCGCGAGGCGGCGCTGCGGAAGCTCGGCAAGGGGCTGACCACCTTCGAGGAGGTCCTACGCGTCACGGTCGAGGAGTGAGGGGCGAGTCGAGGGGTGCGGGACGCAGACTGTGTGAAGGAGGAGCGAGATGGACTTCGTGAGCGACTTCCGGCGCGTGATCGACGCGGGCTTCACGCTCCTCTCGGTGGAGACGGGGGAGGAGGCGCGCGCACGCCAGCTCATCGACGTCGCCTGCGAGGCGCTCGAGCTGCGCGTCACCTACTGGACGGCGACGAGCGGCGCCTCCCTGCGCGCGACGCTCGAGGAGGCGCTCGACGAGCGAGGCGCCGACCAGCCCGGCGAGGTCCTCGTCCTCGTCGATCCGCAGCCCTACCTGGACGATCCGTGGATCCAGCGGATGCTCCGCGAGGTCGGCCTCGGAGCGCGGCGGGCGGTGGTGGTGCTCCTCGGCTCGGCGCTGGAGCTCGGGCCGGACCTCGAGCGCGAGGTCGCGGCCGTCGAGCTGCCGCTCCCGTCGCGCGACGAGCTCGCCGCGCTCCTCGAGCTGCTCCCGCGCGAGGAGCGCCAGGGCTGGGACACGAGCGCGTTCGCGCGGGCCGCCGCGGGCCTCACGATCGCGGAGGCGGCGCGCGCGTTCGAGCTCGCGCGCATGGAGATCGACGCCGTCGACGCGGTCCGGCGGGTGATCGCCCAGAAGCGGCGCGCGCTTCAGAAAAGCGCGACGCTCGAGCTCGTCGAGGACGACGTGCCGCTCGCGGACGTCGGCGGCCTCGACGTCCTCAAGGCGTGGCTCGCGTCGCGCGTTCGCGCCTACGGCGACGACGCCCGCGCGTTCGGTCTCCCGGAGCCGCGCGGCATGCTCCTCTGCGGCGTGCAGGGCTGCGGGAAGTCCCACGCGAGCAAGGCCGCGGCGACGGTGCTGGGGCTGCCGCTCGTGCGCCTGGACTTCGCCGCCGTCTTCGCGAGCCCCTCGCCCGAGCAGGCGCTCCGCGAGGGGCTCCGCGCGGTCACCGCGATCGCGCCGGCGGTCCTCTGGGTCGACGAGATCGAGAAGGGGCTCGGCGCGGGCGCCGTCGGCGGCGCGATCGACGCGCGGCAGGTGCGGGTCTTCGGCGCGTTCCTCACGTGGCTGCAGGAGCGGAGCGCGCCGGTGTTCGTCGCCGCGACCGCCAACGAGGTCGAGCACCTCCCGCCCGAGCTCGCGCGGCGAGGCCGCTTCGACGAGGTCTTCTTCGTCGACCTGCCCTCGCAGCAGGAGCGGGAGGACATCCTCGCGCTCACGCTGCGGCGGCGCGGGCGACGGGCCGACGGCATCTCCCTCGCCAGCGTCGCCAAGCCGCTCGAGCATTTCTCCGGCGCCGAGCTCGAGCAGGTCGTGGCGAGCGCGCTCTTCCGCGCCTTCGGGCAGCGCCGCGAGCTCGTCGAGGAGGACCTCCGCGCGGCCGCGCGCGAGATCGTCCCGCTCGCGACGCTCTACGAGGAGAAGGTGCAGGCGCTCCGCGCGTGGGGGCGAGCCCGCGCGCGCAAGGCGTCCGCGGATCGCCGGATGCTCGATCTGTTCGAGGCGACGTAGCATGCGCGCGCTGGCGCCGCTCTTGGCGTTCTTGCTGAGGGAGAAGCACCTCCGTCAGAACCTGGGCGCGTTCGCGAAGTTCCTCGCCGTCATCGCCGGGACGGTCGCGCTGTTCTCGGCGAGCTTCCGGATGATCATGCTCGTCGTCGAGGGCCGCGAGTACTCGTGGACGACGAGCCTCTACTGGACGCTCACGGTGATGAGCACGCTCGGCTTCGGCGACATCACCTTCCACACGGACGTCGGTCGCCTCTTCAGCATCGTGGTCCTGCTCACGGGGCTCGTGATGTTCGTCATCGTGCTGCCCTTCGCGTTCATCCGGTACTTCTACGCGCCGTGGCTCGAGGCGCAGATCCGCCTCCGCGTCCCGCGCGAGTGCCCGTCGACGGTCGAGGGTCACGTCATCTTCTGCCAATACGACACGATCGCGCGGGGGTTGATCGAGCGATTGAAGTCGCTCTCGATCCCGTACATCGTGATCGAGGCCGACGTCGGCGCCGCCGGCGCGCTGCACTCCGAGGGAGTCTCGGTCGTGCACGGCGAGTTCGACAGCCGGGCGACCTACGCGGCGCTGCGCGCGGAGAAGGCGCGGCTCGTCTTCGCGAACCTCGACGACGCGAGCAACACGAACGCGACGCTGACCGTGCGCGAGCACGCCCCGGCGCTCCCGGTCGCCGCGCTCGCCGACAGCGACGACGCGGCCGACGTCCTCGAGC
>JAHBWA010000239.1 GCA_019637195.1 Labilithrix sp. | reverse complement strand
GGCGTCGCTTCGTCGGGCTCCCAGGCTGCGCCCGGAGCCCTCTATGCCACGTGATCACGATGCCCGATCCGGGTGATCACGATGCCCGATCCGGGCGATCACGATGCCCGATCCGGGCGATCACGATGGTCCGATCCGGGTGATCACGATCGGCCGACGCGCGCACTGCGAGCTGGCCGCGAAGGACTGCGCACCGTCCATGACGACGAGTGAGAAGCGGGCGGCAGCGCCCGGAGCCCGTCGCAGCGTCGAGGCGGCGAGCCTCTCGCGTTGGGCGTCGAGCGAGACGCCTTCATCGGCTTGCTGGTCTGTCGAAACGCGGACGTACCCGACGACGGCAAGGGGCTGGGACCTGGGCTGGAGTTTCATCTCCCATTCTATCCGAAAGAGATCATTCGTGTTACCGGGACGTCCCTCAAGGGATCACGCCGCCCGCCTGACACGCCCTCCCGCGTCGCGCGGGGTTCCCCCTTTGGACTACCGCAAACGCCCTCCAGACCCGCTTCGAGCGCCCGGAATCACGCGTGCGGGACGCCCGCTCACCCGACTCGCCGCACCCGATCTGTATCCCACCTTTGGTGACATCGGCGCCCTCGGCGCCCAGTTCCGGTCGCAGGAGTCGCGAGCGCGGCGCGACCGATCCGACGTTGAGGCCGGAAGCTCGCTCCGAAGCCGAGCTGGTTGATCCTGATCTCCCACGTGGTGAACTCCCGAATCGGCGCCCACTACTCCCGCACTCCGTCGCCGCCGTTCGCTGGTCCTCAACGGGTTCCGTTCGCCGAAGCACCGTCACTGCGGGGCGAGGCCGCTCGACGAACAGCGACGGGGCCCCGACCTCGCGCCGCCCCCCGAGAGGACTACGCCCGCACTTCGCGGGCTTTCCGGCCGTACATTCGACTCCCGAAAGCACTCGGCTACTCCTTGCAGGATCTGGGTCGCGGAGCGTCACCGCCTTCGGTGTTGCGCAGGCCGCCGCCGTGACGCGCCCAGGTGTCGGGGGAGGTCAACGCGAACATGCCGCCTCCGTGAATGGCTTCTTCGCGAGCGACTGGTAGTCACGCTTGAGGCTCCCGATCGAAGCGTCGTCGTACTGGACGCGCTCGCCAAGGTCGTGAAGCGTGCGCAGGCCGACGACGCCGCTGGGGTTCGCGCGTTCAGCCGCGATCTGCTGCTGTGCTTCCTTCTTGTCCGCCATCGTGGCGCATATCTCGTTCGCGATCCGCCGCGCGCGGCACTCGTCCGAAGCCCGACACTTGATCTCCTCTTGGATCGCGAGTTCGGTCTCGTCGGCCCAGGCGTCGACCTTCGCTCCAAGATCGGCGCCGCCGTCACGGTCGTAGCACTGAGCGACCTTGACGCTTCGCTTGACCTCGGCGATTCGTGGACGGACCGAGGTCGGGTCGGTGAGCCCGCTCAGCCCGAGATCGCGATGGACCTCGATCTTGTCGAGGTGTTCGAGGACGCGGGCGTCTCAGCGAAGAGCCTCGAACGGCCGGGGCTGCGGGATGCGCTGGGCCGACTGGACCGCGGCGACGCGGGCGGACTTCTCATCACGAAGCTGGACCGTCTCACGCGGAATGTCCGAGACCTCGGCGACTTGGTGGAGCGGTACTTCGCGTCTCGGTGCGCGCTTCTCTCCGTTGCGGACTCGATCGACACGCGGACGGCGGGCGGGCGCCTCGTCCTAAACGTTCTCACCTCCGTCGCGCAGTGGGAGCGCGAGGCGATCGGCGAGCGTACGCGTGATGCGCTCGCTCACCTCCGCGCGTCCGGCGTTCGACTTGGCGGGGAAGCTCTGGGGTGGTCCCGCCGCGGGGACACCGACGACGAAGGACGACGGCGGTTTGAGCGCAATGGCGACGAGCTTGCCACGGTCGACATCATCGTGTCCTTGCGACAGGCGGGGCATTCGCTTCGCGACATCTGCGCTGCGCTCACCGCCAGCGGCCGGCGTACGAAACGAGGCGGGCGGTGGAGCCCCAAGGTGGTTCGCTCGGTTCTCCTTCGGAGCGGCGAGGCGCGATGAACGCGGTCGACTGTCTCGAGGGCGATTAGTCTGGCGACCACAAACGCAGCGCGACGGTTCTCACCTCCGACGCGAGCTGGCGTTCCGCATGGTCGTCAGTGATGCTTGACGAAATCGCTTTCGACTCGCCTGCGAGCCCCAGGGGGTTAAACGGGTCATTCTCTGCTCCACTCTGGCAACCCCGAGATCGACAGCACTGATGCAACCTTGGCATTGCGGCCTAAAAAAAGCGGACGTCGGAGCCGTCTCGACGCGAATCGCTGGTCGGAGGTCGCCGCCGCGTGCGCGCGGGAAGGCGGACCTCGCCGCTGGTCGCAATGAGCCTATCCACCTCGGGCCGGTAGGGGCGTTCATCCGCCCGTGTCGTGTGGTAGACGTGCGGAGCAATGGCGAACACGGGGAACCAGTCGGACGAGCTGAAAAGGCGCTTTACCGAGGGAGAAGGCGCGCGACGCCTTCTCGAAGACGCCCTCCGCCACCAAGCTGTCGCCGAGCACGACGCGGGGAGGGCGAGTGAACTCGCGACGTGCGCAAGAGTCGTTGGCTACGAGAAGGGTGACGCGGTCATCTCGGTCAACGGTACGGATACCGATCTCTGCCTGATCCTCGTGGGCAGCGTTGCCATTGATGTTCGAGGTCATGAGATCGCGACCCGCCGCGCGGGGCAGCACGTCGGCGAGATGGCGACGATCGATCCGAAGGCGGTACGGAGTGCGACGGTTCGCGCGCAAGAGCCCACCGTCGTCGCTCGCATCGCGGAGAGCGACTTCGCGAAGATCGCCGGAAGGCACCCCGCCATGTGGCGGTGCCTCGCGATCGAGCTCGCCGATAGACTGCGCCAGCGCGAGAAGAGTCTGCGCCAGAAGAACGAAAGTCCGACCGTCTTTATCGGATCGACGGCGGAGCGTCTTGAGATGGCCCGCGCTGTCCAGGGGGCCTGCCAATACGATCCGTGGGTCGTTCGGTTGTGGTCGGAGGGAGTTTTCGGCGCAGGCAAGACTCCCATCGAGTCGCTCGTGGCGCAGCTCGAGACCCTCGACTTTGGCATCGTCGTGGTGACCGCCGATGATGTCGTCCGGAGCCGCCATGAGCAGGACCTCGCTCCCCGGGACAACGTTGTTTTCGAGTTGGGCCTCCTATACGGCTGCCTCGGTCGGGAGCGCACGTTCATGGCAATTCCGATGGATGAGGCGAAGACGATCAAGCTGCCGTCCGATCTTGTCGGGGTAAAACCGCTGAATATCAAAGCGGGCGAGCCGCAGGATCTCGCGTCGCGCGTGGCGCCGGCCGCAAACGAGTTCCGCGACATCGTCAAGAAGCTCGGGTGCCGGTAACACCGGGACGATGTCGTTCACGGACGACCTGAGCGCCGAAGTCACCAAGATCCTCAAGGATCAGTGGCAGACGCGCGAGACGTCGAGCGTTCCCGAGACGCCCGACCTGCGCCTCGGGAACGACAGCGCGAAGTTGACGGGAACGGTCTTGTACGCCGACCTCGCGGATTCCACCGGCCTCGTCCTCGAACATCGTCCGCATTTCGCCGCGGAGGTCTACAAGTGCTACCTGGCCTGCGCGTGCCGAGTCATTCGACAGAAGGGCGGCGTGATCACGGCGTTCGATGGGGATCGGGTGATGGCGATCTTCATCGGCGACAACAAGAACACCAGTGCCGTGCGCGCCGCATTAGCGATCAACCACGCGGTGGTGAAGATCATCAACCCACGCGTCAAGGACCAGTACCCGAAGCTCGCCGACACGTTTTCCGTCAAGCATTCGGTCGGCATCGACACTAGCGAGCTCTTTGTCGCGCGCACCGGGATCCGCGGAGCGAACGACCTTGTATGGGTCGGCCGCGCCGCCAACATCGCAGCGAAGTTGTGCGGCCTTCGCGATGGCAACTACGCGACGTGGATCACGGATGACGTGTTCAAGGTGATGCACGAATCGGTGAAGACGTCTGAGGATGGACGGCCGATGTGGGAAGCGCGTACGTGGACGACGCGCAACATGAGCGTGCACCGGAGCTCGTGGTACTGGGGAGCCTGAACCATGGCGAAGAACGGCAACCACCTCTATCTCGAACGCAAGAAGGTCCGCGAACAGATCGCGCGATCGTACCTTCTCGCGAAGGCGGGGCTTGAGGCTCACACGGTCGGTCCAATGAAGGCGAGCGCGCGGTTCGATGAAGCGCGGAGGGCTCAGATCACATCGCGATCCCGAATGGGTGCGGCTCTTCTCCGGCACGGTTGGAGCGCAACGAGATCGCTCACTTGACCCTCTTGAGCCGTGGCTTCGGGGCGGGGAGCGGGTCAGGGATCTTGCCGTCTTCGTAGCGTGATGCGTGGTTGCGCTCCCTTTCTCGCTCGAGGTGAAAGGCCCAGTAGGCATCGAAGTCCTTCGACGCACGGATGGCGCGCAGTCGGAGCACGGCCTCGGCGCCGGTGAGCGACCAGCGCGCTCCGGTTCGGTCCATGCGGTCCTTCACGACGTAGCGACACGCTCCCTCGATGACGCCCGTGGCGATGGGAAGCCCGTCGCGGAGCGCCTGCTGATAGTGCAGCAGCCGGGTGCGGGTGCGGTCGGCGAGGTAGCGGCAGGTCTTGTCGATCGCGGCGTGAGCGGCCGCGTCGAGCTCGTCGTCGCGTGCCTCCCACCACCGAATGGTCTTGGCGACCTCGCCGCCGCTACGGCCCGCGAGGAGCGCGTGCAGGCGATGCTCCACCCACTTCTCGGCCTTCGTGTTGCTCTCGCCGAAGAGAGCGCGCGCGGCGCCCCAGATGTACTCGATGACGTGAACGATGTCGGCGAGGATCGTGACCTTGACGCCCGCGCGTCGCGCCTCGGTCTTCACAGCGCGAAGCTGCTTCGGCTCACCGTCGACGAGAACGACCCATCGGCGAGTCTTCTCGGGATCGCGCCGCAGGGCCTCTGCGAAGGCGTCGCGGATCACCATCCGCGCCGGCTTCTCGACGCTCGCCCAGACGCGCTTGTCCGTCGGGCGCGGGCGCTTCGCGTCGACCTCGTCGGGATCGCGCAGCGAGTGCAGGATGTCGGCGGGGCCGCGCGGGAACGGCGCGATCGAGTACACGGTCGCCACCTGTGCCATGCGCTTGCGGTTGCTCTTCTCGCCCGGCGTGAGGCGCGTCTCGAGCTTTCGTGCACTCTTCTTGGCTGCACGTCGCGTGCCCTCGCGCAGGTCCTCGTGGCGCATCACGATGCCCTTGCCGTCGGTGCTGATGACCAGCAGGTCGTCGCTCGGGTCCCGAGCCGCCGCGCGCTCTTCGTAGAACGCGTCGAAGTCCTGCGCCGCACGGATCGCGAGCTCCTCGACCTGGCGCTTCGCGATCGACGCGCCCGTGAAGTCCCGCACGGTCTCGACGACCTCGTCGAAGGACGACTTGGCAGCCTCCTTCGCGACCATGCGCCGAATGCCGTGCGAGAACATCTCTCGCGGCAGATTGAGCGCCGCGTCCATCGGATGAAGGTCGGTTGCGCCCGGCGCCTGGTACGAGAGCCGCGGCACCGGCACGCGGCCGAGCAGGGTCTCGAGATGCCGCTCGCTGTCGCGTGCCGACTTGCGAGCCACCCCCTCTGCTCCGACCACCGCGGTCCTCCTCTCGAGTTGGGCGCGAAGCCGGAGGTTCTCCTCGAGCAGCAGGCGCGCCCATTCCTGCCCTTGACCGGCGAGCATCGCTTCCAGCTCCGAGTGCGACTTGCGGATCATCTCGTCGCTCGTGAGGATACCCTCGACCTTCGCGGCGTGCGCCCTCGCGCGCGCGAACGGCGTCTCGGCCTCGATCGGATCGGCATGCACGGCACTCATCGGGCGGCTCCTTGCGAGGGGCACGCACGCCCTCGCCGGAAGAACCTCACGCCCGTCGCGTTAATTCCCCCGAACCTCGCGTAATCACGCGGCTTCACGCCGCCGGGAAAGATCTGCACCCATCCCGAATCGCTGCGTGTCACCAGGAACACCTTGCGATCCTCGTCGCGGACATGCGTGGTTCGACGAAGCTCGCTGCCGCGGAGAAGCCGGAGAAGATGTTCGTTCTCATGCAGTGCTTCATCCCTCTGCTCGGCTTCATCACATCGTCGTTCAACGGGGAGATCGTCGGCCTTCGTGGCGACGGCTTGATCGCTGCGTTCGGCTTCGGCGAGGGAGACTGGAAGACATTCATCAATCGCGCATACGAGGCCGGGATGGTCATGATCGAAGCCAGTCGCGACGTTCTCGGTCCTTTCCTCGTTCGCGAGGGGGTCGTCGCGCCGAACGCAGTAGGTGTCTCCATCGACGGCGGCCAAGTGACCATGACGAAGATTGGCTTCGGCGACAGCGTCGAGGTCACGGCGTACGGCGACGCCGTCAACCAGGCGGCGAAGTCTTGCAAGGGAACGAATGCTCTCTCTCTATCGGCGACCATCAATGGCCGGCTCCATGGGGTGACCGCCGCGGAGACCTTCGCGCAGAAGACCAGCCGCCTCACCGGTACCTGAAGGGAGCGCGAGCATTCTCGAAACTCAAGGAAACGCCGGTGTACAGCGCGCTCATCGCCCCCGCGCACCCACTGACGATGAGCGCTCGGTGTCGGACTGGATCGGGCCTTCGTCGTTTCCTGACGCGAGCGCTACCGTTCGTGGCCGTCCGCGGAGTCGACGCCCAGCACGGCCCGCAGGAACGCGTGTGGCGGCGTCGTTCGTGGTCGGTCGCTGACCTGTCCGTCGCCCAACTCGATCACTCGCCACACTCCGTCGTCGCGGAGGGCGAGATCGACCGTCACGAACGGTAGGCGAGGCGCGTTCATCAACGCTGTCAGCGCCGCGTGGTCGAGTGGCGATGGCGCATCGGTCGCGTTTGAATCTGGATGCACGGTCGTGAGCACGCAGGTTCCGTTTACCCACCACGTGCGAACCTCATCAGCCTGAAGCGACTCGAACCGACGCAGTACGAGCCCTCCAATGAATGAATCGTCGCGCAGCTCGAGAAAGCGACGGGCAATCCTCCACGCAGCATCGAAGTCGGCAACATCTGGGATGAAGGCGGCCTCGTGCCAGTAGTGCTTCATCGATTTCGAGTAGTCGCGCAAGACCGCAGGCCCGGCGCCCAACTGCTTGCACCGCTCGCGGAAGTCGTCAGGCGAAGAACCGCTCGTCCACACGGACTCCGGTGTCACCGCCGAGAGGTGAGCATACCAACCCGGAAGTTCGTGAGCATGCTGGTACTGACGTGCGTTCGTTCGCAGGGTCACGTGCCTCTCGGCCAATGCACTCTCGAACGCGGCGTACTGATCCGAGCGCAGCATCCAACCGCGATAGACGGCCTCGGACGCGGAACCTTCGACACGGATTGCTCTGACACCGTCCGCGGCGCCGCCCGACCGCATGAGAGCATCGTGATCCACGAGTCCGACCTGAATGCCGAGACTGCGCGCTGCGACTGCTTCGTCGTTGAAATGCTCATCGGGTTGGCGAGGATGGAGCGGGTTGCACGGCACAAGAAGGAGCATCGAGCGGATGATTCTATCGTTGGACACAACACCGCGCCGCAATCCATCGTTGGGTCGATCTCGCCGCGGACGAACGAAACGGTGAGGCATCGCACCGTCTCGACTCAGGCGGCGATCCGTCTCTCAAATCCCAATGAAACCGCGGTGAACAGCGCGCCAATCGCCCCCGCGCAACAGAGCGCTGTAGCACGAAGCCCCCAGCCTTGGGCTTCGTCGTTTCGGGGCTCGGAATCGTCAGGCCGGCCATCGGGAAGAACCTCGAACGGGCGATGTAGCGCCCGTTCCCCTGGGGCTCAAGCGTGAGGCGGCCGCCCTCGAAGAGGTCGAACAGGGCCTCGCGCCCGCGCGTCGGGTCGGTCGCAACGATCTCCATGAACGTCCGGTACTGCCGGCACACGTCCTCGGGCGTGGGCAGGCGGGCGGGCTGCCTCGCTTCGCGTTCAAGCTCGGCGATCACCGCGCGCTGCTGCTCGGCCTGGCTCTTGTAGGCGCGGAGGTGGCTGCCGAGTTCCGCGCTGAGCCCGCCTTCTGCGACGGCCTTCACCAGATTCCCGATGCCGCGGTCCGTCTTCGCCAGCTCTTGACGCAGCTGCTTCACGTAGGCGGTGGAGTCCCGTACCTGCGTCGCCAGCTCGGCTTTGAGCCGTTCCAAGTAGTACGTCGCGGCCTCGGTCGTCGAGAAGTGCTCGTCGAGCGCGCCGAGCACGGCCTCGCGCAACACGTCCTCGCGAACGGACTCGCTGTTCGGGCACGCTTCCGGGCCACGCTTCATGTTCGCGCCACAGCGGTAGTAACGGGCCGACGAGCCGCCCGCGATCACCATCGACGTGCCGCAGGTGCAGTGAACAACCCCGCTCGTCGGGCATCCTCGTGCTCGCGAGCTTGCTCAACACGACGATCGGTAGAACGATCGTTCAGAGCGAGAAGCTCGCGGTGCTCGCAGCGAAGAAGAACCCGAGCGACCCCGCCTCGAGAGCGCCGCTGCACGCGCTCCTCCTCATGCGGGCGCTCGCCTCGGCTCACGGCACGATTACCCGGCTCCTGCAGGCCGAGACGCCCGAACTACCGGAATGGCGAAAACTCATGTCGCGTCTACGTGACTTCGGGTCCGATCCAAACTGGCGACGACGGCCGAGCGTCCTGGACCGAATTCAAGGGCTGAAGGCACCGCCGGTCCCCCGGCGGACTGCGCCGTGAGCGTGACGACGGCTATCCGATCACGCATGCTCGCGCCCGCGCTCCCGGTCGCTCCGGTGCCTTGCATGTGGTGAACCGGTGCGGTAGAAACTGAACCTAATGGTTCAGCGTTGCAATGTCCGCCTCGACGCCTCGTTCGCCGCTCTCTCGGATGCAACCCGGCGTGGCGTTCTGGAGCAGCTCGGACGCGCAGACGCTTCGATCACGGAGCTTGCCGAGAAGTTCCACATGACCCTCACGGGCATGAAGAAGCACGTCGGCGTCTTGGAGCGTGCCGGGCTCGTCGCCACGGAGAAGGTCGGGCGCGTGCGGACCTGCAAGCTCGGCTCGAGCCGACTGGAGGCAGAGACGGCATGGATCGAAGGGTACCGCCAGCTCTGGGGCGCGCGCTTCGACGAGTTGGACAAGATTATCGAGGAACTGAAACGCAAGGAGAGTGTCGATGCGCGCAAGAAACGACAGTGAGCCCAACCCCACGAAGAACCGCACGACGGTCGAGTCGAAATCCGAGCGCGAGATCGTCGTCAGGCGAACCTTCGACGCCCCGGCGCGCATCGTCTTTCAGGCGTGGACCACGCCCGCGCTCTTCAGGCGGTGGTGGGTACCGAAGTCGATGCCGCTGGCCCTGCTCTCCTACGAGGCGGATATCCGTGTTGGAGGTGGCTACCGTCTCGTGTTCGACATCGACGGCACGAAGACGATGGCGTTCTTTGGAAAGTACATCGAAGTGACACCGCACTCGCGAATCGTCTGGACGAATGACGAGAGTGGCGAGGATGGGGCCGTCACGACGGTGACCCTCGAGGAAAGCGGCGACAAGACGCTGCTGGTGCTGCACGAGCTCTATCGCTCGAAGGAAGCTCGCGATGCTGCCCTGGCCTCCGGGGCGTACGACGGGATGGGCGAGACGTTCGGGCAACTGGACGAGGTGCTCGTCGCGCTCGACGCGGAGGGGGGAGCGCCTTGAGCTCCTGGCGCGTGCAAGGAGCGTGATCACCTCCTTTCGAAGCTAGGCTGTCGGTGTCGTTGGGCGCCCAGATGTACTTCTGCGCACGATGTCGCCAGTGGCGACGGGCCCCGGCGTGCCCATGTACCCTTCGTGCTCGGGCCGAAAGCGATCGAATCGAGGTCGACCGACAGTCGGGGCGACATGGTCGATCGCTGGTGTCACCGGGCTGCCGTCCGGCGCGAGACGCCGAGCGACAGCGTTCGCGAACCTGACAGCTGTCTGTCATGATCCGTCGGGCGTGACACTTCGGCCGATTGACCGTCCTCTTCTCTCGATGCACGGTGAGCCGACTCGAAGGGAGAAAGGCCATGGCCATCGTCCTCCATCACCACCCGTTCTCACGTGCGTCGGGTGTCGTCTGGATGCTCGAAGAAGTCGGGGCGCCGTACGAGCTTCGCTTCGTCGATATCCTGAAAGGCGATCAGAAGAGCCCCGAGCTTCTCGCATTGAACCCGATGGGTAAGCTACCGACGCTCGTCGACGGCGACACCGTCGTCACGGAGGGCGCCGCCATCGCGCTCTACCTCGGCGATCGTTACGCCTACGGCCGGCTCGCGCCGAAGGTGGACGATCCGCAGCGGGGGACGTACCTGCGCTGGTCGTTCTTCGCTCCATCTGTGCTCGAGCCCGGGGCGCTCGCGAAGGCGTCTGGGTGGTCCTGCAAGGAGAGCTCGGTCGGCTGGGGCTCCTACGAGACCATGCTGGCGTCCGCGACGGAGGCGATCGCCGAGCGTGAGTTCCTCCTCGGCGGCACGTTCTCGATGGCCGACATCGTCTTCGGCGGCACGCTCCGATTCATGCTGATGACGAAGATGATCGAGCCGCGCCCGGCGTTCACCGCCTATGTGGAGCGTCTCGCCGCGCGTCCCGCGTTCCAGCGCTCCGAGGCCAAGAATGCCGACGTCTGTGCGGCGTACGGCATCAAGTTCCCCTGAAACGACAGGACGGCTGCCCGATTCGTTCACGCCCCAACGGCTCGGGGCGCTGTCGTCTCGGCGGTCGTCGCCCGAGTTGGGAACCAACCGTACGGGCTTGACCAAGCCTGTACGATCGCTCCGGGACCATTCGATACGGGACCGCTCGAGACTCAATAGAAGACGACCACCACGCCGTGCTGCCCTCGGCCAACGCCCGCGCGACGCGTCGAGGTGACGTTCGTCGCGGAGTCGATCGCCCAGCCCGAGCCGCCGCCCC
>JAHBWA010000238.1 GCA_019637195.1 Labilithrix sp. | reverse complement strand
GCGGCTCCCATTGCGCGCGGTGCGGACCGCGTGTAAGCATGCGGAACGTCACACACGCGCCCGTAGCTCAGCTGGATAGAGCGTCGGCCTTCGAAGCCGAATGTCGTAAGTTCGAATCTTACCGGGCGTGCCGACAGACGGCTCCCCGCGACGCTGGAGACGGCGTCCGGGGAGTCCATCACGTCCAGGTTGTCCGTGGGCTCCGACGAGTCTGGAACAGCGCTGGATACAGCACCGCCGATCTACAATGGCTCCACGTCGAAGCGAGGGCTTGCTTCGCCAGGGGGACGGCATTGTTCAAAAGATGAAACAGCACCGGCGACCACGGTGAGGCGGTCCTCTCGCGGCTCTTCGCGGTGTCGAGCGGCCGGCCGACGAGGTGAGGCGGGGCATCCGCTCTCGACGAGCTCGGTCGCGAAGGTCCGACGGAAGTCGTTCACAGAGCAGTGGTCGATGGCGACCTTCTCGCAAGCCGTCCGGGCTCCCGTAGCGACGTGGAAGAGCACACGGGCAAGCCGATGCGTCTTCGACGAGCAGCCGAGGCTCTCGATCGAGGCGAGGCTCTCGATTGAGGCGAGGCTCTCGATCGAGGCGAGGCGAGGCGAGGCGAGGCGAGGCGCATTCGAGCGAGTAGTTGCCGCGTCAACGACAGTCCGACGCGCTACTCTCAGGCATGTGATGCGGAGGGGGCTCCCGATGAACGCGGACGCGCGTACGACAAGCTCGTGAGCCACGCGCCGGCGCCAGACGACGCGCCTCGTGACGCGGTCGTGCGGGGCGAGCTTCAGGCGATCGCGCTGTATCGAGAGGCGCTCTCGTCCGTGTGATTCGACGCCCGCTGACCTCTCGGTGCACAACGTCCCCCAGGCGCACGCGAGGCCTACTCGAACATCGGGAGGCCCGATTGCTTCCCCCGCGATCGTGCAGGAGAACGCGAGACCCTCGACACGCCGTGAGCGTCGAGCGAAGATGTGTGCACATTCACGGGGCGTGCTCCCCGACGAGAACGAGGGAGGCCATGCCGACACCCCATCCCGACCTCGATAAACAGCTCGCATCGATCGAGTCGGCGGTCGCTCGTCGTCTCGACGCCGTCGGGGTCGACCGGGACGGCTTCCGTATCGCCAACGCGCTCGCCGAGGTCTTCGATGGCCACATGTTCCTCGAGCTTCGCCTCGGGGAGAATCGCTCGGCCAGCGCGCGCGCCGGGCGTCTTTCGGGTGGGGGGGCGGGTACTGGTACGGATTGATCGCTGCACGTCCCGTGCAATCCACGCTTCCGCGCCTGCTCGTTCGACTGGCGGTCGTGACGACCGTGTGCGCCTTTGCGAGGTCTAGCTTCGCCGATACGCGCTCGTTCGCGCTCTCGTGGCCGCCGTCATCCGAGGGCACGTGCATCAAGCGGTCGGAGCTCGAGCACGCGGTGGCGGCATGGCTGGGACGAGATCCGTTTGTCCCGGGCGAGCGTGCCGACCTCGTGCTCGAAGGACGCGGCCTGACGCCGGCCGGCGGACGGATCCGCGCGCGTATCGAAGAACGCGATCGTGAGGGCCACGTCATCGGCGTTCGAGAGCTCGAGGCCAAGACGTGCGAGGAACTGAAACGCAAGGCTGCGTTCGTAGTCATCCTGATCGTGGCTCCCGAAGCGGCGTTTGGCCGGCCTGCGCCGCCGCCCGAGCCCGAGGAGAAAGAGCCCGAGCCCGTCGTCGATACGCCGCGTCCGGAGCGCCCGCCCGCGCCGCGGGAACGGAAGAGGCTGCCGGTGCCGCGGGAACGGAAGAGGTCGCCCGCGTCGCGTCGTCCGTACAGGCCAATCGGCGACGTCGGCGCGGCCGTAGCCTTCTCGACGGGCCTGCTACCTGGTCTTGCGATGGGGCCGGTCGTGACGGTCGGGCTCACGCCGCTCCCCGTCCCGCTCCGCTTCGAATGGCAGGGGGCTCACCGTCGCTCTGTCTCCGACACGTACACGGGCGCCTTTCACTCCCTCGAGCAGCAGTGGCGCATCTGCGCGGTCGGCCGCGCGTCCTCCGCGCTCTCCGGAACAGCCTGCGCCGGCGCGGCGTGGGCCGCGATCGTGCCTTCGCCGTATCCGTTCCGGAACGGGGACCGCGGAGCGAAGAGCGCCGCCGGCCCAGTGTTGGCGCTCGGTCCGGCGCTGCGTCTTGGACCTCTCGACGCCTTCGCGGACGTTTCTCTCATGTTCCCGCGGCCAAACTACGTCTTCGTGTACCGAGACGGCCAGAGGCAACCCCGAACGCTCTACGAGGTCGACGCCACCGTCGTCACCGTCGCCGTCGGAATACGCCGGACATTTTGACCGAAGCGCGACCTCATCCGGCAACTCGACCAGGAGAACGCGCTTTTGATCAGAATCGACCGTGCCGCTAGCCATCAATACACCTTGTGACGGCCCTCGAGCGAAAGGGCGCTGTGATGATGGCGCGCGAGCACTCGCCGTCTCGAGCGGAAGCTCCGGAGGCGACGGTGGAGGGCATCTTCCACGACCAGGGGCGCTTCGTCTTCCGCTTTCTGCGGAGGCTCGGCGTTCCCGATGCGGACATCGACGACGTCGTTCAGGACGTCTTCGTCGTCGTCCACCGCAAATTGCCTCAATTCGATCCGCAGAGCTCGCTCCGCGCGTGGGTCTACGGGATCTGTCTTCGTAGCGCAGCGACGTACCGAAAGCGCCGTCGAAGCCGGCAGGAACTGACGACCGGCGAGGAGATCGACGCTCCGGACGAGAGCAGCGCCTCTCCCATCGAGACGCTGGATGCGCAGAAGGGGCGTGAAATCCTCGACGGGATCCTCCGCGCGCTCCCGGACGACAAGCGCGAAATCTTCATCCTCTACGTGCTCGAGGAGCTGTCGATGCCCGAGGTGGCTCTCGTCCTCGGCTGTCCGCTCCAAACCGCCTACTCCCGACTCTACGCCGCGCGCAAGCTCGTCGAGGATGCCATCCGTCGGACGCGCGCGCAGATGGGCAGACCATGAATGACCACATGCTTTCCGACGACGCATTCCTGGAGCAAGCCATCGAAGAGCTCCGAAGGGATCTGCCCGACGACGCTCGCATGGGACGGATCGAGCAACGGCTGGGACCGCTCTTCGCGTCTGAAGCGGCCGCGCGTCCGAGCCGCTGGCTCGTGCCCGGGGTCTTCGTCGCGGCCATGCTGATGCTCGGGTCCATCGCGCCCCACCGAGTGTCGGCTGGTCTGAGCTCACGCGCGCCGTCACGAGGCACACTCTCGACGCTCGCTACCGAGCGTCCGCACGAAGAACCCCTCTCTGCTCCGGCAGTGCGGGTCGAGTCCCTCCCGGACGCCGCTGCGACGAGTCGACAGGCGACCGCGCCGCCACCGAAAGCAAAGCCCGTCGTGCCGGTCGTGCCGCAAGGGCTCCGGCAGCGAGAGGCGGCTCCGCCAGCCGTTGATGCCGACGACGAGCTCGCGCTGCTCGAGGAAGCGCGGCGCACCCTCGACACCGATCCCGCGGCGGCACTCGCGCTCACCGACGAGCACGCTCGGCGCTTCCCCCGACCTACGCTCGCGCAAGAACGCGAGCGCCTCGCCATC
The DNA here is from genome assembly GCA_019637195.1 of Labilithrix sp. GTDB lineage: Bacteria > Myxococcota_A > Polyangia > Polyangiales > Polyangiaceae > Labilithrix. The sequence goes on along the minus strand of JAHBWA010000238.1, from coordinate 7,443 downwards.
GAAGCGCTCGTCCGCCTCGGACGGCGCGAGGAGGTCCTTCGTAGAGCGAACGCGTTCGACGCGACGTTCCCGCAGTCAGCCCATCGGCGACGCGTTCAGGAGCTCGTCGCTCCCTGACCGCCACTCGCGCTCCGCATTCGATCGAGGAGAATACCTTGAAGCTACAGTTGAGAGGATCGACGGCCTATCCAGCGATGGTCCTGGTCGCCATCGCCACGGTGCTCGCGTCCGCGTGCGCGGCCGAGACACGCATCGTCGATCTCGGTGATGCGCCCCCGACCGACCAGCAGCCCGGCAACGAAGGCATCTTCGCGCCGCCTCCGGACGCATCCGAGGATGGGGGGGCGTCCCGCCCTGACCCGGAGAAGGTACTCGCCTGCATCGCCACGGAGTGCCCGTATCCGTACGATACGTGCCCATCGGTCAATTCGCCACTTCCCTACAAATGCGGGACGAACGTCCTCACCGACAACGCCAACTGCGGCGCGTGCGGCACAGTCTGTTCGCATTTGCCGAACAACCTCGCCGAGCGCTGTATCGACGGGACCTGCCAGCCCACGTGCGCTTATCCGACCATATACCGAGACTGCAACGACAACCTCGTCGACGACGGGTGCGAGACCAACATCGCCAGCGACCCTGAGAACTGTGGAGGGTGCGGCAACAAGTGCCCGCAGATTACGAACGGCGTGAGGAGCTGCATCTCCGGTGTATGTGCCCAAGACTGCTTGTCGCCGCGGACATGGTGCGCCGCCCAACGTGTCTGCACCGACCTATCCTCGGACAACTCCAATTGCGGAGCCTGCGGGAGCCGATGCCCGTTCCAAGCGTCATCGGTCTACGGTACGCTATATAGCTGCGCGGACGGCGTATGCAACAGTCACCTCGTCTGCCAGGCCAGATATGCGAATTGCAACGATGATATGAGTGACGGTTGCGAGGTCCTCCTCACCACGGACCCGAAGAACTGCGGCGAATGCGGGAACGTCTGCCCTCCCGGCCAGGTTTGCCTGGGAGGAAGCAACCCGAAATGCGGCTGCGAGCCAGGCCAGACATTGTGTGGCGGCGGCAGCGCTCAACTCTACTGCGCCGATCTGCTGTCCGACGCACTCAATTGTGGAGCGTGCATGAACGCCTGCCCTCGCGGCAACAACGAAACAGCGGTATGCAACAATGGCGTTTGCGGAACGAAGTGCGATTTGGGATTCGCGGATTGCGACGGCGATGGTCGGAACGGCTGCGAAGCGGACTTGAACATCAACCCGCGACACTGTGGGGCGTGCGGAAACCAATGTGACATCGCGGCGGGCCAGCCTTGCATCGACGGCCAGTGTCTCACGGTGGAGTGTGACGGGGGGACGGTGACGAAATGAGCCGCCGCTACGCGCCGGAGAGGCGTCGTGTCTACTGGGTGAGCGCGTTGCTCGGGCTCCTGACGCTCGAGGTCATCGCCACGAGCTGCGCAGGCGCCGAGTCCAGCGACGAGAGCGATGCTCGGACGGCCGACTCCGCCGTCGACGGCGGGAGGGAGGTCGAGGGCGGGGCCGTGATCGATGCGACCGTCGACGCCACGCATGACGCGCAAGGTCCCTGCGGCGACGTCGAGTGGTGCCCAGTACCAACGAACTATCCTGCAGGGCGCGCCATCGTCAGCGTCTGGGGAAGTGGGGCGAACGACGTCTGGGTGGTCGGTGCCGAGGGCGGCGTGAGCCATTGGGATGGGTACGAGTGGACGTTCGCGTCGGTCGGGACGACGTGGGCGCTCCAGGCCGTCTGGGGCACTGGCCCGGACGATGTCTGGGCGGTGAGCGCTCCGAGCAAAATCTTCCGCATGACAGGGCTCGCCGACGGCGGCGCGCCGCAGTGGTCTCCCGTGACCGCCGTCTGGGAAGCCCAAGGCTTCAAGGGGATCCTTAATACGATATGGGGAACTTCTCCTGATGATGTTTGGGTTACCGGAAATTTCAATATCCGACGAACGGGCATTTCGGTGGTCGAGTCCGGCTGGAGGACGGTCTCCGTCGATGGCGGCGTCGGGTGGGCGCCGACGAGCTCCTTCTCGAATCATGACATAAAGTCGATATGGGGAAGTGGCCCGGAAGATATCTGGGTGGTGGGCGCGACCGGGAGCCTTACCAGCCGCCTATCGTTCGCTGCGCACACGAACGGCGTTGCGGCGGACGGAGGTGCTCCGACATGGACCGCGTACGACACCGGGACGATTTCCGTGCTCTACGCGGCGTGGGGCAGTGGTCCCGGCGACGTATGGGCCGTGGGTGACTACGGCACAATTCTGCATTTTACCGCCGGAACCAACAAATGGACGCCCGTGGATTCTCCTACGACCGAGGACCTTCACGGCGTCTGGGGCGCGGGACCTGACGACATCTGGGCCGTCGGCGAGCGCGGTACGCTCGTGCACTACGACGGAGTCGCTTGGACGGCCTCATCGGCAGCGTTCTCGGACGACAAGAAGCCGGATTTGCACGGCGTTTGGGGGAGCGGTCCTTCCGATGTCTGGGCCGTCGGCAACGATGTCGTCCTGCATTTTTCGGGCTTCAAACCTGGCGCGAAGCGAGAGACCCCATGAGATCGACCTCCACCTGCGGCCCAGCCCCTTACGACATCTGGGGTGGTCGCCGCGGCGCTAGGTCTCCACGAGGCCATGCCGGAGAAACGTCAGGGACATCATCATGATTCATACTCGCATATTCGTACTCGGTGTGTCTTCGGTGTCGTTGGCCGGCGTCGCGATGCTCGTCGCTTGCGGCGACAGGGTGCCTCGAACGTTCGTCGTCGACGAGTTCGATGAACCCGACGCCAGCGACGTGCCCGAGGTGAACCCCCCCGCCGTCGACCACGACGCTGGCATACCGGACGCGGACGCCGCTCCGCCGAAGCCCGTCTACGATGCTTCGGATGAACCGGTCGTGTGCACGACCACACCGTGCGTGACGCAGCTCGTGGCTGGACTGGCTCATTTCTGCGCGCTCCTCTCCGACGGCAGTGTTCGCTGCTGGGGCCGCGACAACGCCGGCGTCCTCGGGAGGGGGGCAATCGACGCTGGAAGCAGTATCGGCGCTCCTTCCACGCCCGTCGTCGGTATCACGAACGCCACTCAGATCAGCTCGGACTTGGCAGGCTACACCACGTGCGCACGCACGGCGGAAGGACGCGTCAAGTGCTGGGGGTCCAACCTCCAGGCCCTCCTCGGGCTGCAAGCGTCTCCGGCCGTGCGCGATTTCGTGAGTCACCCCACGCCCTCGGAGGTCGCGATCACGGCCGAGATCGCGCGGGTCGACCTCGGACCGATGAGCGCCTGCGCCATCGCCACGAACGGCGACGTCTATTGCTGGGGAAATAACGTCCAGAGTCAGCTCGCTCGACCCGACGCCGGCACGGGCAACGCAAATTATCATGGTCCTGCCCTCTCCGACGTTCTCGACTACAAGCTCACCCGCGTCACCTTGGGGAGCTCGGCGGTCTTCGGTCTCACGAACGACGGTCGACTCGTAGGGTGGGGTGAGGTCTCTGGACGTGACAGCTCGCTGGTGTACTCGTCCGTCCCCACCCCGCTCCCAGCGTTGAGCGACGTTACGAGCTTCGCCACCGGCGCCGACGACAACGGCAAGGCGACGTTTTGCGCGATCGCAGACGGTAAAGTCCATTGCTGGGGAGGCAATCGAGGAGGTCAGCTCGGCACAGGCGTTCCCGAGCCGGAGCGGCTCCCTGCGCCCGTTTGGGTCGACGCGGACGACAAGACGTTTCCTCAGCGGCTCGCGCTCGCGCGGGGCAGGTCGTGCGTCCGGATGACCGACGGGACGATCCAATGTTGCGGGGGCAACGGCCTCGGGCAGCTCGGCACTGGGGACGCCGGCGCGGGGACGTCCCTCTTCGGACGCGTCACCGTGCTCGACGAACCCGCCGTGCAGGTCGCCGGAAGCACGGCAACGACGTGCGCGCTCTTACGCAACGGCAAGGTCGTATGCTGGGGTGGCAACGCGAACGGAGAGCTCGGTCAAGGCACGACTGACGACGTGGCCCATCCGCTCCCCACCCCGATCGTCTTCCAATGAAGGTATCCATGCAGCAGTCTAGGCATGTATATTTTGGTATTGTACTCGTCGTCGCGGGCGCTGCGTTCGTCACCCTCTCGTGCAACGGTCGTCGCAGCGGCTTCCGCGAGCAGCCGCCGCCGTCGCCGCTCGTTTCGGAGGCGGGAGTCGTCGCTCCCGAGTGTGAGGCGAGCGTCCGCTGCTCGGGCGACTTGAAGCGGGTTCTGCGCCGCCATTGTGACGGCACCGAGGAGGTCATCACCGAGTGCGGTCCAGACCTCGGATGTGGCGGCGGCGCGTGCGTGGAGCCGTGCAAGAGCGTCGAGCTATCCAAAGGCTCGATCGGTTGCGCCTTCGCGACGTTGCCCCCCGACACTAGCCACGTCGAAAAGCTCCAGGGCGCGTGCTATGTGGCGATGATCGTCAATGTATGGGACCGTCCGGTGACGGTCCGCGCGGAGCTGGGCGACGAACCGATCGACATCAGTTCATCGATCTACTACGCGGAGACGAAAGGTAATATCATCGACTATACTCGCGTCGACGGAGCGATCGCGCCCGGCAAGGTGGGACTCGTCTTTTTGGCGCAGGCGCCCGCGGTCTCAGTCCCGTGTCCGTCGGGGGTCGTGCCTGCGCTTCGAGAAGATCCCATCGACCACAAGACGACGCGGACGCGCGCGTTCCGGCTCACGACCGACACACCCGTGAGCGCATTTGCGATTTGGCCCTACGGCGGAGCCTTCGCGGCTGAGACCACGGCGACGCTCCTTTTGCCGACGTCATCGTGGGATAAAAATTACATTGCAGTAAGTGCACCGGCGGAACCGCGAGGGAACGTGAGCTGGCCGGTGATCCAGATCGTCGCCTCGGAAGACGACACCGAAGTGCGAATGCGCCCGAACGTCAACCTGCTCGGTGGCGGCGGAGTGCTCGGCGCCGGCCAGGGGCAAACACAGACGTGGACGCTCGCGCGCAACGAGGTCCTGCAGATCACGCAGCCGACCGACACGAGCGGAAGCCCTATCGAGGCGAACAAGCCCATCGGGCTCTTCGGAGGCTCGGAGTGCACGTTCTTGCGCGGGAAGTGGTGCGATCCGACGCAACAGCAAATCCCTCCCATTTCGCAATGGGGAAGCGCATACGCGCTCGTCCCGCACCGGCCACGCACCGACTGGGGGCTCGGGACGACCACGGCGAGAGAGAGAGTGCCGTGGCGCCTCATCGGCGCCGCGAACGGTACGAAGCTGACGTACGACCCCGCTCGTCCGGTCGGCGCCCCCGAAACGCTCGAAGCTGGACAGGTCGAGACGTTCGTGAGCACCCAGCTCTCGACGGTACGGTCGCAGGACGCGGAACACTCCTTCTATGCTGGCATGTTCATGACGGGCTCGGACAACGCTCGCATGGGTCAGGGTGATCCTGACTTCGTGAACGTCGTTCCCTCGGACCAGTTCCTGGACCGCTACATATTCTTCGTGGATCACACCTATCCGGATACGACGCTCACGCTCGTGCGTCGCAAGACGGTGACGGGGTTTCAACCCGTCACGCTCGATTGCGCCGGGGAGATCGCGGACTGGAAACCGCTCGGCAACGGTGGGGAGTACGAGTTCGCGTGGCTCTACCTGACCAACGATGGCGTCCCTCAGACATTCGCTGGCGGCAGCTGCGGCTACGGTCGGCACGAGGCCCGTAGTGATGGCCCCTTTGCTGTCTATGTCTGGGGAGTGGGCTATGCTGTCAGCTACGGCTACGCCGGAGGCCAGGGAAGTCGTCCGCTCAATAGCGTGAAGGGCCCGCGCGTGAACTGACGTCGAGGTCAGTTTGAACTACACGTGCTGAAGGGAGCCAAGTCGCCCTGGGCGGTTCAGCCGCTCAGCGCCTGGCGCTCGACGCTCGACGATGACTGCCGAGGACGCCGACGTCCGCGAGGTCGCGCGGTCTTGTGCTCGTTTGAGCCATGTGTAGGCTCCGAACGATGTTCGTCCTTTTCGGAACGCGTTTCTACGGACGCGTAGAGGCATGCGATGGCTGCTGCCGGGCGACAGCGTTCTTCCACCTCTTCTTCATGCCGATCGTTCCGCGTGGAAGCGTGGTCCTCCTTGACGAGGGAAACGTGGTCGCAAAATCGTCGCACCACGTCCCTTTTCTTGGCGGGGAGTCGTCGCAGACGACGGCCTACCGTACGATCCCGACGACGCTCTCGTGGAAGTCACTCGTCCTCGGCTACCTACGGACGTGGTGGGCACTCCTCGACATGTTCGCCGCGATCGGAGTCCTCGTCGCGCTTGGCGAGCTTGAATCGCATCGCCGGATCGCGTTCATCATCCTCGAGCTCAGCGCCGCGATCGTGGTGATTCACCTCCTCCTCCTCCTCTGGGTGGGGCGGCTCTCGACCAACGACGCGAGGAAGCGCCGTGTTTATGCGCGCTATGTCGGCGCCGCGTTCGATCCGATCCACGCAACGGATGGGAGCACGCGTCAGCGCATGCGCGACGAGCTCGTGAAGTTCCTCCGGGGTCGATTGGGCGTCCGGGTTGACGTCGGGGTTCGTGAGCTCGTTCGATTCGCGAGCGATCCGGCGATCGGGGATCCCGACGCGATCGGCGCGGCGATGACGCTTTGTCGTGTCGATCCGAATGCCGCCGCATCCGATCCCGAGGGGGCGCATCGCGCGCTTTGGGCACGCCTTCGCGCCGTCGATCCGCGCGCCGGCTTCGAACGCTGAGCCGGAGGCGCGGCGAGCCATCCTGCCAACGTGAACGTTGCACTCACGTCGCTCGGCGTGACGACGCCGAGACGGCCGCGGTCGAGGCGCCTACGGCCCGTCGCGCGGGGCGGCCCTCCGCTCGCGGTCCGCGAGGTCCTCGACGCGCGCCGCGCGGCCAACGTCCGCGAGGGCGACGGCCGAGCCGAGCTCGGGCGTCGCTCCTCGCAGGTCACGCAGGCCCTACGGCGCAGGCACCACGTTCAAGGTGCTGCGGACCACGTCGGCGAAGGCCGCGCCTTCGTCCTTGGTCTCGTTGCCACCGTTCGTAGCCATCGCCAGCACGACGCTCTTGCTCGGAAGGATGATGAGCGACGCGTGGAAGCCCGGTCCGCTTCCATCGTGCTCCAGGCTCGTCGCGTCGAGTCTCTTGGCGACAAAGAGCCCGAGTGAATTGCCGTCCGGCGCGCTCATTTCGTGAAGGGGCGCCGCAGGTTCTTTCGACGCCGAGAGGACGATCGCTCCGAACCGAGCGAGGTCTGGCATCGACGTCCAGAGGCCGGTAAACGGAAGGGCGTAACGGCTCGCGTACCAACCGGGTTCGTTGAACTTCGCGGTCCCCTGGACGACGACGCGACCGCGAGCAGCGTCGTCGCCGAGCGTCGTCGGCCAGAACGTCGA
>JAHBWA010000237.1 GCA_019637195.1 Labilithrix sp. | reverse complement strand
GTTGCCCGTGGTCTCGGGCTGGCCACCCTCGTTGTCGTAGAAGCTGAGCCCGAAGCCGACGTAGCTGAGGCGCGCGCCCGTCCAGAGCGAGTACTTGGGCGCGTGCGTCTCCGGCTCGGGCGGCGCGACGGGCGCGACCTGCGTGGGAGGAGGCTGCTGCGGGTAGTAGTAGGGCTGCTGCGGCGCCGGGTACGGCTGCCCGTACCCCGGAGGAGGCTGCCCGTAGCCCGGCGGAGGAGGCTGCCCGTAGCCCGGCGGAGGAGGCTGCCCGTAGCCCGGCGGAGGCTGGTGCTGCGCCGGCGGCGGCGGCGGCTGCTGCGCCTCCGCGGCGCCCGAGAGCGAGAGCACGCCCGAGAGCACACCGGCGGCGCACCCCGCGCCGTGGCGAAGGAAGGAGCTGTGCATCACCCGCCCGATCATAGCAGCGGAGCTCCACCTTTCGAGCGCCGCGCCGGCAGGCAGACACGGCGGGGAGGCCGGGGAGCTCGAGCACGAGCGCGCGACCGTCAGCGCTTCACCATCCGGACGCCGCGCGTCTCGGCGACGATCGCGAGGTCCGTGACCGCCGGCGCGAACGCCTCCGCGCGCACGGCGCATGGCGGGCCGTCGTCGAGGACGAGGTCGGCTGCGGCGACCGGCGCAGAGCCGAGCGAGCCGTCCTTGGCGAACGCCTTCATCGTCCACGTGCCCGACGATCTCGCCGCGCTGGAAGCGTTGCGACGAAACGTCGGGCCGCCCGTCACCCGTTCGGGGACGCGCGACGCGCGCCGTCACCCGGCCGGGCGACACGTCCTACGAGCCTCGACGACGCCGCGTCAGAAGCGACATGGGACGCGCTCGACGTCCCAGCGGCCGGAGGCGCAGCGGACGAGCGCGCCGTGCTCGAAGACGCACACGCCGTAGTCGCACTCCATCGGCGTCACGCAGCGGGCGCCGAGCCGCGGCCGCGTCCGCGGGCAGCCGGGCGCCGGCTTCACGCACGTCCACACGTAGCGGGTCGGGCTGACGCCGCCGTCGTCCGCCTCGTCCTCGTCCTCGACGTGCGCGGGAGCGCACCCGCACGTTCCCTCGGGGTACGCGCAGAGGAGCGTGCCCGCGTTCGCGACGTCGCACGCCCCGGGCGCGCGGGGATCGTGAGCGGCCGGGCACGTCGCCGCGCAGGCCGCGGCGCGGGTTCGTTCCCAGGAAGACCCCACGCAGCGCATGACCTCGTTGCAGTAGGGCGCGGCGTGAGCGCCGCGCTCGCAGACCCGCTCGGTGGCGGTGAGGCACGAGCTCCCAGGCTCGAGCTCGCACACGTCGACCTCCAGCTCGACGGACGCGTCGGGGAGCGACGCCGTGGCGCCTCGCTCACGCCGCACTGGCGCGCCGACGTCCGCGCTGGACGCGCACGCCGCGCCCACGGCTCCAGCCGCCGCCGTGACGAGCACGACCCCGATGGACCATCGCTTGCGCTTCATCGAGCCGCCCGGCATGCCCCGGATCGCCGCCTCCCTGCCCTACGTCCCCTGCCCTGCGTCGCCCGACGATCGGTCGGTCTCTAGTACTTGCACGCCGGCTACGGCGGTGGAAGAACCATGAAGAGGCGTATGGCCGGCACGCTGCTCCAGAGCAAGGGGATGAAGAGCTTCGGGCGCTACGGCGCCGTGGGCTTCGAGCTGCTCGCGTCGATCGCCGTCGGCTACTACCTCGGGCATTGGCTCGACGGGAAATTCGGCACGCGCTGGATCGCCTTCGTCGGCTTCCTCGTCGGCTGCTACGCCGGGTTCAGCGCGCTCTTCCGCACGGCCAAGCAGATGCAGCGTGACATCGAGCGCGAGGAGAAGCTCGAGCGCGGAGAGGATCCGTGGGGCGACGACGACGACGCGAGCGACGTCGTCAACGAGCCGCCCGACGACGCACGCGAGGCGCGCGCGACCGAGACCACGCCCGAAAAACGGGAGGAGCCGTGACCTCGCGGCCCCCGCCGGACTCGCCGGAGTCTCCAGAGGAGCGGCCGGACTCGCCGGAGGAGCGGCCGACCTCGGACGAGCCTGACGAGGGTGAGCGCCAGGACGACGCGGGGCGCTCCGCCAAGGCCGCCGCGATGCTCGGCGCCGCGCTCGCGCTCGGGGCGCTCGGCACCCACGGCCCACGCGCCGCCGCCTCCGTCCTCGTGGGCGCCGCGATCGCGGTGGCGAACCTCCTCACGATGCGGGCGATCATCCGCGCGCTCATCCGGGCCCCCGCCGAGCCGGATGAAACCGACACACGAGCCGACCACGAGCGGACAGGGCGCCGCGGCGGGGCGGCGTGGGCGCTCTTCGCCGCCTTGAAGATCGTGATCCTCTTCGGTGGAGTCTGGTTCCTTTTGACCCGAGAGCTGGTCGACCCTATGGCGCTGGTGATCGGCTACGGGGTCCTGCCGCTCGGCATCGTGGCGAGCGCGCTCTGGTCGAGCCTCGGGGATCGCACCCGAGATCGATAAGAATTCAGGATCGCAGGAGATTCATACGGCGCAGGGCCCGCGCCGGGGGTATGAAAAGCGTGGAGTCCATTCCCCAGCGCTTCGTGTTATGAGGCCTGCTCGAACATCGGGAGAGCGCGCCGTGCGGTACCCATCGCCCGGCCCGTCGCGACGAACATGCCGGAGCACACTTCGTTTCTCAGCTACCTGATCGCCATGTTCCCCGCCCTCGGGGAGAACATGCACAACTTCGGCGCGACGTTCCTCGGGAAGAAGCCCGTCGACGCGCACGGCGCCGAGCCGATCGCCGCGAGCCTCCTCGTCGTGCTCGTCATCCTCTTCCTCGCGTGGCGAGCGAAGGCGGCGGTCACCGACTACGAGAAGTCCGTCATCCCCGACGAGAAGCTCTCGCTCCGCACGTTCTTCGAGATCTTCATCGGTTACTTCTACAACATGATGAAGGACATGATGGGTCCGAAGCGGGCGAAGAGGTACTTCCCCGTCGTCGGCACCGCCGCGTGCTTCGTCTTCTTCTCGAACGTGCTCGGAATGATCCCGGGGTTCTTGCCGCCGACGGCGACGTGGAACATCACGGCGGGCTGCGCGCTCGTCGTCCTCGTGGCGTTCACGTTCTACGGCCTGAAGGCGCAGGGCATGGGCTTCATCACCCACCTCGCGGGTCCGTGGATGGGCCCGGCCTTCCTCCCGATCAACATCCTGATCTTCGCGATCGAGTTCATCTCCACGTTCGTCATCCGGCCGGTCACGCTGAGCATTCGTTTGATGCTCAACATCGCCGTCGACCACCTCCTCCTCTCGATCCTCCTCGGCATCTTCACGCTGTTCCTGCCGCTGCCGATCATGATCCTCGGCACGCTCGTCGCGGTCGTGCAGGTCCTCGTCTTCTGCCTGCTGACCTCGATCTACATCTCGCTCGCCACCGAGGTTCACCACGGTGACGACCACGGCCACGACGACGAGCACGGCCACGGCGAAAAGGCGCACGCCTGACGCACCTGCGGGCGCCGCGATCCGCGGCCTCTGCAGTCTTCTCTCTAGCCACCCCCCAAGAAAACGACTATGGAGCGCCGCGCGCGCTCGATATTTCGGGGAGCCCTCCACTTCCTCCCCACCGTCCCAAGAAGGAGTCTGTCACGATGAGCATCCGCAAGCTGGGTCCCTCTGCTCTCGCGTTCGCCGCCGCGTTCCTCGTTCCGCTCGCTGCGTTCGCGCAGGAGACCGGAAAGGTGGGCGCCAACAAGTTCGACGTGAAGACCTGGGCGGCCGTCGGCGCCGGCGTCGCCATCGGTCTCGGCGTCCTCGGCGGTGGTCTCGGTCAGGGTCGCGCTGCCGCGGCCGCGCTCGAGGGTATCTCCCGTAACCCGGGCGCTGCGCCCCGCATCCAGACCCCGATGATTCTCGGCCTCGCGCTGATCGAGTCGCTCGTTCTGCTCTCGTTCGTCATCGCGTTCTTCCTCCAGGGCTTCGCCTCGGCGGAGTGATCGGCGCGGCTCCCTGAGAGCACGCAGCCCAGCGATGGGCAAGACGCCCGCGCTCGTCCTCGCGACGATCGCGGGCGCTTCGTTTTGTGCGCCGGGCCGGGAATCGGTGGCCGAGATGCGCGACGCCGGCCGAGATACCGGCGCCTGGCCTTGCCGCTCCGGAGCGCGACCCTAGGAGCCTCTCGAACGCCGCCCAAGCGAAGCGAGGTCATCGATGAAGACGCTCTCGACGCCCTTCCCTCCGGAGTGGACCGTACGCGAGGCGCGCGACGCGTACCTCGCCGAGAACGGCTTCACCGTCGAGGGGTACGACGCCAAGTGGACCGACGCGTCGTTCTTCGGGATCGCCTTCAAGGTGCCGAACACGAGGCGCCACCGCTGGGCGATCATGCTCCACGATCTGCACCACGTCGCAACGGGCTACGGGACCGATCTCGTGGGCGAGGGCGAGATCTCGGCGTGGGAGCTCCGTCCGGGAGCGGCGTGTCTCGGCCTGTACGTCGGCGGCATCGTCGTGCTCGGCTCGGTCGCGGGCCTGGTGTTCGCGCCTCGGCGCGTGATCGCCGCGTGGCGGGCGGCGCGCTCGATCCGCTCACTCCACGACAGCGTGCCGCTCGCCGCGGACGACGCCGCCTACGAGGCGCTGCTCGACCTCACGGTGGCCGAGCTCCGCGCGCGCCTGGGCGTCCCGCGAGAGGGCGGCGCGCGCGCCCCGCGACGGCTCCACCACTACGCGCCGGCAGCGTGAGCGACGGCAAGCGCGTCGCCGGCGCTACGCCGCGTAGAGACGCGAGGCGATCGCGTGAGCGACGGCGAGCGCCCCGGCCGACGCGATGTGCGTGCCGTCGACGTGAAAACGATGCCACGCGACGTCGACGACGCCTCCTCCGACGACCACGCTGCGTAGCTCATGGCCCATCGCGAGGAGGAGGGCGCGGTGCTTCTCATCGAGGAGGGCCATCACGACCAGCGGGTCGCTCTCCACGACGTGGCGCTCCCTCGAGCATTCCCGGTCGGAGCGTGACGGGCGGGGGCGCGCCGGGCGTCACTCGGCCGGCTTGGGCCGGCGGCGCAGGTCGAAGAGCACGTGGAGCACGAGCACGGCGCCGCCGACCGCGAAGAGGACGCCGCCGACCGTGTGATCGTGCGCGAAGGCCGTCGCGCCGCCGAGCGTCGAGGACGCCACGACGAGGCCCGAGAAGACGCGACGGCCCAGACGATCGGCGGCGGCGGGCAGCGCGGGATCCGGCGTCTTGACCTGGAGGCGCCCGAGCCGGAGGTCCTCGAGGACCTCGCGCGCCTGAAGCGGGACGTCGTAGCCCGCCCGCGAGAGCTGCTCGACGCCGCGGATCAGCTCGTTGCCGATCCGCTGCGGCGAGTACCGCTGCTTGAGGAGCTTCACGAAGTAGGGCTGCGCCTCGCCGAAGACGTCGAGCTCGGGATCGAGCTGCTTGCCGATGCCCTCGATCGTCATCAGCGCCTTGCCGACCATCATGAAGTCGGTGGGGATCTCGAGGCCGTACTTCATCGCGCCCTGGACGAGGTCGCGGATCATCGCGGAGAGGTCGATCTCCTTGAGCGGCTTACCGAGGTACTTCTCCGCGAGCGTCGCGACCTCGTCGCGGAACTCGCGCATGTCGATCTTCTTCGTCGGCCGGCCGATCGCGTAGAGCGCGTCGGCGACGCCGTAGGCGTCCTTGCGCACCGCCGCGACCATCAGGTCGATGGTGCGGTCGCGCAGCTCGGGCGAGAGGCGGCCGACCATCCCGAGGTCGATGAGGCCGATCACCGGCGGCGCCCCGCCGGTGCCGCCCATGATGATGATGTTCCCGGGGTGAGGATCGGCGTGGAAGAAGCCGTCCTCGAAGATCATCTTGATGACGACGCCGACGGCGTTCTTCGCGACCTGGGAGCCGTCGATGCCGGCGGCGGCGACCTTGTCGACCTTGATGCCGTCGAAGAACTCGAGCGCGAGCACCTGCTTGCTCGACGCGTGCTTGTAGACCTTGGGGAAGCGCGCGAGCTCGCCCTCGGGCGTCCCTTCGAAGTTCTTGGTGAAGCGCTCGCCGTTCTCGCCCTCGATCATGAAGTTGAGCTCGGCGGTGATCGAGCGGTCGAACTGCTGGACGAGACCGACGGGCGAGTAGATGCGCGTCTCGGGGATGGCGCGCTCGATCGCGGCCGCCATGATGTGGAGCAGCTCGAGGTCGCGCTGGACGGTGACGCCGACGTTGGGGCGCTGCACCTTGACGACGACGTCGACGTTCTCGCCCTCGGGCGTCGTGAGGACGGCGCGGTGCACCTGGCCGATCGACGCCGTGGCGAGGGGCTTTTCGTCGAACGAAACGAACACCCGCTCCAGCGTGTCGCCGAGGCTCGACTCGATGACCTTCTTGATCTCGTCGAACGGCACCGGCGGGACGTCGTCCTGGAGCTTCTTCAGCTCGACGATCACTTCGGGCGGCAGCAGATCGTTCCGCGTGGACATGATCTGCCCGAGCTTGATGAACGACGGCCCGAGGTCCTGGATGACGAGGCGGATGCGCTCCGCGGTCGACGTCTTGCCCCGCTCCTCCTCGCCCTTGGCGAGCTCGTCGGCCGCCAGCTCGATCGCGTCGGGCGGCGGCGCGACGCTCTCGCCCGTGGGCGGCTCGCTCTTGCCGGTGGACGGCTTCTTCGGCTTCCTCCCGAAGCCCGCGCGCGCGACGACCTCGCCGAAGCCGTGCTTCACGAGCACGCTCGTGATCTCGCGGAGGCGCCCGAGGTCGCGTACGGCCGAGACGACGGAAATCACACGGGCACCGTATCACGCGTCGGTAGGCGCGCGCGCCCGCGTCCGGAGTCGCCAGCGCGGCGTACTGCGTTCCCGCCGCGCGGCGTGCGTGGGGGCCACCCGCGGCTGCGCGACGGGCGGATCAGCGCACGCGGACGACGGTCCCGCGCTCGATCTTCGTCGGCAGCGCCGCCGTCCAGCCGGAGGGGACGTGCGGCCCGGTGAAGGCGAAGAGCCAGCGCGCGTCGAGCGGCGCGAGGTTCACGCAGCCGTGGCTGTGGACGCGCCCGAAGTCGCGGTGCCAGAACGCGCCGTGGAGCGCGATCGCCTTGTCGAAGAACTGGACCCAGGGGACATCCTCGATCGCGTAGTGCCGGTCGGCGTCCTCCTTGTCGAGGTTGTCCATCTTCGTGGTGAAGACCTTCACCCAGATACGAAACGTCCCGGTGCGCGTGGCGAGCTCGGAGCCGCGCGGCCCCCTGCCGGTGGAGACGATCGTCGCGAAGACCGGGCGCGGCCCCTCGTACGCCACGAGCGTCTGCGACGCGAGGTCGACGTCGATCCACCGCTCCGCGCCTGCGGGGCCGTCGCCGGCGATCTCGGGCGGAGGCGCGGCGAGCCGCGGCCGCGCCAGATCGCGCGCGCGCATCCACACCGGCGTCTCCTTGTCCGAGGACACGCGGACGACGCCGCCCGCCTGCCCGGGCTTCTCCTCGAAGACGCGCACCTTCTCGAAGCGGACGCGGGTGCCGCTGACCTTGTCCGCCTTGTCGGACGCGAAGACGTTCGCCTTGTCCGCGACGACCCACGCGACGTCGAGCCTGGGCTGGGACGCCCCGGAGCCGGCAGGCTTGGGCTCGGACGCCCCGGAGCCGGCGGCGGGCCTGGGCTCGGACGCGCCCGCGCCGGCGGGCTTGGGCCCGGACGCCCCGGAGCCGGCGGGGGTGCTCGGCGCGGCGTCGAGCAGCTCGCCGTGGAAGAGGTTCGCGCGCGCGGGTCCGAGCTCGCGCATCGCGACCCAGCGCCCCTTCTTCGTGCGGCCCCACCGCTCGCCGTGGGCGGTCCTCTCTTCGAGGATCGCGACGGCGAAGCCGGGCTCGAGCTCCTGGTCCGGAGCGTCGTCGAGCGCGCTCGCGAGGTTCGCGAACCCGAACGCGCCGTCGCGGCCCGCGAAGAAGTAGCGGTACGGCAGCCCGTCGTCGGTCGCCGAGAGCGGCTCGATCGGCGGCAGCCTCGCCTGCGCGCCGGGGCGCGACGGGCGCGCGTAGTCCGCGGAGGGCGCGCCGGCGCCTCCGGGCGTGATCCACGGGCGCGTGCCGAGCACGGGCGATCCCGGAGGGTCTTCGCTGAAGTCGACGACGTCCGAGCACATCCACGCGAGCGGGCCGACGTTGAGCCAGCGCCCCATGCAGCCGCCGACGCGCCGCGTGGCGTAGAGCGGCAAGCGCGCGCCCGGCTGCGCGCTCCCGCGACGGGCCTCGAGCTTCCCCGGCTCCGCGTAGATCGCCGCCTCCGGCTTGTTCGGCGTGACGGAGCGCGCCCACGCTGGCAAGGGGACGTCGCCGCGATCGGTCCAGGGCGGGAGCGCGTCCTCGGCGTGGAGCGGTGACGCGAACGCGGCGGAGATCGCGAGCGCGGCGAGCGCGACGGTCGACGCGCCCATCCCGGGGCGACGGCGCGGAGACATCGGCTTCACTTCTCGGCGGCCGCGTGCTGCGGCAAGCGCAGCGTGAAGGTCGCGCCGCGCGACGTGGACTTCACGGTGATCGTCCCGCCGTGCTCTTCGGCGATGCGCTTCGTGATGGCGAGGCCGAGCCCGGTGCCGCCCTTCTTGCCGCTCGTCACGAAGGACTGGAAGAGGCGGTGCTCGATCTCCCTGGGGATGCCGGGGCCCGTATCGGAGAACGTGATCACGAGCGCGGCGACCGCGTTGCGCGTGGCCTTCGCGCGGCTCACCTTGATGGTGAACTTTCCGCCCTTGTCCGCCATGGCCTCGGCGGCGTTGCGCGCCAGGTTGTGGACGACGCGGAGGATCTTGCCCTCGTCGAAGCGCGCGGTCCCCTTGTCCTGCAGGTCGATCACGAGCTCCACGCCGACGCGCGCGAGCTGCGTCTGGAGCTGCTCCTTCACGTCGCCGAAGAACTTCGAGAGGTACACCTTGCGGACGAGCGTGTTGCGCTCGCCGCGCGCGAACTCGAGGATGTCGCGCTGCATCGCGCCGATGTGCTCGAACTGCTTGAGCGCGAGCTCCGCGTACTCCTCGCGGAGCGCGCGCTTGTCCGCGGCTTGCATCATCTGCACGTAGCCGCTGATCACGGTGAGCGGCGTACGGATGTCGTGGATGACGCCGGAGAGGAGTCGACCGATCGACGTGAGGCGCTCCTCGCGCTCGCGCGACTCACGCGACATTTGCAGGCGGATCGCCGTCGAGGCGTTCGCGGCGATGAGGAGGAGGAGCGCCCGGTCCTCCTCCGTGAACTCTTCGTCGCGCGCCGCGCTGCCGAGGCGAGGCGTCGAGCCGGGCAGCTTGCGCTTGTTGAAGAGGGCGATCGCCCCCATGGCGTCGCCGTCCTCGCCCTCGAGCGGCACCACGATGCACGCGCGCGTCGGCTCGCCGAGGTGCGCGTCGAGCGACGGATCGTGATCCGGGTGCGACGGGGCGTCGTTGGTGAAGACGACCTCGCCGCCGTCGATCGCGGCACCGGTCAAGCCGCTCGCCGACTTGACGTTGTGGACCTGGAGCGTGTCGCTCCCCTGGAACATCAGGTAGAGCTGGCCGTTGACCCCGTCAGGGCCCTTCATGGCGAAGGCCCCGGCGTACGCCTCGCTCGTGCGCAGGGCCTCGCTGAGGACGCCCGTGAAGAGCTCGTCGAGCGAGGTGGCGCGCCCCATCGCGCTCTCGAGATCGAACAGGAGCTTGAGGTCGCGCACGCGGTGCTCGAGCTGCTCCTTGATCTCGAGCAGCTCGGTGTTCTTCTGCGTGACGGAGAGGAACAGGCGCGAGTTGTCGATCGCGATCGCGGCTTGCGTCGCCAGCGCGGCGAGGATGATCGCGTCGTGATCGCCGAACGGCCCGGTCTTCTTGTTGAGCACCTGGACGACGCCGATCGTGCGCCCCAGGTGGTTCTTCATCGGGACGGCGAGGATCGAGCGTGTGCGGTAGCCGGAGGTGAGATCCAGCTCGGCGTTGAAGCGCGGATCTTCGTACGGATCGTTGACGAGCAGCGTCTTGCTCGTCTGCGCGACGTGGCCGGCGATGCCCTGGCCCACCTTGAGGCGGATCTGCCGGACCTCCTCCCCCTGCACGATGCGCGAGACGAGCTCGTTCTTTCGATCGTCGAGGAGGTAGAGCGTCGCGCGATCGGCCTCGACGGCGTCGATGATCTTCTCGAGGATCAGCTCGAGGAGCTGCTCGAGATCGAGCGTCGTGCCGAGCGCGAGGCCGACCTCACGGAGCGCGACGCCGATGCGACGCTCGCGGGAGAGCTCCTCGTCGAGGTCTTCGAGCTTCCGCTCGAGCAGGCCGACGCGCACCTCCAGCTCGCGGGAGCTGGGTCGCCGCGAGGGCGACCAGGCCGCCTCTCCGCTCGAAGGCGGCGATGCGCGCGTCGACTTGAGTGCCACGTTCGAATTCTAGACGGACTTTCACCCGTTCGGACGCCTCTTCGACGTCGGGCGAGGCCAGCGGCACCCTCGCCACGGTCGACGCATCGTGCCTCGGCCCGCCGCCGCCTCGCCCTGGCTTCGCCGGGGGCCGCCGGGATGTCCGGCGGATGCCGCACCGCAGCGGAAAAGTGCTATGCCGGGACCGGCTTATCTCCGCCCCGGCGCGCGCGCACAGCGTCATGTCAGGGGCCACGTTCGACAGGCGATCCGATGCCCAGAACACTCATCGTCACCCCCACGTACAACGAGAAAGACAACCTGCCGCGCTTCGTCGATGCGGTGCGTTCGGCGTGGCCCGAAGCCGACCTCCTGGTCGTCGACGACGGCTCCCCCGACGGCACCGGGGCGATCGCCGACGCCATCGCGGCCAAGGACGATCACGTCCGGGTCATGCATCGGCCCGGCAAGCTCGGACTGGGCACCGCCTACACGCAGGCGTTCAAGCGAGGGCTCGGCGAAGGCTACGATCGCTTCTTCGAGATGGACGCCGATCTGTCGCACGACGTCCGCTACCTGCCCGATTTCATCGCCGCGCTCGACGACGGCGCCGACGTCGTGATCGGCTCGCGCAACATCGCGGGCGGCGGCGTCGAGGGCTGGGGCCTCGGCCGGCACGTGATCTCGAAGGGCGGCTCGCTCTACTCGCGGACGATCCTCGGGCTCGGCGTGAAGGAT
>JAHBWA010000236.1 GCA_019637195.1 Labilithrix sp. | reverse complement strand
CCGAGGCGCAGAAGGACGTGGCGTGGCTCGACAAGCACGAGAGCCGCGCGGGGATGGAGGCGCTCGGTCGCCTCGCCGATCACGAGCCCAAGGCCGTGCAGGCGCTCGCGAAGCGTCGCGGCAACCAGGACGTCTACCACGCGGCCTGGCAGGCCCATACGCGCGGCGCGACCTGGGGTGACGACGTCTTACGCGTCGCGCTCTCGTCGCCGGCGGAGCTGCCGCTCGCGGTGGCCGAGCTCCCCCCGCGCGATCCGCGCCTCGAGGGGTTCGCCGACGACCTGGAGAAGGGCATCACCTCGGCGCGCACCGAGCACGGGACCACGGCCGTGAGCCTCCTCGCGAGCCTCGGCCCGACCGCGCAGCCGCATCTCCTGCGGCTGCTCGCGCGCCCGGCGACCCGTGAGGCGACGTGCGCCGGGCTCGCTTCGCCTCACGTCACGCCGGAGTCGCGCCTCGCGCTCACGCTCGCGCAGCCGGACGCGCGGACCTCGCCGACCTGTCAGAAGACCATCTTCTTGCACGCCGCGGCCGACACCAAGGTGCTCGATTGGCTGGGCAACGCGGGCGAGCCCGCCCTCGTCACAGCCGCGGTCGAGACGCTCGAATGCCCGAAGCTCGCCCACCTCTGGGAGCGCGTCTTCGCGTCTCCGCGCGAGTCGCTGACCGAGCTCGAGCCTGCGCTCGTCACCTCGATGGGGCGCTGCTCGAGCGCGCTCGATCCGGTGATCGCGCGCGCGCTCCCCTCCGTGCGTCGCGTCCGCGCGAGCATCCTGCACGCGCTCGAGGCCGAAGCCGCTCACGCCGAACAGCTCGAGGCGACCTGCAAGCAGCTACCGCGGCTGAGCCACGGCCGCGCCGTCTCGGAAGAGGTGCGCGCGCTCGCCGGCAGCGTGTACGACGCGCGCTGCAAGACGTCGTCGTAGTCAGCGCCCGCCGACGACGGCGCGGTAGAGCGCGAGCGCCTTGTGATGCTCGAGCAGCGTGTCGAGCTCGCGCCTGGCGGCGTCGAAGGTGGCCTGCTCGCGGATGTTCACGAAGAGCATCGTGCTGTCGCCCATGTCGAAGCGTTGCCGCTCGGCCTGCTCGAGCTGCTGCGCGAGCTCGAGCTCGCGACGCGCCAGGCCGAGCCGCGCGGCGGCGGCGTCGGTGCCGGCCGCGGCGTCGCGGACCTCGAGGGTGATCTTGTCCTTCATGTAGCGGAGGTGCAGATCGTAGGCCAGGAACCGAGCGTCCGCAGCGCGCGCACGGCCATCGGCCTTGCGGGTGCGCAGCGGGATGTCGAGGAGCAAGCCGGCCTCGACGGCCGCCGGCTGCCGCTCGGGGTAGCCGTCGCCGAACTGCTTGGAGCCGGCGAGGAGCACGTTGAGCGTCGGCCAGGCGTCGTTCTCCGCCAGGTCGCGCTCGACCTCGTACTGCCGGCGCCGGGCTTCGTAGACGCGGATCTCCGGGCGCTTTCCGAGCGCGCGAGAGACGTCGCTCTCGACCATGCGCGCGTCGAGGCGGGTCGGCTCCGGGAAGCGCTCCGGCACCCGCTCGGCGGCCGGGATGACGGGGTTGCCCTCGTCGTCGCGGAGGTAGAGCGAGAGCGAGAGGCGCGCCGCCGTCAGCTCGCGCTCGGCGGAGACCACCTGCTGCTCGCGTTCGACGATCGCGCGCGCGTTGTCCGTCTGCTCGATGGCGGGGGCGTCGCCGCGCGCCACGCGGACGGTGATCGCGGTGTTTCGCTCGACCGCGCGCTGGAGGAGCGCCTTGGCGACCTCGAGCTTCTTGGCGGCCGCGATCCACTCCCAGTACTTGTAGGCGGCGTTGCGCTGGAACTCGAGCTTGGTCGCCGCGAGCCCCTCGCGCGCGGCGTTGAGCCCGGCCTCCGCCTTCCAGAGCTTCGCGCGCTCCTCGTCGATCGAGCCGCCGCGCAGGAGCGGCACGATCACGCCGGCGCGGGCCTCGCCGAAGCTGTTCGTGCGATAGCCGTCGTAATAGAGCGGGAACTTCCCCTGGCCGAGCCGGTAGCCGCCGAACACCGAGAGGCCGCGCCAGTAGAGCGGCTGCTCGATGTAGCTGTCGACCATCCCGTACTGGTAGTAGCCGAGGGGGAACGCCGCGGCCTTCGTCTTCCATTTCGGGTCGAACGAGCCCCAGGCGGAGAGCTCCTCTCCCTGCGCGGCGGCGACGGCTTGCGCCTCCGCGAGCAGGAGCGGGTAGCGCGTCTCGACGTTGGTGAGGACCTCCTCGAGGGAGAGCGGCGTCCGCTTCTGCGGCGGCGGAGTGAGCGTGACGAGCGGCGTCGGCATCGGCGGCACGTCCACGGGGCCGGCCGAGATCGGCGGGATGACGGGCTTCCGCGGCGCGGTCCCGTTCGGCTGCGGCTGCGCGTTCGGCTGCGCGACGCCCGGTGTCGTCGGCGCCGGCGGGGGCGCCTGCGCGAGCGCCGTCCCCGCGCTCACGCACAGCATCGTGAGCGCGAGGAGCGCGCGCCTCACTTGCCCCCCTTCTTGTCCGGCGAGGTGCTGGCGACGACCGGCGGGAAGCCGTTCATCTGACGCCACAGCTCGAAGCCGAGGCGGACGCGGCTGAGGAGCACCCAGCCGTTCACGCGCGTGCCTTGGCGCAAGTACGTCCCGCTCGGCCACGGCTCGTCGCCGTCGGGCACGATCACGATCCGGAATTTGCCCTGCCCGTTGTCGGCGGCGTCGACCCAGGCCACGCGTCCGCCGAAGGTACCGACGGCGACCGACGGCCAGCCGGTGAACTGGACCGCGGGCCAGCCCTCGAACTGCAAGCGCACGTGGCGCCCCTCGCTGATGAGCGGCGCGTCGTTGCCGGCCATGATGAGCTCGACGGCGCGCACGTCCGTGTCGGGTACGAACGAGAGCAACGGCTCGCCGGCCTTGAGCAGCTCGCCGCCCTGCCGCGCGATCACGCTGAGGATGACGCCGTCGCGCGGCGCCGTGATCTGCTGGGTCTGCTGGCGCGCGAGGCGACTCTCGGTGCGCGCGAGCTCGGCGCTGGCGCTCGCCTCCTCGGAGAGCGCCGAGGCGCGCCCGGCGTGGGCGTCGTTGATCGTGGCGCCGACGTCGGCCATCACCTTGAGCTGGTCGGACGCGAGCGCCGCCTCTTCGCTGCGGGCCGCGTTGAGCTGCGAGCGCGCGCGCTCCGTATCGGTCCGCGCCTTCACGAGGTCGAGCTCCGCGAGCTCCGCCTGGCGCTTCGACGAGAGCCCTTCGGCGAAGAGGCCGTGCTGACGCTCGAAGTTGAGCTCGCTGGTCTTCAGCGCCGTCTCGGCCGCCTCGACCGCCTGCTGCGCCTGCTGGATGCGCTGCTTCGCCATCGCGATGCGCGCGCTGGCGGCGTCGAGGGCGCTCTTGCGCGCGGTCTCGAGCTCCTGGATCCGGCTCTCGATGCTCTCGGCGCGGGCGCGCGCGGCGGCGATGCGCTGCTTGAGCATGTCGATCTCGGTCTGGATCCGCCCGAGGATGTGCGGATCGTTGTCCGTCATCTCGCAGAGGATGTCGCCCTTCTTGACCTTGGCGCCCTCCTGCACGTTCCACGAGACGAGCCGGCCCTCGAGCGGCGCCTCGATGAACTGCTGACGCTCCTGGGGCGCGTACGCGATGACCCGCCCGGTGCCGTCGACGGACTGCTGCCAGGGGACGAAGATCAAGAGGAGCGCGAAGACGACCAGCGCGCCCGAGAGGATCCTCGACATGACCCTCGTGACGCGCGTGCGCGCCGAGAGGCCGAGCGTCGCGAGATCGCGCTCTACCAGCGCGTCGTCGGCGGCCCCCGCGGGGTAGGCCGCGCTCACGAGGAGCCTCCGTCCATCGCGGCCGAGAGGTCCTTGGCGATGTCGCGGAACAGCCCGCGGTCGAGGGCGATCGCGCGGGTGCAGTGCTGGAGCGTCGCCGCGTCGTGCGTGGTGACGATCACCGTCCACGGACGCTCGGGAGAGAACAAGAACCGCGCGACACTCTCGCGGCTCCTGGCGTCGAGGTCGTCGAGCGACTCGTCGAGCAGGAGGAGCCGCGGCTTCGCCGCGACGGCGCGCGCGATCACGAGCTTGCGGGCCTGCCCCATCGAGAGGCTCGAGCCGTACGGGTTGAGGTGCGTGTCGACGCCGGCCGGCCACAGCTTCACGTCGTCCCAGAGGTGGACGCGCTCGAGCGCTTCACGCGCGTCGTCCGGGGTCACGTTGCTCCGCCCGGCGATGACGTTGTCGAGCACGCTCCCCTCGAAGATCTCGATGCCGCGGACCATGCTGACGTGGGTGCGGAGCGAACGGGCCGTGAGCGTGTGCACCGTCTCGCCGTCGACCTCGATGACGCCGGCGCTCGGGGGCCGGAGGCCGTAGAGCAGGTTCATCAACGTGCTCTTGCCCGAGCCGTTCGGGCCGAGCAGGGCGACGCGCTCGCCGGGGTTCACCTGGAGCGAGGCGCCGGAGAGGATGTTGCGTCCGCCGTAGCGGAAGGTCACGTCCTTCACGGCGAGGCTCGCCGGCCCGCGGAGGCGCTCGGGGAAGCGGCTCGTGCCGCCGCGCTCCTGCGGGAGGTCGAGCAGGTGCCCGAGCTTGTCGAAGCCGGCGAGCATGTCGTAGAGGCTCTCGAGCTGCTTGCCGACCTTGGAGAAGCTCGCCAGCACGCCCGAGACGATGATCTCCGCCGCCACGAGCTGACCCAGCGTGAGCTGCTTCTGCAGCACGAGGAAGCCGCCGGTCGCGATGAGCAGCGAGCTGAAGATCACCTGAAAGCCGAGCGCGCCGACGATCTGCCGGAAGAGGACCCGGAAGTGCTGGCGCCGCGCGCCGAGGTACTTCTTCGTGAGCTCGTAGGTCCGCCTCGCCGCGAACTCCTCGCCGCCCGTGCCCTTGAAGAGCACGGAGTGGCGCATCATCTCCTGGAGCCACGCCGCCATCGCGTACTTCGCCTTCGACTCGACGATCGCCGTGCGCTCGGCGCCGCGACCGAGGCCGACGAAGATGAACGCCATCGCGAGCACGAGGAGCGCGTCGAACGCGAGGAGGTACGGGTGGTAGAAGGCGAGCACCACCATCCCGACGAGCGTCTGCAGGGCGAGGGCGCTGCCGTCGACGAGCAGCGTCGAGCCTGCCTTCTGGACGGTCAGGACGTCGAAGAAGCGGTTGGCCAGCTCGGGACCGTGCGCGTCGTCGAACACCGACGAATCGACGTGCGGGAGGCGATGGCTGAGCTGAAGCGCGGTCCGCGCGAAGACGCGCTCCTGTATGGTCTCGACGACACGCGCCTGGAGCGCCCGAAAGATGGCCGCCGTGGTGAGCGCCCCGAGGACCAGGAGCGCGAGGACGATGATCGGTTGAATGACGGCGCCGAACGCGACCGTGTTGACCATCGCCTGCACGGTGATGGGGATCGAGAGGGCGACGATGCTCGACGCGACCGCGTAGAGCAGGATGAGGAGCATGTCGTTTCGGTCCTGCCGCATCCAGCGGAAGAGCCGAGTAACCGGGGCGGGATGAGCCGCGTGGGCCGCCATGAACGGATCCTTCGGGTCGAACGGCGCGCCGAGGCGGGCCGCAGAAGCAGGAGGAAGAGAGCGTCGGGGCGCAGCGACGTCGTCGCTGCAGCGAGCGCCAGGCGCGAGCCGTGCACCATAACGGTACCTTCCTACGCGTCAAGACCAGCGCGTGGCGAATTGACGTGTCTTGTCAGTGAACTACGCGCGCGAGGCGTCGCCTCGGTACGACAGTGCGTCGGGTTCGTCCGACGTCGTCTGCGGGCGTGCTCCTGAACGGCTCGCCGTGCCGACGGAGCCGTCCGACCGCACGCCGCGCGCGTAAACATCCGAGCCTGCTGGATCAGTGCGTCACTTCTTCGTGAAGCGGTGGGACTCCTGGCCGAGCGCCACGACGATCGCGCCGTCTTCGACGGTCATCGGGAGGCCTTCGACCGGCGAGTCGACGAAGAAGAGGCGCGCGGTGCCGTCCTCCGACTTCTCGTAGCCGAGGCGGCTCGACCACTCG
The DNA here is from genome assembly GCA_019637195.1 of Labilithrix sp. GTDB lineage: Bacteria > Myxococcota_A > Polyangia > Polyangiales > Polyangiaceae > Labilithrix. The sequence goes on along the minus strand of JAHBWA010000236.1, from coordinate 5,170 downwards.
CCGACGTCGACGCGGAAGCCGTCCTTCGCGGCCGAGAAGACGAACGTGCCGAGCCGCTCGCTCTTCCATGTCCCGCTCACGCGCGCGACGACGTCCGCCGGGACCGGCGCGGCGATCTTCTCGTGGTGCTTCATCCACTGCTCGCGGTCGATCTCGATCCCCTTTTCGAGATCGCGCGCGGCCTGCTCTTTCCCCCCGAACGCGACCTCGACGAGCCGCTGCGTGACGGCGTCGACGAAGAGCGCGCCCGCGCTCGTCGTGTTCGTCAGGATCACGAGGCCGAGGTTCTTCTCGGGGAAGACCGTGAGCCGCGACACGAAGCCGAAGGTCCCGCCGTCGTGGGTGACGACGGAGAGCCCCCGCAGCTCGCTCGTCGCGATGCCGAGCCCGTAGCTGCTCCGCGGTCCGACGCGGACGCGTCCCTTGCGCCGCTCGACGAGGTTCGCCTCGCTGATCGCCTGCTTGCCTTCGGGCGTCTTGCCCTTCGCGAGCTCGACGAGCGCGTAGCGGGCCATGTCGTGCGCCGTCGAGAACACCGCGCCCGCCGGGGCGACCGGCTCGACGAAGCGCTCGATCGCGGGCGGCAGGACCGTCGGCTCGTCACGCGGTCCGACGAGGTTGCCGCCGTGCGGCGTCGCGACCGCGCCCTTCCGGCCCTCGTCGAAGGACGCCGTGCTGTCGCTCATGCCGAGCGGCGTGAACACGCGCGCCTTCATCGCCGCAGCGTAGGCGGCGGCCAGCGGCTTGTTGGGCTCGGCCACCCGCGCGGCGAGGAATCCGCCGATGGCCGTCATCTGGTTCGAGTACTGGAAGGTCTCGCCGAGGCCGGTGGTCGGCTTCACGCCGGCGAACGCCTTGAAGGAGTCCTCGGGTTTGTGCGCGCCGTACTCGAAGACGAGATCGAGATCGCGCCGCGGCATCCCCGTGCACGCGCAGAACGTGTGCGCGACCGTCAGCTTGTCGGTGAGCGCGGCGTCGCCCGTCTCGAACGACGGCAAGAGCTCCTTGACCGGCGTGTCCCACTTCACCTTGCCGCTATCGACGAGGCTCGCGATGAGCAGCGTCGAGAGCGACTTGGTCACCGAGCCGATCATGAAGCGCGTGCGCGGCGTGACCGGATCCTTCTTGCCGCGCTCACGGACGCCGAAGCCCTTCTCGAAGACGATCTTGCCGTCCTGCACGAACGCGATCGCCGCGCCCGGCACGTGGAGCGTTCCGCGCGCCTGCTCGATGAACGCCTCGAGCTCTTCGAGCCGCTTTCCCTCGAGCGGAACGGCGGTCTTCTTGGACAGGTCCTCTTCGGCGACGCCCGGCACGTCGAGCCCGAGGACGATCTGACCGACCTGCGCGCCGCGCCGCGCGAAGGCCTCGGTCTTGCCCTCGAGGAGCGTCGCCCAGGTCTTCCCGCCCTTGCGGCGCAGGTTCAGCGCGAACACGCGCATCTCGGACGGCGGCGTCTCCCAGACGGTCTCGGCCACCTCGTCCCAGCCGGCCTGATCCAGCTCGTGGACCTTGCGCGCGATCTTCGGGGGCGCGGTCCGCCCGAGCTTCGAGAGCGTGAGCGTGGTCGCGGCGTCCGTCGACGGCGCGTCGAGCTCGAGCAGCGTGATCGTGAGCTCGCGGTCCGGGTCCTGGAAGGCGAGCCCGCCGTCGACGTCGCGGAGCCACCACCCGGCCGGGATCTCGAGCTTCGCGCCGCTCTTCAGCGTCTTCGCGGTCTCGGCGGTCAGGGCGACGAACTCCGTCTCCTGGGCCTTCGCGTTCCTGTCGCGGGCCGCTTGCGCCCCGTCGCGCGCGCTCGGTGACGCGGGCGTGGGCGCGTCTCCGCCACAGGCGAGGCCGCCGCTCACGGCCGTGAGGGCGAGCGATGCCAAGCAAAGGGGGCGGAGTCCGCGGAGAACGCTGCTTTTCATGCGCGGGAGCATACTCATTTTACGGCGAGCGTCGCCGCTCCTGTCGATCGCCGAGGAGCGGACGCGCTGCTCGCGGTGCATCGAGGACTCCGCAGTAGATCGCTCCGCGGTAGATCGTCCGGCGGATCAGCGAGTGCGTCCGGCTTCGATCGCCGCGAGCCGCTCCTCGGCCTCCCGGAGGCGAGCCTCGGCCTCTTGCCGCGCGTCGGCCTCGTGCGCGCGATCGGCTTCGGCCTTTTTCCGCGCGTCGGCCTCGCGCGCGCGATCGGCTTCGGCCTTTTTCCGCGCGTCGGCCTCGCGCGCGCGATCGGCTTCGGCCTTTTTCCGCGCGTCGGCCTCGCGCGCGCGCGCCTCGGGCTCCGTCGGGTACGGCTGGCGGCCCTCGGGGTCCTCGGCAAGTCGCACGCACGCCGCGAGGTCATCGACGGGGCCGACGACGAGGTGGGCGTCGAGCGTCAGACAGGGCGTGCGCTCGCCGGTGACGGCGCGCTCGACGAGGTCGCCGTCGATGCGGTCCCAGACGCGGAGGCGTGAGCCAGGCTCGGCGTCGGCGTGGAAGACGACGAGCTCGATCACGCCGAGCGCGCGGTAGCGCGTGAGCTTCTCCTCGAAGGCCCAGCGCTCGGGCGCGTCGCTCGGCGACAGGATCTCGAAGGCGAGCTCGGGCGCGCCGCGCTCCCAGGTCTTCCACGAGTCGAAGGTGTGCTGTGGCACGCCGAGCTTGACGGCGCCGTCGGGGGCGAGCTTGCGCTCGGGGTTCGCGGCATCGAAATAGACGAAGGCGTCGCACGAGACGGTGTGCGCGTCGCCGGCGGCGGCGCGCAAGATCTCGTAGAGCGCCTTGCACATGAGGAAGTGACGACCGCTCTGGCCCATGCGCTCGGACTCCGGCTCGCTCGCGGGGAAGTCGAGCGGCACGACGGGCCGGACATGCTGGAGCGAGCGAGCACGCAGCGTGGTCACGGCGGAGAGTGTAGCGCGAGAGGTTCGTGCAGCCACGCGGCAGGGGTGAGCACGGCGCGTACCGCGAGCGCGGCCGTGAGCTTCCGAGGAGTTGTCCCGCCAGCGCCGTGGCTCGGGCCAGCGCGGGCCGACCGGCGGGCCAGGGGGCCGCCGCCACCGACCGTTCCGGGCTCGCGGGGGGGGGCTCTCGGCTCGGGAGAGGCGGTCGCCGGTTCGGTGGAGGGACGAGCGCCGAGCGCGTCTCCGCTCGGTCGATCGTGTAGGATCGCGTCGGGGAGACGGTTTCGCGGGGACCGAGCCGACGACGGGGATGCGCCTCACGTACAGGATGGCGGTGAATCTGTTCGAGGCCGCGGAGGGCATCGGCGTCCGCCGCGAGGAGCTCGTCGGTCCGTTCGGGCTCGACGCCGCGGCGCTCGTCGATCCGCGAATCGGGATCGAGTGGGAGACGCTCGTCGTGCTGCTCGATCGGCTCTCCGACGTGGTGGGCGGCGACGTGGAGCGCGTCCGCGACGTGGGCCGCAAGATGGCTGGCGCGCCGTCCTTCGCGTTCATTCAGCGGATCGCGCAGTCCGTCGTTTCGTTGCGATCGGTCTACCTCGCCGGCGAGCGTTGGGTCGCGGCCGCGAACGTGCCCCACCTGATCCTGCGGACGACCTTCCCAGCCGACGACCGGCTGCGCTTTCGCTGTTCGATCCCCGAGGCGTACGCGCCGAGCGCGCCGTACCTTCACGTCTTCGAGGGGCTGCTGTGCGAGGTGCCGACGATGATCGGACTCGCCCCGGCGACGATCCTGACGACCGAGCTCACGCCGCGCGAGCTCGACATCACGCTCCAGCTCCCGCCGTCGCGCTCGCTGGCCACGCGCGCGCGCCGCCTCGCGCGCGCGGCGGTTCACCGGGCGGAGGCGCTGCGCCTCCTCGAGGCGCAGCGCCGGGAGATCGCCGACGGGCTCGAGGCGGTCCAGCGCTCGACCGCCGAGATCCATTCGCTCTTCGACCGGATCCCGAACTTCGTGGTGATCCACCGCGACGGACGCATCGTCTGGCTCAATCGGGCGGTCGCGAAGACCTTCGGCGACGGCGAGGTGAGCGGTGTCCTCGGCCGACCTCTCGTCGATCTCTTCCACGCGAGCTCGCGCGCCGCCGCCCTCGAGCAGAGCGACGGCGCCGTCGACGACGCGAGCGCGCCCGATCTGGTGGAGGCGAAGATGGTCGCGCGCGACGGCGGTTTGGTGCTCGTCGAGGCCTCTCCGGCGCAGGCGATCACGTTCGGCGGGAGGTGCGCGCGGCTCTTCGTCGCGCGTGATGTCACCGAGCGCAGGCGGCTCCAGCAGCAGCTCGCGATGGCGGATCGGCTCGCCTCCGTGGGCATGCTCGCCGCGGGCGTCGCGCACGAGGTCAACAACCCGCTCGCCTATGTGCTCAACAACGTCGAGATCGCGCTGCGCGACCTGGGCCCGCTCGGGGCGCCCGCCGATTCGACCCGCGAGGCGCTCACCGTGGCGCTCGAGGGGGTCACGCGGATCCGGACGATCGTCCAGGAGCTCCTCGCGCTCGCCCGCGTCGAGGACGTCGCGATCGGCGCCGTCGACGCGCGCGCCATCGTGGAGTCGACCCTCAAGCTTGCGAGACCGCAGATCGCGGAGCGCGCCGAGCTGGTCTGTGAGCTCGGGCCGACGCCGCCCGTGCTCGGGACTCCGTCGCGGATAGGTCAGGTGCTGCTCAACCTCATCGCGAACGCGCTCGACGCGATGCCGTCGGCGAGTCGAGCGACGAACGTGCTCCGGGTCGCCGTCTCGGCCTCGACCGCGGGCGGCGCCGTCATCGACGTCACGGACAACGGTGTCGGGATCCCACCCGAGCACGCGGCGCGGATCTTCGACCCGTTCTTCACCACGAAGGCGCAGGGGAAGGGCACCGGCCTCGGGCTGGCGATCAGCCATCGCCTGATCTCCGAGGTCGGCGGAGACCTCGCGTTCGAGTCGAACGGTCTGGAGGGCACCACGTTTCGCGTGACCCTCCCGTCCGCGCTGCACGTCGCGCCGCGCGTCGATCGCGGCGCGGCGCGCGCGCCCGGTCTCGGGCCGCCCGGCGCGAGGTAGCGCCTCCCCTCCGCGCCGCCGGACGGCCCCGCGGGGCGCGTCGGGCGCCGGGCCGCCCCGCAGGCCCCGCAGAGTCGGGCACTCGAGAAGAAGAGGGCAGACTCGAGAACGCCTCGGGCGGGCCGGGCGCGGTCGGCTACCATCGCCGGGGAAATGCGCGTCCGCCTCGATCGCTACGAGAGCGCGAACC
>JAHBWA010000235.1 GCA_019637195.1 Labilithrix sp. | reverse complement strand
CCGTACAGGGCGGCACGCCCCGACGCGACGACACGTTCTCCATGGAATACCCCCAACGGCGTCGATCGCTGCACCCCGTGGCAGCTCACCCCTCGACGCGCGCCGCGCTCGCGAGCGCAGCAGTTCGCCACAGTGACGCACTTCGCGATCTGGGTCGACCGCGAAGTGCACGAGAGCCTCGTTTTCGTCGGATAGGTGCCGCTCCTTCGGCAGCTTGTCCTATTACCCTTGAGGGTAATGCATGCGCGATCCACCCTCGATGCCCGGCTCACGGAGGGGATCTCCCATCGCAACGCAGAACGAGCAGGACGCGGCGACGGGCAAGGCGAGCGTCGACCGCGTGCGGTCGACGCTCAGCGCGCTCCCGGCGGACGCGATGTTCGCGCAACCGAACATGGACCTGCAGCGCGCGGCGATGGCGGCGCTCGTGCTTGTCGATCGCGCCAGGCACGGCGAGCGCCCGGCGCGCTTCGTGCTGCTTCCGGCGGCGCTCTTCGCCGCCAACGCGAGCAAGGTCAACGGGACGCGCTCGCGCTCGCTCCTGGTGCGCACCGCGCAGAGATGAAAGGACGGACGAGCTCCGTCGCGGGGATGAGCTTCAAAGCCGTCTCCGCTTCTCGGACGGTTTTGAGATCCGATCCGGCGATGCGACAAGCCCGCGATGGGAAAGCAGTACACCGCCCTGGGATGGATCGCGATCGGCCTCGTCACGTTCGCGTGCGTGAGCAGCGCCGGCTGCGGGACCGACGCGCCGAGCGAGGACGCACGCGGCCTCGACGGGACGACGCCGGTGAGCGGCCCGCCGACCGACGACGCGCCGAGCGCTGGCGGCGACGGTGACCGCGGCGCCGGCGGTCCGACCGGCGAGGTCGACGCCCCCGCGCCGACGCCGGAGCCGCCCGGTTGCGGGAAGAACGTCTACACCGAGCCGCTCCCGACGGCGGCGAGCCTCGACGGCCTCTCGTTCTCGAGGGAGACGGCGGGGCAGTATCTCCTCGCGGCGCTCGAGAAGCGCTACCCGATCGGCAAGGCGATCGTGGAGGGCGGCATCGCGAGCCCGCGCTCGACGCCGACCGGCAACTGCGTCGACATCTTCCTCGGGAACAAGTCGAGCGCCGCCGGCGTCCTCCGCGGCGCCTCGACGACCGTTCACGAGTGCGGGCACTTCTACGACATGGGCAAGGCGACCCGAGGCGAGGCCGCCTACGTGATCCGTCCCGATCTCGCGTTCACCTGCTCGAGCGGCGACACGACGAGCCGTGGCGGGAAGACCTTCGCGCGCAGCGTCATCACGAGGGACGCGCACGCCCGGAAGCGGACGCCTTGCGGCGGAGGCGCGAAGGGTTGCGATAGCTACGCGAACACGTACCTCTCGGGCCAGAGCGGCGCGCAGGGCTACAACTCGGTGCTCGAAGAGGCCACCCAGTACGTCAACTCGCTCGCGACGGCGCTCGCCTTCAAGGAGCAGTACGCGAGGTCCAACGCGAGCGAGCGCGACGGCATCCTGACGTTCCTCTGGTACATCGAGCGCTACCTCGCGACGGCGCGCGCCGCTTACCCCGAGGCGTACGACGTGATCCTCGAAGACCCGTGCTGGCGGAGGGCGACGCTCGCGATCTGGGACCGCGGGTGGTTCTACCTCCGCGCGACGAAGGACGTCCCCGGCCTCGGCCTCGACGACGACGCCATCGAGGCGCTCGTGAACGAGCCGGAGCTCCTGGCGGAGATCGACGCGCTGCGTTCTCGCGAGTGCGAGTAGCCGGGGGGCGGCCGCGTCGCAGGCGGCGCACCCCGAGGTCGACGGCACGGGGCCAGCGTCGTCGGGCGTTGTGGTACCGTCGAGCTCGATCATGAGGCGCTCCTTCCAGCTCGTCGTCGCGGTCCTCTTCGTCGTGATCGGCCTGCTCTGCGCGGGCTGCGCGGAGCCGCAGAAGCCGGCGATCGACGTCACGCCGGGGACCATCACGCTCGTCAGCGGACAGACGGTGCAGCTCGCGGTGACGAGGCGCTTCGCGGGCGGGCCCGTCGAGCACGTGAACGAGCGCGTGACCTACTCGTCGTCGAACCGGAACATCGCGACGGTCTCGAGCACCGGCGTCGTGACGGCCGGCAGCGAGCCCGGCTCCGTCGTGCTCCGCGTCACCGATCTCGCGAACGACGCGACGGGGACCGCGACGCTCACCGTCGCGCTCTCGCGGATCGAGTCGATCGACGTCGTGCCTTCGCCCGCCGTCGTGCTTCGCCCCGGCGCGACCGTGAAGCTCACCGCGAACGCACGGATGAACGACGGCACGACGCGCGACGTCACCGGGCAGGTGCTCTGGGCGTCGTCGAACGCCGCGGCGGCGAGCGTCGGGCTCACGCCGCCCGACGTCGGCGTCGTGACGGCGATCGCGTCGGGCGAGACGAGCATCACCGCGACCGACGCCGCGACGCTCGTGCAGGGGCGGACGATCGTCTTCGTCAGCGGCGAGCCCGCGGAGCTGGCCGCGATCGTCGTCACGCCGAACCCGATCACGATCACCCTCGGCGAAAAGGCTCAGTTCAACGCGCGCGGCGTCTTCGGCGACGGCACGACCCGCGACGTCACGAACGACGTGATCTGGACGAGCAGCGACGACGCGCTGCTCACCATCGACGACACCGGGCTCGCCACGACCGTCGCCTCCGGCGCGGTCACCGTCACCGCCGCGACGAAGAACGCGTCCGCGGCGTCGGCCGTGCGAGGCTCTGCAGCAGCGACCGTGCAGTGATCCGCGCGCGTTCGCGCTCGCCGGCGTGACGCCGCGCGGACGATATGTGGTAGCGTCGCGGCCCGCTTGTCCGTCCCCACGGAAATCGTGGGGCCCCCACACCATTTTCGAGGTCCGCGTGAAGATCCACGAGTACCAAGGCAAACAGGTCCTCGCCAAGTACGGCGTGCCCGTTCCCAAAGGCTATCCCGCCTTCACCGTCGACGAGGCCGAGGCCGCAGCGAAGCGCCTCGCCACCGAGACCGGCAACCAGCTCGTCGTCGTCAAGGCGCAGATCCACGCGGGGGGCCGCGGCAAGGGCGGTGGCGTGAAGGTCGCGAAGGGCGGGCCCGCCGAGGCACGTCAGCTCTCCGAGAAGATCCTCGGCATGCAGCTCGTCACGCACCAGACGGGCCCCGAGGGCACGAAGGTCCGCCGCCTCTACATCGAGCAGGGGCTCGAGATGGCGCAGGAGCTCTACCTCGGCGCCGTCATCGATCGCGACAAGCGTCGCATCGCGTTCATGGCGTCGACCGAAGGCGGCATGGAGATCGAGACCGTCGCCGAGGAGACGCCGGAGAAGATCCTCACGGTGCACGTCGATCCGGTGAACGGCCTCATGCCGTACCAGTCGCGCGAGCTCGCGTTCGGTCTCGGCCTGATGAAGTACGGCAAGGAGACCGTCGCCAAGTTCGTCCGCCTGATGACGAGCCTCTACCGCGCCGTCCTCGAGGAGGACTGCTCGATGCTCGAGATCAACCCGCTCGTCGTCCTCAAGAACGGCGACGTCATGGCGCTCGACGCGAAGATCAGCTTCGACGACAACGCCGAGTTCCGCCACAAGTCGTGGGCCGAGCTGCAGGACAAGGACGAGGAGGACCCGGTCGAGCTCGAGGCGAAGGACGCCGGCTTGAACTACGTCTCGCTCGACGGCAACGTCGGCTGCCTCGTCAACGGCGCCGGCCTCGCCATGGCGACGATGGACATCATCAAGCACGCCGGCGAAAAGCACGGCGTCGCGCCGGCGAACTTCCTCGACGTCGGCGGCGGCGCGACGCAGGAGCAGGTCACCAAGGCCTTCAGCATGATCCTGAAGAGCCCCAAGGTGAAGGCGATCTTCGTCAACATCTTCGGCGGCATCATGAAGTGCGACGTGATCGCGAACGGCGTCGTCGCGGCGGCGAAGGAGCTCGGCCTCAAGGTGCCGCTCGTCGTCCGCCTCGAGGGCACCAACGTCGAGCTCGGCCGCAAGATCCTGAACGAGAGCGGCCTCGCGATCCAGGCCGCGAGCACGATGGCCGACGGCGCGCAGAAGATCGTCGCCGCGGTCGGGAACGGAGGCGCGAAGTGAGCATCCTCGTCGGAAAAGACACGAAGCTGATCGTCCAGGGGATCACCGGCGGCGCGGGCTCGTTCCACGCCAAGCAGATGATCGAGTACGGCACGAGCGTCGTCGGCGGCGTCACGCCGACGCGCGGCGGTGAGAAGTTCGAGGGCAAAGTCCCCGTCTTCGACACCGTCAGCCAGGCCGTGAAGGCGACCGGCGCCAACGCGTCGGTCATCTTCGTCCCGCCGCCCGGCGCCGCCGACGCGATCCTCGAGGCGTTCGACGCCGGCGTCGAGCTCGTCATCTGCATCACCGAGGGCATCCCCGTCGTCGACATGCTCGGCGTGCGGCGCGTGCTCGAGGCGGCGCAGGCCGAGGCCCGCGCGAACGGCAAGAGCGTCCCGCGCCTCGTCGGTCCGAACTGCCCCGGCGTCATCACGCCCGGCGAGTGCAAGATCGGCATCATGCCGGGCCACATCCACAAGAAGGGCAACATCGGCGTCGTCTCGCGCTCCGGGACGCTGACCTACGAGGCCGTCGGCCAGCTCACGGCGCTCGGCATCGGCCAGTCGACGTGCGTCGGCATCGGCGGCGATCCGGTCAACGGCATGGACTTCGTCGACGTGCTCGAGCTCTTCCAGGCGGACGCCGACACCCACGGCGTCATCATGATCGGCGAGATCGGCGGCGGCGCGGAGGAGCGCGGCGCCGAGTACATCAAGGCCAAGATGACGAAGCCGGTGGCGGCGTTCATCGCGGGCACGACGGCTCCGCCCGGCAAGCGCATGGGCCACGCCGGCGCGATCATCTCGGGCGGCAAGGGCACGGCGGCCGCGAAGATCGCCGCGCTCGAGGCGGCCGGCGCCAAGGTCGCGCCGACGCCGAGCGACATGGCGAGCACGCTCAAGACGATGATGAGCTGAAGGACGAAGCGGCGCGCGGGCGGGGGGCCGCGCGCCCCCGCCGCTCCGCCGAGGCAGCTACCAGGGGCGTGGCGAACCGTCCCAGTCGAGGAAGCGCCCCGTCGTCTCGAGCGTGAGCCGATCGACCAACGCGAGGAGCCCGGCGGCGCTCTCGTCGGGAGCGATGTCGGCGCCGGCGCCGCCCATGTCCGTGCGCACCCAGCCCGGATGCGCCGTGAGGACCGCGATCCCGTCGGCGGCGAGATCGAGCGCGAGGCCCTGCATCAGCTTGTTGAGGGCCGCCTTCGACGCGCGGTACGCGATGCGATCGGAGCCCGGGTAGGCCATGCTGCCGAGCTGGCTCGAGATCGTCAGCACCTTCGCCTCGGGGGCCTCGCGGAGGTGCGGGAGGAACGCCTGCACGACGCGGAGCGCGCCGAGCACGTTGATGTCGAGCGTCTCGGCGAAGGCGTCGAAGTCCATCGCGAGCGCCGGCGTCCGGGGCCCGATGATCCCGGCGTTGTTGACGAGGACGTCGACGGGCCCGCGGACGCTGGAAGCCGCGGCGAGGATCGCCGCGCGATCGCGGACGTCGAAGCGGACGAGCTCGAAGCGCTCGTGCGTGAGCGGAGCCTCTCCGCCACGGAGTGAGCCGATCACGCGGTCGCCGCGCGCGAGCAGAGCCTTGGTGAGCGCGAGGCCGACGCCGCGCCCGCAGCCCGTGACGAGGAACGTGCTCATGGGATCAGGAGCAACATAAGCCGCGCGTCCGGGCGGGCGAGCCACGATTCTCACGTCCTCGGCGAGCTCGCCGGGCCGGGATCGCGTCGGTCGCGGTTTCTGCTGTCGGTCGCGGTGCTGTCGTCACGGTCGCGGTCCCGCCGTCGGTCGCGGTCCCGCTGTCGGTCGCGGTGCTGTCGTCACGGTCGCGGTTCCGCCGTCGGTCGCGGTTTCTGCTGTCGGTCGCGGTGCTGTCGTCACGGTCGCGGTTCCGCCGTCGGTCGCGGTCCCGCCATCGGTCGCGTCGCGGTACTGCTCGCGTCACGCCGTGCGCGGACGCGTCCTGGTTCGCGCCTTGCTCCCGAGAGGGCAGGAGGACCGATGGAGCTCACCCACGAAGACAACACCGCGACGGCCGCCGTCCCGCAGGCGATCCGCGCGCTGCCGCCGCTGAAGCTGCCCGTCTCGGACAACGATCCGACGCGGGACATCACCTCGGGAGAGGCACTTCGCCGCGGGCTGCTCGTCGCGCTCGTCACGGTGCTGCTGGCGGTCCTGCTCGTCGCGACGGTCTGGGCGGTCGTGAGTCGTTGAGCGCCTCGCCCGCGACGCGTTCGGCGCGCGCGATCGGCCAGGGCCCGCGCGACCGCGCGGGGCCGCCGGATTGGCGTACCACGTCCTTGCAGTTTTCGTCGGCCGATCCTAAAGGCTCTCCCACCTTACACCGCTGGGAGCAATGCACATGGCCGTCGAACGTACCCTCTCGATCATCAAGCCCGACGCCGTCGAGAAGAACAAGGCAGGCGCGATCCTCGCCCTCCTCGAGGAGTCCGGGTTCAAGATCCTCGCCTGCAAGCGCACGCACCTCACGCGTCAGGTCGCCGAGGGCTTCTACGCCGTGCACAAGGAGCGCCCCTTCTTCGGCGAGCTCGTGGAGTTCATGACCCGGTCGCCGGTCTTCGTCGCCGTGCTCGAGCGCGACGACGCCGTCGCGCAGTACCGCAAGGTCATGGGCGCCACCGATCCGGCGAAGGCCGACGCGGGCACCATCCGCAAGCTCTACGGCGGCAACGTCGGCGAGAACGCGGTCCACGGCTCCGACTCGCTCGACAACGCGAAGATCGAGATCGCCTACTTCTTCCCCGCCAACGAGGTCGCGCCGGCGGCCGGCTGAGCGCGAAGAACGCACGATGGATGACCGCGCCCTGATCGAGGCGGCCTTCGCCGATCGCTCCAAGCTGAAGGACCCCGCGCACGCCGCGGCGGTCGAGCGTACCGTCGGCCTCCTCGACCGGGGCGAGCTCCGCGTGGCTTCTCCGCCGGAGCAGGGCCAGGACGAGTGGGTGACCCACGCCTGGGTGAAGCAGGCGATCCTCCTCTACTTCGCGGTCCGCGGGATGGAGACGCTCGGCGTCGGCCCGTTCGAGTTCCACGACAAGATCCCGCTGAAGAAGGACCTCGCGGGCCAGAACGTCCGCGTGGTGCCGCCCGGCGTCATCCGCTACGGCGCGTTCTGCGAGCCGGGCGTGATCGTGATGCCCGGCTACGTCAACATCGGCGCGCGCGTCGGCGCCGGGTCGATGGTCGACACCTGGGCCACGGTCGGGTCGTGCGCCCAGATCGGCAAGGACGTCCACCTCGCCGGCGGCGTCGGCATCGGCGGTGTCCTCGAGCCGCCGGGCGCGCGCCCGGTCATCGTCGAGGACGGCGCGTTCGTCGGCTCGCGCGCGGTCATCGTCGAGGGCATGCACGTCGGCAAGGAGGCCGTGATCGGCGCCGGCGTCGTGCTGACCTCGTCGACGGCGATCCTCGACGTGAGCGGACCCGAGGTCGTCGAGCACCGCGGTCGTGTGCCGGCTCGCTCGGTCGTCATCCCCGGCGTCCGCACCAAGAAGTTCCCGGCGGGGGAGTTCGGCATCCCGTGCGCGCTCATCATCGGCAAGCGGAGCGAGAGCACCGACAAGAAGGTCAGCCTGAACGACGCGCTCCGCGACTTCGCCGTCCCCGTCTGAGAGCGCAGGAGCCCATGGCGAAGACGCCCCCGCCGTCGGTCACTCAGACGATCGCGACGCGCACCCCGGTGGCCGTGTCGCTCGAGGAGACGCTGCTCTGGCTCTGCGCCATCCCTTCGCCGATCGGCGAGGAGAAGGAGCTCTGCGACGCCGTCCTCGAGCGCCTGTCGCGCCAGGAGCTCGCCGGGCCGATCCGGCGCTACGGCGACTCGATCGTCGTCCCCGTCGTCCGCACGCGCGCGGCGGGTCGCCCGCACGTCGCGCTCGTCGGCCACCTGGACACCGTGCGCACGGAGAACGGCCCGGCCCGCGCCGAAGGCGGCCGCATCTACGGCGCCGGCGCGGCCGACATGAAGGCGGGGCTCGCGGTGATGATCGTCATCGCCGAGAGCGCCGCGCGCCTCGTCGCTTGCGATCTCACGTTGGTCTTCTACGCGCGCGAGGAGGGGCCCTACGTCGAGAACGAGCTCGGGCCGGTGCTCGACGCGGACGAGGACCTCCGCTCGGTCGACCTCGCGATCTGCCTCGAGCCGTCGGACAACAAGCTGCACGTCGGCTGCTGCGGGACGCTCCACGCCACGGTGCGGTTCGACGGCAAGACGGGACACTCCGCGCGTCCGTGGGAGGGCGACAACGCCATCGTCAAGGCGCACGCCCTGCTCGCGCGCCTCGCCGCGCTCCGGCCGATCGAGCACGCGATCGACGGCTACGTTTACCGCACCGTCACGACCGTCACGACGGCGAACGGCGGGCGCGGGCGGAACGTCGTGCCCGACAGCTTCACGCTGAACCTCAATCATCGCTTCGCGCCGGTGACCTCGCTCGCCCAGGCGCAGGCCGACGTGCTCGCCCTCGTCGGCGAGGGCGCGAGCGTCGAGTTCACGGACCTCTCTCCGGCCGCCATGCCGAGCGTCAGCCACCCGCTCGTCGCGAAGCTCGTGGCGGCCGGCGTCGCCGGGATCGAGCCGAAGCAGGCGTGGACCGACGTGGCGCGCTTCTCGGCGCTCGGCATCCCGGCCGTCAATTTCGGTCCCGGCGAGAACGCGCAGGCGCACCAGAAGAACGAGTCCACCGACTGTAAGCTGCTCTTCGAGGGCTACCGGATCCTCGTCGGTTGGCTGCTCGGGATGACGACCTGACGGCCGCGGGCCGACGGCGACGGAGCTCGAGTCAAAGATCGCCACCCTGCCCGGGAATTGGGTAGCCTCCGGGGCCGATGAAGACTCTGGTGCGTGGGTCGACGGCGCTCGCTCTCCTCATGTTCGTCGTGAGCTGCAGCAGCCTCTTGAAGAAGAAGGGCGGCGAAGAGGACGCAGGGCTGGAGGCGTCGGTCGAGTCGGAGGTCGCCGACGCCGAGCCCGAGCCCGCCCCGGCGGCGCTCGCGACCAACGAGGGCGACGTGGCGCGCTTCCCCGACGAGACCAAGCTCGAGGACGTCACCGCCAGCTTGCAGCGCGCGTACAACGTCCGCGAGGCGCCGCCCGCCGGCGCGATCATCCGCGGGCTCGCGAAGGGCACGTCGGTCACGCAGATCGGCGAGCGCGGCGGCAGCTTCCTCATCCTGTTCGACGATCCGAAGGCGCCGGGGACGAGGCTCATGGGCTGGATCCACCGCGACGCGTTCAGCGCGGTCATCCAGGACGCGGGCCCGCTCGTCTGCCCGAAGGGCGAGATCGCGCTCTTCGGCGACACGCCGTTTTGCGGGAAGCTTTGCAGCGAGGACAAGGACTGCCCCACCGGGCAGGCTTGCAAGGGGCAGGCGAGCAAGCTGCTCGCGAACGGCAAGGCCGGCGACGGCGTCACCGTCTGCACCGCGTTCCACCCGCACGACGCCGGGCCCCCGACGCCGCCGGCCCCGGTCGACGCGGGCGCGCCGGCCGTCGTCGACGCGGGCAAGCCCGCCGACGCCGCCGCGCCAGTCGTGGTGGACGCGGGCAAGCCCGTCGACGCCGCCGCGCCGGTCGTGGTGGACGCGGGCAAGCCCGTCGACGCGGGCAAGCCCGTCGACGCGGGCCCCGCGCCGACACCGGCCGGACCGGCGACCGACGTGGTCGCCCCCACCGGTGGCAAGTGCCCGGCGAGCTTCGTCCTCGTGGCGAAGACCAACAAGTGCCACAGGTCGTGCGCCACCGGGGCGACGCAGCCGGACCGCCTGAAGAACTGCCGGAACAAGAATCCGCTGTGCATCAAGTGCGACAAGGACGAGAAGAAGGTCTGCGCCGAGGCGCAGGACCAGTGCAGGTGAGGAGGAGCCCGATGAGAGAGAGAGGTCAGCGTGGTCTGGGTCTCGCGCTCGCCGCGATGGTGCTCGCCGCGTCGTTCGTCGGGTGTCCGCTGTTGAAGAAGAAGGGCGCCGCCGAGGCCGGCGCCGACGAGGAGGACCCGAGCGCCGCGCTCGCCGACGCCGAGACGGTCGCCGCGACCGGGGTCGGCGCGAAGAACGAGGCGAACGTGCTTCGCTACGCGAACGAGACGCCGCTCCCGAACGAGCCGGCGGTCATCGGTGACAGCGGCGCGAAGGCGCGAAACTTCCCCGGCAACGGCCCCGAGGTCGCGACGCTCCCCAAGGGGACCGCCGTGGTGAAGGTCGCGCAGTACTTCAACACCGGCGTCCTCATCATGTTCGACGACCCGTCGGGTGACGGCTCGAAGCTCCTCGGATGGGTGACGCCCAAGGTGTTCGACGCGACAGCGGTCGCGCCGGAGCCCACGGTCAAGCCGATCGTCCCGGTACCGATCGTCCGGGTCGACGCCGGGAGCAACGCGGCGGTGAAGGACGCCGGCGCCCCGATCGCGGACGCCGGCGCTCCGGCCAAGGACGCGGGCAGCAGCGTCGCGGTGAAGGACGCCGGCGCGGCTCCGACCGTCGTCGACGCCGGCGGCGCGAAGAGCAACGCGATCCCGCAGCCGCCGAAGAGCGCGGTCGCGGTGGCGCCGACCGACGGCAAGTGCCCCGACGGCTGGGCCATCTCCGAGGGCATGTGCCGCCGCAAGTGCGCCGCCGACACCGAGTGCCCGCGCAACACGAAGTGCGCGAGCAAGCAGGGCGTCAAGGTCTGTACGTCGGACCATTGAGCCCACCTGAGCGCACGAGCGGAGGCGACGTGAACGTGCTCCCCACGACCGCGCGAAGCTCTCCACCCTCGACGACAGAGGCCGCCAAAGGCGGCGAGAGTGTTCAGGAAAATTAGCTATCATTATCCGGATTGTGGACAAAAAAGGGATCGTCGTCGGTCCATCTTTCGGTTAGAAAATTGCGTGAAGCGTCGATCGAACGAAGGGTCGGTTGAAGTGACTCTCGAGCTCGATCGTCGAATCCACGCGCGCGCGACCTCATCCACGCGCCTGCCTTAACTTCCTCCTTCCGCGGACCGTTGTCGTCGTTTCGAGCCCGCGTGCGCGCGGCTCGGGAGGTCTCGGGCGTGCAGCCAAGTTCCGTCCTAAGGCGTGCGGTGCGGGTGGCGATGATCGTCGCCACGCTGACCGTGGCAGGTCACTCGGTCGCGCAGGACCGCGAGCTCGCGGAGTCGCCGGACTTCCGCGTGCGCGTGCAGGCGGCGCTCCG
>JAHBWA010000234.1 GCA_019637195.1 Labilithrix sp. | reverse complement strand
CGGATCCGGCTCCTCTCGACCTCCGTGAAGTCGCGCGGTGAGCTCAGCTTCGGCGCCGGCGAGCGCCTCCGCTGGGACCTCGCGCCTCCGGACGACGTCGTCTACTTCATCGGACCGGAGGGGCTCTCGTACAAGACGAAGAGCTCGACCGCGACCGTCCCCGCGCGCGGCGCGAACGTCGCGCGCGCGCTCGGCGATCTCCGCGCCCTCCTCACCGGCGACCTCACGCCCCTGCGCGATCGCTACACGCTCGCCGCATCCCGCGGCGGGCGCGACGTCGAGGTGTCCGGGATCGCCAAGGACAAGGGCGCGAGCGTGAAGTCGTTCACGCTCGTCCTCGACCGGAATCTCGTCGTCCCCCTGCGATCGACGCTGATCGAGGGCAAGAGCGACAGCGTCGATCTCGTCTTCTCGAACGTGGTCGTCGACGGCCCGGTCGATCCCGCGCGCCTTCGCCCCTGAGGCGCGCAACGGACGCGGGCCCGCGGCATCGAAGTTCTGGGTGCGCCCCCCGTTTCCCAGGGCGGGGGGCGCGCTCCTCCCCGAAGGGTCGGCCGGGGGTGGGCCCGAAACTTGGCCCCGCGCACATCGACGGACCATCCTCGGCGCATGGCCGAAGCAGCGAAGAAGGACCAGGCCCCGAAGTCCGAGAGCCCGACGCTCGAGGCGAAGGGAAAGCGCCGCGAGCGCCGCCGGCATCGCGTCTATGTCACCCGGAACACGGAGTATCACTTCCGTGACGGCTTCTGCGTCGCCGTCCGCGATCGGCGATCGGGAGACTTCTTGCCCGGTCATCTCGCGATCGAGCGCCGCCTCCACGGCGGGCTCAAGTTCTTCCCCAACGGCGCGATCGTGCCGAACGCCGGCGATCCGCGGCCGGGAGAGGCCCTGTATTTCGCTGCTGACGGACGCGATCTCGTCACGAGCCCGCTCGAGCGCGTCGACCGCCCCGCGAAGCGCCTGGTCGAGGCCTACCCTGCCCCGCCCCGGCCCCCGGCGACCTCACGGCGCAAGGCCTGAGCGGGCCGCCGCCCGTAGCGCGGAGCCGCCGCCATCGTCTAGGCTTCGCCCGTGCTCGCCGTGCCGCCACGCTCCGAGGTCCGCTCGCGTCCTCTCGCGACCCCGCGCCTCCATCTGTTCCCGCTCGACGCGACCGACACACGCGACATGTGGAGCGCGGTCGAGAGCTCACGCCCGCAGCTCGAGCCGTGGCTGCCGTGGGTGCCGTTCAACGTCGACGTCGACGCGAGCGGCCGCTACGCCGAGGCGAGCGCGTCCGACTGGGACGCCGCGCGGGCGACCCGGTTCGCGATCCGCGATCGAGCCACGCGTCGATTCCTGGGCGTGATCGGCCTCGAGGCGTTCGCGCACCTGCACGAGAGCGTCGAGCTCGGGTACTGGCTGCGCGTCGACGCTTGGGGCAAGGGCCTCATGACCGAGGCCGGCCAGGCGGTGCTGTCCTGGGCCTTTGGCGCGGTGAACGCCCACCGCGTGCGCGTCGCGGCGGCGACCGACAACCACGCCTCGCTCGCCGTCATCGGCCGCCTCGGGTTTCGCTTCGAAGGCATCGGTCGGCAGTCCGAGCGCGTGAACGGGCGGTGGCTCGACCACGCCGTCTTCGCGCTGCTCGCCACCGATCCTCGCCCCCGCTGAACGCGCGCATCGGCGCCCCGGCTACAGGTCGCCGGATGTCGCCCGACACCGGAGGGCGCGCGCGCCTGGGGCCGAGAAACGGGTCGCGCTCCCTGAACCCGACCAGGGCTGCGCCGTTCTACCCATGCATGAAACGCCCCGCAGTCGTGACCTGTCTATCGCTCCTGGCGTGGAGCTCTCAGGCATTCGCCGCCGAGCCACGCGTGCACGTCGCCGCCGGAGGCGCCCACGCGCTCGGCGGTCCCCAGTCGAGCGAGTTCGGCGCCGGCGGCGCAGGCACCGGCACCATCGAGCTGCCCGCCACCTCGCGCCTCGGCGTGCAGGCCGGCGCGGGCGCGCTGGTGCTCTCGAAGGGCGACGCGCCCAAGGACTCCGGCCTCACGCCGACCGGTACCGGCGCCGCGTTCATGGGGACGATGGGCGTCCGCCTCCGCGCGTTCGGTGCCACCAAGGTCGCCGGGCCGTGGATCGACAGCAACGTCGGCGTGGTGCACACCGGCGACGTGACCCGGCCCGCGTTCGACGCGCACCTCGGGTGGGACATCCGCGTCTCGCGGACGAGCCGGATCGACGTCGGGCCCTTCGTCGGCTACACGCAGATCTTCCAGCCGAACGCCGAGCTCCGCGGCGACGACGCGCGCATCCTGACGGCGGGGCTCTCGGTGAGCCTCGGCGCCAAGGAGCGGGCCCGTCCTGCCGAGCCCCCGAGCCGCGAGAAGCCCCTCCCGCAGATGGCGCCCCCGCCGCCGCCGGTCTTCGTCCAGGAGCACGAGGAGGTCGCCGAGGCCGTCGACCTCTGCAAGGACGGCGCGCCTCCGACCGAGGACGGCTGCGGCGACGGCGTTCGCATCTTCGAGGACCGCATCCTGCTCGACGACGTCGTCCACTTCGAGTTCGACAGCGCGAAGATCCACAAGAAGAGCCACGGGCTCGTCCGCAACATCGCGCACTTCATCAAGGACCACGAGGACATCGTCGACATCACGATCGAAGGCCACGCCGACGAGATCGGGTCGGACGAGTACAACAAGAAGCTCTCCGAAGCCCGCGCCACGAGCATGAAGACGCTGCTCGTCGCGAACGGCGTCGAGGCCACACGCCTCCGCGTCGTCGCGCACGGCAAGTCGCAGCCGAAGATCGTCACGCTCAAGCGTGAGGTCGAGAACCGCCGCGTGGAGCTCTTCGTCACGCGGACGCGGGAAGCAGGGAACGTCGCGGCGTCGCACGGAAGGAGCTCGAGGTAATCATCATGAGTCGGTCGTTTCACGTCGCAGCCTTCATCGTCCTCGGGCTCACCACCGCCGCGTGCGGTATGGAGAACGCGCTCGTCGGCGGATCCTGCAAGCCCGGATACGTCGAGTACGGCGGCTCCTGCGTCGTCGCCCCGAGCGGCACGAGCCCCGACTTCGGTTCGCCGGACACGACGAGCCCCACCCCCGACAGGACCGGCCAGACGCCGTCCGCGCTGACGCCCGGGCGAGCCGTGTTCGAGCCGCCGCCTCCGATCCGGCCGAACACGCCACCGGTCGACCCGCCCGTCGATCCTCCGGTCGATCCCCCGGTCGATCCCCCGGTCGACCCGCCGATCCTCGTCTGCGCCGACCCGCTCGTCGCCTGCCGCGGCGAGTGCATCTCGGTGGAGAGCGACCCGCTCAACTGCGGCGCCTGCGGCCGCATCTGCCCGTCGAACATCTGCACGGCCGGCGAGTGCGTCGGCGCGACGCCCGGCGACGTGGTCCTCATCGGTCACGACATGTCCGGCGCGCTGAGCGGCTCGTCGCAGAGCAAGGTCCTGACCAACGCCGTCTCGATCCCGACGACCGATCCGATCCGCGTCCTGTCGTACGAGGCCGGCGCCGACGCGCAGACCGCCGCCCACGTGCGCGCGCTGCTCGGCGGGGGGATCCGGAACCGCAACGTCGTCTTCACGGCGGCGTCCGCGGAGGCTGTGGCCGCGGACGGTCTCTACGCGAGCTACGACGTGGTCCTCATCCACGGCGCCGCGGGCCCCGATCCGACGGAGCTCGGGCAGCAGTGGCGGTCGTCGCTGATGACCTTCACCGGCAAGGGCGGCGTCGTCGTCGCCCTCGACAGCGGAGCGTCCGACGTCCCCGCGCTCGTGAGCTCGGCGCACCTCCTGCAAGTCACGGGGCACCTTCCGCTCGGGGGCTCGACCAAGTTCGTCGTCTCGAGCGCGTCCGACGTCGTCGGCGCCCAGGTGCTCTCGCCCTACGCCGCGTTCGGCGCGTCGGTCGGCTTCCTCGGCGCGCCCGAGCCGGATCCGGACCTCACGTGGGTCGTTCGCACCGACGACGGCGCGTCCCTCCCGACGGTCATCCACCGCGTCGTTCGGTTCCTGCCCTGAGCCTGCACATGTCGCGCGTCGTCCACGCGACGCGCGGCACGCCGACCGCGTCGTCCACGCGACGCGCGGCACGCCGACCGCGTCGTCCACGCGACGCGCGGCACGCCGCCTCCCGCGCGGCCGCTCAGGCGGGACGGTGACGGTCGACGAGAGCGCGCACCCGCGCGAGCCCGTCGACCGTCTGCGCCCCGTACCAGCAGAGGTCCTTGCCGCCCGTGCGGACCACCGCGCCGCGCTCGGCGGCCGGGATCGCGAGGGCGCGGAAGACGTCGGCGTCCTCCTCGCTGAAGGGGTGCGGCTCGTCGGGCAGGAGCACGAGCTCGGGCCGCCGGGCCGTCACCTCCTCGAGCGTCACGCGCGGATAGCGCGTGTCGCGCCCGGCCACCGCCTCGGGAGAGAGCGCCGGCGCCGCGCCGACGTCGGCCGCGAGCGGGTAGCGCCGCTCCCGATCGGCGAAGACGTTCGCCGCCCCCGCGAGGTCGAGGACGTCGCTGATGAAGGTGGCGCCGTGGATCGTCATCAGCGGCTTCATCCAGATCGGGCAGAACGTCCGGAGCGGCGCCCGCGCCTTGCGCGCCTCCTCGGCCTCGCGGATCTCCGCGTAGCCGCGACGGAGGAGCTCGCGCACGGCCGGATCGCCGCCGACGCGGAACACGCGCGCGAGCCGCGCCAGGTGCGCGAGCCCGTCGGCGGCGCGCTTCGGGAAGGCCACGAGGACCTTCACGCCCTTCTGCGCGAGCGTCTCGAGGTCCTTCTTCGTGTTCTCTTCCTGGTTGGCGATCACGAGATCAGGCGACAGATCCAGGATCGCTTCGAGCTTCGGGTTCTTGGTCCCGCCGACGCTCGGGACGCGCCGGACCACCTCCTCGGGGAGCTCGCAGTAGTCCGTGCGCCCCACCAGCGCGTCGCCACACCCGAGCGACGCGACGCTGAACGTGTCGCTCGGCACGAGGGACACGACGCGCTTCGGCGCAGCGCCGAACGTCAGGGTCCGCTTCATGTCGTCGTCGACGCGGATCATCTCAGTCGTCGTCCGGGGGTGGCGGCGGACCGGGCGGACCGCCGTCGGCGTGGACGCCGACCTTCGCCGCGCACTCGGCCCACACGACGTCGGTGCAGCGGCGCGGGCTCGAGGCGACGCAGGCGATGACGTTCTCGCCCTCGCGCTCGACGAGGCGGTCGAGGATGAACTCGCAGCCGCGCTCGCACTCGGCGGCGTTGCACTGCCGCTTCGCCTTCGACTCGCACGAGCGGCGGCACGCGTCGATCGGCGTGTTCGAGGGCTCGAACACGCGGCACGAGACCGGAGCGCCCAGCGCGGCGACGCCGGCGGCGACGAGGACGGAGAGGCAGGAGCGCCGCGCGTGGGCGAAGGCCATGGCCACGGAGCTTTACCTTTCGAGGGTCACGAACTCCACCCCTTCCGTCTCGGCGGCGCGGCGCGAGGTCTCGCGCCAGCCCGAGCGGTCGAGGTGGAAGAAGGCGTCGCCGTCGACCGCGCGGTGGACCTCGGTGAGGAAGACCCGCGTGGCGAGCGGGAGCGCCTCCTCGTAGATCCGCGCGCCGCCGATGATCCGCGGCTCCGCGTCCGTGGTCCGCGCGAGGAGGATGGCCTCCTCGAGGCTCCGCGCGAGCTCGCAGCCGTCGAAGGCGTCTGCCGTGCGGCTGACCACGATATTGCGCCGCCCGCCGAGCGGACGGCCGATCGACGCGTGGGTCTTCCGCCCCATGATGATCGCGTGGCCCATCGTCGCGGCCTTGAAGTGCTGGAGGTCCTCCGGGATGCGCCACGGCAGCCCGCCGTCCTTCCCGATGACGCCGCCGTCGGCGATCGCCACGACGAGCGCGAGACCGGGCCGCGACGCGCCGCTCATACGCTGACCTCGGCCGCGATGTGCGGGTGCGGGTCGTACCCCTCGAACACGAGGTCCTCGAAGCGGAGCGCGAACAGATCGCGGCGCTCCGACGCGATGCGGAGGCGCGGGAGCGGACGCGGCGCGCGCGAGAGCTGCAGCTTCGCCTGCTCGATGTGGTTCTTGTAGAGGTGGACGTCCCCGAACGAGTGGACGAAGTCGCCCGGCCGGAGGTTCGTCGCGTGCGCGACCATCATCGTGAGGAGCGCGTAGCTCGCGATGTTGAAAGGAACGCCGAGGAAGACGTCGGCGCTCCGCTGGTAGAGCTGGCAGCTGAGCTCGCCGTCCTGGACGTAGAACTGGAAGAGCGTGTGGCACGGCGGCAGCGCGACGAGCTCGGCCTCCTTCGGGTTCCACCCGGTGACGATGAGGCGGCGGCTGTTCGGGTTCTCGACGATGTCGCGCAGCACGCGCTTCAGCTGATCGACGCCGTCCGGCTCGTACGTCCCGTCGGGCCGGCGGGTCGCGCCGAAGTTGCGCCACTGGTGCCCGTAGACCGGACCGAGGTCGCCCTCGCTCCGGCCGAAGCGCGCGGTCTGCTCGGCGGTCGCCCACTCGTTCCAGATGCGCACGCCGGCGTCCTGCAGCGGCTTCACGTGCGTCTGGCCGCGCACGAACCACAAGAGCTCGTGGACGATCGACCTCGTGTGGAGCTTCTTCGTGGTGAGGAGCGGGAAGCCCTCGCGCAGATCGATGCGCATCTGATGCCCGAACACGCCACGCGTCCCGGTGCCGGTGCGGTCCTCGCGATCCTTGCCGCGCTCGAGGATGAGCTCGAGCAGCTCGAGGTACTGCTGCATGGACCTTGCGCGTAGCACGCGGGCGAGAGCGCCGGAAGAAGCGCGACCGTCCGGCGACCGGTCGAACAGCCGCGCCCGGGCTCCGCTACGCGCCGACGACCTCGAGCACGCCGAGATCGACGAGGGCGTGCAGGCGGCTCAGGGCCTCCGCGCCGGGCAGCCCTGTGAGGGCCGCGACCGTCGCCGCGTCGGAGACGCCGTCGATGTGGCCGAGCACGAACGACGACGTCGGGTCGATGTGCCGCGCCTGCCGCTCGAGCTCGGCGATCTTGAGGCGGAGGACGCTCGACGGGCTGAGGGCGCGCCCGCTCGGCTGCAGGCGCTCGCGGCAGCGCTCGGCCACGAGCTGGGCGAGCGCGTGCTCGGGCTCGTGCGCGAGGACGCGCTCGGCGAGGACGAGGGCCTCCGGGAAGTCGCTCGCGAGATAGCAGCCGTACATCTCGCGCCCGACGGTCTCGACGTCCTCGACGTCGACGGTCGCGTCCGTGACGCTGACCTGCGGCGCCGGGGGCGTCGGCACCGTGGGCGCCGCGCGTCGCTCCTCGGCGGCGACGCCCTCCGCGACCGAGGCGGCCGCGGAGGCGATGGCGGCGGCCGCGGCCATCGCGCGCGGCGTGTCGCGAGGCTCACCGGCCAAGCTGACGTGCTCCTCGACGATGCGGGCGTACGACGACGGATCGAACGGCGGCGAGATCGTCGTCCGGTTCGCCTCTCGCTCGATCTCCTTCGCGAGCTCCTCGGGATCGAACGAGGGGATCAGCGTCCGCTTCTCGCGCGGCTTGTCGTGGTTGTTCCGCCTACGCCTCACTCCGGCCTCTCGTACGAGGGGCTGGCTCCCCCACGGAGTCAGCCCGCCGTCCCTACCACGGGGCGCGACAGCCATCGAGTCCAAGAGGCAGCTTTCGACCGCGGGGGAGCGAGGCCGAAACGCATCATCTCGATCGAGACAGCTCGCCGGCCGGGCACGACGCGAGGCTTCATCGCCGCGCCCGCGGCGCCGCTTCGGGCCGTCGCCGTCTAGGGCTGCGCTCCTTGCAGGTGGGCGAGCAGGCGGCTCGCGTCCTCGGTCGAGAGCTCGGAGAGCTCGGAGGCCAGGTCGCGGCCGGCGGCCCGCGCGCGCGCGCGCAGGATCGTCAGCGCGAAGCGGAGCGGGGTCGGCGCCTCGAGGATGTCGCGGAACTTGAGCTCGACGCCGAACGCCTCGTCGACGCAGTTCAGCACGTCCGCGGCGCCGAGGGAGTCTCCGCCGGCGGTGAAGAAGTTGTCGCAGAGCGCGAACGAGGGACGCCCTAGCGCCTGAGCGAAGAAGCCGGCGAGCGTGTCGAGGAACGAGGTCGTGTTGGTGAGGCGATTCATGGCCGTTCCGCCGCGTCGAGCAGGCTCCTCAGGGTCCGTGCGGTGATGGGGGCGACGTCGCCCTGGAAGAGGGCGAAGTGGTGGGAGGGCATGTCGATCACGTCGACGGGCCGCGTCGTCTTCGACGCCCAACCGTAGGAAGGACTCTCCTCGGCGAGCTTCAGGACGGCCTCCTCGTTCCGACAGCGCAGGAGCGTGATCGTCGCGTCGAGCGGCTCCTTCGGCACGTCGTAGCGCGTCACCGCCACGAGGTTCGCGCGGTAGACCTTGCGAAACACCTTGAAGAGCTGCGAGTCGGTCGTGCGGAACACGCCGGCCTCTCGCAGCAGGTCGAAGATCAGATCGGCGCGCGCGCGGAGCGAGCCCTTCTTGAGCGACTGGATCCGCTCGCACATCGCGGCGACATCGAGCCGCGTTCCGCGCTGATCCGCGAGGTGCGCGACCATCATCGCCATCTGCTGGTGGACGAAGGCGGTGATCTCCTGTCGCGTGTAGGGCAGCGTCGGGTAGAGCTCGTTGTTCACGGTGTCGCAGAGCACGAGGAGGGCGACCTCCTCGCCCGCCGCGCGCAGCTCGTGCGCCATCTGGAAGGCGATCAGCCCGCCCGCCGACCATCCGCCCAGGGTGTAGGGCCCCGCCGGCTGGAGCTTCCGCATCTGGCGCACGTAGCCGCTCGCGAGCGTGCGCAGATCGAAGAAGGGCTCTCGCTCGCCGTCGACACCGGGCGGCTGGAAGGCGACGAACGGGCGCTCTGGATCGATCAGCCGCGCGACGTCGACGAACACTCCGACCGTCCCGGAGGCGGGATGAACGCAGAAGAACGGGCGCTTGTCCCCGTCGGGTTGGAGGCGCACGAGGCTCACGTCGAAGGGGTCGACGTCCGCCTGGGGCGCGGCGCGCGCCTCCTCCTGGCGCATCAGCGCGAGGAGGAGGTCCTTCGTCGCGTCGGCGGTCATCAGCTCGCCCTCTTCGACGCGGCGAGGCTCTCCTCGCAGAGGGCGGTCAGATCGCCGACCGTGAGGATCGCGCCGACGGCGACGTCCTCGAAGACGGGCGTCTCGAGCGCGGTCTCGATCTCCGCGCCCAGCTGCGCGAGGTCGAGCGAGTCGAGCTCGAGGTCGGCGCGGAGCTCCTGATCGTCCGTGACGACCTGGGCCGTCGGGCGCCGCAGGCGGACGACCGCGAGCACCTTCTCGTGAACGAGCGCTCGGATGTTCATGACTGCTTCCTCTCGATCATCGGAGTCTGTTCACCGTGTCGAGCGAGGATTCGCTCGGACTCGCGGATGAGCCCGACCTGCGCCCACGGGATCGCGAACAGCTTCCGCGTCTCGCACAGCGCGATCAGACGCCTGGTGCGCTTCTCGGTCAGCGCCATCGTGACCGTGACGACGGCGCCCGGCACGAAGGGGAGGTCCTCGCCGGCGGGCGGGGCGGGCTTCTCGAGCCGCGCCTCCGCGACGGTCTCGACGACGTCGTCGCTCCGGCAGTTCCCGAAATAGAAGACGCGTCGCTCGAGCGTCGTGCGGCACTCGACCAGCTCGCACGACAGCGCGGGCCACACGCGCTCGGTCAAGAAGACGCGCTCGGCGTGGTCCATCACGACGACGAACTGGGAGAACATCATCTGCCTGCCGCGCGCGGCGTCGCGCCCCGCCACGACCGGGTAGTGGATGGGCGCGCTCGGGGCCGACGGCGCCGGCGCCTCGGTGATGGACCCTCGCGACTGGACGGCGCGGAAGAGCGTCAGGAGCTTCGGCGGCGCCGCGGCGGTCGGCACGTTCGCCACGAACGTCGGCGCCGGCATCGCCACTTCGCCGTTCAGGGTCCAGGCGCCGGCCCAGGTCACCGTCGGCAGCGGGGCGCTCGACCACGTCTCCGGCGCGTCCGCGACCTCGCCGGACCTGCCGAGGACGCCGCGGACGTCGAGGAAGCTGCGGCCGAAGCAGCGCACGTCCACGCCGACGCTGAGCTTCTCCCAGAGCGCGTGCGCCTCGATGGGGCGCTGGATCGGCGCCCTGAGGTGCAGCGCGAAGACGCTCGGGTAGAGCGGCTCTCCGGACCTGTCGAGGATGGTGCGAGGCGTGGCGTCCGTGCCCTGCGTGAGGACGCGGTAGTGCGTGTTCGCCACGAGCGTGAGCAGCGCGAACTCGCTGAGGTCGCCGAGGCCGACGTGGCTCGGCGTGAGGTCGAAGGTCTCGATCATGACGGGATCCCCCCTTGTCTTCGCGGCGGCGTGACGCCGGCGGCGGCGGCGAGCGCCGTGAGCGTCTCTGGGTTCGCGATGGCAGAGAGGTTGTCGAGCTCGCGCCCGTTGATCACGTGCGTCGCCGCGAGCTCCATGACCTTGCCGCTGTGCGTCCGCGGGAGATCGCGCACGTGGAAGACGCTGCGCGGGACGTGCTGCGCGGTCGTCCGCTTGAGCACGACGTTGCTCAGGCGCTGCCGGAGCTCGCGGTCGAGCGTGGCGCCGGGCTTGAGCACGACGAAGAGCCAGATCGCCACGTCGTG
The DNA here is from genome assembly GCA_019637195.1 of Labilithrix sp. GTDB lineage: Bacteria > Myxococcota_A > Polyangia > Polyangiales > Polyangiaceae > Labilithrix. Next base: position 663 of record JAHBWA010000234.1, on the reverse strand, counting down.
GCGGTCCTCCTTGCCGGCGGCGAGCGCCTCGACGACCTCGGGCACGTGCTCGAGCGCGCGGTAGATCTCTCCGGTGCCGATGCGGACTCCGCCCGGCTTCAGCGTGGCGTCGCTCCGACCCCAGACGACGATCCCGCCCTCCGGCGTCATCTCGATGCGGTCGCCGTGGCGCCACACGCCCGGGTACCTGGAGAAGTACGACTCGACGTACCTGGCGTCGCCGTCGTCGTCCCAGAAGCACCGGGGCATCGAGGGCAAGGGGCGACGGCACACGAGCTCGCCGGGCTCGCCGGTGACCGGCGCGCTGGCCTCGTCGTAGGCGGCGAGGTCGACCCCGAGCGCGGGGCCCTGGATCTGTCCGGCGTACACCGGGCGCGTCGGGTCGCCCATCATGAAGCAGCCGACGATGTCGGTGCCTCCGCTGATGCTCGCGAGGTGGACGTCGTCCTTCACCGACGAGTACACCCACTGGAAGCCCTCGGGGGAGAGCGGCGAGCCGGTCGACATCACGCAGCGGAGCGGGACGAGCCCGGCGATCTCGCGCGGCTGCATCCCGATCCGCTGACAGCTATGGATGTGCGTCGCGCTCGTGCCGAAATGGGTGACGCCGAGCCGGTCGGCGAGCCGCCAGAGGGCGTCGCGCGAGGGGTGGAAGAGCGTCCC
>JAHBWA010000233.1 GCA_019637195.1 Labilithrix sp. | reverse complement strand
TTGGTTCTCGTACTCGGGCGAGCGCATCGGCCAGGGCCGCGAGAACGCGAAGACGTACCTGGAGCAGCACCCGCAGCTCATGGACAAGCTCGAGGCGATGATCCTCGCCAAGCACAACATCAAGGGGCGCGGCCCCGCCCTGACCCCCGAGGTCGACGCGAAGGCCTCGCCCAAGGGCGACACGAAGGCGGACGCCAAGGGCGAGGTCGCGCCCGACGGCAAGCCCGTCGTCCGCATGAGCGCGCCCACCAAGAACGGCGCCGCCGACGATAAGCGCTCCGGCAAGCCGGCGAACTGAGCAGAGCGCGCGGCGCGTCGACAGGCCTTCGCGTCACGAGCGCTTCGCGGCGAGCGTGACGACGGCGGCCTCGCGCGGGTCTTCGGTCAAGTCCGGAGCGACGCGAGCACGAACACGGGCTGGGTGCCCTTGCCCGTGTTGCGCCGGAACCCGGCGTCTCGGATGATCGCGCGCTCGACGAGCGCCTGGATCGCGCCCTTGCCAGCGCCGCCGAGCGAGATCCCCTGCTCCTCGAGCGCTTCGACCAGCTGCGATTCGGTGGCGCCGCGCCTCCCGCGCTCCACGAAGATGCGCTCGGCGGTGTCCGTCGCGATGGCCGGGACCTCGCGCGTCAGGGCCGGGACTTCGGGCGCGACGTTCGGCTCCTCGGCCCTGCCCGCGGGACGCGGCTTCGTCCGCTTCGCCTCGGTCGGCTTCTTCGCAGGGGCCCGCGCCCGGCTCGGCGACGAGGTCGAGGTCGAGGTCGAGGTCGGGCCGACCCCGCGCTTGCGCGAGATGGTGAGCATCTCGTCGAGCGGCGTGCGCCTCAGCGCCGCGATCACGTCGTCCGTGAACGCAGCGATGAGGCGGTCGAGGGTCTCTCGGAGGTGAGCCATGCACAGCGCCTTACTCCGCGGGCCGCGGCGCGAGCAAGGCTCGTTCGCTTCGGGCACGGAAATTCTCCGCGCCCGAAGCGCTCACGCCCCGGCTACTCGAGGATGCAGCGGTAGACCTTGAAGTCCGGGAGCGTCCTCGTGCTCGTGTTGCCGAGGCTGTCCGACACCTCGACGGACACGCGGACGGTCTGCCCCTGGTAGCAAGCGTTGCCGAGCTCGGCGAACGCGCCGAAGAGGCTCGGGGTCGACGACGGCGTCCACGTGGCGCTGGCCGAGGAGCCGATCGTCACGTTGCTCGCGTAGACCGTCGAGGTCTGCGGCCGGAACGTCGTGGCCTTCCAGACGTACGTGAGGGGCGTGTTGCCCTCGGGGTCCGTCGCGGTGGTGGTCAGCGTGAACGCCGTCTGCCAGGGGAAGCCGTCGCCGTTGTACGTCACCTGCGTCGGGGTGCGCGTCGTCGCGCCAATCGAGGGCGGGAAGTTCACGGGAGGCGCCGTGACGGTGACGCTCACCGCCGTCGACGACGCCAGACTTTGCGAGTCGCTCGCGAGGAGCGTGATCGTCCTCGTGCCCTGCGTCGAGAACGCGTAGCTGAAGTTGCACGAGCCTTGCGGCAGCACGTCGGCCGGGCTCGAGCTGCTCCAGACACACGTGAGCTCACCAGGCCCCGGACCGGCGCCCTCGTTCGCGTCGGTGGCGGTGCCGAGGAACTGGAGCGGTACGCCCTCGGCGACGCTGGCGCCGCTGACGGGCGCCGAGATCGCGACGTCCGGCGGCGAGTTGACCACGTCGACGGTGGTAGTCGCCGACGCCGGCTGCCCCACCGGATCGCGGGCGGTGACGGTGATCGTCCGCGGCCCCACCGTCGTGAACGTATAAAACGCCGTGTTGCCGGCGACGCGCGCCGGCACGGGATCGAACGTGAGCGCGCACGCCGGCGCGGGGCACGGCGCGCCCTCGTCGCGGACGGCCGCGGTGACGGACCACTCGCGATTGAGAGGCGCCGTCGGCCCGCGCGACGTCAGCGTGACGGCCGGCGGCGCGCCGCCGAGGACGCGGGCGACGGCGGCGTGCGCGTTCACGCGACGCTGGTTCCCGCCGCGGTCGTGGACGCCGCCGACGTGCGCGGTGTCGCGGACGATCTCCCAGACCTGCCGCGCCGACAGCGAGGGCTGCGACGCCCAGACGAGCGCGGCGACGCCCGCGACGAACGGCGACGAGAAGCTCGTCCCCGACCGGAGCCGGGCGTGGTTGTCGGTGAAGTCGAGGTCGCTGCCGACCCAGGTCCAGAAGGGGCCGTAGATGGCCACCGTACCGTCGCCGGTCTTCGAGCCGAAGTTCGATCCCGCGTCGAGCCGCGCCGAGTCGTGCGCGAGCCCGCCGACGCACACGACGCCCGCGCTCTCGCACGGCATCGTCGTCGAGCCTTCGATGAGATCGCCGGCGTTGTCGACGTCCTTCCCCTGGTTGCCGGCCGACGCGAAGATGAGCTTGTTCGTCGCCGCGACGGCGGCGGTGATGCCGCTGACCGTCGTGCTGATCGACGGGCACGTGAAGAGACACGCCGCCTGGAAGGCGATGTCGACGCCGAGATCGAGCTCGAGCGAGGCGCTGATGTTGATGATCTTCGGGTTGCCGAACGTCGTCGCGGCGACGACGCGATCGAGCGTGGTCAGGAGCCCGATGAAGTCGGACTGGAACGGCACCGCGAGCAGCTCGCCGACGGGCGCCGCCGGCCCCGCCGCGCCCCGGCCGTCGTCGAGCCGCCCCATCGCCGCGCTGACGACCATCGATCCGTGCCAGGGGCAATCCGACCCGCCGCACTTGCCGAGGTTCGGCTCGTTCCAGCTGCCGACCACGGTGCGCGTGACCGGCATGTCGCCCATGTTGGCGAAGCCGCCGTCGAGCACCATGATCCGCACCTTGTTCCGCGTGACGCCGGCGCGCTCCATGATCTGCCAGGCGGCGCCCACGCCGATGTCCTGCGCGCTGCCCTGGTTCATGTACGGCCAGTCGAACGCGTTCGTGCCGTAGAGCGGATCGTCGCCCGTCGGCGCCTCGGTGGTCGTGCCTTCGGCGATCCCGTCGGGCGCGACGACGTAGTTGGGCGACACCGTCATGCCGCCGGCGTTCGCCTCGGCGAGCGCGACGGCGAGGAGCTTCGCCGCGGCGTCGCTCGAGCTGCGGAACGCACCGCGCAGCTCCGGCGCCTTCATGTTGAGCTCGGCGACGAGCGTCTCGACGTCGGCCGCGGAGGGATCGAGCGTGACGTGGTGAACGCGCGGAGCGCCGCCGGCGCCGTCGGTGCTCGCGACGACCTTGCCTCCCCAGCGCGCGACGAACGCGTCGAGCTTCGCGGTGTCGTCGGTGGCGACGACGAGCTCCCCGAGGAAGAAGTCCATCGCGACGCCGCTCTCGCCCACCACGCGAGCGACCGCGCGCGAGCCGATCGTGCGCTCCGCCGGCGCCAGCGACGTGTCGACGGGGAGGGTCAGCGTGCCCTCTTTCGGCGCGCTCTCCGAACCGCACGCCGCCAGCACGCCCGCCAGCAGCGCGACGTGCCACCCTTTGCTTCCCCCGCGGCGCTCACCGCGCCGCGACGACGCTCCCCTATCGACCTTCCGCATCTGGACCTCCTTCCGCGAGCGGGCGCACGAAACGGCGCTCCCCCCGCAGGCCCGAGGATCATTACCGCTCGGCGGCGATCGGGCCTGTCGCCCGAGTGAAGAGGCAAAAATCCGAGCACCCCACCGGGGTGACGCGCGAGCGTCGATGACGATAGGATGCGCGGCGTGAAGCTCTACGTGATGCGCCACGGCCCCGCGGAGGACACCTCACCGACCGGCCGCGACGGAGATCGCGCGCTGACGCCGGAGGGCCGGGAGCGGACTCGCGCAGTGGCCCGCGCGCTCGTCACCGCCGGCGAAGCTCCGCTCACGATCGTCGCGAGCCCGCTCGTCCGCGCGCTCCAGACCGCGGAGATCGTCGCGGCCCTGACCGATCTCGAGAAGCGGGTCCGCGAGGCCAAGGACGCCGGCGGCGCCCCCGGCGCGGTCGAGATCCGGCGCGAGATGGCGCCTGGCGGCGACACGCTCGGGCTCGTCCTCGAGCTCGCGCGCGCCGGGCGCAAGCGCGCGATGGTCGTCGGCCACGAGCCCGACCTCTCGATGCTCGTGTCCCGCCTGATCGGCCGCCAGCCGGAGCAGGGCATGCTGAAGTCGATGGTCGTCGGCGTGAAGATCGAGACCGCGCCCGACGCCGCGGCGGCCGGGCGGCCGAGCACCGCGCTCCGCTTCATCCTCGATCCGAAGTCGCTCCAGTGGCAGCGCGACTGACCACCTCCGTTTCGTCCCGCTCGGCCCCCACCGGATGCGGCCCTGGCGCCCCGTAGAGGCCGGGTCAAGCACTTCCGCGTAGGGTCACGAAACTAGCCCGAGACGACACTTCCCTACGCCCATCTTGGGCTAGTTGGGGGGATTTGACCCCTGGTCTATATAGCGTTAACTATAGACGAAATCGGGCTTCCTTGACACCTCGGGACCTGTCCCTTACCCCGCATAGAGGCCCCTCCGATGAGCGCGCGAAGCAGCGTCCCCGAGCTCGATCGATGGCTGGCTCCGCGCTGGTCACGGAGCGGCGCGGCCGTCGCCCGGGCGGCGACGCTCCCACGCGGGATCGCGGCGGCGATTCGCGTCCCCGAGCGGCTCAGCGCCCAGCTCGCGCTCGTCTTCCCGTCGGCGGCGCCGCAGCTCTTCGTCCACGAGGGCGCGCGCCAGGCGCTCGAGCGGCGGCTCAAGGCGGCCTGCCCCGGGCGGCTCGTGGTGCTGTCCATCACGGACAACCGCCACTCGATCATCTCGCACGCGCTGAAGAGCGGCGTGCTCCACGCGCGCATCCACCACATGTTCCTCGACGCGCCGCCGCTGGTGCTCGACGCGCTCGTTCGCTACGTCGCGCGCGGTGACCGCGACGCGAGCCAGATCATCGGCCACTACATCGACGCGAACGGCGGTCGCCTCGCCCGGCGGAGGCCACGCGCGATCCCGCTCCACGCGAAGGGCGAGCACCACGACCTCCTCGCGCTGTTCAACGAGCTGAACCAGCGCTACTTCGACGGCGGCTGTCACGCGCTCATCACGTGGGGGCGCCGGATCACCCGCTCCAATCGCAAGCCGCGTCAGGCGATCAAGCTCGGGAGCTACTCGAGCCTGGAGCGGCTCATTCGCATCCATCCGGTGCTCGATCGCCCGTGGGTGCCTCGGTACTTCGTCGCGTACGTCGTCTACCACGAGATGCTCCACCACATGATCCCGTCCGCGCGCGGCAACATCCGCCAGGCGAGCTCGAACATCGCCTCGGCGAAGGGACAGATCGCGCGGCGCGTCCTCCACCCGCCGGAGTTTCTGGAGCGCGAGCGCCGGTTTCGCAATTTCGACCGCGCGCTCGAGTGGGAGCGGCGTCACATCACGCGCCTCCTCCGCGCCCCCGGCTGACGGCCCGCCTTCCTCGAGTCGCGGGCGCGTCGCCGCACGTCGCGAGGCGGTCGACCGCGCGCGGAGCCGGCGAAGGCTCGCCCGCGGGCGCCCCCGGGGAACGTGGTAGCCTCCTCGCGAGTTGGGGGGAGAAGGTAGCTGTGGTGCGTCCTCTTGCTTGGTCCTGTGGTGCTCTCGTCGCGGCGATCGCCGCCCTCTCGCTGATGAACGCTTGTGCGGGCGCGGCCCCCGCGCAAGCGAGCAACGCGAGCACCCCCGCCGCCGACGACGGCGCGGACGCCGGGAGCGACGCCGGACAGGAGCGAGCCTTCGCCGGCTCCGCCGCCGAAGCGACGACGCTCATCTCCGCGGTGGTCGACAAGAAGGGCGGCGCCATCGGCGCCTGCGTGCGTGACTTCCGAGCGCGCAAGAACCTCCTCCGCGAGCGCGTCACCGTCTCGTTCGGGATCGACATGGAGGGCACGCTGCTCGGCGTGACGTCGAAGGGCAAGGAAGACGCCGAGCTCAAGGCGTGCGTGCAAGACGCGCTGAAGGACGCCGCGTTCCCGCGGAGCCACGCGGGCGTCATCACGGTCACGAAGACGTACGAGGAGATCCTGCAGTGACCGGAGCGCGGCGAGCCGGGCTCGCCCTCGCGCTCGTCCTCGCGGCGTGCGGCGGCAAGGGCGCAGAGAGCCCCGTCGGGATCGACGACGACCGGCGCGCCGCGGTCGCGCGGAGGGCCGCGGGCGCCGAGCCGCCGGTCTCCGGCTACATGGTCGCCTCGGTCGGCGAGCGCACGCTCGGCCCGTTCCTGGCGCGGCGCGACTCCGGTCCCGCCGCCGCCGGCCTCGTCGCCTGGGTGACCGTCGCCGAGGGCGCCGGGCGGCGGGTCCTCGTCGTGCCGGTCGGGCCGAAGGGCTCACCGCGCGGCGGCGAGACCGTCGCCGCCCACGTCTCGATCGACACGACGATGCTGGTGGTCCGCCCGATGCGCGGCCCGGCGCCCGGCTTCGTCGTCGCGTGGACCTCGCTCACCGACCGCGGCAAGTCGCTCTGGTCCGTCGCCGTCGGCGACGACGGCGTCCCGCGCTCGAAGCCGGTCGAGCTGACGCGCACGAACGACGACATCGTCTGGATCGACGCGATCCCGACCGATCAGGGCGCGCTGTGCCTCTGGGCCGAGGAGACGCGCGGCAACGACGCCAACCTGATCGCGTCCGCGCTCGACACGAACGGCAAGGTGCGCGGCGTCCCCACGCGGGTCGCGCGCGGCATCGTCGGCTGGCACGCGCTCGAGATCCCCGGCGGCGTCGGCGTCTCCACGGTCGACGCCGTCGCCCGCGATCCGAAGGCGAAGCCCGTCGACGACCACCTCCTCCGCGCCGCCCGCCCCGGCGGGACGCTCTCCTTCCACCGCCTCGACGTCGACGGCCACGCGAGCGCGGCGCCCGTGACGATCACGAACAAGCCCATCGTCAGCGGGGACGTCGAGGTCGCGCGTGACGGGTCGCGCTTCGTCTTCGCGTGGACGGACCGCACGACCGCCGAGCCCGCTGTCGCGCTCGCGACGCTCGACGGCTCGAACGTGATCGAGCCGCCGCGGAAGATCGCCGAGGCGCGAGGTGGCGCGTCGTTGCTGGCGCTCGCGAGCGGTCCGGCCGGCGTCGCGGTGATGTTCGAAGCGCCCGCGCGCCGCAAGGGAGAGACGCGCCGCGTCCACGCCGCGCGCCTCGGCAAGACGCTCGTCCTCGAGAAGCGCCCGCTCTCGCTGGAGGTCGTCGGACGCGGGCAGCCCGAGCTCGCGGCGACCACGACCGGCTTCGCCGTGCTCGCCACGACCGCGGACTGCGAGCGGGACTCGACCGCCTGCCTCAACGCGAACGCGGTCGCGACGGTCCTCCGCACCGACGACAAGATGTCCGTCGTCCAGCGCGAGCCGCTCACGTTCCTCACCGATCCGGCCACGCTCGGCTGGGCGATGTCCTGCGAAGGCGACGCGTGCTTCACGCTCGCGGCGTCTCCGGGACCGCCGGGGACGCCGTCACGCATCCGCTCGGCGGCGATCCGCCCGCGCGTGAACGCCAAGCCCGAGCCCCCGCGCCCCGAAGCTCCGCGACCGGACGGCCCGCACGTCGTCGACATCACGGCGATCGCCTCGGGCGAGACGGTCATAGACATCGCGGCGGCGCGCGTCGGCGAGGCGAGCATCGTCGCGATGCTGAGCGCGAAGGCCACCGACCACGCGCCGCGGCGCATCGCCGGCGACGAGACGAAGTCCACGCCGTACACGCTCTCGACGCGCATCGTCGGCGAAGACGGCGCCACGACGGCGCCCTCGATCCTCACGAACAAGGCGCTCCACGTCGGGAGCGTCGCGATCGCCGGCGGCGACAAGCCGGAGGACGGCGGCGCCGTCGCGTGGGTCGCGCGCGAGAGCGGCGAGCCCCAGGTCCACGTCACGCGCATCGACAAGCGCGGACGGCGGATGAGCGACGTCCAGCTGACCACGACCAAGGGCGACGCCTCCGACGTCACGATCACGTGGGCGGGCGGCGGCTGGATCGTCGCGTGGGTCGACGGCCGCGACGGCCGCGGCGAGGTCTACGCCACCAAGGTCTCGACCGATCTCTCACGCATCGCGCGGGAGGAGCGAATCACCAAGGCTCCCGGCGACGCGAGCGATCTCGTCGCGCTCGCCCACGGCGACGCCGTCTGGCTCGCCTGGGCCGACTCGCGCGAGAGCCCGCGTGACGGACACGCGGACGTCTTCGTCTCCGCCGTGAAGATGCGCGACGCCAAGCGCGTGTTCGACGAGCAGCGGCTCCTCGCGACGGCCGCGCACTCGCGCACCCCGCAGCTCGCGGCAGAGCCGAACGGCGTGGCGATCGCCTGGGTCGAGGAGGCGCCGCTGGGCTCGGAGACGCCCAGCTCGAGCGGCTACGGCGCCTTCTGGGCGCGGCTCGACGAGGCCGGCAAGCCGGTCGCGAAGCCGGCGCGCATCCCCCTCGTGGCCGACGGCGCCGCGACCGCGGTCGCGCTCGAGTCGACCGCGGGCATGCGCGCCGTCGTGGCGCGGAGCACGCCGGACGCGATCTCGCTCGACGCCGTCGACCTCGCGGCCGAGCCGCCGAAGGGCGCCGCGCTCCTCACGCTCGACGGCCCGCCCTCGCTCGACGTCGCGCTCGTGCTCCACGGCGGCGTCCTCTATTTCAACGACGAAGGGCCGCTCCCGTCCGACCGGCGCGCGAGGCGCGCTCGCATCGCGTGGAAGCCGCCCGCGCGATGACACGGAGGGCGCGCTCGCATCGCGCGGAGACCGCCCGCGCGATGACACGGAGGGCGCGCTCGCATCGCGTGGAGACCGCCCGCGCGACGACACGGAGGGCGCGCTCGCATCGCGTGGAGACCGCCCGCGCGACGACACGAAGGGCGCGCTCGCATCGCGTGGCGATGGCGCGCAAGGCGCTGCGATGACGCCCGCGCTTCGGCCCGCGACCGCCTGTGCCGTCGCGCTCGCGATCGCGGCCTGCGGCGCGCCGCGGGTGCCCCTCGATCCGACCCCGGCGGCGCCGAAGGCCGCCGGGGCGGGCGACTGCGCGGGCGTCGATTCGCCCGAGTGCCGGCGCGCCGAAGGGCTCATCGCCGCGGCGAGCGCGTTCGGCAACGTCCGCCACGAGTACCTGCTCGATCCCGCGAGCTCGATGGCACCGGGACGCGGCGTCCAGCGCGGCGAGGGCGGGGCCTTCACCGTCCTGCCCACGCGCTGCGCCGAGCCGCGCGCCGGCGCGGAGATCGACGGACGCGCCGCGACCACTCCCGCCGTCGACGCCGCGACCGCTCCCGCCGTCGACGCCGCGACCGCTCCCGCCGTCGACGCCTCGACGATCGATTTCTCGTACGTGGGCGTCGCGATCGATCACGCGCTCGTCGCGGCGGACGCCGAGCTCGCGCCCTGGCTCTCGGCCGGGGCCGAGGCGGCCGAGCGCAGGATCAGCCTCGTCGCGGTCGCGTTCGTCCGCGATCGCGACCCCCAGTTCTTCACCGCCTCGGGCGACGTCGCGTTCGGCGGAGACGCGTGCTCGTGCGGGCGCGCCACCCACTTCGTGGGGGCCGTGAAGGTGGGCGGCCTCATCGCCTACGAGATGCGCGTGCGCGCCGGCGAGCTCCACGGCCGGGCGCTCGACTTCGTGCGCGCGCGCGTCGCCGCCCGGGACGCGCGCATCACGCAGACCGTCGTAGGCGGCCTCGAGGTCGACGGGCTCGACGGCGCGACGAACGCCGCGAGCGCGAGCAAGCCGCTGACCTTCCGCGTCAAGACGCCGGTGCCGATCGCGTACGCCGTCTATCCGCTCGCCGACGTATGCAGATTCGCCTTCCCCGCGCCGGAGGTCTCACCCGCGACGATCGACTTCGGCGAGGTCCCCTTCGGTCGCGAGGAGACCCGCCTGCTCCACGTCGTCAACCGCGCGGCGCTCGATCTGCGCGCCACGCTCGGCGAGCAGACGTTCGCCGTCCCCGCGCTGGGCAGCGTCGACGTCCCGCTGAGCTGGACACCCGCCGGCCAGACGTCGGGGTGCCAGGCGCAGACGCGCGAGGACACCGTCCAGTTCTACCCGCGCGACGAGAGCGCGCCGGTGACGCCGAAGACGCAGAGCGTGCGCGTCGTGTCGCGCGTCCGCACCGGCAAGGCCGACTTCAAGCGCCACGAGCACGTCGACAGCGGCTCGGGCCGCAAGCCCGACTATGCCTCGACCCGCCGCGAGTGGACGTGCCCGCCCGACTACGTCGTCGCGTCCTGCAAGACCGAGCGCGCGCAGTGCGGCGACGGCCGCTGCACGACCGACGGCTACGCGGTCAACGCCGAGCCCGGCCAGAGCAACGGCTGCCGCTTCGGCTGCAAGGGGCCCGAGAGCGCCCTGCCGGGCCTCTCGGCCAACTTCTGCCGCTTCGACGCCGTGATGGAGTGCCGCCTCCGCTGCCCGTAGCGACCTCCACCGGACTCGGCGACGGGGCGGGCGGCGTCAACACGGGTTGACGTCAGATCGGGATGGCGAGCCCGTAGCGACCTCCACCCGACGCGGCGACGGGGCGCGGGCGGCGTCAACACGGGTTGAGTCAGATCGGGATGGCGAGCCCGTAGCGACCTCCACCGGACGCGGCGACGGGCGGCCCAAGGGCGATCGCGCGCCTCGGTCGTTTCCTGGCAACTCGTCTGCCACGCGGCCGACGAGGAGCCCACTGACGGGCGTCGGGATCCGACGCCCCTGCAGGCCCAAGGAGAACTCGATCATGGAATCCCGCACGATTTCCGCTCGTCCCGATGTCGCGGTCGCAAGCACGTCCGCGCGCGTCACGCCCACGCCGCCGCGCGCGGCCCGCTTCGGCGAGGTCCTCACGAACACGGTCGTGCGATCCGCCGAGTCGGCGATGCGCGTCCTGCCCGGCTCGCCGATGATGGCGGTCGCGGTCCGTGGCGCCACGGGCCCGGGCGGCGCGCTCGGCGTCCCGATGGCCCCGATGTCCGGCGCGATGAGCCCGATGTCGGGCGGGGCGGGCATCGACACGACCGGCGCGCGCGTCACCGCGACCGGATCGAACCTCTCGAGCGCCTCGGGTCCGGCCGCCCCCGGGACGGCGACGCCGGGGACCGGCGTGGGCGCCGGAGGCGACGGCGGCGGCATCGAGGCGTCGCTCCAGCAGAGCCAGGACATGAACATCTACTACCTGCGCGTGCAGGAGACCGTGAACGCGCAGAACCGGCAGTTCACGACGCTGTCGAACCTCCTCAAGGCGGAGCACGACACGGTGAAGACGGCGATCGGCAACATCCGCTGATCGATCGGCCTCGGGAAGCACATCCCCGAGGCCGCGACGAGCGCGCGCCTCGGGAAGCACACCGGGGGCCCGCGACGAGCGCGCGCCTCGGGAAGCACACCGGGGGCCCGCGACGAGCGCGCGCCTCGGGAA
>JAHBWA010000232.1 GCA_019637195.1 Labilithrix sp. | reverse complement strand
GGCCGCAGACGGCGTACGCGCGAACGACGCGCCGGGCAGCGCCCAGAGGGTCCGCGCGCGGGCACCGCGGAGATCGTCGAGCAGCGCCGTGATCGCGCCGCCGCGAGCGACGATGCGGAAGCCGGGCCCGTCGCCGCCGCCGGCCACGGTCCGGACCTCGCCCTCGTCGACGCGGACGTCGAGCCCCTCGCTGTCGTCGTCGCCCCCCGACTCGACGACCGCGTGGCTCACGAGCGACGGCGACTTCACGCGGACCGTCTCGGCGATGCGGAGGCCGGAGCCCTCGACGCGCAGGCCGACGGCCTCCCTGGTCCCGGACGCGAGCGCGACGCCGAAGCCGGTCTCGAGCACCGTCACGTCGAGGCCCGGCCCGATCTGCGCGCGCGGGGCGAGCACGCGAGCGCCGCCGGAGGTGGCGCAGCCACCGGAAGGAGGCGCCGGGCGCGACGCGGCGGCCGGGCTCGCGAGCGGCGTCCGCTCCGAGAGCGCGACGTTCGGCTCGCGCACGATCGTGCTCTGCGACGACGACCGGCCCGAGACGGCGACCAGCGCCACGACGGCCGCGACGACCGCGTGCGAGACGGCGAGCCCGAACGCGGCGCGCCGCCGACGACGACGCGACGGCGGCGCGTCGTCCGGGGGCGGTCGCTCGGTGATCGCGCGCGACGCGTCGAGGCCGTCGCGCGGCGCGGTGAGATCGTCGCGCGCCGTCTCGAGGCCATGAGGTGGCGCAGCGAGATCGAGCTTCGGGAGCGGCGGCGCGGCGAAGCGCGCGCGCGCGAGCGTCGCGAGGTCGCGCACGCTCTCGAGCTCGGACGCCGACAGCTCGAGGAGGCTCGCGCTCGAGTCGGACACGACGCCGTTCGACGCGAGCGTCGGCACCGTCGAGCGCTCGCTCGGACGCTCCGCGAGCGCATCACCCGCCAAATCGCTCGGACGCTCCGCGAGCGCATCACCCGCCAAATCGCTCGGACGCTCCGCGAGCGCATCGCCCGCCCGATCGCTCGGACGCTCCGCGAGGGCATCGCGCGGCGCGCCGAGGTCCCCGGAGCTCTCGTAGCCCCCCACCGCACGCAGGAGCGTGGCCTCGGGCGCTTCGGCCGTGAAGAGCGAGCGCGCGCCGGCGGCGTCCTCTCGACGACGTGCGCTCGGGACGCGGAGCACGTCGGACGTCGGGAACGTGAGCGTGCGCCGCGTCGGCGGAGCCTTCGGCGTGGCGGCGTCGGCTGCGTCGCGCGCGCGCGGATCGATCTCCACGCGCCCCGCGCCTCCGTCGACCTTCCCGTTCGTCGTCTCGCCCCGAAAACCCACTCGCCCCTACCTCTCTTACTGGCCGCGCTCTAGCACCGCGCGGCCCGAGTGCACCCCGATCACGACGTCCGATCCGCGGATTGAGCGCGACCAGGACCGCCGGCGGGCGCGCCCTGCGCTGCGCTCCCCGCAGCCCCCGCGCCGCATGCAGGACGAGGTCCATTCAAGATCGACAGCAAGCTGCTGAAATAACGCGCGTTCCGCGGCTTCGCTTGCGGTCTTTCCGCCTCAGCCCGAGATGTCCAGACCGCACGGTCTGTTTCCCCGAACGACAGCCCGCGGCCCGCCCCGGCGGAGCCGGAACCGACGGCGAGCTGCGCGCCCGCCGGTCTGCGCGCCGCCGGTGATGAGCCGCCGGCGGCGGCGAGCGCGGCGCGCTGCGTCTTCCTGCGCGCGTCGCGACGAGCCGCGCCTGGTGAGCTTGGCGCGTTGCGTCTTCGTGCGCGCGCGCTGTCTTCGTTTTGCCCGCCGTCGAGGGCGGTGTATGAGCCGTCCCGTTGGCCTCCCACGTCCTGCCTTTCGAAAAGCCCGTCGTCGAGCTCGTCGCTCGCGTGAAGGAGCTGCGCGCGCTCGCCGAGAACGACAAGCGCTTCGAGCTCGAGCTGCGCCGCCTCGAAGAGAAGTGCGGGCGCCTCGCGCGTGAGCTCTTCGCCGATCTCTCGCCCTGGCAGAAGGTGCAGCTCTCGCGGCACCCGAACCGCCCCTACACGCTCGACTACGTCACGCACCTCTTCGAGGACTTCCTCGAGCTCCACGGCGACCGCGGCTTCGCGGACGACGCGGCGATCGTCGCGGGCGTCGCGCGCTACCACGGCCGGAGCGTGGTCGTCGTCGGCCACCAGAAGGGCCGCGGCGCGAAGGAGAACGTCAAGCGCAACTTCGGTATGCCCCACCCCGAGGGCTACCGGAAGGCGCGGCGCATGTACGAGCTCGCGTCGCGCTTCGGCCTGCCGATCCTGACGTTCATCGACACGCCCGGCGCCTACCCCGGCCTCGGCGCCGAGGAGCGCGGGCAGAGCGAGGCCATCGGCGCGTGCCTCGCGGCGATGTCGCGCGCGCCGGTGCCGATCATCGCGACCATCCTCGGCGAGGGCGGCAGCGGCGGGGCGCTGGCGCTCGGCGTCGCCAACCGCGTCCACGTGCTCGAGTACGGGACCTACAGCGTGATCTCGCCGGAGGGGTGCGCGTCGATCCTGTGGAAGGACGGGAGCAAGGCCGACGAGGCCGCGACCCGCCTGCGCATGACGGCGCCCGAGCTGCTGTCGCTCAAGGTCGTCGACCGCGTGATCGAAGAGCCCGCCGGAGGCGCGCACCAGGACCCGCACGGCGCCGCGCGGAGCGTCGACGCCGCGCTCCGCGAGACGCTGTCCGAGCTGCTCGAGCGGACGCCCGACGAGCTGGTTCGCGACCGCTACGACCGCTTCCGCGAGCTCGGCGCGTTCGTCGGCTGAGCGCGCGCGCCCGCCCGCGGGCGACGGTCGCCACGCCACGCGGGTACCGCCTTCGACTGGCGCCTGGCCGAAGCCTCGCCCGGCTTTCACGGCTCGACGCCGAACGGCTCGCAGCGCTCGCGCGCCGCCCACGCCAGGCGCGGCGCCGCCTCCGGGTTCCGGCGCGGTCGCAGCCGCGGGCCCGCGGCCTCACGCGGGTGGCGCGGCGCCGGGGGAACTGCGGTACGATCCGTCGGGGAGAGAGGTAACGCGGCGCATTACGCGATTTTTCGAACGCCCGAGGCCGCGCACCTGCCGCCTGTCGGCGTTCGTGCTATCGAGGGGCCCGAATACGCTCTGATGACTACATCCATCACGCTCGAAGGGAAGGTCGCCATCGTCACCGGCGCGAGCCGCGGGATCGGTGAGGCGATCGCGCGGACCTTCGCCGCGAACGGCGCGCGCGTCGTCTGCGCGTCACGCAAGCTCGAAGGCGTCACCGCCGTCGCGAGCTCGATCGGCGACGCGGCGACCGCCGTGGCCGCCCACACCGGCCGCGAGGACGAGTGCGTCGCGCTCGTCCGGACCGCGATCGAGCTCTTCGGCAAGGTCGACGTGCTCGTCAACAACGCCGCGACGAACCCGTACTTCGGCGCGATCCTCGACGTCGACGAGGGCGCCTGGGACAAGACCTTCGAGGTCAACACGAAGGGCTACTTCTGGATGAGCCGCGAGGTCGCTCGTCACCTCCGCGAGCGTAAGGCCCCGGGCTCGATCATCAACATGGCGAGCGTCGCGGGCATCGTCGCGTCGCCGCTCCAAGGCGTCTACGCGATGACGAAGGCGGCGGTCATCTCGATGACCAAGACCCTCGCCTACGAGCTCGCCCCCAGCCAGATCCGGGTGAACGCCATCGCCCCGGGCTTCGTCGACACCAAGTTCGCCGCCGCGGTGCTCAAGAACGACGCGCTCCTCGACGAAGTGCTGAAAATGACTCCGATGAAGCGCTACGGACAGCCCGACGAGATCGCCGGCTGCGCCCTGTACCTCGCGTCGGACTCCGCCAGTTACTTGACCGGACAGGCCATTGTGATCGACGGAGGTATGACGATCGCGTGAGCACGCGGTCGTGGGACCCCTGAAGTCACGGGGTCCAGACGAGGACGGGATCAGGATGCAGCGGGGAGACATCGTCGCAGGCAAGTACCGGCTGAACCAACCGCTAGGCAGCGGCGGGATGGCCGAGGTTTGGTCGGCGACGAACACGTTCACCGAGCGCCAGATCGCCATCAAGTTCATGAACGCGCAGGTGGCGAAGACGCCCGAGGCGGCGGCGCGCTTCCTGAAAGAGGCGAAGGTCTCCGCGCGCGTGAACCACCCGAACATCATCGACGTCATCGACGTCGGCCAGACCGAGCAGAACCAGCTCTTCCTCGTGATGGAGCTGCTCACCGGCTTCCCCCTCGAGGTCGGGCTCCGCCGGCAGACGCCGCCGATGACGCTCTACGAGTTCGCCATCGTGATGATCGAGGTCGCCGACGCCCTCGCCGCCGCGCACAAGGCGGGCATCGTCCACCGCGATCT
Organism: Labilithrix sp.; assembly: GCA_019637195.1. Classification (GTDB taxonomy): domain Bacteria; phylum Myxococcota_A; class Polyangia; order Polyangiales; family Polyangiaceae; genus Labilithrix. Next base: position 7,209 of record JAHBWA010000232.1, on the reverse strand, counting down.
CAAGCCGACGAACATCTACCTCCACAAGGTCAAGGAGGGCGTCGCGGTCCCGAAGGTCCTCGACTTCGGCGTCAGCAAGTTCCTCGAGGACGACACGAACCACGCGCTCACCGTCGCGGGCACCGTGCTCGGCTCGCCGCTGTACATGAGCCCGGAGCAGGCGCGCGGCGAGTCGAACCTCGACGGCCGCACCGACGTCTTCGCCTTCGGCGCGATCCTCTTCGAGGCGCTCTGCGGCTACCGCGCGTACGAGGCGAAGAACTTCAACGCGCTCATCGTGAAGATCGCCACGACGAAGCCGAAGGCGATCGACGCCTGCGCCCCGCACGTCCCCGACTCGCTCCGGCGCGTCGTGCGCGCGTGCATGGAGACCGAGCTCCGCCGGCGGGCGCAGACGTTCGACGACGTCATCGCGATGATGCGCCAGGCGATGCCCGAGCTCGAGAGCTCGGCGATCCGCCTGCCCACGCCGCTCATCGCCACCGCCGTCGTGGATCCCGACGCGACGAACGCGCTCCCCGTGCTCCGCGCGAGCGATCGCCCCCCGGCGATGGTCCCGCACATGGGCGACACGATCCCGGGCATGGCTCCGACGGCGAGCTCCGGCAGCATCAGCGTCATCCCGCCCCCGCCGAACAACCCGTCGTCGGACACGTGGGCGGCCGCGCACGGCTCCTCTCCGCCGAGCGGCTCGTCCTGGCAGACGCCGAACACGTCCTACGCATCGATCGTCTCCGTGCCGAAAAAGCGCAACCCCGCGTGGCTCGTCGCGGCGGGCGCCGCGCTCGTCATCGGCGGCATCGGCATCGGCGCGGTCGTGGCGGCTCGGCCGCGCCACGACTCGTCCACGGTCTCCGCGCGCGCGCCGGAGACGGTCACGCCGAGCTCCCCCTCGCCCGCCGGCGATCCGCCGAGCCCGTCGAGCGCCGCGCGCGCGACGTCCGAGCCGGGCGGCGATCCGCCGACCGTGAGCGTCGACTCGCTCCCCGGCGCGAAGAGCCACTCGTCGCTCGCGTCGGGCTCGGGCCGCCTCAGCCTGGCCGCGTCGCCGGGCTGGTGCACGATCACGATCGACGGCAAGGAGCACGGCCCGACCCCGCTCGCCGCCCTCGATCTCCCGGCCGGCCCGCACCAGATCGCCTGCAAGCCGCCCACCGGCAAGGCGCGCACCGCGAGCGTCGTCGTCCAGGACGGCGCGACCTCGAAGTACCGCTTCGCGCTCGAAGACTGAGCGGCCGCGCGGCCGTCGGAGCCGACGTCGGCGGGACGCCGAGCGGCTACGGCGCTGAGGATGATCTCTGCCCATGCGCACACGAGCGCACAGGTCCATCACGAACCACGCCGGCCCGGCCGCAGGTCCATCGCGTTCCAACGGGCTCCGCGCGCCGACTCCGCGAGCGCGGCGCGGGCCGCGCGAGGCGGCCCCTTCGCCGGGGATGCGTCGCGCCGTGGCCGTGCGCGCGGTCTTGGCCCGTGGCATCTTGCCCGGAACACATCGTGCAGCAACCTCCGGCTGGATGCGGCTCCTTCCGGTCGTCGCCGGCTCGATGTGTGCGGTCGCCGCGTGCGCCGTGCCGGCGCCGGACGAACACGAATCGCGGCAGGCGAGCACACAGTCGATCGTCGGCGGCTCGATCTCCACGGCGGCGGACGACGCGATCGTCCTCGTGAGCGAAGCGGGCGGGCCCGGATGCACCGGCACGTTGATCGCGCCGAACCTCGTGCTGACCGCCCGACACTGCGTGACCTACTACAACGCGAACGCCGAGTGCGGCGCCCCCCTCGGCGACGAGCTCGGCGTGTCGCTCATCACGGTGTCCGTCGGCGTCCACGCGAACGCGCAGGGCTACGCCGCGCGCGCGACCCGCTTCTTCGTCCCGACGGCGCCGGACCTCTGCGGCGCCGACATCGCGCTCGTCGCGCTCGACACCGACGTCGCGAACGTGACGCCCCGCGCGGTGCGCTTCACGCCCCCCACGACGGCGGAGGTGATGACCGCGGTGGGCTACGGAGAGCGCGGCGGCCGGCGTCAGCGGACGGACGTGAAGGTCCTCGCGCTCGGCCCCGCGAGCACCAGCTACGTGACGAAGGGCGGCCAGTCGCTCCCGATGAACGTGCCCGCGAACGAGGTCGCGACGACCGAGTCCACGTGCTTCGGCGACAGCGGCGGACCGCTGCTCGACGCGACCGGGCGGCTCGTCGCCGTCGCCTCTCGGGGGCTCGACGATCGCTGCGATGACCGCCCGACGTTCTGGACGAGCGCGGCGGCGCACGAGTCGCTCATCCGCGCGGCGGCGGCGGCGGCGGGGCATCCGCTCCCGACGGCGGCCGGGACGACCCCCGACGGCCGCAACCGCGCCGCGGGCTCGAGCGACACTCCGCGCGACGACCCGACCGACGACGAGGGCGACGAGACGACGAAGCGCTCGAAGAAGCGCGACGCCGACGTCGTCAGCGCGGGCTGCGCGGCGAGCCCTCGGCCGATCGACCGCTCCGGCGCGCTCGCCGTCGTCACGGCGCTCGCCGCGCTCGCCGCCGCGAGGCGCCGTCGCGACGAGGACTGCCGAAGCGTCCTCGCCGCGCGACGCCACCGCGACGCGGACCGCTGACGGGCCCCTTCCGCCGCCCGCGAGCCGCTCGAGCGCCGTCGGCGCCGCGCGCGCGGCGCGCGCGGCGGGTCCTCCGCGACGCGGCCCCGCCGTGGATCGGACTTTGTTGATACGCTCGCGATCGGGTCGTGCGAGGGTCCAACGCCGGAGCTACGAGGCAATCCCGCCGCGCCGCGTGGCCGGCGATGCTCGCGTCGGCGTCGCTCGTGGCGCAGCTCGTCGCCGGGAAGGCGACGCGCGATGCGCTCTTCCTCACCCACTTCGGCCTGACGCTCCTGCCGGCCGCGATGCTCGCGGCCGCGTTCGTCTCGGCGCTCTCGATGATCGTCATGTCGCGCGTGCTCACGCGCTGGGGACCGGCTCGCGTCGTCCCCGCGACGTTCGCGCTGTCCGCGGCGCTCTTCCTCGTCGAGTGGGCGATCAGCCTCGGCAGCGAGCGCGCGACCGCGATCGCGGTCTACGCGCACACCGCCGTCCTCGGCGCCGCCATCGGCAGCGCCTTCTGGTCCCTCGTGAACGAGCGCTTCGATCCGCACGAGGCCAAGCAGCTCGTCGGCCGCATCACGAGCGGCGGAACGGTCGGCGGGATCGTCGGCGGCCTCCTGGTCTGGCGCGCGTCGGCGCACATCTCGGTCCCGATGATGCTCGCGCTGCTCGCGACGATGAGCGTCGTCGGGCTGTGGGGCTCGTTCCGGACCGCCCGCGCGACGGGGCGCGCGAGGCCGCGTGAGAACGTGACCCGCGACGGCCTCGGCGTGCTCGGCGTGGCACCCTACCTGCGCGATCTGGCGATGCTCGTCGGCGCGGTCGCGATCGTCCAGGCGCTCCTCGACTGGCTCCTCAGCGCCCACGCCACCCAGCGGTACGGCCAGGGCCAGGAGCTGCTCGGCTTCTTCGCGCTCTTCAACATGGTGGTCGGGGTCCTCTCGTTCGCCGCGCAGACGGCGCTCACGCGCTTCGTCCTCGAGAAGCGCGGCCTCGGCGGAACGATCCGGATGCAGCCGCTCGGCGTGGCCACGGTCGCCGCGCTGGCGCTCGTCTTCCCGCTCTTCTGGCCCGTGCTCGTCCTCCGCGTCGTCGAGGGAGTAACGCGCGGCTCGCTCTACCGCTCCGCCTACGAGCTGCTCTACACGCCCCTCCCGTCGGGCAAGAAGCGCGCGACCAAGACGCTGATCGACGTGGGGGTCGACCGCATCGGCACGGCGCTCGGGAGCGGGATGCTCTTCATCGTCGCGCGGCTCGCGCCGCTCGAGCTCCAGACGCGCCTCGCGCTCCTCGGCGTGCTGGCGACGACCGGCGCGGCCTGGCTCATCGCCGGACGCCTCCAGGAGGGATACGTCTCCGCGCTCGCTTCGAGCCTCAAGTCGGGCGCGATCTCGCTGGACGACGCCGACGCCGAGGACCTGACGACGCGGCAGACGCTCGCCGAGACGACCGCCCTGCTCGATCGCGAGGAGCTGCTCCAGCGGATCGAGCGGTTCGATCGGCGCGCGGACGAACGCGGCGACGCCGAGCGCCGCGGCGCCTCCAGCCCGAGCCCGCCGCCCGCCTCCGCGCGCGCGCCGGTCGGCGAGCTCGGGCCCCCCTTCGACCCGAGCGACGAGCTCCTCGCGCGCGGCGCCGCGCTCCGCTCGGGCGATCCGGCCGCGATCAAGCGGGCGCTCGCCGCGCCGCTACCTCCGCCGCTCGCGCCCTTCGTCGTGCCGCTCCTCGCGAACGACGCCGTCGTGCGCGACGCCGTGCGGTCGCTCCGCAAGGCCGCGCCGCGCGTCGAGGGCATGCTGCTCGATCACCTGCTCGACGCCGACGTCGACCCGCGCGTGCGCCGGCGCATCCCTCGGATCATCAAGGTGTGTCGCACGCAGCGCGCCGCGTCGGGGCTGCTCTCCGCGCTGCGCGATCCCGTGTTCGAGGTGCGCACCCAGATCGCCATCGCGCTCGCCCAGCTCGTCGACGAGCCGGCGATAACGCTCGACCGCGACGCGGTGCTCGACGCCGCGCTGCACGAGCTGACGCTGGGCCGAGCCACCTGGGCGCAGCCGCGCGGCGACGGCGCCGATGAGGTGGATCCGGCCGGCGGCGCGCGCGAGGCCGACGGTGCCGCGACGAGCGCACCTCGCCCCGAACGAGCGACGCCGCCGTCCGCCGCGGAGATCGCCGTGATCCGGCGTGGCCTCGGGCACGTCTTCGGCGTCCTCGGCCTCGTCCTCGAGCGCGAGCCGCTCTCGATCGCCTACCGCGCGCTCTGCTCCGAGGACGCGCGCCTCCACGGGACCGCCCTCGAGTACGTCGAGGTCGTCCTGCCGCCCGCCGTGCGCGACGCCCTGGTGCCGCTGCTCGCCGGCGACGTGACGACGGCCCCGCGCAAGACGGACCGCGGGTCGACCGAGCTCGCCGCCGAGCTCCTCCGCTCGCACGGCGCGGACCTCCGCGCGCCGCGCTAGGGCGTCAGAGATCGAGCCCGATCCCGACGAGCGCGATCGGCGCGGTCACGCGGTGACCTCGCGTCTCCTGGACGAGCGGGAAGGCTGCGCCGACGCTGACGACGAGGTCGTCCACCGGGCTCGCGACGAGCTCCGACGCGAGGAACACCGAGGCGCCGCCGGAGCGTGGATCGACTCGGTCGTCGACGTCGCCGGCCGAGTCGAGGCGCCCGTGGACCGACGCGCGCCCCGCGAGGAGGCGATGCGGCTGGAGCTGCGCCGTCGCCGACGCGCGGAGCGAGTCTCCGGGGTGCGGCCCTCCGCGCACGCTCACCGGCATGAGGAGCGACGCGCTCGTCCAGAGCGTGAGCAGCGGCCCGGTGACCGTGTACGTCGCGCCGACCGCAGGCACGATCGACCCGCACCCCGGCTGGAGATCGGTCGGGACGAATCCGCCGGAGGGATCGCGGTCGATCGGCGCGGTCGGCGCCTTCGCGCTGCCGTGAAACGAGAGGCGGTGCGCCCGCGTCCGATACCCGACGTACGAGGCCCGCGCCTCGAAGTCTCCGAGCATGAGCCGGTCGGCCGTGAGCCGCGGAGCCGCGCCCTCGCTCACGAGCGATCGACGGAGGAGCGGCAGCTCGGCCGAGAGGAGGACGTCCTCGTCGAGCGCGATCGCCGCGCCGGGCACGAGCCTGAGCTCGACGACGCGCAGCGGCGCGCGCCGCGCTGCGAACGCCGCGGCGCGGCCGTCGAGCGTCGCGCGAACGCGCCCGGCGAACGGCACCTCCTCTCCGCGCGCCGCGAGCGTCTTGTCCGCGGCTCCACAGACCGCGCACGCCGACGCGGCGCGCGGAGCGAGCGCGAGCAGCACGATGAGACGCAGCAGCCATACGATGCAGCGAGCAGAGCGACGCACGTCGGTGAGTGGGGCAACACGCGACGCTTTATGACGCTCGCCGTCGGCGAGCGATGACGCCTCGCGCTCGGGCACGTCGGCGCGCCCCGACATGGCGCGGGCGAATCGTCATCGCGCTTGGCGCGATCCCCTCGACGTGCCAGTTAAGAGGTCGGATTGGAGCCGTGATGCGCGCCCCTCGCGCCTTTCTCTTCGCAACCGCCGTGATCTGGACGCTCTCGAGCTCGCTCCTGTCGAGCTCGCTGGGCTGCTCCAGCCCCAGCGCGACCGAGCCCGCGCCCGCGTGCCTCGACGCCGGCGTCGACCCGTCGTGCGCCCCCGCCTTCGAGCCGACGTACGACGCGCTCTACGCCAACACGTTCCAGCCGAGCTGCGGCCTCGGCGGCGCGGCCTGCCACACGTCGAGCGGGAAGCAAGGCGGCGTCGACTTCAGCGATCCCGACGTCGGCTACGCCGGCATCACGAGCAAGCTGCGCGCGGGCGAGCCGGCGTGCAGCGTCGTCGTCCACCGCGTCCTCGCGACGGACGGCACCGTGCGCATGCCGCCGGGGCGCGCGCTCACGGACGGCGAGAGCTGCGCGATCATCAAGTGGATCGCAGACGGAGCCCGCCGATGAGGACGCGCATCACCGTCGTCGTGTCGGCGCTCGCGGCGGCGGCCCTCGCCGCGACCTCCTGCGACAACGAGGAGCCCGGGCCGAAGATCACCCTCACCGGCCAGGCGCTGCTCGACCCCAACAACTGCCTCCCGTGCCACGAAGAGCAGTTTCGCGAGTGGTCGAGCAGCATGCACGCCTACGCCGCCGAAGATCCCGTGTTCGTCGCGATGAACAAGCGGATGCTCCGCGAGACCAACGGTGAGTCTGCGGACTTCTGCGTCGGCTGCCACGCGCCGATGGCGCTCCGTCTCGGCCTCACCAAGGACGGCTCGAACCTCGCCGAGCTCCCCACGGCCGTCCGCGGCGTCACCTGCTATTTCTGCCACGCCGCCGACGCCGTCGAGGGCACGCACAACAACCCCATCCGGCTCGCCGACGACGGCGTGATGCGCGGCGGCATCCGCGATCCGATCGCGTCGATGCCCCACCGCGGCGCGCACTCGCCGCTGCACGATCGCGAGAGCCCCGAGTCGTCGACGCTGTGCGGCGCCTGCCACGACGTGGTCACGCCCCACGGCGCCCACATCGAGCGGACGTTCGACGAGTGGAAGAACTCGCTCTACTCGCAGCCGGGCCAGCTCTCGTGCGGCAAGTGCCAC
>JAHBWA010000231.1 GCA_019637195.1 Labilithrix sp. | reverse complement strand
GTCACCGCCGAGGCCGACAAGCCGTGGTACGTCCGCGGCGACACCGCGACGTTCGCGGTCCAGGGCGACTACCTCTACGGCGCGCCGATGCAGGGGGCGAGCGTCACGACGACGGTCTCGCGGCAAGAGGTGCCCTTCACGCCGCCGGGAGCCGACGAGCTCACGCTCACCGACGACGTCTTCACCGGCGACTACCCCGACGAGACGAAGGCCGCCGAGGAGATCGACAGCCAGGACGGGACGCTCGACGCGAAGGGCTCGTTCACGCGGAAGGTCGCCCTCACCTTCGACGATCAGCGTCGCCCGGAGCGCGTGGTCTTCGACGCCGACGTCCAGGACATGTCGCGCAACGACGTCTCGGCGCGCGCGAGCGCCGTCGTGCACCCGGCGGCGTTCTACGTCGGGATCCGCACGCCGAAGGAGCGCTTCGTCGCGGCGGGCACCCCGCTGAAGACCGAGGTCGCCGCGCTCGATCCGACGGGCGCGCGGCGCGCCGGCGTCCGCGTGAAGGTGGAGCTCGTCGAGCGGCGCTGGAGCGGCGTCACCGGCGAGCAGCCCGACGGCCGGCCGCTCCGTCAGACGCGGGCGGAGGACACGGTCGTGTCGGCGTGCGACGCGACCACCACGGCGACGACCGGCGGCTGCTCGCTGCATGTCCCCCGCGCCGGCTACTTCGTCGTCCGCGCCACCGCGAGCGACGCCGCGAACAACACCGTGCGCGCCAGCATGGCCATCTACGGCACCGAGGACGCGCCCGCCGGCGCGGGCGCGTGGGCGGCCGACGACCGGCACGGGATCAAGCTCGAGGTGAACAAGCCGACGTACGACGTCGGCGAGACGGCGAAGGTGCTCCTCCGGAGCCCGTTCAAGGAGGGCCAGGCGCTCGTCACGGTGGAGCGAAACGGCGTCCTCTGGCGGCGGGTCGTGCCGATCAAGGGCGCCGTCCCCGTGATCGAGGTCCCCGTCCGGCCCGACTTCTACCCGAACGCGTTCGTCAGCGTGGTCGCCGTCCGCGGCCGCATCCAGGCCGCGCCGGCCGCAGGCGCCGACCTCGGCGGCCCCGAGTTCCGCTTCGGCTGGGCGGAGCTCCGGGTCAACGAAGACGCCCACCGCCTCAGCGTGAGCGTCACCGATCCGAAGCGCGAGTACCCGCCGGGCGCGACCGTCGAGGCCGACGTCGTCGTGAGGGACCGCGAGGGCAAGCCCGTCGAGAGCGCGCTCACCTTCTACGTCGTCGACGAGGGCGTCCTCGCGCTCACGAGCTACGTCACGCCCGATCCGCTCCCCGCCTTCGTGCGACGGCGCAAGATGTCCGTCTTCACCTTCGACAACCGCGAAGGGCTGGGGCGCATCCTCCCGATGAAGGCCGGCGAGCGCGTCTCGCCGCTGGGCTACGAGTACGCCCTCGCGCGGGGGCCCGGCGACGGGTTCGACAAGGGCGACGACGGCGGCGACGGCGGCGGCGCGCACAAGCGCGCCGACTTCCGGACGACGGCCTTCTTCGAGGCGGGGCGCAGGACCGACAAGGCCGGCCGGGCCCGCTTCTCGTTCAAGCTCCCCGACAACCTCACGACCTTCCGGATCATGGCCGTCGCCGCCGCCGCCGACGATCGCTTCGGCTCGGGCGAGTCGCGCATCACGACGTACCGCCGCCTGATGGCGCGCCCGGCGCTCCCGCGCCTCCTCCGCGTCGGCGACGCGCTCGAGGCGAGCGTCATCGTCTCGTCGAAGCTCGACGAGAAGACCCGCGACACGTCGCCGATGAAGGTCGACGTCAAGATGAACGCGACCGGCCTCACGCTGACAGGCCCGAGCGCGCGCACCGTCACGATGCCGCGCGGCGGCCAGCTGGAGGTCCGGTTCCCGGTCAAGGCCGTGGAGCCCGGCGCGGCGCTGATCGCGTTCGAGGTCAGGTCGGGCGCCGACGTCGATCGCGTCGAGATGAAGCGCGAAATTGCGCTCCCCGTCTCGATCGAGAAGGTCGCAGTCTACGGCGAGACGACCGGCGACGCCGCGATCGGCCTCGGCGATCTGACCGCGATGCGCCGCGACCACGGCGGCCTCGAGGTGCGGGTCTCCTCGAGCGCGCTCGTCGGTCTGGGAATGACGATGGACCGCCTCGAGGAGTATCCGTACGGCTGCACCGAGCAGATCACGAGCAAGATCCTCCCGCTCATCGCGCTGATGGACGTCGCGAAGGACGCCTACCCGCCGGCCAAGGCGAACGCGGCGATCGACGTCGGCGTCGAGAGCCTCCTCCGGCGGCAGAACTACGACGGCGGCTTCGGCTTCTGGGAGAAGGGCTCGTCGGAGCCGTGGCTCAGCGCCTACGCGCTCTCCGCGATCGCCGGAGCCGCGGAGAAGAAGCGCTTCGTCCCGCGCGACGTCATCGAGCGCGGCCGCGACTACCTCACCATGAGCCTCGGCGCGGCGACGCGCCGGCTGGCGAAGGGCGACCGCGATCGACGCGAGGACGAGCAGGACGACGACGGCGCGCCGCTGACCGCGGAGGAGCGGCAGCGGCGCGACGCGATCGCTCGCCGGCTCGACTTCGTCGGCGCGGCCTTCGTCGCCGACACGCTCTCTTCGCTCGGGTGGCCGAACCCGGGCGCGCTCAACGTGCTCTACGACGCACGCGCGGGCCAGCGCCTCTTCGCCCAGGCGGCGCTCCTCCACGCGATGGCCCGGAGCGACATGAACCCGGCGCAGGTGAAGACGCTCGCCACGGAGGTGGAGGCGCGACTGCGCGTCGGCCCGAACACGGTCGACGTCGACGAGGACGAGAGCTACGAGATGGGGCCCGTCCTCGAGTCCCACGCGCGCACGCTCGCGATGGTCCTCCGGGGGCTCCTCGCGGCGGACCCGAAGCACGCGCTCGCGCCGCGGCTCGCCCGCAGGCTCCTCGCCCTGCGCGGGTCGAGCGACGCGTGGCGGACGACGCAAGAAGACGCGTGGGCGCTGCGCGCCCTCGCCGACTACCGCCGCCTCCAGGAGTCCGGCCAGGGCGCGCTCGAGGCGCGGACGCTGCTGGGCGGGAGCACGTTGCTCGAGAGCAAGTTCGCGCGCGGCAGCCTGCGCGAGGACACCGCCTTCGTCTCGGCCGATGCGCTGATGACGCGCGGCGGGGCGCTCGCCTTCGAGGCGCGAGGCGGGAACCTCTTCTACTCGGCGAAGCTCGACTACGCGACGAGCGCGCTCCCGACCAAGGCGCGCGACGAGGGGCTCTTCGTGACGAAGCTCGTGCGCGGCGTCGCGCCGGCTGCGGTGAACGAGGCGCTCGCCAGCATCCCGAAGCGGAGCGACGACGCGGTGAACGCGGGCGAGCTGGTCGTGGTGGACCTGCTCTTCGAGTCGGCCGAGCCGCGCGACCACGTCGTCCTCGACGATCCCCTGCCCGCCGGCCTCGAGGCGCTCGACTACGAGCTCGACACGACCTCTCAGGCGAACCGCGACGCCGAGGCGAGGGCGCACGACCGCAAGGAGAAGTTCCTCGGCACGACGTTCCGCACCGCTCGGTCGCGCCGCGAGGTCCGAGACGACCGCGTCGTCACGTTCTTCGACCGGATCGAGCCTGGGATGTACCGCGTCCGCTACCTCGCGCGAGCCGCGTCGGTCGGCTCGTTCGTCGTCCCGCCGACGCGCATCGAGGCGATGTACGCGCCCGAGGTCTTCGGCCGCACCGCCGCGACCACGCTCGCCGTCCGCGCCAAGCCCTGAGCCGCGCGCGGCCCCAGAGCCGGCGTTCGCCTCCCGCGCCGAGCTCCTCCGCGAGCTCGAGCGGGAGCGCGAGCGAGGACAGAAACGCGCGACTGTCGCGAAGCCGCCCGGTGTCGCCGCCGGGCCGTCGATCGCGCCTGCGCCATGCTCCGAGGATCCCACGGCAATCCGCCCGCGGCGGCCGGGGAGCCGCGCGGCACGCGTCCCGCATGGTGTGAAGCGCCGCGGGATGGCGGCGAACCTCGAACCCGTACCGGAGACGATGACATGGCTGACATGCAGAAGAACGTCGAACAGCTCAACTCTTTCCTTCGCGGTGAGATCTCGGCGGTCGAGACCTACCGTCAGGCGATCGAGTCGCTCAAGACCTCGTCGCTGGGCGCTCCGCTCGCGGAGTGCAAGCTCTCGCACGAGCAGCGCGTCGCGATCCTGACCGAGGAGATCCGAAGGCTCGGAGGGACGCCCGCCGAGTCGTCCGGCGCGTGGGGCTCGTTCGCGAAGCTCGTCCAGGGCGGCGCCGACGCGCTCGGCGAGAAGTCGGCCGTCGCCGCGCTCGAAGAGGGCGAAGACCACGGCAACGCGGACTACAAGCGCGACGTCCCGAAGCTCGACGCCAACGTGCGCGCGGTCATCGAGCAGCGGGTCGTGCCGCTGCAGCTCCGCAGCCACGCCCAGATGAGCGCGCTGAAGAAGCAGCTCTCCTGAGCTCTGCGCGAGTCGCGTCGACTCGGCGCGGCAGGTCGGCACCCTCCCCGGTGCCGGCCTCTCGCCGCGCCGCGGTCGTTCAGGTCGAAGGGCGAAACGCCGTGCTCTGGAGGACGAGGCCCTTCAAGTCGAGCTGAAGGGCCGTCGGCGTGACGTCGGCGAACGCGACCTCGAGCGGGGCGATACGGTCGACGTGAACCGCGTCGATGTCGAGCGTGCTCGCGCCGAGCGCGAGGCGGTGGATGCTCACGCCGAGCTCGGAGATGTCGGCGCGCACGAGCCCCGGCGCCGCCGCCTCGCCCGGATCGTAGCGGACCTCCCCGCCGAGCGTGAGGCCCCCGACGTGCTTCGGACGGATCTGGCCGCCGGCGAGGTCGACCGGCGCGAGCGCGAGGCGGGCGTCGATCCCGAGGAACGCCAGGTTCCGCAGGGAGATGGGGCTCTTCGCGGGCGGCGCGTCCGGCTTGGGATCGTCGGAGCCCACCACCCGCGCGTTCGGGAGCACCGCGAGCCGAACGCGATCGTTCTTCGCCAGCTCGAGCCCGGCGTCGTCGAGGTCCCAGACGATGATCGGCTTGCCGTGACCGCGCGCGGGCAAGAGCGGGTTCACGCGCTCGAGCGCGAGCCCGCCGTCGCGCACGGCGAAATCGAGGATCGCGTCCTCGAGGCGCGAGAGGTTCCGCTCGAGCGCGAGAAAGTCGATGGTCCCTTGATCGATCCCGACCCGTAGGCGGTGGGTCGCCTGCCGCCGTCCGATGATCGGCACGGTGAGATCGACCTCGACGTCGACGTCGAGCCGGCCGTTCAGCGCGTCGAGCAAGCCGAGGTCGAGGAGCGGCTCCCTCGCCCGCGTCGCCGCCGGCGGGGCCTCCGGCGCGGCGGCCGCAGCCATCTTCACCTCGACGCGAGCGCTCTCCATCGCGGCGCGCCCGATCGTGATGCTGCCTCCGTCGACGTCGAGCGCCGAGAGCACGACGCCACCTGCGGCGATCCGCGTGCCTCCGGCGGCGACGCGCAGCCCTGGCGCGTGGAGGCCCGCCGCCGTGAGCCGGAACGGGTTCGGCCCCCAGGCGATCCGCACGCGCTCTCCGCGCACGACGTCCGACCCGAGCTCGAGATCGCCGATCCGGAGCGAGAACGCCGCGAGCTCGACGCTCTCGGCCGCGAGGCTCCCCGCGTCACCGCGCACGATCAGCTGAACGCCGCCGAGGCTCGCCCGTCCGCGCACGGCGACGTCACCGATCTCGACGCTCAGGTCCTCGGCGACGAGGGACGTCGCCGTGACGTCGAGCGCGAGGAGCTCCGCGGTCTGCTCGAGGGTCATCCCGACGCCCGTCATGCGAGCGCCGGCGCCGCTGGACAGGACGAGCTGGCCGAGGAGGACGCGGAGCGACGCGAGCACGACGTCGTCCGCGAGGACGCCCGAGAGCGAGGTCCTTCCGTCTCCGAGCGCGATGTCGCCGCGCAGGTTCGAGGTCGACGCAAGCACGACCGACTGATCGCGCGCGGGGGACGGAAGCTCCACGCGAAGGCCTCGCGTGTCGATGCGCTCGAGCGATATCCTCATCTTCTCCGAAGAAATCCCTTCTCGCGGGCGTGCTGGCTCATGCGGCGCGCCACCCCGAGCGTGCTCGGCTGCCCCGCTTCTTCTTCGTCTTGGCCACCTTGGCACCGCGCTTCGTGGAGGTGGACGCCGCGGTCTTCGCGACGCGCTTCGCCGGCGCCGCGCGCCGGGCCGTGGGCCGTCGGGCCGGCGCCCGGGGCGCCTTCCGCGTCCTCGCGACCGGCGCCTCGACCGCCGAACGACCGAAAGCCTCCGCGACGATCCGCGCGGCCTCGAACGAGAGCGTCGACGCCGGCGTGACCTCGAAGAAGCCACGGCTCACGAGCTCGGCGGCGACCTGCGCCGCGGAGACCCCGAGCTCCTCGGCGATCGCGCGAGCGCCGACGGTCGGCGGGAGGCGGATGGGCGGACGCGCCACGAGTGCCCCCTCGTCTTCGACGCGCTCGTCGTCGGCGCGCTCGTCCTCGACGTGCTCGTCGTCACCGAGCTCGCGCTCGTCACCTTCGAGCGACGCGCTGTCCGGACGAAGCGACGTATCGTCCTCCGGCGGAGCTCCCCCGCGAGCGCTCCCGCGCACGAAGACGCCAGACGCGCGCGCGCGCGGAGCCTCCGAGGCCGCGCCCGACTCCGTCGACTCAACCGCCGTCGACGCCCCTCGCTTGGTCGCCTTCAGATCGGCCGCGTCGATGACCAGGCGCCTGCGCACGACGACCGTCGGCCGCAGATGAGCCACCTCCCGGGATTCGCGATCGCGCATCGGAGAGTCCATTCCTTCTTCCGTGCTCCCGCCGCGTGACGGCGTGTGCAGGAATGGTCGGAGCCGGATGCAATCGACACGCCGGCCCCACGTCTCAGCCGAATCGGCGATGGACGAGCACCATGGCCGCCCCGAGGGCGACGCGCGGACCGAGCCACGGTGCCACGGATCGCCCCGACTGGGGCAACCCGCTCCGCTCCGATCCGCTCCGGGAGAGTCCGACGACGTCATCCGTGTCCGTTCACCATACACCGTTGTCGAGCGTTATGACCGTCGTCGGCCGTAGCTGAACGAGCACGGGCCGCGTCGCGCCGGGCGCGACGACGATCTCTGCCGGCGTCGGCTCCTCTGCGTTGGGATCCTCAGGCGGGCCGGAGAGGCGAGACGTGTCGAACGACGGCGCCACGCGCAGGACCTCGTTCGTCGGCGGGTAGGTGTCGATCCGTACGTCCCGTCGCGCGAGGGCCCCCTCCGCGCGCACCTCCCGGGTGCGCCGGACGCGGTAGCCCGGGACACCGAACGCGGTCCGGTGAGCCTTGTCGTCGCCGATCGCCCGATCGCGCTCGATGATCCGAGCGAACGGCACGCGATCGAGGATCTCGCTTCGAAGCGACACCTCCGGCCGCGTCACGCCCCGCGCGTCGATCCACGCCTCGAGCGAGCCCTTCGCCGCGCGCGCGCGCAGCGTCACGGGCTCACCACGCGGGTTCCTCAGCGCCAGGTCGATCTTCGGGAACACCACCGTCGCATCCAGGCCCATCCGGATGTACGCGCTCGGCCGCGAGTGGGGGGCGCGCGCGACGACGTCGAGCCCGGCCATGAGCGCCGCGGCGTGGAGCGTCGAAGCGACCTGACAGGCGCCGCCGCCCATCCCCTCCGCGATCATGCCGTCGCGGAGCACGACGCTCTTCGCGTAGCCGAACGCGGCCGTACGCTCGCCGACGGCGGCGTTGTACGAGAACGTCGCGCCCGGAGCGATCGCTCGGCCGTCGATCGCGCCCGCCGCGAGCTCCACGTTGAACGCCCGGGTCTTGTGCTCCGCTTCGCTGGAGTACGTCGTGGTGAAGCGCCCGAGCACGACGCGCCCATCTCCGGCGAGCGCCGCGCGCGGGAAGGTCGCGACGAGCGAGCCGAGCGCGAGGATCTGACGACGACGAAGCTGCACAGCACGTCATGTGTCGCACACGTCGCAGCGCGCGTCACCCACGACGCGCGGCGCGCTCCGAGCAACGGCGAGCACGACGCACGACGACGTCTCGCGATCGCTGCCGCTCGCGCGGGCGACGGCCAGCCCGACGCACGACGACGTCCCGCGATCGCTGCCGCTCGCGCGAGCGCGGCAAGCGCGCCCCGCGTCGAAACGCGGGAGCGCGCCCGTCGTCCAGCCACTAGGCTGAGCCGCGATGATCACCGGCGGGGGAAGGGACCGGATCGGAGTCCGTCGTCGCGCGCGCGCGCGCAGATGCGCGCATGGACGCGCGCGTCCGGGCGGACGCGCGCGAGCGCTCGTCGCGATCTCCGCGCTCGTCGTGTCGAGCTGCTCGTCCGGCCCGCGCCCCGGCGCGGCCGCCGGCGACGGAGACGGCGGCGGCGCGCGCGACGAGCTCCGCGACCCGGGCACGGCGCCGCCGGCCGCGACCTCGCCGCCTCCTCTCTTCACCGGCGATCCGGACGACTTCGCCGCGGGAGAGGTCGACGTCGTCACGGTCGTCCGCACCGCGAGCGACCGCAAGCCCATCTCGCCGCTCATCTACGGCATCAACACGATCACGGGCGCGGCGCGTCCGGCCGCCGACATGGCCGCGGTCACGTTCGTCCGCCGAGGGGGCGATCGCGCCAACGCGTACAACTGGGAGACCAACGCCTCCAACGGCTCGTTCATGAACGGCTTCGGCAACGACATGTACCTGGCGATCGGCCTCGCGACCCCGAACGCCCCCGCCGCGCTCGATCTCGAGCTCATCGCGCGGAACCGCGCCGCCGGACGGGGCACGATGGTGCCGTTCGTCCTCAACGACTACGTCGCGGGACCGCTCGGCGGGAACATCCCGTACGACAACCCTGGCGGATGGAACCGGGCGCAGTACTTCAAGCGCGTCGGCCTCGTGAAGCCCACCGCCTTCGCGACGACGCCCGACGTCTCCGACGGCTTCGCCTACACGGACGAGCACTTCGCGTTCATGCGCGGCAAGTTCACGGGGGACATCTACGCGCCGGGGCCCACGCAGGTGATGGTCGGGATCGACAACGAGCCCGACCTCTACGCGTTCAACTTCCCGATGCTGCAGCTCGGCGGCGGCGCGCCGCTCTTCGCGCCGAACGGCGTCCAGATCGGCACGCGCGTCACGGGCACCGAGTTCACCGCCCGGTTCCTCACCTTCGCGCGCCGAGTGAAGACGCTCGCGCCCGACGCCGTCATCGTCGGTCCCGGACACTACCACTTCGACGGCTGGACCACGTGGCACGCCTCGATGCCCGAGTACGCGAGCCGGGGGAAGTGGTACATGGACGACTTCCTCATGACGGTGAAGACGGCGAGCGACGCGTTCGGCAAGCGCCTCCTCGACACGTGGGATTTCCACTGGTACCCGCAGACGCTGAGCGACGGCGTCTACGTCTGGGATCTCGACCACAGCGCGCGGCCGCTCACCGCGAAGGAGATCGACGAGATCGTCCAGAGCCCGCGGAGCTACTGGGACCACGACTTCGACGAGGACTCGTGGATCACGCGAGATCACCTCGACGGCCCGGCGTGGATCATCGAGCGGCTGCAGAGGCGCATCGACCTCGCGTGGCCGGGGACGCACCTCGGCGTGTCCGAGTACTTCCCCGGCGGCTGCGCCCACGTCTCGAGCGGCGTCGCCGTCGCGGACACGCTCGGCGTCTTCGCGCGCATGGGCGTCCACCTCGCCGCCATGTGGCCCGCGTGCGACCGCCTCGAGTTCGCGCTCGGCGCGCTCGCGCTGCTCCGCAACACCGACGGCAAGGGGCTCCGCTTCGCCGACACGGTCGTCCGCGTCGAGCACCCGGAGAAGGTCGAGTCGTCGGTGTACGCCGGGAGCGACGACCGAAGGCGCGTCACCGTGCTCGTCGTCAACAAGACGACCGCGGGCCGACGCGTCGGCCTCCGCGCGTTCCACGACGCGAAGCTCGGGAGCGTCGACGTCTGGCGCCTCGACGCCGCCCACGCCAAGCCGCACCTCGCCGCCCAGGAGAAGCTGACGAAGACGAACGCGTACGCCTACACGGCCCCCCCGATGAGCGCGGCGCTGCTCGTCTTCGACGCACCGGGATCGTGAGCGCCACGCCGGAGCCCGCCGCAGCCAGGCCGTGGTACCCGTCGCTCGACGGGCTGCGCTGCCTCGCGATCCTGCCGATCGTCTGGCACCACGCGACGCCGCACCAGCTCGACGGCGTGCTCGGGCGCGGCCCGCTCGGCGTCGATCTGTTCTTCACGGTGAGCGGCTTCCTCATCACGAGCCTGCTCCTCCACGAGCGACGGACCGCGCCGCGCCTGTCGCTCCGGCGCTTCTGGGCGCGGCGGAGCCTCCGGATCTTCCCGCTCTACTACCTCGTGCTCGGCGCGTTCGTCGTCCACGCGCTCGTGCTCCGCGCGCCCGGTCCGACACGCGACCACTTCCTCGCTAGCCTCCCGTTTTACGCTACGTACACATCGAACTGGTTCCTCCACGGCGCAGTGGACCACCCGATCGTCTTCGCCTTCGCGTGGTCGCTCGCCGCGGAGGAGCAGTTCTACCTCCTCTGGCCGCCCGTCCTCCGCTGGCTCCGCGGCGCGGTCGGACCGGCGCTCGTGATGGCGCTGCTCATCGTCCTCGATCAGGCTGCGGAGCGCGGGTGGTTCGCGTCGCTCCTCGACGAGGGGCTCGCGCTCCGGATGATGCGGAGCTTCGCGACGCCGATCGGCCTCGGCGCCCTCCTCGCGATCGCCGCCGACGCGCCGAGCACCTCACCCGTCGTCCGCGCCGTCCTCGGGCGCCGCGGCTCGTCGCTCGTCGCGCTCGCGCTCGTCGCCGCCGCCGCGATGCGCGCGTGGCCGCTCCTGCCGACCCACCTCGCGATGGCTGCGCTCGTCGGCTCCGCTGCGCTCCGGCGCGATCACCTGCTCGCGCCGCTGTTCGAGAACCGCCTCGTGCGGCACGTCGGCGTCGTCAGCTACGGGATCTACCTCCTCAACGTACCCGTGGTCTCGGCGTGCCGGCGGCTCGTCGGCGAGGAGAGCGCGCTGCTCCTCTTCGTCGTGTCGACCGCCGCGAGCGTCGCGGTCGCCACCGCGACCTGGCGCTGGATCGAGCGGCCGTTCCTCGCGCTACGCGAGCGCTACCGCGGCCCGCCCGGCCCCGCCGAGAACGAGCACGCGACCGAGCGCGCCAGCTCCGCGCGCGACGTCGGCGAAGCCGCCTGACGCGGACGCCGGCGAAGCCGCCGGTCGACGGCCGCGCGCGACGCTGACACCTTTGTCATACCGGAGATCGACAACCGCGTAGACGCACTGGCCGCAAGGCGTGGCACGACGTTTGCTGCGCCCTGCGCGTGCCCACTCCCAAGCGCGCTCGGCGCCTTCGGCTCCTCTTCCTTGGACTCGCGGGTGCGCCTTCGGCGCTCTCGGCGGCCGCCTGCAGCGACGACAGCATTCGCGCGTCGGACTTCCACGTCGACGCGTGTGCCGGTTCACCGCTCGACGGGCTGACCCCGGCGGTGCCCGTCGACTACCTCGAGCTGCGCGGCGACTTTCAGTCGGGCGGCTCGACGTCGGACACGATGCGCGTGCTCGCGTCGCACGGCG
>JAHBWA010000230.1 GCA_019637195.1 Labilithrix sp. | reverse complement strand
TGAACCTCGTCCGCAACGCCCAGCAGGCGCTCGAGGAGCACGCGGTCCGGCAGGGTACGGTGATCCTCCGTGCGGTCGTCGAGCCGGGTACCCTGACGTTGAGCGTGACCGACAACGGCCCGGGGATCCCGCCCGACATCCTCGCGCGCCTCGGGACCCCCTTCTATACGACACGCGAAGCAGGCACCGGGCTCGGCGTCGCTCAGGTCAAACGGCTGGTCGGAAGACTCGGCGGCGAGCTTCGAATCGAGAGCACAGTGGGCGAAGGGACGAAGGCGATCTTCACCCTCCCCACCCTGCCCGCCATCTGAACACATGACGACGCGGCGCGTCCGGCGAACGACGCTCAGCCGAGCGCATTGAGATAGAGACACGAAAACGGTGCTGATAGCATCTGACGTACTGCTTCTGGTGCTCGGGGACGCACCGCCACGGCCCGTTGGAGGAGAGGGGTGCTGATGCGGACGAGCGTGTTGCTCGTGGAAGACAACGACGATGACGCGGCGCTGATCGCTCGGGTCCTCTCTCGTTTTGCGCGAATCCAGTTCGACGTCCTCCGCGTGAGCTCGGTCGCCGCGGCGCGGCAAGAGCTCCGCGATCGCCGGTATGACGCGGTGCTCGTCGACCTCGGGCTCCCCGACAGCGACGGGCTCGCCTCCTTCACGGAGATCCACAGCGTCTCCAACGGGGCCGCCGTCGTCGTCCTGACCGGAGACGACAGCGAGGAGCTCGGGCTACGCGCCGTCGAGCTCGGCGCGCAGGAGTACGTCGTCAAGACCGAGCACGCCTACCAGCTGCTCCCGCTGACGATCGCCTATTCGTGCGAGCGCCAGCGGCACCACCTCGAGGTGCAGGAGCTGACGGGCGCGCTCGCCAACGCGGTCGACGCGATCGCCACGCTCGACGCGCACGGCAACTGCGTCGCGGTGAACCCGGCGTTCCAGGCCGTGCTCGGCTACGCGCCGCCGGAGGTCGACACGGCGTCGCTCCTCCTCGATCTCGTGCACGAGGCCGACCGCCCTCGCGTGGCGACCGCCCTCGCCTCCGCCGCGGGCATCGAGTCGCTCGAGATCCGGATGATCCGCAAAGACGGCCGCATCCTCCCCGTCCAGCTCTCGGTCGTCGCGCGGGCGCGCGGGCGCGGTCACTTCTGCTTCGTGCGCGACCTCACGCGCCAGAAGCTCGTCGAGGGCAAGCTCGCCTCGGCCGCGGCGATCACCGCCGTCGGGTCGCTCGCGACCGGCCTCGCGCACGAGATCAACAACCCGCTCGCCGTCGTCCTCGCCAACGTCGAAGAGGCGAGCCGCGTCAGCGCCGATCTCGAGACGACGGCCATCGAGTCGGCGACGGCCGACTTCGCGGACCTGCGCGCGATGCTCGACGAGGCCCTCTCGGCGTCGCAGCGCGTGCAGTTCATCGTCCGCGATCTGCGCGCGTTCGCGTGCGCCGACGATCGGCGCGCCCGCGTCGACCTCAACGCCGTCATCGAGGCCTGCTGCAACATCGCCTTCGCGGAGATCCGACACCGCGCGCGCCTGGTGAAGGACCTCAAGGCGGTCGTCCCCGTCCTCGGGAGCGAGGCGAAGCTCGCTCAGGTCTTCCTGAACCTCCTCGTCAACGCGGCGCACGCGATGCCTGAAGGCGACGTCGAGCGGAACGAGATCTTCATCTCGACGGCCCAGCAGGGCCGCACGGCGATCGTCGTCGAGGTCTCCGATACGGGGAGCGGGATCCCGAACGCCAACGTCGGCCAGGTCTTCGATCCCTTCTTCACCACGAAGCCGCGACGCCCCGGGATGGGCCTCGCGATCTGCCAGGCGACCGTGGTCGCGCACGGCGGCGAGATCTCGATCCGACCGCGGGCCGGCGGCGGCACCGTGGTCCGCCTGCTCCTGCCTACGCTGGAGGCCGAGGCCTCCGAGAACCCCATCGGCGGCCAGGCCGAGGGAAGCGCCTCCCAGCGGCGCGTCCTCGTGGTCGACGACGACCCGCTCGTTTTGCGCTCGCTCACGCGTGTGCTCGCGCGCGACTTCGAGGTCGCCTCGGCGCGCAACGGGCGCGAGGCGCTGGATCTCGTGCGCGCGGGCGGCACCTTCGACGCGATGCTCTGCGACCTCATGATGCCCGAGCTGTCCGGCATCGAGCTCCACGAGCTGCTCGAGCGCGACGATCCCGAGCTCGCCAAGCGGACCGTCTTCCTCACCGGCGGCGCGTTCAGCGGACGCGCGCAGACGTTCCTCGAGGCCGTGGGTCAGCCTCACCTCGAGAAGCCGGTCGACCTGAAGACCGTTCGCGAGCTCTTGATGGAGCTCAGTCAGACGCCGCACAAGGAGCGACCCAGCGCCAAGTGGCTCGGCTGAGCGCGGCGCCCGACGGGGTGGGGCGCCGCGCTTACCGCTTACGGCGCGCTCATCACGGCCTTGGCCACGCCGGCGGCGCCGTCCGTGCCGTCGAGGCCGGCGCGGCTCGCGGGCGCCGTCGTCTGCGCCGCGTCGCCGCCGAGCCCCTTGCCTCCCGGCAGGCCGGGATCTCCCAGCGTCACCGACGCGTGCGTGTCGGACGCCGTGACCGGCGCCCCGTCGATGCGCGGCGCGGCGCCCTTGTAGACGATGCCCGCCGAGACACCGCCCGCGCCACCGCCACCGCCACCGCCGCTGCCGCCAACGCCGCCTATGCCGCCGCTGCACGCGTTCGCGGCACTGTTTGGGCTGGCCGTGTTGAGCTGATTAAGCTGCCCCTTCTGTCCCTTCGCGCCGTTGCCGCCGCGGCCGGCGTCCTGCGCGAACAACCGCGACCCCTCCAGCACCAGCGTCGACTCGAACGACAGCACCGCGATGCTCGAGCCGCCGCTCGTTCCCTTCGCTCCCCCCGCGCCACCGCAGCCTCCCGCTCCGCCGCTCCCGCCGACGCCGCCCGCGTTGCGTTGGGCTCCCCCGCCTCCACCCTGACCGTCACCGCCGGCTCCGCCCACAGTCCCGTCACTCCCCTTCCAGCCCGTCGCGTCCAGCGCCCCAACGTTTGGCGCCCCCGCGCCCGCGCCTCCCGCTACGCCGTAGCTGCCGTCCGTCCCCAGCCCAGCGGCGCAGGTCCCACCCCCCGTGCCTCCGGCCCCCGTGGCGTCCGTCGGAAACACCGGAGACACCGCCACCTGGCCACCGGCGCCGTTCGGTGTGCCGTCCTTGCCGCCCGCGCCGCCCACGCTCGTCGTGCACGACGGGTTCACTTTCGCGCCGCCTCCGTCCGCGCCAGGCGTCCCGTCCGGCGCTCGCTCCGGCATGAACGCCGCCAGCTCCACGCCCGAGACGCCCTCCGTGCCCTTCCCCGCTCGCACTTCCACACGACGCAACGTCAACGACGAGCCGCTCACGAACACTCCCACGCTCGAGGCCCCCGACGACGTGACCGCCCCCGCCTCCACCGACACGTCGCTCAGCACCACGACCCCGGACGCCCCCGTGACCTCCACTCCGTACCCGCCACCGCTCGCCTTCAGCTCCGCCTTCGTCCCGTCGTACGACCAGCTCCCGCACACGAAGCCCCCGTAGACGCTCGCCGCACCTCCGCCCGCGAGCTTCAATCCCCCTTCGTAAGGGCCCGCTCCGCAAACGTACACTCGACCGCGGCCGCCGAGCGCGCTCAGCGCCCCCGCCACCGTTTCCTTCGGCGACGACTTCGTGCCGGCGTTCGCGTCGGAGCCCCCAGCCCCGTCCACGAACACGCCATACGAATCCACCACGCACGCCGCAGCATCCTTCACGTCCGCAGACGGATCGCAACCGGGAGGGACGTCCACGTCCCCGCCGTCACCACCATCCGCGTCGCCCCCCGCCTCTGCGCCGCCCTCGGGCCGCGACGAGCAGGTGTCGTTGTCGATGCACGTGTCGCTCGAGCAAGCCCCGAGGCCCGAGAAGGTGCCCACGACGAGCGCGGCAGTGGAAGCGGTCCAGGCATACTTGGTCATCGGACTCTCCAATCAGAAGCAGGGTCGAAGCGGAAGCTCGGAAGCGAGCTCGAAGCGGAGCTCAGAAGCGGGTTCGAAGCTGAAGGCCCGAGAACGTCGGGCTCACCAGCGGTTGAAGGACGGCGGCCTTCTCGCCGGAGGTGAACCGCGGCCAGAGGAGGGCGAGCGCCCCGGCGCCGACGAGCGCCGCGGCGCCGCCGATGAGGAAACCTGCGGCGAGCGTGTCGTGATCGCGCTTCTCGGCGCGCTTGCGGGTCAGATCGCTGCACTCCGGCAGCGCGCTCCCCGACTCGCAGGGCGTACCGTTCGCGCCGACGAGCGCGTCGAGCTTCTCGATGTCCGCCGCGTCGCTGCTCGCGGCGAGGGCGAAGGCGATCCCGGTGCCGACCGCGGCGAGCCCCACGACGCCTACGCCGCCCGAGACCAGCCATCGTGTGGACGTGGACGATCCGCGAGTCACCGGCGGATCCTGCGGCGGCGCGACCACCGTTGCCTCGCCCCGCGGCGCGTTCGTCGGCTCCCCGAGCTCGATCACGGTCGCGCCCCCGGCGACCGCGAGGCCCCTCGCTTCGTAGCGCTCCCCCTCACGCTCACCGCGCACCATCACCGTCCCGACGTCGACGTCGAGCGGCGCGCTCATCGGTAGGCGCGTGGTGACGTCCTCGATCGTCACCGTCGTGCCGGCCGGCCCGTTCACGGTGACCCGGCCTGTCGTCTTCTCCAGCTCGGCGACGTAGCCTCGCGCGAGCTTCGCGTTCCCTGGATGCAGCATCGGGTTGTCGAGCACCGCTCGGTAGTGCCGGAGCGCGGCGACGCTGCGTCCGAGCAGCTGCTTCTCGCGCGCCACCCAGAAGAGCGCGTTCGGCGAGGGGAGGACCTCGTAGGCCTTCTCGAATTTTTCGAGCGCCTCGGCCTCGCGGTCCTTGTCGTGCAGCTTCAATCCTTCCTGGAAGAGCGCGTCTGCCTGAGCCTTCCGCGGATCCTCGTCGGCAGACGCGCGACCCGCGGCCCCGACGACGACGAGGAGGAAGCAGCCCGTCGACGAGAGCCGCGCCCAGGTCGATGCGCGACGGCGCGCGGTGCGCGACGTGCCTGACGCCGCGCGCCGCCGGTCCGGCGCCCCCGCGGCGACTGTCCGTTCGAGCTCGAAGTCCACGCTCTCGTGTGTCACAGGTGCCTCACTCCATCGGTCTTCTTTGGCGCCTCACGTCTGGGCTCGGACGGCACCGCGCTCGCGGTCGCCCCCGGTGCGGGCGCGACCTGCGATGGCGCGACCGAGGGGGCGTCCGACCGCGGTCGCACGGACGGGTTCGCGGTCGAAGGCACCACGGGTCGGCCGCGCTCGCCCAAGGCATTCGAGGTGCCCGACACGTTCGAAGGAGCGCGCTCCGGTGTGCCGCCCACCGTGCGCGCAGGCGACGGCTCGACGCCCAGTGACGGCGAGGACTCGACGCCCGCCGACGATTCGAACCCTGGCGACGACTCGGCGACCGGTGACGACTCGACGCCCGCCGACGATTCGAACCCTGGCGACGACTCGGGGACCGGTGACGACCCGACCCCTGGCGACGACTCGGCGACCGGTGACGATGACGCCTCGGCGTTCGAGGTCGCGGAGGACGCCGGCGCTCTCGACGAGGCGCTCCGTGCGCTCGCGGCGAGCGCGCCGAGCGCGTCCCGTCCGTCCGCCCGGCCCCGGACGGCGCCAATGGTCACGACGCATCCGACCGCCGCGACCAGCGCCGCGAGGACGGACAGGTTCACGATCCGCCGAACCGCGAGGAGGCGCCGCGCCGCGGGCACCGTCGTCAGACCGCGCTTCGCTCGTGTTGCCTCGGGGACCTCGACGGCGGCGAGCGCAGCATCGCCGCCGTGCGGCGCGAGGAGAGGCGCGTAGTCGCCCGGCGGCGAAACCTCGGGCGAGGCAGCCTGCCTGAAGGGCTGAAGCTCGAGCGACGGCGCGTCGACGACCGGCGGAGCCGGCGCCGAAGCCCCGCCACCGACCGGCGAAGCCTCACCGGCGACGGACGAAGTCGCGGCACCGACCGAGCTCCCGCCGCCGGCCATCGACGAGGTCCCGCCGCCGGCCATCGACGAGGTCCCGCCGCCGGCCATCGGCGAGCTCCCGTCGGCCATCGGCGAGCTCCCGTCGGCCATCGGCGAAGCGCCACTGGCGAGCTGCGGAGCCGCCGCCTCCGCAGCGCCCGGCGGAGACGTCGCTTCGACGATCACCTGCGCGTCCGGCTCCGTCGCGGTCTCGAGCCGCTTCGCGGGCTGCGCGAGCGTGTGGTACGCGGCGCCGCTCATCCCCTCCGACTCCGCCTGATGCCGAACGACGACCTGCGGGCGCCCGCGGAACCCCTCGAGGTACCAGTCGACGGCGGCCCCGCTCGCCTCCGGTCTCGTGGCGTCGGTCTGCCGATGCGACGGCGGGGGCCAGCCCGGATCGGTGTCGGCGTTCTTCCCCGGCGCGCCCGACGGCGCCGGACCGGGATCGGTGTCCGGCTCCGCGGCGACGGGCTCGGCGATCGTATCGTGCGGCTTCACAGGGCCCCTCCCGCCGGCGGCACGGCGCGCTGCAGCGAATGGTGGTACAGCTTGGCCGCCCCGCCGGCCAGAAACACGGCGAGGCACAAGAAGAAGACGAGCAGCTGCTTCTTGAGCCCCGGCCCCGCTGGGCCCCCTCCGGCGCGCACACCGCGCGGGACGTGAGCGAGCGACGCGCGGCGCGCCACCCCCGAACGCGGGCGCGCCGACTCGACGAACACCGTGGGGGCTGGCCGGGCCGCGGGCCGGCCGTCGGCGTAGAGGAGCTCGGAGCTCGGCGAGAGCTCCTCGTGCGGTGTCTCTTCGACGGGCTGCCGCGTCGGCTCGCCGGCGACGGGTCGGCTCGCCGGCGCGGCAGACCACGGCGCGCGGCCGCGCGCCGGCGCCGAGGCCATCGGTTCGGTGTGCACGATCCGCTTCGGCGCCGCGTGCGGACCGGCGGGCGCGCCGACCGGGCTCGGCTGCGTGTCGATGTAGCCCAGCACGCGATCGAGCTTCGCCTTCGCGCGGAGCGCGCGCATGCGCTCGTCGAGATCGGCGTCCGGATCCGTCGCGTTCTCGAGCTCCATCCGGGTGACCGGCCGCGCGGCCTCGTCGAGCTGCGCGCCGACGTCGATGAGGTCCGGCTCCGTGAGCGCGTCGAGCGCGTCCTTGCGGTCGAGCGCGCTCGAGATCTTCTCGAGCGCGAGGCTCATCTCGCGCGCGTCCTTGAACCGCCCGAACGGATCGATGGACAGCGACTTCGCGACGGCGTCGACGAGCGCCGGCGGGAACTGCTCGCCGTACTCGCTCAGCCTCGGCGCCGCGACCTTCGCGCGCTTCCGCGCCGCGAGCTCGCCCGCCCCGAACGACTCGTACGGTCGACGCCCCGTCAGCATCTCGAAGAGGACCAGCCCGGCGGCGAAGAGATCCGTCCGCGGCGTGATCGTCCGCTCCTCGATCTGCTCGGGGGCGGAGTAGCGCGGAGTGCCTGCCCAGGGCTCTCGATCGCGCGCGCCGTCGAGGACGAGCATCACGCCGAAGTCGATGACCTTCACGACCATCCGGCCGCGCTCGTGGTGCAAGATCAGGTTGTCGGGCTTGATGTCACAATGGACGATGCCGCGCTCGTGGATGTCCTCGAGCCCGCGAAGCAGCTCGATGGCCACGTTGAGCGCCATGTCCATCCGGAACCCGGCCGGGTGCTTCTTCAGCGCGGCCGTCACGTTCGGACCGACGAGGTACTCCATCACGTAGAACGGCGCGCCGTCGTCGGTCACGCCGAGGCGGGTCACCCGCACGACGTTGCTCGACTCGATCCGCGCGATCGCTCGGGCCTCGAACTCGAACCGACGCTGAACCGAGGTGCCGACCAGGTGTCGCTGGAGCACCTTGATCACGACGACGACGTTCAGGCTCCGATCGAACGCGCGGTACGCCTCGCCCATCCCGCCGCATCCGAGGACAGCTTCGATCTGGTAGAGCGTCCCGGAGGCGGAGATGAAGTCTCCGATCCGGTACTGCGTCACCTCCGCCTGCGATTCGCCCACCCCGCCCCCTCCCCGCGCCGACGCACTCTAGTGCGTCGGCGCCCCGATCTCGACGATATCAGCTGGGGCGGTTCGGCCGCACGGCGTCCCGGGTGCGTGGAAAATCGGCGCTGGGCCCGTTCCTTCGAATGAAACGATTTCAACCGTTTAGACAAATACCAGCGCAACCAGCGCGAGCGCGGCGGCGAGGAGCACGAGCAGCAGCAGGCCCGCCAGCAGGTACGTCTGGATAGAGGTGGCCGACCGCGGCCTCGCCCCGGCCACGTCGTCGACGACCTCTTCGATAGGCGCGAGCGGCGCGAGCGGGCGCGTCATCAAGCCGTCTGGCCCGTGCGCCGGAGGCCCTCCCGGCACCTCGGCAGCATGCTCTGCCGCCGGCTCGGGCGACGCCCGGTCGACCGGCGGCGAGGCCGGAACACTGCGAAGCCACCACGGGACCTCGAGCGCGAGGACGCTGCGCCCCACGCGGACCAGGCGATCGGCGGGCCAGGAGACCGCGCGGTGACGCTCGAGCCGCGCGCGCCCCATGAACGTCCCGGTCGCCGAGCCGAGATCGCGCACCAGGAAGTCGTTCCCTCGCCGCACGATTTCGAGGTGCAACCTCGAGACGCCGTCGTCGTCCCCGACGTCGAGCGCGCACGCCGAGCTCCTCCCGACGGTCGCTGCCCCGTCACCGATCGCGACCGCCGCGCCGAGCGCGGGCCCCTCGACGACGAGCGCCCTCGCGCGGAGCTCCTGCCCGACCGCCTCGAGCGCGAGCTCGCGCGTGGTCAGGTCCGAGGGCTGCTCCTCGTCGACGCGGAGCTCCTCGCCGGCGATCTCGATCACGACGCCGGCGACGATCAGACGGCGCGCCCCCACGTCGAGCGGCACCTTGCCGACGCGGCAGGCCGCGCTCGCCTCGATGACGGCCCGCTCGGCGCCGCCGACGAGCTCGCGATCGATGCGTGCGTGCGCAGGCTCGGCCGAGTCGACCCGGAGATCGCACGCCTCGGCGCTCCCGATCACGATCGCGTGAGCGCCGATCGGTACCTGCCCTCGTCGACCGACCAGGACGAGCCCCACGCGTCGGAGCGTAGGCGCATCACGCGTCGGCGCGCAACGCCCAGACCCGAGCGCCGCGCGTCGCCGCGCCTCGGGCGCGCGGAGGCAGGCGGGCGGGCCGGGTGCGCGCGTTGCACGACGCGGCGCATGCTCCGCCGTAGCTTCGTCGCGTTCCTGCCGCTCTTGTGGATCGCCGTCGCCTGCTCCGACTCGCCCGGGAGCGGGCGCCCCGCGGGGGGCGAGCCGGGCGGGGGGCCCGGAGGCGCGTCCGACACAACGCCGCAAGAGGACGATCCGGCCACGGACGCGTCGAGGAAGGACATCTGCGCCACGCTCGACTACGGCCACGATCGCTCGAACGCCGACTACTTCCTCCGGTTCGACGACGACGCTGCGGCGCTGAAATACTCCGAGGGCTTCCTCGCATCGAGCGGCATCACGAGCGCGGCCGAGATCGCCACCGACGCCCGCCTGCTGCGGCTCGTCGGTCGGGTCTTCGACGGCTTCAAGAGGGTCTTTCCTCGCGAGACGATGGGGCTGGACGCTCCGCCGCGCGTCATCGTCGTCCAGGAGAGCGGGCTCAACGCGTTCGCGGGCTACGACGAGCGGCCCGAGATCGACAAGGCGCCCTGGCTCTTCTGGGTGCACCAGGCGACGGTCACGAGCTCTCGCCCCGACGGCGAGCTCGAGGGGCTCTACGCCCACGAGCTCGCCCACCTCATTCTCCGAAACCTGCTGCCCCAGACGCGCGCGAAGATCCGCACGCACTACCGGGTCCCCGGGTCCGCCGAGCACGGCGTCATCGGAGCGTTCGCGGACGACGACCCTGTCGTGCGCCCGCACGCCGACGAGCTCCGAACGATCGGCGCGCTCGTCGGGCGCGAGTACGTCTTCGGCTCGATGCCGCTGTCCGCGTTCGAGGACAGCGAGTACCAGTCGCTCCTCGCCACGCTCGCGAAGAACCGGCCTTCGTCCGCCGACGCGCGGACGTGTCAGGCGGCGGACGCCGGGCTCGAGCGGGCGCGCGCGTTCTACAAGGCCACGGTGTCGATCCACGACCTGACGCTGGAGCTGACGCCGAAGCAGATCGCCGACCTCGGCGCGCTCGAGCGGGCGACGACCTCGGCGCTCCGGAGCTGCTACGCCAGCGTGAAGAAGTCGATCTTCGAGCTCAAGATCGAGGACCGCTCGGTGCAGGTCCTGGTCAACGGCACGCCAGCGAGCCTCCAGACGATCCTCGATCCGACGACCGCGGAGCACAAGCTCGCGTACGGCGCGCTGATGGCCAACCCGGTCGAGCGCCAGGTCGACGGCAAGGCGGGGGAGACGACCATCGAGCGGCTCCTCGAGGTCGTCTCGACGCTGCACGGCCGCGCCGCCGCGCTCACCGCCAGCACGGAGCTGCCGATCGACGAGCTGCGCGTGTTCGACCTCGAGGAGGACGCCGACGACGCCGCCGTGCGGGTCCTCCGGGCGATCGGCGACGACTCGCTCGGCGCGGCGCGCCTCTTCGTCGGTCAGATGCCGGATCCCGACGCGTGTCTGCGCGTGGTGAACACCGGCGGGGTGCCTCGCTACGGGCGCTTCATCGACTCGCACAACGCGACGTGCTGGCGCGCGTTCCACGCGACCGATCTCGCGCGCGAGCTCTCGCGCTGCCCCGTCCCCTCATCGGCGCCGAGCGCGCAGTCGTCGGCCGCCGCGCTCTCCGCCTCCTCCGCGGCAGACGACGCCGCCCCCGCGATGCGGCTCGTGCAAAGGCCGAGGCTCCCGCTCCTCCGCGCCCTCCACCACGCCAGGAGCAACCTGCTGCCGTAACCGGCCACGACGAGGCCCTCACCGCATCGCCGCGAGGCCCTCCGCGGATCGACCGACGAAAACGACGAGGCCCTCACCGCATCGCTGCGGGAGGGCCTCGTGGGTTCGAGCGGAGAGAAGCGGCGCTAGGTCACTTCGCCTCGGCGAGCGCGCGGTCGATCAGCTTCTTGAACTTCGCGTACGGCTGCGCGCCGCTGATGTAGTAGCCGTTGATGAGGAACGCCGGCGTACCGCTGATGCCGATGTCCGAGCCGGCCTTGTCGTCCGCGTCGACGGCGGGCTTGTGGACGCGGCTGTCGAGCGCCGTCTTGAACTTGTCCATGTCGAGCCCGAGCTCCTTGGCGTAGCCGTCCAAGTCATCGCGCTTCAGCTTCTGCTGATTCGCCATCAACTTGTCGTGCATCTTCCAGTAGCCGTCGGGGCCCTTCTGCTTGAGCGCCTCGCGCGCGGCTTCGCTGGCGAGCGGCGCGTCGGGGTGCATCGGCAGGGGCTTGTCGCGCCACACGAACTTCACCTTGTCGCCGTAGTTCTTCATGACCTCGGAGACGGTGCCCTCGACGCGGCTGCAGAACGGACACTGGAAGTCACTCCACTCCTGGATGACGACCTTCGCGTCCTTGTTGCCCTTCCACGGCGAGCCCGCGGGGACGGCCGGAGCTTCCTTCTTCTCGGGCTCCGGGGCGCCCT
>JAHBWA010000023.1 GCA_019637195.1 Labilithrix sp. | reverse complement strand
TGGATCGGGACCTCCTCGCGCGTGATGACGCCGTCGTTGTTCGGCGCGCAGCCGGGGACCGCGAGGTTGCCGCCGTCGTCCGGAGGCAGCGCGCCGCTGTCGCCCGCGTCGCTCGCGGCGTCGGCGTCGGTCGAGCCGCTCGAGCCGGACGACGCTCCGGGGCCGTCGACGCAGCGCCCGTCTTCGCCGCAGATCCCCGACGTGCAGTCGGCGCCGACGCGGCAGGCGCGCGGCTCGCTGTCCCCGCAGGCGACGGCGGCGAGGACCGCGGTCGCGACGAGCCCCACCGCGAAGGAGCTGCCGGCGCGGAGGGTGACCGTCGAGCGGACGATGTCGGACGCAGGGACCGCTCGGGAGCGTGATGAAGCGTTGCGCACGGTGTACCTCGACGTTCAGCGGGTGGTTCGGGCCCGAGGAGGGACGGCTACGAGGAGCGGAGCGACGGCATGCGCCGCGGGCCGGCGTTGCCTTGGCACCGGAGACGACCGAGAGCAAGGTCGGTCCGCGGGGCCTCGGCTGCGGCGGATGGTGCGTTGCACAATCGCCCGCGTTGCACGACTGCAACGGCCGATAGGTACGCCGCGGAACCCACCTCGTCAAGGCGAATGTTGCGGCGCAACAATCTTCGTCACGGCGGCTTCAAACCGCGCGCGGTCCACTAGACTGCGGGCCGATGCTGCTCGTGAAGAAGTATCCGAACCGCCGCCTCTACGACACGCGGCACAGCCGCTACATCACGCTCGACGACCTCGAGAAGACGATCCGCGGCGGCGAGGACGTCACCGTGCAGGACGCGCAGGACGGGCGCGACCTCACGCAGGAGACGCTCACGCAGATCATCCTCGACCGTGGCGGCGGACGCATCCTCCCGGCGGCGCTCCTGCTCCGGCTGATCCGTCTCGACGACGCCGCGCTCGGAGAGTTCCTCACCCGCTACGTGAGCTGGGCGCTCGACATGTACGTGCAGGCGAAGGATCGCGCGCGCGCCTTGCTTCCGCTGAATCCGCTCGCCACGGCGCCGTTCGCGGCGACGGACGCGCTCGCGCGGCTCGTCCTGGGGGCCGCGCAGTGGGGGCGAGGTGGCAACGTCGCGGCGCCGGCGTCCGCGGGCCCCGGAGCGCCGCTCGAGGGGATGCCGCCCTTGCCGGTCGAGCCGGTCCCTCCGCCGGTCGACGTCGACGTGCCTCCGTTCGTGGGCGACGCCGTGGGGGCGGCGCCCGCCCGCGCGTCGTCGACGGACGTGGCCGACGAGATGGTCCGCCTCCGTCGCGAGATCGAGGCGCTCAAGGAGTCGATCGGCGCGCCCCGCGCCCGCCCCGCGCCCGCGAAGCCGAAGAAGAAGGCCAAGCGCCCCGCGCGCCGCGCCTGACGCCCTCGACGACCTGGCCGGCGCATCGGCCACCGGTGGCTCGTGCAAGCCTCTTCGTCGTCCTCCGGGCCGCTGGGCGCACGATCGCCGCTGCGTCGCAGCAATCTAAAAATGATGCAATCGCAATGATCTAGACTGACTTGATGTGCTGTGAATGTTGCGGCGCAACAAAACTCCCTTGACGGTCCCCCGAGCGGAACTTAAGGTCGGCGTTGTCGATGGTGCGGTGCAGCATGCGCCGGCGCGGTCGACACATCCATAGGAGGTTTCCGATGAAGTTCGATCCGTTCGCGCAGTGGGGCAAGGTCTTCGAGACGTGGCAGAAGGTGACGGACGACGCGGTCGCCCGCACGAGCGCGTTCTACGCCGAGGTCGAGAAGGCCGAGGCGAAGCGCGTCGAGCGCGCCGAGAGGGCGATCGAGGAGATGGCGAAGCTCCAGCGCGAGACGCTCGCCTACGGCGTCCAGCTCGGCGCCGACTTCCGCAAGATGTCGCTCGAGGCCGTCCAGAAGGCCACGGCCCTCGCGTCCTCCAGCGCCGCCTGAGAGCATCCATGTTCGAAGCCCGCATCGCACAGGCGCCGAAAGACACCGTCCACCGTGATGGCAAAGGGAGCGTGTACCGCTTCCGTGGCTCCGCTCGTGCGGGCTCGCATGTCCCCGTGCTGCTCGTGCCGTCGATGATCAACCGATGGTACGTCCTCGATCTCCGGGAGGGCGCGAGCTTCGCGACCGCCCTCAGCGCCGGGGCGCCGTGGGACACCTTCTGCTTCGACTGGGGTGTCCCCGAGGACGAGGACCGCTTCGTGGCGTGGGACGACATCGTCGCGCGGCTCGACCGCGTCGTCCGGCGTGTCCTCCGCATCACGGGCGCGCCGAAGGTCGCGCTCGTCGGCTACTCGCTCGGGGCGACGCTGAGCGCCATCCACACCGCGCGGTGCCCGGGGCAGGTGGCGGCGCTGGTGAACCTGGCGGGGCCCTTCGACTTCTCCGAGGCTGGGCGCCTCGGCATCATGGCGGACGCGCGCTGGTTCGATCCCGTGGCGCTGACCGCGGCGGGCAACCTCGACCCCGCGCTCTTGCAGAGCGGGTTCCAGGCGCTCGCGCCGACGGGGACGCTCTCGCGCCTCGTCGGCCTCGCCGACGAGATCCACGACCCCGCCGCGCGCGCCGCGTTCGCCGCGCTCGAGACCTGGGTGAGCGACAAGGTCACGTTCCCGGCGGCGGCGTTCGTGACGTACATCAAGGAGCTCTACCAGGAGAACCGTCTGGTTCGCGGCGAGCACTACGTGCGCGGCGACCGCGTCGACCTCGCGCGGATCACCTGCCCGGTGATGACCGTCGTGGCCGAGAGCGACAACATCTGCCCGCCCAAGGCGGCGCTCGCGCTCAACGAGCACACGTCGAGCCGGGTGAAGGACGTGCTCTCCGTGCCGGGCGGTCACATCAGCGCGGTCGTCGGGAGCCGCGCCGCCGAAGAGCTCTACCCGAGGATCCGATCGTGGCTCGAGACGCACGGCACCCTGCCCCGCGCTCGCGCGCCGGAGAGCCGCCTATGACCACCCAGATGAAGCTCGGGATCTGACCGAGCCGCCGACGAGGCGGACGAGACCCATCGACGACAGTCGCGAAACGTCGCGGCCTCGCCCGACCGCTCCGCAGCGCCGTCGGCGCGCGGGGCGTGGCCCAGGAGAACACCATGAAGCTCGACGAACTGAAGATCATCGTTACGGGAGCCGCGTCCGGCATGGGCGCTCACTTCGCGCGCCGCCTCCACGAGAGCGGAGCGAAGGTCGCCGCGGGCGACGTCAACGAGTCCTTGCTCTCGGAGCTCCCGGCCGGCATCGCGCGTCGCAGGCTCGACGTCTCGAAGGAAGACGACGTCGCCTCGTTCATCGACTGGGCGCACGAAGCGCTCGGCGGGCTCAACGGGCTCGTCAACAACGCCGGGATCCTCCGCGACGGGCTCCTCGTGAAGCAGGACCGCGAGACCAAGGCGATCAAGCGGCTCTCGATCGAGGACTGGAACGCGGTCATCGGCGTCAACCTCACCGGCGCCACGCTCATGGTCCGCGAGGTGGCGGCGAAGATGATCGAGACCGGCGTGAAGCCCGGCGTGTTCGTGAACATGTCGTCGATCTCGCGCCACGGCAACCGCGGCCAATCGAACTACGTCGCCGCGAAGGCGGCGCTCGCGGCGAACACCCTCACCTGGGCGCGCGAGCTCGCGCCGTACGGCATTCGCGTGACGGCGATCGCGCCGGGCATGGTCGAGACGCCGATGACGAAGGGCATGAACCAGAAGGCGCGCGACGCGGTCGTCTCGGCGATCCCGGTGGGACGCATCGGCACCGCGGAGGATCTCTGGGTCGCCGTCCGCTTCGCGCTCGAGTGCGACTACTTCAACGCCCGCACCGTCGACGTCGACGGCGGCCTGTCCTTCTGAGCCTTGGCGGCGTCCACGCGGCGCCGATCGCCGCGCCGAGACGTCTCCGCGGCGCAGAGCGCGCGCCGCGCCCGACGTCTCCGCACGGAGGACCGGGGACGCCGGACGTCACGAAGCGCAGCGCTCGCCGCGCGCGAGGGCTCCTCGGACGGGGGCCTCGCGCGCGTGCGCCGCGCGGCGGATCGGCGCGACCTGCCCGCTCCGCGCGAGGGCGAAGTCTTCGCTCCGTGGATCGCGCGAGAGATCGCACGTCACGACGTCGATCGTGGCGGCCGCGAGCACCACGCGCGTGACGCCGAGATGGACGCCGGACTCGCGAGGCACCGGGATCGTCGGTCGTTCCCTCGGCTCGATACACGCGTTCAGCAGCTCCCCCTCGACCTCAAGAGCATGCATGCGGCGCCCGCGTGCAAGCGAGGTGCCCGCCTCGGACGCCCGCGCGCGTACGGCGGAGATCGCCGCGAAGCGCCCGCGATCGTGCCTGATCGCCTTGCCTCGAGGCTCATGCCAAGGACACAACCGGAGCCCGCTCCAGTGCTGCGTTCCGTAACGCGCGTAACGCGCCGTCCTCGGTGACCGTAACGTCGTTACGCCGAGGCGTTACGCCGCCGCACGGCGAGACCCCAGCCGAGCGGCCCTCGCCGACTCTCCTTGCGTCGCCCCGCGCGATCTTCGCTACCTTGAGGTGCGAGGTCCCCGCCCGGGGAGACGAAGAGCAGGAGCCCGTGAGCCAGGACGAAGACGTGGTCGCATTCTTCCTCGCGCTGCCGAAGGCGCGGCGGCGCGACTACGACGCGCTCGCAGCGCTCGATCGGCGCTTCGGCGAGGACGTCGAGGCGGAGCTCCGCGAGCATCGCGCTCCTTCGTCGGAGGGCGGCCCTTCGCCGGAGGGGAGCGGCTCGTGACGTGGGTGGTCGAGGCCGACGTCCTCGTCCGGGCCTATGCGCGCATCGCGCCGGAGCTCGGCACCGACCCTCGCGCGAGCGAGACCGCGCTGCGCATCGCGCTCCGCGAGGCCGATCACCTCGCCGACGACGTCTACGACGTCCCGGGCGCGCTCCTCTTCGCGCTCGGTCGCACTCCCCGGTGCTTCAGCGCGTTCCGCGCGATGAGCGTCCTCGTCGTCGACTGGCACACGAAGACCCTGGGCTTCCGCCTCGACGCGACGCCTGCCGAGCTCGGCGAGATCCTTCATCGCGTCGCCCTTCGCGAGGCGTCGTACGACGACGTGCGGGCGTGGGTCGCCGATCGTCTCCTCCCGTTCGGCGGCTGACGCCTCGCGTCTTCACACGTTTCGGGCGCGGCGAACGCGGTGCGTCATCGATGACGCGCGATGGATCCTGAATAGTCCATTCAGATTCGTAGGTTGCGTCTTGCATCCCCCACGCGTTCAGTCAGCATTTGCGGATGCGCTTCTCGCTTGGGTCGCGGCGCTTCGCGTGCGCTGCTTCCGTCGTCGTCTTCGTGCTCGTCGGCTGCGCGACCGACAACGGCGACGTCGACGATCCCGACGAGCTCCCGGCGGCGGACCCTCCCTCGACCGGGAAGGAGCCGCGCGCCGAGGACAAGCCGCCGTTCGATGCCGAGTTCGATCCGCCCGACGACGACGACGACGACGATCCGACGCCGCCCGACGGCGACCAGTGCATCGACAACGACGATCCCGGGGCCTCCGAGAACGTCGCGAAGGTCCTGCCGGACACCGACGACTGCGACAACTCCTACAAGACCGTGAAGGGCGTCGCGAAGGGCGCGGTCGACGTGGACTTCTACAAGCTCTCGGCCACCGACAAGTTCGGCTGCGCGCTCGACACGGACTTCGAGGGCAAGACCGCCGGCACCGAGCTCTGCGTGTACGCGCGCTGCAAGAACGCCACGAGCAACGCGGTCACCGGCTGCTCGCAGGGCGTCTTCATGCCGCCGAACGACATCGGCATGCGCGGCTGCTGCGCCGCCGCGCCAGGCCGCGCCGTGCCCAAGTGGGATTGCGACGGCTTCACGGACGACGACTCCGCCGACTTCTTCATCCGCGTTCGGCAGATCAACGGCGACAAGTGCCTGCCGTACGAGTTCCGCTACCGCTACTGAAGAGGGGGGAATTTCGACTCGTCGTCGCGTATGACGTCCTGAGAGCTCCCCGACGATCGGCTGCACCATGGCGCGCAATCTCATCGCTCTCGCGATCGCCCTCTGCCCCTTGGCAGCGCACGTCGCTTGCTCGGTCGGGAACGGCGACGCGACTCCCCTGGAGCCGCGCGAGGCCGGGACACTCGAGGCGAGCGGCGGCGCGGGCCGCGACGGCTCTTCGGACGACGACGACGACGACGACGATCCCGACCGCGTGACCGACGCGGGCAAGGACGCGCGCGTCGACGCCGAGGCCGCCGCGCCGGTCGTGATCGCGATAAACGAGATCTACGTCGACATCGACGGCTTCGGCGACGGCGCCGAGTTCGTCGAGCTGCGCGCGGCGCCCGGGACGCCCGTCCACGACTTGAGGCTCCGCCTCGTCAACGCGGCGGGCACGGTCCGCTACGTCGTCAGCGCCGGAGATCCCGGCGACGTCGTCGGCCCCACCGGCTTCTGGGTCGTCGGCGGCAACCAGACCTTCCGCCTCGGTGTCGTCGATCGCGTCGATCGGACCGTGGGCCTGAACGACTGGGGGCTCGAGACCAGCCGCGGGGCCGTGCAGCTCCTCCGCGGCGCGGACCTGCTCGACGTCGTCGGGTGGTCGACCGATCCCGACGGGGGCGCCGCGCCTCCGCCCTCGTCCCCTCCGACGGCGACCGTCGAGGGCGCGGTCGCGGCGGTGCCGACGATCAGGAAGACGGCCGGACAGCCCGCGCGCTCGTTCGGGCGCAGGGCCGACGCCCCGGACACCGGCGACAACCGCGCCGACTTCTGCTCGATGCCCGCGTCCCCCGGCTTCGCGCAGAAGCCGTGTGACTGACGTCTGGCGAGCTCCGCGTCAGCCGTGGCGCGGGCTCGTCGAGGGCGAAGGCGCTCCGCGTCAGCCGGGCGCGCGATCGTCGAGGGCGACGGTGACGGTCGCGCCGCGCATCCCCGTCGAGCCCCGGCGCTGGCGCTTCGCGACCTTGGGCGCCCTCGGGGGCGCTTGGCGCGCGCGCTCCCAGAACGCGCGCGCGTCGAGCCGCGACCAGCCGGGCAAGCCGCACGCGAGGAGGCGGTCCGCGAGCTCGGCCGCGGACTTCGGGCGGTCCTCCGGCTTCTTCGCCAGGCAAGCCACCACGACGTCCGAGAGCTCCTTGGGCACGTCGGCGCGCTTCTCGGCCGGATCGATCGGCGTCTGGTGCAGGTGCGCGCTGCAGATCTCGACGAGGTTCGACCCGTCGAAGACGCGCTCGCCGGTCAGGAGGAAGTACGCCGTGGCGCCGAGCGCATAGAGGTCCGTGCGTCCGTCGACGTTCTGCGGATCGAGGATGGCCTCCGGCGCCATGAAATGCGGCGTCCCCATCACCGCGCTCAGGCTCGAGGTCGAGAGCGCGCTCGACGCCTCCGACTCCTTGACGAGGCCGAAGTCGAGCACCTTGACCACGTCGACCTGTCCGCCGCGCTCGGTCAGCATGACGTTCGCCGGCTTGATGTCCCGGTGCACGAGCCCGGCGGCGTGGGCCTCTTCGAGCGCGCCGCAGATCTGGACGAGGACGTGGACCACGCGCGCCGCCGGCTGCGGGCCGTGCACCTCGACGAGCTCGTCGAGGGTGATCCCCTCGAGGTACTCCATCGCGTAGTAGAAGACCCCGTCCGGCGTGCGGCCGTAGTCGAAGACGGCGATCGTGTTCGGGTGCGTGAGCCTCGCTGTGAGCTGCACCTCGCGCTCGAAGCGCTGCGCCGCGCGGTCCGTCGTCCCCGTCAGCAGCTTGATCGCCGTCGGGCGCCGCAGCATCGCGTGGCTCGCCCGGTAGACGACGCCCATCCCGCCCTCTCCGATCTTGTTCTCGAGGAGGTATTGTCCGAGGCGCATCGCCTTGCTCACCTCGAGGCGGAGGCCGTACATGACGTACGAGATGGTGCTGGTGCAGGCCACGCCGAGCACCGACCAGATCGCGACGTACACTGCGGGCTCGAGCGGCGTCGGCGCCGTCCCGGCTCCGGCGTGCATCGCGTAGGTCGCCGGCGCGAGCGGCAGGAAGCTGGCGACGCCGATCGCCGCGGTGCGCAGCGTCGTGGAAGGGACGATCGCCGTGCGGGTGACGAGCGTGTACGAGACCGCGAGCACCGCGGCGAGCTCCGGGCGCCCGACCGGGCCCTGGCGCGTCGCCATGAGGTCCCAGCCCCAGCAGAGGAGCAGCGCGCCGATGACGTCCGCCGCGTCGAGGAAGTCCGCGCTCCACTTCCGGGCCCGCACGATCGCCCAGCCGACGAGGCCCGTGAAGGTCGTCGCCAGCTGCGCGACGGCCCCCGCGCTCGTGAAGTGGACGCGGATCGGTCCGTTCCGGATGAACGGGTGCACCACGACGCTGACGACCCAGAAGCCGAACGCCAGGACGAAGACGAGCAGGAGTGTGAACGCCAGGCGCCGCTGAAAGTGTGAGCGCTCGCTCTCGCTCGCGATGGGAGCGCGCAGGAACGACTGCGTCCGGGTAGTGGCGCCCGTCAGCATGGCGGCGTGTTCATAGGACCGATCGCGCGGGATGTCGCGCGGGGAGGGCGACCTCCCGGCACGAATTGAGGCGAGCTCGACTGCACGGTCGATGCCAGTCACGCTCGCGCTCGCCCGGCAGGATCGTCGGCGTCGCGCGACCTCCGCCGGGGCTCAGGGCCGGCGCGCGGGGGTCGGCAGCGCGCCGCCGCCGCGGACGAACTCGGCGACCGCGTTGGTGAACGCCTTGTCCGCCTTCTCGCACGACTTCTTCGCGGCGGGCGACGACACCGAGCCACACGCCTTGTCGAGCGAGTCGTGCGTCGCCTTGACCTTCGGTGACGTCAGGAGCGCGCGCCGCGTCGTCTCTTCGAGGCGGCCCCACGGCACCGCGGCGGGCTTCGGCGCCGGCGGTCGCCGCGTCGTGAGCTCGCCCTCCATCACGGAGACGCACGTGCCGTCCCAGCGGAGGACGTCGAAGCTGGCCATCGCGCCGGTCATGACGATGCCGCCGCCCCCGCCCGCGGAGTGGCGCGAGAGGACGATGACCTCCTCGTCGAAGGCGAGCTTCGCGCGGTGCGTGAGACCGCCCGAGGCGTTCCAGGCCTCCACGTCACCCGCGAGCCAGATGCGGGTCCACGGCGTGCCCTTCGCGAACATCGACAGCGCGACCTCGGGGTAGATGCCGCCGCAGAGCTTCTTGGCGAAGACGCCGGGAGGGAGGCACGCCTTCGCGTTCTTGATCGCCTGCTCGCCGACGCACGTGGTCGGGATCGTCTCGGGCTCGGCCTTCGCCCGTGACTCGGCGACCGACGGCGTCGCCGCGGCCGCGGCGACGGGAGCGGAGATGGCGGCGGAGAGGAGCGCCGTCGAGCGCGCTTCCCGCTGCACCGGCGCCGCGCAACCCGCCGCCGTCACCAGAACCACCGCGCCCGCCACCGCCACGACCCCCAGCTTCATGTCCGTTCTCCCGGTCCCGCCCCGAACCTGAGCCGTTCAGGTCGCTGGCGTGCTTCTCCTACCTCGGATCACATGATCGTCAAGGGCGGATTTTTCCCGGAGCGCGCGCGGCGCGCGCCAACTGCTTGAAACCATGCGGCAAGATGTCTGCTCCGGCAGCGTTTTTAGACAGCCCAGCGGTGCATTCACTACGATCGCCGGCATGGCGGCTCGTTCGATCGGCTCCGGCACCATCTCCTTCGGGCTCGTCTCGATCCCCTTCAAGCTCTTCACGGCGACGTCCGCGAAGTCGGTGAGCTTCAACATGCTGCACAAGGCGTGCGGCAGCCGGTTGAAGCAGCAGCTGCTCTGCCCGGTCGACAACGTGGTCGTCGAGCGCTCCGACACGGTCCGCGGCTTCGAGTACGCGCGCGACCAGTACGTGAAGTTCACCGACGAGGAGCTCAAGGCGATGGAGGCCGCGCGCACCGGGGTGCTCGAGCTGCAAGAGTTCGTCCCCGCGGACACGGTGGACTTCCTCTACATCGAGAAGACGTACTTCCTCGGACCGGACAAGGGCGGCGATCGCGCGTACTCGCTGCTCTCGCAGGCGCTCGAGCGGAACGGCAAGCTGGCCGTCGGGCGCTTCTCGCAGCGCGGGAAGGACAACCTCGTGCTCGTGCGCCCGTACAAGAAGGGGCTCATCTTGCACGAGTGCTACTACGCCGACGAGGTGCGCTCGTTCGACGACGTCGAGACCGGCGGATCGTTCGAGTTCAAGCCGATCGAGCTCGATCTCGCGGACAAGCTGATCGAGCAGCTCGAGAAGGACAGCTTCGAGCCCGGGCGCTTCCGCGACGAGTGGGCCGACCGCGTGAAAGAGGCGGTCGACAAGAAGGTCGCCGGCGAGGAGATCACGACGGCGCCCGAGGCCCCGAAGGCGCAGATCATCGATCTGCTCGAGGCGCTCAAGCGATCGGTCGCGGTCACCGAGGCGACCGCCGCCAACGTGGAGACGCCGCCGCCGGCGATCGCGAAGGGGCCGAAGAAGGCCGAGCCGCGCCTGGAGGCGGTGCCCGCGAAGGCGCGGAAGAAGAAGAGCGGCTGAGCGCGCCGGCGGCCGCCGCGCGAGGCGACGAGCGGTCGCCCCGCGGCCAGGCCACGCGAGGCCCGCGGCGAGCGATCAGCGCGTCGCGCTTGGCGGGGAGCTAGCCGGCGCGGCGGCGGCCTGCGGCGGTCGGCGGGGCGGACGCGCGGGCGGGCGGGGCCGACTCGACGCGGGCGGCGCGTCGCGAAGATCGCGCGCGACGCACTCCGCCAGGCGAGCGCCTGGTCGACGCACGCGGTCTCGCGCGCGCCGCGCGGACCCTCTTCGCGGCGGTAGCGGCGCGCCAGGACGAGGGCGCGGCGCGCGGCGCTGCGGAGACCGCGAGCCTGGCGGCGCGCGCGCGCCAGCCGCTCGATCTCGGGGTCCTCCGGTGTCACGCTCGCGGGCGGATCGATCATCCGCCGGCATTATGGACCGGCGGCGCGGTTGGGCAAAGTCAGCCACCATGGTAGATGCGGCTCGAGGTGACGACGTGAAGTGGGCATCCTTCGGAGTCTCGGCGGTGTGTGTCGGCTCCTTCGCCGCGTGCGCCGGCCTCGTCGCCGCGTGCGCGACGTCGTCGACGCGCGACGGGTTCGCGGATCCCGAGGGGCGCGCGCCCGAGCCCGGCTTCACCGCAGACGCCGGCCCGGGTGCGGGCCCGGAGCCGGAGGGCGAAGTCTACGGGCACAGCGACACGTACCTCTACGTCGTCGACACCGCGACGCACGAGGTCAGCGAGGTCGGCGCGTTTCGCGGCTGCACGCACGTCGTCGACATCGCGCTCGACGAGTCGTCGGCGATCTACGCGTCCACCGGCGCCGAGCTCTACCTCGTCGAGAACGCCACGGGACGCTGCTCGCGCATCGCGGAGGGATCGTTCCCGAACTCGCTCTCGTTCGTCCCGGCCGGGACGCTCGAGCCGGGCAGGGAGGTGCTCGTCGGCTATCAGGGCAGCGCGTACATGCGCATCGATCCCGAGACCGGCGCGGTGAGCAAGGTCGGCGAGCTCGGCGGCGGCTTCGAGTCGAGCGGCGATCTCGTCTCGGTCAAGGACGGCAAGTCGTTCCTCACGGTGAAGGGACCGGACTGCGCGGACTGCCTCGTCGAGTTCGACCCGAAGACCGGCGCGCTCGTGAAGAACTGGGGCCCGCTCGGCTACCGCGACGCCTACGGCCTCGCGTTCTGGGGCGGCGAGCTCTACGCCTTCACCGAGGGGGGCGAGGTCGTCCTCGTGAAGTTCGTCGGCGAGGAGCTCGAGACCTCGCTCCTCCCGGTCCCGAACGCGCCGCCCGGCCTCGCCTTCCGAGGCGCCGGCTCGACGACCGTCGCCCCGCCGGGCAACGTGAAGTAGCCCCGCGCGCCGTCTTCGACGTCCCTCACCGAGGCGGGCGAGCGCGCGACGACGCCGTCGGCGAGGCGCTGGTCGCCCGAGCGGGCCAGCGGCGCCGCGCCACGGTCAACGGCGGCGCCAGGTGCCCGTCGTCCGTCGGAGCGGCGCGACGTGGACGGAGCAGGAGGTCCGCCTGGGGAGCGCGTCGAGCTCGGCGAGGGGATCTCGCTCGACGTAACCGCGCTCTACTCGGTCGTGGAGCGCCTCGCCGGGGGACTCAGCGCAGCACCTCGTCGAGCTTCTGCTGCAGCTCGATGAGATCGACGAGGTTCTCGACATAGTCGAGGTTCGTCGTGTCGATCCGCACGATCGGGCCGAGGTCGTAGCGGTCGAACCACGACTCGTAGAGTCGGTGGAGGCGGCGGAGGTAGGCGTCCGGGATCGCCTGCTCCATCTCGCGGCCGCGCCGCGCGATCCGCTTCTTGGTCGCGGCGAGGCTGCACGTGACCGCGACCAGCACGTCGGGGGGCGGCAGGGTGCGCTTGATGCCCTCGTAGAGCCGCGCGTAGACCGCCCAGTCGCGCGCGGAGAGAAAGCGCTGGCTCCTCGCGTTCCGCGCGAAGATCTCGGCGTCCTCGTAGATCGTCCGGTCGATCACCGCCGGGGCCCTCGACGCGAGCAGCGACTGGTGGAGCTCGAGCTTGTGCGACAGGAAGAAGAGCTGCGAGTGGAACGCCCAGCTCTTCATGTCGCGGTAGAAGTCCGCGAGGTACGGGTTCGCGTCGTTCGGCTCGTAGTACGGCACGAGCCCATACCGCTTGACGAGCCACGTCACGAGGGAAGTCTTCCCGGACCCGATGGTGCCTGCGACGGCGACGTAGCGCTTCACGCACCTCCGACTCTACACTGCTCCGCCGGATGCCCTCCGCGAAGACTTCCTCCACGAAACGTCCGGGCCGGTGCTACGTCGTGAAGAGCGAGCCGTTCGTCTACTCGTTCGACCAGCTCCTCGAAGACAAGAAGACGTCGTGGGACGGCGTGCGCAACTTCGAGGCGCGCAACACGCTGCGCGCGATGAAGAGGGGCGACACCTTGCTCTTCTACCACTCGAACGAGGGCAAGGAGATCGTCGGCGTCGCCCGCGTCTCCAAGGAGGCCTACCAGGACCCGACGACGGACGGCGACTGGAGCTCGGTCGAGGTCGCGCCGGTGAAGCGGCTCCGGAAGCCGGTCACGCTCGCCGCGCTCAAGGCCCACCCGCTCCTGTCGAAGATGGCGCTCGTGAAGCGCAGCCGCATCTCGGTGACGCCGGTGACCGACGCCGAGCTCGCCGCGGTGCTGAAGCTCGCCGAGACGGCGCTCTGAAGCGCCGACGCTCCGAGCGGAGCGCCGGCGCCGTCAGCTGTCGAGCGTCCGGGAGAGCGCGGCGTCGAGCTCCAGCTCCGCGCAGGCGACGAGGCTCGCGTGGTCTCGGTCGGAGACCTTCATCCGCTCCGCGAGGCGGTTCTTCAGGCGGTACGCGAGCTTGTCGCGAGCCGCCGAGATCGCCGCGGCGATCTCGGCGCGCGGGCTCGCGTACATCAGCGAGAGCGCGTCGAGATCGTGGCCCTCGACGATCGCGTCCCGGAGCAGCGCGCGCTCGCGCGCCTCGAGCGACGTCAGCGTATAGCCGAGCGTCGCGCGGAGGCCGGGGAGGTACGTCTGCTTGACCCGCTCGAGCTCGGGCTCGTCAGCGAGCGCCGCGTTGCCCGCCGAGTGCTGGAGGATCGCGTCCTCGAGCGACGCGGGCGCCGCCTTCGATCCGCTCACGAGGCCGAGCAGCAGGCGGTTCGCGAGCGAGCGCACCCAGGCGAGCAGGTCGGTGTCGCCCTTGTAGAGCGCGACGCGGGCGGCGCCGCCGTCGGGCACGTGCAAGAGGTGACGCCAGACGAGCTCGCGCGCCTGATGCAAAGTGACCGGAGGGTGGATGCGCGCGTGGGCGCGGTCGATGTCCGGCTGGGACAGCGCCTGGAGGGCGTCGTGTCCGGCGCGGACGCCTCTCGCGCACGCGCAGGCGAGCAGGAGATCGCCGACGCGGGCGGCGTCGTCGAGCCGCTCGTCGGGCACGCGCGCGAGGATGAAGGCCTCGAGCTCGGCCTCGCTCACGCTCCCGAGCTCGGGCCTCTCCTTGCGCGCGTGGCCGGAGAGTCGAGCGAGGACCTCGCGACCCATCGAGGACCGACGCTAGCACCTGCCGGGGACGCGAGGGGAGGAGGACGCGAGGTCCGTTCCGACGGGGCCGGGCGCGGCTCGGGAGCCCGCCGGCGGTCGGCCGTGGCGCGGTCTGCGCG
Source organism: Labilithrix sp. (assembly GCA_019637195.1). Classification (GTDB taxonomy): domain Bacteria; phylum Myxococcota_A; class Polyangia; order Polyangiales; family Polyangiaceae; genus Labilithrix. Next base: position 73,182 of record JAHBWA010000023.1, on the reverse strand, counting down.
TCGTGATTATGGTCCCGCGTCCTATGTCCCTGCACGATCTCGAGCTCTCTTCGGCTCTCGACTCCGACGTCGACCGCCTCGGCGGCGTCCTCTCGCACGCGTTCGGCTTCCCCCCGGAAGAGGCGAAGATCTGGTTCGAGCGGGCGGGGGCCGAGAACCTCCGCGTCCTCAAGCGAGGCGGCAGCGTCTGCGGCGGGCTCGTGGAGATCCCGATGGGGCAGTGGTTCGGCGGTCGCTCCGTGGCGACGATGGGCGTCGCGGGGGTCGGAGTCGTCCCCGAGGAGCGCGGCCGGGGAGTCGCCAAGCACCTGATGGTGTCGATGCTGCGCGAGGCGCGCGCGCGCGGGTTCGCGCTCTCGACGCTCTATCCGGCGTCCGTCACCCTGTACCGCAGCGCCGGCTACGAGCGCGCGGGCGCGCGGTTCGCGGTGTCGTTCGATCCGCGCACGTGCGAGGTCGCGCGCGTCCCGGAGATGACCGTGGCCGAGGCGCTCGGCACCCCCGAGGACGTCGTCGCGCTCTACGACGCGACGGCGCGCCGGTGTCCCGGCTACATCGACCGCGGGAGCTACGTCTGGGATCGGGTGTCGAAGCCGCGTGGACACCTGACGAAGACGTTCACCGTCGCGCACGGCGGCGCGCTCGAGGGCTACGTGGTGCTCTCGCACACCATGGGCGGCGCGGACTCGAGCGTCCTCGTGACGGACCTCGCGGCGACGACGTCGCGCGCCGCCCGCGCGATCCTCCGGCTGCTCGTCGAGTACCGGTCGCTGGCGAGCTCGGTGAAGTGGCACGGCGGCGCGTCGGACCTCTTCACGAACCTCCTGCCGGAGCGGCATCACACGGTCACGCTCACCGACTGGTTCATGGTGCGCGTCGTCGACGTCGCGCGCGCGCTGTCGTCGCGCGGCTGGCCGCCCGCCGCGGGCGGAGCGATCACGCTCGAGGTGAACGACGCGTCGATGCCCGAGAACAGCGGCCGCTACGCGGTCTCGCTCGAGGGCGGCGCGGCGAAGGTCGTCGCCGGTGAGGCGGCCGCGGGCGCGCCGCGGGCGACGATCGGCGAGCGAGGCCTCGCCGCGCTCTACACCGGCCACGCGCCGAGCCACGTGCTCGCCGACGCCGGCTGGCTCGAGGCCGGCGACGACGCGCGCGCCCTGCTCGACGCGTGGTTCGCCGGCCCCTACCCGACGATGCGCGATTTCTTCTGAGCCGAGCCGCGACGCGTCAGCGCGCGGGATCGGCTTCGACGACTACCTCACGCGGATGAACACCTCCGTCGAGCCCTGACGGGTTCCCCGGGCCTCAGCCGCTCGCCTGCGCTTGGTAGAGCCGCCGGCGCGTGGCCTCGAGGCGCGGGTCGCGGCTCGGATTGGCGTCGTCGCTCTTGTCGGTCCGCAGCACCTCCGCGAGCGCGATCGCGACCTCGGCCTCCCCCGCGATCACCGTCGCGCCGGCCTCGTGGAGCGCGGTGGCCTCGCGCAGGTGCGCGCAGCGCGCGAGGACCTTGAGCGAAGGGTTGGCGATCCGCGCCTGGCGGATCAGCTCGGCGGCGTCCTCGAGCTCGACGCTGAGGATCAAGCTCCCGGCGGTGGCGATGCCGGCCTCCTCCAGGGTGCCCGGGCGGAGGACGTCGCCGTAGAGCGCGCGCTGCCCCTGCGCGCGGAGGCTCCGGACGGTGTCGAGGTTGAGCTCGACCACGGTGACCTCGGTGTCGTGCTCGGCGAGGATCCGGCGCACGGTGCTGCCGACCGGGCCGTGACCCACGAGGACGCAGCGCCGCGGATCGACGGGCGGCCGCTCTCCCGTCGCCGGGGCGAGCGCGGGCGCGCCGCCGGTGAGCCTCCGGGCGAGCCGGTAGATCGTCGGGTTGAGCGCGATGGACAGGATCGAGGCGCCGATGAGCGCGTTCCAGCTGCTCTCGTCGATCACGCCGAGGCCCTTGGCGGTGGCGCCGAGGATGAAGCTGAACTCGCCGACCTGGGAGAGCGCGGCTCCGACGGCGACGGCCGTGGGGAGAGGCTTGCCCAGAACGCGGACGACCGCCATCGCGGCGAGCGGCTTGCCGACCACGACCACGAGCAGCACCAGCGCGACGAGCAGCGGCGAGCCCACGAGGCTGCGCGGATCGCACAGCATGCCGACGGACACGAAGAAGAGGACGGCGAACGCGTCCTTCATCGGGAGCGCGTCGTTCGCCGCGCGCGCCGCGAACTCCGAGCGCCCGACCGCCAGCCCGGCGAGGAAGGCCCCGAGCGCCATCGACACGCCGAAGAGCTTGGCGGCGCCGACGGCGATGCCGAGGGCGATCACCAGCACCGACAGCGTGAACAGCTCGCGCGAGCGCGCGGCGGCGATGTGCTCGAGCGACCAGGGGATCACCCACTTGCCCAGCACGACGACGAGCGCCACGAGCGCGCCGATCTTTAGCGCGGCCTCTCCGAGCGCGGCCCCTACGCCTGAGCTGTTCGCGCCCTCCCCGACGAACATCGGGAGGAGGAGCAGCGCGGTCACCGTGAGCAGGTCCTCCACGACGGTCCAGCCGATCGCGATGTGTCCGATCGGGGCGTGCAGATCGCGTCGCTCGGCGAGGACGAGCGCCATCACCACCGTGCTGGCCACGGAGATCGCGATCCCGAGGACGATGCCGGACTGCCAGTCGTAGCCGACCAAGCGGAGGAGCACGGCCAGCGCCATCGTCGAGATGGCGCTCTGGAACAGCGCGCCGGGCAGCGCGATCCTCCACACGGCGAGCAGCTCCTGCAGGTGGAACCGAAGCCCGATGCCGAAGAGGAGCAGGATGACGCCGATCTCGGCGAACTGCTCGGCGACGTGATGATCGGCGACGTAGCCTGGGGTGAACGGGCCGACGGCGACCCCTGCGATCAGGTAGCCGACGATCGGCGAGAGGCGCAGTCGCTTGGCGACGAACCCCAGGACGAGGGCCGCCGCGAGGCCGCCCGTGAAGGTCATCAGTACGTTGAGCTCGGTCATCCTTTCTCCTCACAACGAACGCAGCGCGCCGGCGTCTCCGCGCGCGATGAGCCAGCGCCCCGTCGGGCCCGACGTGAGGTGGTCGCGAGACGCGAGCACCGTCGCGCTTGCCAGCGGCGTGCCGTCGACGGGGCGACGTCCCCGTCGAACGAGGCGTGAGGTCGTCTCCCGCGGCGATCGCCCCCCGCGTCGCCCGCTCGCATGATCGGATGAGCTCCTCGCATTGGCACTTCGGCTTACTCCAGGTCAGCGAGACATAGGGCCGCGCGCCATCCAGAGTAGTGCCGAGCTGCCGTCGGGATTGTTCTCCTTCGCGAACGACGCCGCGCGCCCGCTCCCCGCGTCCCGCCACGCTCTGCCGTCCCGCCACAGGAGGACGAAAGCGCCCCGTCGCGAAACGCGACGCCTGCCTCACCTCGCAACGAGGGCGGCCCCGCGGTCATCGTAAGATGACACCGTATGGCGGCGCGCTACGTCGTGTTCTTCGTCCTCGCGTCGCTCGTCATGGGCAGCGCGCACCGCTACGTCTGGGCCCGGCTCGTCCGGGACGCCTCGCTCCCGTCGCCGTGGGCGCGGGTGGCGACGATGGCGATCGTCGCGCTGTTCGTCATCCTGATGACTGGCTTCGTCGCGTTCCGGCTCCTGCCGCGCGCGGCGGCGTCGCCGTTCATGTGGGTCGGCTACACCTGGCTCGGCGTCGTCTTCTTCCTCGTCCTCTCGCTCGCCGTGAGCGATCTCGCGCGCGTCATCACCCTGCGCGTCCAGGCCGGCGGCGCGGGCGTCCTCGACGATCCCGAGCGGCGGCGCGCCATCTCGCGCCTCTTCGCCGGCGGCGCGGCGCTGCTCGGCCTCGGCGCGAGCGCGGCCGGAATGGCGAGCGCGCTCTCGGCGGTGTCGGTCAAGCGCGTGCGCGTCGCGATCGATCGGCTGACGAGGTCGGCGTCGGGGACGCGGATCGTGCAGCTCACCGACGTGCACGTCGGTCCGACGATCGGCAAGGGGTTCATCGAGGACGTCGTCGCGCGGGTGAACGCGCTCGAGCCGGACGTCGTCGCGATCACCGGCGACCTCGTCGACGGCTCGGTCGCGGAGCTCGCGGAGCACGTCGCGCCGCTGGCGAAGCTCCGGGCGAAGCACGGCGTCTTCTTCGTGACCGGCAACCACGAGTACTACTCGGGCGTGGACGAGTGGATCGCGCACCTCGGCGATCTCGGCGTGAAGGTGCTCCGCAACGAGCGCGTGCGCATCGGCGGCGAGGAGGGCTTCGATCTCGCGGGCATCGACGACCACTCCTCCAGCGGCTTCGGCAACGGTCACGGCTCGGACCTCGAGAAGGCGCTCGCCGGCCGCGACGAGGCGCGCGCGTGCGTCCTGCTCGCGCACCAGCCGCGCGGCGTCGAGCTGGCCGATCGCCTCGGCGTCGATCTCCAGCTGTCGGGCCACACGCACGGCGGGCAGATGTTCCCGTGGAACCTCGCCGTACGGCTGCAGCAGCCGTTCGTCGCGGGGCTCCACAAGCTCGCGCGCGCGCAGATCTACGTGAGCCGCGGCACCGGCTACTGGGGCCCGCCGATGCGCGTCGGCGCTCCGGCGGAGATCACCGAGATCGAGCTCGTCGCCGGCGCGTCCTGACCGCGCGAGGGTCGATGTGTGACATGCACACATCGATTCGAAGCGCGACCGGGAAGCGCGATGCCGGTGCGTCGGTTTCACCGTCATACCTTGGTCTATCGCGCCGCTGCTTCTCCACGCTCGGGTCCTTCCTCTCAACGCGCTCCCGCTCTGGCGCAGGCCGCGCGCCGTGAGCATGTTTCTCGTCGTCCGATGGCGATGACGACCACGGCCCCACCGAGCAGCGGCCACACGGAGAGCGACGCCGCTTGGCAGCTCATCCGGGAGGACATCTTCGAGCGGCTCTGCGACGACGCGGAGCTCGCGCGTCTGCTCTCCGAGCGCGCGCTGACGACCGCGGAGCCGCACGCCGAGCTCATCCGCTTGATGCTCGGGATGAGCTTGTGCGAAGCCGAGGCGCGGGCGCTCTATACGCGCGTCGTCGATCACCGCCGGGAGATGGCGCGCGTCCTCGGTCGCCCCGTGCACGTGCGGGTGGCCGCCCTCGACCTGCTCACGAGCCGCCCGGCGAACCGGCGGAGCCCGCGCGAGAGCCGTCCGATCATGGTCGCGCCCGCGCTGCTCGAGCGCGCGCTCGAGGAGGCCAGCGCCGACGCCGTGACGGGCTTGCCGCGCGCGGGCCACTTCATGAACCTGCTCCAGCACGAGCTCAGGCAGCGCCGTCGTCGCGTGACCGTCGTGTACGTCGATCTCGACGGCTTCAAGGTCGTCAACGACGCGCACGGTCACGCGCGCGGCGACGACGTGCTGCGCACGATGGCGGACGCGGCGCGCTCGGTGCTCCGTCGCGGCGACGTCGTGGCGCGCGTCGGCGGCGACGAGTTCGCGCTGATGCTCGTCGACGCGTCGATCGAGGAGTCTCGCGCCGTGGTCACGCGCCTCCGGGCCCGCTTCGAGGAGCTCACGGCGCCGCTGGAGACGTCGTTCTCCGCGGGCATCGCGGTCGCGGATGACGCCTCGACGGCCGAAGTCCTCCTCGCCTGCGCCGACCGCGCGATGTACGAGGAGAAGCGTCTCCGCGCCGCGAGGTAGCGCGACGCTTCGGGATCGATACGCGTTAGGATAGCGCCCGTGAGGCCTCTGTCCTTCGTCCCGTCGCTCGTCGCCGCCCTCGTCTTCACCACGCCGCTCGCCGCGCGCGCCCAGCCGGAGCCCGCTCAGCCGGAGCCCGCGGACGAGCCCGCGCAGCCCGAGCCGCTGCCCGCGGACGCGCCGCCCGACGTACCCGCGGAGCCGACCCCCGAGCCGCCGCCGCCCGCGCCGCCGAGCCCGCCGGAGATCGCGATCGCGCCGCCGCCCGAGACCGCGCCGGTGACGCTCCGGCCCGAAGACATCCCCGAGCCGATGTCCGAGGGGCGCATGCTCGTGTCGCTCTACAACTCCGGCTTCCAGTGGGGCATCGCGCCCGGCGTCGTCTTCTCGCGCGGCAAGGCGGGCTTCGCCGTCGGCCTCCGCTTCGGCTACGGCTTCGACCTCGACTCGGTCATCGTCGTCCCCGGCGTGCGCTTCGCGGGCTACTTCATCGACCCGAACGTCTACCTCGGCATGCCCACGTTCAAGATCGTGCTCCCGATCGACCGGTTCGCGCCCTTCATCGAGGGCGGCGCCGGCGCCGGTCACGTCGCAGGCGACGCCGCCGCAGGCTCGGCGACCGGCGCCGCGCTGATGGGCGGCGGCGGCTTCATGATCCACTTCCGCCCGATCGCGATCGGCGTCGAGGCCTCGTACCAGGTGATCACAGGGACACGGTTCAGGGGCTTCGGCGTCGGGCCGATCCTCGCGCTCGGCTTCTGACAGGCTTATTCTTCGAGGGTGACCGCCCCCGTCGAGCCGCGGCCGGTGTTCCCCGCCCGCTACGTCAACCTCGAGGCCGCGCGCCGGCGCTTCGGCGATCGCGTCGACCGCCTCGGCCGCCACCTCTGGGACAGCGACGTCCAGGCGGACCGGGTCATCTCCGCGATGGACGGCATGGAGAAGGGCGAGGGCTGGCGCGTCTTCGAGCGGGGCCTCCGCGGCGAGCCGATCCCGGACGCTCCGGTCGCGATGCGCGAGCTCCTCGAAGAGGCCGCGCACGTGCCCTCGTGGGTCGACTGGCGCGTCGGAGATCGCGGCGGCGCCCTCCTGATGCGCGCGGGCGCGCTCGGCGGCGCGGTGCTCGGCGCGCGGTCGCTCGTGCTCGGCTACGCGTCGCCCGGGGGCAACAAGCCGCTCGTCTTCTCCGGGCGTCTGAAGGAGCAGGCCGCGCGACGGCTCAACGAGACCGCGCGCTTCGTCCAGGCCGTGTGCCGTCCGGCCGGGATGCGCCCGTTCGCCGACGGCTGGCAGATCACGCTGAAGGTGCGGCTCATCCACGCGCAGGTCCGCAAGATGATCCTCGCCAGCGGCCGCTGGAACACCGAGGCGTGGGGGGTGCCGGCGAACCAGCACGACCTCGCCGGGACGACGCTGCTCTTCTCGGCGGCGATCATCGACGGCCTCCGGAAGCTCGGGATGCCGATCTCCTCGGAGGACGCCGACAGCTACATCCACCTCTGGCGCTGGGTCGGCAGGACGATCGGCGTCCACGCGGACATCCTGCCTGCGTCCGAGCCCGAGGCGATGCGGCTCGCCGATCTGATCGAGCTCACGATGGGCGAGCCCGATCAGGACTCGCGCGACTTGACCCGCGCGCTCTTCGAGGCCGCGTTCGACGGCTGCGACACGAAGCAGAAGATCCGCGAGGCCCAGCGCAACGTCATGTTCGGCCGGCTCGTCTGCCGCGAGCTCATCGGCGACGAGCTCGCCGACAAGCTCGACGTCCCGCGCCAGCCGATCCGCTACGCGATGCCGATGATGAAGCGCCTCATCGCGGCGGCGTCGCACGTCACCCGCGCCGTACCCTTCGGCGAGCGCAGCGCGATCGCCGTGGGGACTCATTACTGGGACCGGGTCGTGGAGATCGGGCTCCAGGGAGCCACCTACGAGTTTCCGCTGCCGAAGAGCCTGGGCTACCTCGCGGCGTGAGGGAAATACCCAAGGCCCGTGTCACAATCTCGGTCCGAGCGGAGACGTCCGGTCATGCGCCTGTCCTGCCTCCTGCCCACCGCGCTCGCCGTGGTCCTCGCCGCGTGCACGGGCGAGGGCCGCAGGTCTGCCCCGCCGTCGGCGCGGTCTCCCGCCGTCGGCGCGGCCTCCGCCACGCCGCCGAGCGCGCCCGCGCAGCCGGCGGACGAGGCGCGCGCGCCGGTCGTCGCGCCGGAGGCGATCGACGAGCCCGCGCCCCGCGAGCCGCCTTACGACATCGCCGCCGATCGCGAGCGGCGCGCTCGCCTGGCGAGGGAGGAGCTCGGACCGAAGGCGATGTCGACGGTGGTGTCGGGCGTGTTCGTCGTCATCGGGCCGCCGGGGTGGCAGGGCGGGCAATACGACCAGAGCGTCGCCTTGATGAAGAGCGCGATGGCCGGCTTCATGAACGGTCGCTTCGGCAAGAAGCCGAGCGAGGCGATCAGCGTCTACCTCTTCCCGAACGCCTCGACCTACGAGGCCTTCTGCACGCAGAAGTACGCGGCCCCGTGCATCGCGCACTTCGGCTTCTACCAGCCGCGCGATCGCTACATGGTGATGAACATCGGGCTCGGGCTCGGGACGCTCACGCACGAGATCGTCCACCCGCTCGTGGAGGCCGACTTCCCCGCGGCCCCGACGTGGATCAACGAGGGCATCGCCTCGGTCTTCGAGCAGCCGCAGATCCCGAAGCCGGGAGAGATCCACGGCGGCAAGAACTGGCGTCACCCGCGCCTCAAGCGCGCGCTCACGTCCGGCGAGCGCGAGAGGGCGCGGCTCGACCGGCTCTTCGGCATGCCCGACGAGACGTTCCGCGGCGACGGAGAAGACCTCCACTACGCGATGGCGCGCTACGTGTGTCAGTGGCTCGACGCGCGCGGCAAGCTCTGGCCGTTCTACCAGCGGTGGCGCGACAACGTCGCGGACGATCCGACCGGCGAGCGGTCCTTCGTGGAGGTCGTCGGCCTCACGCCGGCCGACGCGCACGCGGCGTGGTCGAAGTGGGCGCTCGCGCTCTGACGGGGGCGACGCCGCGCGTGGCGCCTCGCGGACGCGCGCCGTCGAACGCGATCAGGCGGCGAGCTCCGCCGCCCGCCGCGCCGTGCGCGGTTGTGAGCTCGACGCGGGTGGATCGCGTTATCCTGGGCGCGTGGCGTCAGCGTTCTCCTTCGACGTAGGCACGCACGGGAGGGTGACCGGCGCGCTCTACCGCGCCGCCGACCCGATCACGCAGGCTACCCTCGTCCTCGCGCACGGGGCGGGCGCGCCGCGGACCCATCCGTTCATGACGTCGATGGCCGGCCGGATCGCGAAGAAGGGCGTCGACGTCGCGACGTTCAACTTCCTCTACGCCGAGGCGGGCCGGAAAATGCCCGATCGCGTCGAGCTCCTCGAGGCGGCGTGGCGCGCGGCCGTCGCGACGGTGCGCGCGCGCGGCGGGCTGTCCAAGGAGCGCCTCTTCATCGGCGGAAAGTCGATGGGCGGTCGGATCGCGACCCACATCGCGGCGGCGAACGAGGGGCTCGTGCTCTCGGGCGTCGTCCTCCTCGGGTACCCGCTGCATCCGATCGGCAAGCCGCGCGTCGTGCGCGAGGAGATCCTCCAGGTGCGCCTGCCGATGCTCGTCGTCCAGGGGACGCGCGACGAGCTCGGGACCGCCGCCCAGCTCGAGAAGCTGCTCGCGGGCGCTCCGCGCGCGCGCGTCCACGCGGTCGAGGGGGGAGACCACTCGCTCGCGCTCCTGAAGCGGGAGGGCGCCGAGCGCCAGGAGCACGCGCTCGACGCAGCGGCCGCCGCGATCGCCGCGTTCATCGCGGCGCCGCGGGCGAAGTCGCGGACCAGGAAGAAGGCGAGCGTGAAGCAGGCCGCGCGCGGCCATCGAGACCAGGCGATGAACGAGAGGAAGCGATGACCGAACGCAGGGTCGGCCTCGACCATCGGGATCCGATGCTCCGGCCGTTCATCGAGGTCGAGGCCAAGATCATCCGCGAGGTGGTCGCCGACGCGAAGTCCGCGGGGGAGAGCGCGCGCGCGATCGCCGGTGAGGTCGCCGCGCTGGTGCACGAGGACGCCGAGCGCGCCGCGGAGACGATGTCCGAGCGCCTCGCGACCGGGCGACGGCTGCCGATCGCCTGCTCCGCGGGCTGCTCCTACTGCTGCTACTCGTCGACGGTGCACGCGTCGACGCCGGAGCTCCTCCGCATCGGCTCCTGGCTGAAGGAGCACCGGTCTCCGGAGCAGCTCGCCTCGCTGAGGGAGCGCGCGGGCAGCGTCGCCAAGGAGATCGCGTCGCTCGATCTCTCCGGCCGCGCGCGCGCGAAGATCCCGTGCCCGCTGCTGGACGTCGAGACGGGGCGGTGCACGGTCTACGAAGTCCGACCGATCCCGTGCCGCGCCTACCACTCCGGGAGCGTCGACGCGTGCAAGCAGGCGCACGACGCCGGGGAGGCGAACCCCGTCCTGCCGATCGATCCGACGCGCTTCAAGGTCGCGCACGCGCACGCCTTCGGGATGATGACCGCGTGCGCGAGCGAGGGCCTCGACGTCGGGCCCTACGATCTCGCCGCAGCGCTCCCGGTGGTCCTCGACGCGGAGCTCGACGAGCGATGGCTCGCGGGCGACGAGGTCCTGCCCCACACGCGGCTCAGCGAAGACGCCGCGGTCGGCTACGACGCCGTCCTCGGCGAGCTCGTCGCCGATCTGCGCGGCGGTCGTCTCGACGTGGCCGAGGGGATCGCGCGCCGGCTCGATCCCGAGGCGCGTCGCAAGGACCGCAACCGGCGCAAGCGCGACAAACGCAAGCGGTGAGCGCGGCCCGCGGCGCGTCATGACGAACGTCCTCGCGTGTCATCGCGCATCGCGGACGCGTGGCTGCGTCGGAAGATCAGGGCGGCGCGTCACGGCGAACGCCCTCGCGTGTCATCCATTCGGGTGATGCACGAACGACTCAGGCGCGTTGCGTCGAGCGGCCGCGTTCGCGAACGCCTTTCTCGACGAGGAGTGAGTCGACCGCGGTCGTTTCCTTCGCGTTCGGCGGTGCTATAACCAACAGGTCGAAGGGGGCCTGTTCCGCGGTCGCTTCGCGCTCGTTCACCATGACTTTTCAGCCCAAACGCCCCTCGGGCGCCGGTTTCCACGCGACGCGCCCCTCGACCGCTCCGGCGGGCACCCCCTCGGCGCGCCCCGCGAACGTCCGTGACGCTGCGGCGGAGGCTCATGCGCTCGGCGGCGGCGCCGTGGCTCGTCCCTCCGCGACCGTCGCCCGCAACGCGGGCAAGAAGACGATCATGCTCGTCGATCCGGACGCCGGCCTCCGCGCTCGGCTCCGCGCGTTGCTCGAGCTCCACTACGACGTGATCGAAGCGAAGGACGGCATGGAGGCGGTCGAGATGACCAGCACCATCCAGACCCCCGCGATGATCGTGTGCGACACCGTCATGCCGCGGGTGGACGGCTTCACGCTCGCGAAGATCCTCCGCAACAACCCCGTGCTCAAGCGCGTGCCGATCATGTTCGTGTCGGCGCAGCACAGCCCGCAGCACGTCACGCAGGCGCTCGTCATCGGCGTCAGCCAGTTCTTGCCGAAGACCACGCCGGTCGCCCAGATCGTCGAGAAAATCAGGAAGATTGTCCTCTAGCCGCGTGTTGTGGCCGCGATGGAGCTGAAGCTTGGTTCCATTCCGCTCCGGATCCAGGGGAGCTTCTTCCTCATGGCGCTGCTGCTCGGGCTCAACGAGCGGGAGCCCGCGAAGCTCGCGCTCTGGGTGGCGATCGTCCTCGTCTCCGTCGTCATCCACGAGCTCGGGCACGCGCTGACGGGCAAGGCGTTCGGGCTCGCGCCGCGCATCGAGCTGCACGGTATGGGCGGGCTCACGTCCTTCAACGGCGGGCGCGCCGAGATGACGACGGGCAAGAGCATCGCGATCAGCCTCGCGGGCCCGCTCGCGGGCTTCGCGTTCGCGCTCGTCGTCGTCGCGACGCAGTTTGCGGGCGTCCACCCGGTCCACCCGCTCGCGCGTGAGGCGGTGCGGCTGCTGCTCTGGGTGAACGTCGGCTGGGGCATCTTCAATCTCCTGCCGATGCTCCCGCTCGACGGCGGCAACGTCCTCCGCTCGATCGCCCGCGCCGTCACGCCGCGTTACGGCGAGAAGGTCGCGCGCGTGCTCTCGATCGCGATCGCCGCCGGCATCGCGCTCCTCGCGGTGCAGTACAAGCAGTGGTGGGTGCTCTACCTCGGCGTCCTCTTCGGCTTCCAGAACGTGCAGGCGTTCCGTCAGGCGGGCCAGCTCCGCGTCGACCAGACGCTCGCCGACGCGATCGAGCAGGGGTACGCCGCGCTCGACCGGCGCGAGCCGAAGGAGGCGGTCCGGCTCCTCAAGCCGGCGCTCGAGGCGGCGGGCTCCTCCGAGCTGCGGCAGGTGGGGCTGCGCATCTACGTGGTCGCGCTCCTCAAGGAAGGCGCGTGGTCCGAGGTCATGGAGGTCGTGGAGCGCGAGCGGCGCGTCATCGGCGCCGAGGACCTGAGCCGTTACGCGCAGACGATGCGCGAGCTCGGGCGCGACGAGGAGGCCGAGCGCATCGACGCGCTCGTGAAGGCGCCCGCGCCCCTCAACGAGTTCCGCGCGTAGCCGAGCCGACCACGCCACGCGAGGGTCAGCGCGCGGCCTGCGCGTCTTTGCAGCAGCGGAAGCCGACCTGCTTGGCGGAGTAGTCCTCGCCGTGCGCGAGCGTCGCGGCGCGGCAGCGGTTGCGACCCGGCAGCCACCAGCCGCCGCGCAGCGCCGATCGGTTCGGCGGCGACATCCGTTCGCGCTCGACCCACTCGTCGACGTTGCCGACCATGTTGTGGACACCGAAGGGGCTCAGGCACTCCGGGTAGGCGCTCTCGGGGGCCCGTAGGTCTTTCAGCTTGGACATCGCGCCGCCGAGGCTCTTCTTGTCGAAGTTGCAGATCTCGGAGTCGCGCTTCCAGCCGTAAGGGTACGGGCTCATCTCGGGGCCCTCGCAGGCGAACTCCCACTCCGCTTCCTTGCAGAGCCGCGCGCCGCGCGCCTCGCACAGCGCCTTCGCCTCGCCCCAGCTCGTGTTCACGCGCGGCATCACCTCGTCGCTACCGGGCGACGACGGCTCGGCGAACTCCTCGCGGTCGATGCAGAAACGACGGTGGACGCGCGGCACCTTGCACTTGGCGGGCTTGGCGTACTCTCCGCAGCGCAGGTTCTGGTACGGGGGCGGGTCGAGCCACTTCAAGCAGACCTGCTCGGCGGACGGACAAGCGTCTCCCTCGACGAGGATCATGCGCTCGCCGCACGGTCCGCTGGAGGCCGCGCTGCTCGTGGGCTGGGCGGTGCCGACCGACGCCGCCGGCGTATGCGACGCCGCGACGTGGAGCGGGCCCGCGCTGCCGGCGACGCCGCGCGACTGCGGAGCGAGGGTCAGGCCGAAGAACGCTGCGACTGAAAAGGCTTTGGTGATCGAATGCTGGAGGTCCAAGACTTCATCCTCCACCTCACATTGTGGAGCCGCGCCGTGAATCGGCCACCTCTCCCGGGCGAATCGAGGGGAGAAGGTCGCACCCCGGCGCGTAGGAACCGCGGACACGGAGAGCGAGAGGGGCTGGAGGTTCGATGCAAGACGATCGCGCAACGTACGGAACGGCGAAACGTCACGGGTTTCAGCCGTTGCTCCTCGCGACCCCGAAGACGCTCTCCTTCGCGCCCGGTGCGCGCGACGCGAAAGCTCGGCCCGATGACGCGCCGCGCCGGAGAAGCGACTCGCACGTCCGGCTGCGCGTCGTCGACGTCGCGCCGTCCAAGCTTGCCGGGAACGTCGAGTGGCTCGAGGCGCAGGACCTCCTCGACGAGCTGTGCGAGGACCAGCTGACGCTCACGATGAAGCTCGCGTGCCTCGAGCGGACGACGCTCGATCTCTCACGCGGCCGCGCGGGCGCCGGGGCGCCGCCATCCGGCGCGCGCCCGCATGCTGCGCCGGCGGCCGCCGCGCTCCGGAGCCTCGAGGCTCGCGTCCGCGACCTCGGCGACGTCCGCGACGCCCTCGCGGTGTTGCACCTCGCCGCGGTGTCCCGCAACGTTCAGCCCGCGTTCCTGCCGGACGCGCCGCTGGCGGAGTACCTTCGCGGCGCCTACGCGTGGCTCTTCGCGGTGGTGCGCGCCCTCGAGCACCTCGCGCTCGGGCTCTGCGCGAAGGAGCCGGATTGGGCGACGTACCGCTGGCGCATCGAGGAGGCGAAGAACTTCCACTTCGACGAGCTCGAGGGTGAGATCGCGGCGAGCCTGGGCGCGCTCGCGTCGCTTGACCGCGGGGTGGACGTCGTCGTCACCCAGCTGGCCGCCGCCGTCGAGCTCGTGCTCGAGGACGCGCGAGCGCTCGAGGCTCGGCTCGACGAGCGCTTCGCCGTCGCCGAGGCGTCGCGCGCGACGTCCGAGTAGCGCATCCTCGCGAGGGCGCCTTCGGACGCGGAGCGCGCGGCGACGACGCGGAGCGTCACGCTCGCTCGCGCGCGACGTTTGAACGGGCCTGCGCCGATCGAGACGCCTATACTTCGCCGCCATGGCGATGATGGTCCACGAGGTCCTGGGGGAGACGGCGAAGCGCTACGGAGACCGGCCTGCGCTCCGCGTGAAGCGCGACGGCAGCTGGCGCACGACGACCTGGAGCGCCTACCAGCGCGATGCGCGTCGCGTCGGCCGCGCGCTCGTCGGCCTCGGCGTCGCGGCCGGCAAGGGCATCTCGATCATCGGCTACAACAGCCCCGAGTGGCTCATCGCCGACGTCGGCGCGATCCTCGCGGGCGCCGTGCCCGCGGGCATCTACACGACGAACACGCCCGAGCAGGTGCGCTACATCACCGACCACTGCGAGGCCAAGGTCGCCTTCGCGGACACGGCCGCGCAGGTCGACAAGTTCGTCGCCGAGCAAGAGCGGATGCCGCACCTCGAGGTCGTCGTGCAGATGCTGGGGCGTCCGACCGAGGCGACGCGCGGTCGCGTCCGCGTGCTCGGGTGGGACGAGCTGCTCGCGCTGGGCGACGAGACGCCGGAGAGCGAGCTTGACGCGCGCATCGCCGCGCAGGAGCCGGACGACGTCTGCACCCTCATCTACACGTCGGGCACCACGGGCGATCCGAAGGCCGTGATGATCTCGCACACGAACCTCGTGTGGACGGCGAAGGCGGTCCTCTCGGCCCTCGACTTCGGGCCGAACGAGGTGACGGTCAGCTACCTGCCGCTCAGCCACATCGCCGAGCAGATGCTCTCGGTCCACGGACCGATGGCGATGGGCTCGCTCCTCTACTTCGCGGAGAGCCTCGAGAAGCTCGGCGAGGCGCTCGTGGAGGTCCGCCCCACGGTGTTCCTCGGCGTGCCGCGCGTCTGGGAGAAGATCCAGGCGAAGATGGTCGCCGCCGGCGCGTCGGCGCCGCCGCTCCGGAAGAAGATCGCCGCCTGGGCGCGCAAGGTGGGGCTGCGGGCCGGCTACGCCGAGCAGCGCGGCGAGGCGCGTCCGCTCCTCTACCCGGTCGCGAAGAAGGTCGTCTTCGACAAGGTGCGGCAGCGCCTCGGGCTCGACCGCGCGCGCGTCTGCGTGACGAGCGCGGCGCCGATCTCGAAGGACACGCTCGAGTTCTTCCTCTCGCTCGGCGTCCCGATCCTCGAGGTCTACGGGATGAGCGAGTGCACCGGCCCCGCGACCTACTCGCCGCCCGACGACTACCGCACCGGCAAGTGCGGCGTCGTCCTCCCCGGCGCCGAGCTCAAGATCGCCGAGGACGGCGAGGTCTGCATGCGCGGCAAGCACGTCTTCAAGGGTTACCTCAAGGATCCCGAGGCGACGAAGAGCGCGCTCGACGACGACGGGTGGCTGCACTCGGGCGATATCGGCACGCTCGACAAGGACGGCTTCCTCCAGATCACCGACCGGAAGAAGGACCTGCTCATCACGGCGGGCGGAGAGAACATCGCGCCGCAGGTGCTCGAGGGGCAGCTCAAGTCGATCCCGGTCGTCGGCCAGGCGGTCGTCGTCGGCGATCGCAAGAAGTACCTCGCCGCGCTCGTGACGCTCGATCCCGAGCGCGTCCAGACGGAGGCCGAGGCGGCCGGCAGCGCGGCGACGACGATCGCCGAGGCCGCGAAGTGCGGCGCGTTCCGCAAGCACCTGCAGAAGCAGATCGACGAGCTGAACGGGAAGCTGGCGCGCGTCCAGACCATCAAGAAGTTCGTCGTCGTACCGAACGAGTTCACGATCGACGGCGGGGAGCTCACGCCGACGATGAAGGTGAAGCGCAAGGTCGTGAACGAGAAGTACAAGGTCGAGATCGAGTCGATGTACGCGGAGACGACGGCGGAGCTCTCCGCCTCTCCTTGAGCGTCCGGTTCTCGGCGAGCGTCCAGAGGTAGGAGGCCTGCGCCCTCCGCCGCCACGGTGTGCGAGCGCGCGGTCGAGGTGCATCTCGTCGAGATCGCGCGGGATGATCGCCCCGCGACGATCTTCGCCGCGAGCGGAGATCGTTCCGCGCGGGCGTCCGTCTAACCGGGACCGTGACGTCGCCCTACCGGAACGAGACCGATGCGCTGCGCGAACGCAAAGAGACGCTCGAGCGCGAGATCGCGCAGCTGAAAGCGGAGACCTCCCACCTCGACGGTCTTCGCTCCCGCGAGCAGGAGCTCGAGCGCGAGCTCGAGGCGATCGCGGAGAAGCTCGGCGCCGGCAACGGCAGACGCTCGCTGCCGATGCTCGATCAGGTCCGCGTGGCGAGCCCGTGCACCGCGAGCTGGGACGAGATGCTCGGCGACGAGCGCGTGCGCTTCTGCCTGAGCTGCTCGAAGAACGTCTACAACCTGTCGGCGATGCCGCGCGAGGACGCGGAGCGCTTGCTCCAGGAGCGCGCGGGCGGCGAGCTGTGCGTTCGCTTCTACCAGCGCGCCGACGGCACGATCCTCACCGAGGACTGCCCCGTCGGCGTGAAGAAGAAGCGCCGGAAGAAGATCGCGCTCGCCGTCGCCGGCGCCGGCGCGATGGCGTTCGCGGCGACGTCGATGCTCACGCGCGAGACGTGCCGCTCCACCCAGGGCGCCGTGGCGCCGGTGGTGGAGGTGACGATGGGCGAGGCGTCCGTCGAGGCGCCGCCGCACGCGCTGCCGCCCCCGCCCACCACGGCGACCGCGGGGGACGGGCTCCAGGACGATCGCGCCGTCGCGCCGAAGCACGTCATGGGGGCCCTCCGCGCGAACCCGCATCCGCCGAAGCCTCCGCCGCGCGTAAAGCCCCCGGCCGTCGCGAACGACGAGTAGTCCGCGCCGCGCGCTGCCGGGATCACGCCGACGCCGCCGGGGTGCCGACGCCGCCGGGATCACGCCGTCGCCGTCGGGATCACGCCGGCGCCGCCGGGGTCACGCGGCGCTCGCCGCGAAGCGCCTGTACGTGGGAGCTCGGCCGCCTACGGCGCCTTCGTCGTGAGCTTGTCGATGGCGTGGACCGGGGCCGCGTCGCCCTTCATCAGGTGGGCGATCGCGCCGTAGACCAGGCGCTGGCTCTCGACCATGTTCTTGCCCGAAAAGACGGGTGAGACGACCTGGATGGTGAAGTGCCCGCCGCTCCCGGCGTCGACGACGACGTCGGCGTCCGGGATCTTCTCGAGGATGGCGGCGCGGATCGATTCCTTGGTGTCGCTCATGGTGCTCGCGCCGATCAGTAGCGGGGTACCGCCGCGTCGACCTTCTGGGACCAGGCGTCGATGCCGCCTTCGAGGTTGTAGACCTGCTTGAAGCCTTCGCGGAGGATCCGCTCGGCGGCGTTGCGGCTCCGCATGCCGTGGTGGCACATGAAGACGAGCGGCGTGTCCTTGTCGAGCGCGAGCAACGCCTTCTCGCCGTCGTCGTCGAGCGCGCGGGCGCGATCGACCTTGGCGATGGCGCGCTCCTCGTCGGTGCGGACGTCGAACAGCTCGAACGCCTTGCCGTCGTCGATCCACTTCTTCAGCTCCGGCGCCGAGAGGCTCTTCACCCGCGCGGGCTCGTTCGGGTTGTCGATGCGGAAGGCGCCGCCGTCCGGGGTCTCGACCCACGAGACGGAGAGGCCGTCGGCCTTCTGCGCGCTCTGCTTGTCGAAGCAGACGGTGACGCCGCCGGTCACGACCTCGATGTCGCCCGGCTTCTTCGGGCCGAAGTAGAGGTCGTACTGGAACTGCGGGCCGATCTCGAGGCGGAGGACGTCGCCGTTGCCCTCGTCCGCGCCCTTGATCGCCTTCACGGCGCCTTCGTCGAGGGTGACCTTCGGGGGCGCGACGGGCTTGTCCTCCACGCCGAGCTTCTTCTGGAGATCGCCCGCGGCGTACATCTCCTTCACGATGTCGCACCCGCCGATGAACTCGCCGTCGACGTAGAGCTGCGGGATCGTGGGCCAGCTCGAGTACTCCTTGATGCCGTCGCGGACGGCGGCGTCCTGCAGGACGTTCACCGTCTCGAACTTCACTCCGGTCTGCTTCAGGATCTGCACGACCTGCGAAGAGAACCCGCACTGGGGGAAGTGCTTGTTGCCCTTCATGAAGAGCAGGACCTTGTTCTTCTTGATGAGCTCGTCGAGCTGCGTCTTGACGGTGTCGGAGAGCATGGCTTGTGGAGGGCATTTGCCGCTACCCCAGCGGGCCGTCAAGCCCTGGCGTCTCGCGGCGCCCAGGCGCCTCGGGCTGGGCCTCTCACTTCGCGGCGCGAGGCGCGGTGCCGAGGCGGCGGCGGGGCGTGTAGTGAAACTACCCACGAGGCGACGCCGCGCGCGAGCGTCAGGGCTCTGACGCCGCCGTCATCGATTCGTCGAAGCCGCGCGGTACTTCGCCTCGTCGTGCACCGCCGAGCCGCCGTAGCGGCTGTCGCCGATGTGTGCGGCGTCGAGCGCGCGCACCACCTCATCGACATTCGACGGGTAATCCTCCATGCGAACGGCGACGACGAGCCGGCCGCGGAGGGCGGGGCTGGCGCCGCGGTAGGTGTCGTCGAGGATGCGTCGGCTCTGCCGCGCGAGCGCCTCGGGGCTCCGATCGCGGAGCTCGTAGAGCATGAGGAACGGGCGCTGGACGGCCTCGGCGAAGAGCGGCCCGTGCTCCGCCAGCGCGAAGCGGGGGAGGTCCGCGCTCACCGTCAGCCCGGCCCCGGCGGCGCGCTCCCGCGCGGCGCGCAGGGCGCTGGCCAGGGCGGGGACGAACGCGTGATCGTTCCGATTCTCCGGGAGCTGATGGGGCTCGATGTCGAAGTGCAGCCCGGCGAAGCGCGTGGCGTGGGCCGCGTTGTAGGTCGCGACCGCGTCGACGACGGCGAGCACGGCGGCGAGCTTGTCGGGTCGGCTCCACGACGCCTCGCCCGCGAGCGCCTCGATCCGCACGCCGCGCGCGGCGATCGCGTCGAGCAGCGCGGGCAGGCGCGGATCGTCGAGCACGTCCTGGTTCAGCGAGACGTACACCTCGGTGAGCTCGGCCACGCGGATCGTCTCGAGCAGTGAGCTCGCGCCGTCCGGGTCGTCGAGCCGGCGTTTCGTCCCCCACACCCACATCCCGCGCGCGCGCTCCGGCACGGTGAGGGCACGCTCGGCGTCGCCCTCCGGCTCAGGGGGCTCCGCGGCGGCGATGCTCGTGCGCGGCTCGGAGCCTTCGCGGACGGGGTGCGTGCAGTGGCAGGCCGGCGCGAAGAGCGCCGTCGTCAAGGCGATGACGAGCTCGGCAGCTCGCCGAGCAGAGGAGCGATCCATCATGAGCGGCTAACGGCCAGCCCCCGCGTTCGGCCAGTCGGCGGCGGTGACATTCGCACGACCCGCGGAGCCGTCTGGCGCCGCCGCCGCCCCCGAGGTCGGCGCGCGCGCTCGCGCTGTCGTCATCGTCCTGACGCTCGCGCGGGCACGGATGGTGAAAGACCGCGACTCGGCATGTGGTTCTCGGCGCGGTCGGAGTCGAGCCCCGCGGAGGCGAGAGGGTCACGAATGAACAAGACGATGGGGGAATCGAGGATGGCAACCCGCGCGGCTCGCTCGAGCCGCCCCAAGCGCATGTTCACGGCGATGGTCGTGCTGTTCGCCGCGCTCTGCGGGTCGTCGCGCGCAGCCCGCGCAGAAGAGGCCAACGACTACTGCCGCAAGGTGACCGCCCGCGCGGAGGGGGAGGCGGCCTTGCTCTTCGCGCCCACGCTGCACGCGCAGGTGATCCGCTACCCGGCGTCGGGCGTCGCGGACGTGACCGGCATGCAGGTGGGCTCGGGCGTGCAGCCGCGCGCCGCGATGAGCCTCGGGCTGGTCGACATCTACCGCGGGCTCGGCGTGCTCGACGCGGCGAGGACCGATTGCCGTCGCCAGGAGACGGCCGCCGCGCTGCAAGAGACGATGATCCATCGCGGCGACATCGGTCGTCGCCCGGCGCTCGAGCGCGAGTCGGACTACCTCCACTCGCAGCGGTCGGTCGTCGATGGCCTCGTGCGCGACGTCGAGGCGCGCTTCGCCGCCGGCGTCGAGACGCTGCTCGAGGTGCACGAGCTCCGGCGCCGCGCCTTCGAGATCGAGCGGCGAATCGCCGAGGTCGACCTCGAGATCGAGGTCCTGAAGAAGCGGCGCGACGGGGAGCCGGAGTCGCTCGCCGAGGCGCTCCAGGCGTACGAGTCGCGCTCCGTGGCGCACGAGGAGAGCGTCGCGCACGTGCGAAACCTCCAGCCGTGGAAGCTCGACGTGCGGGGCGGCGCCACGATGAACGGTCCCATCGACGCGTTCGCGGTCGCCGAGCTGGCGTACAACTTCGGCGGCATCTTCCACGTCGGCGCGGAGCGTCGAGCCGTGAGCGCGCGCGCCGCCGAGCTGCGCAACGCGCGGTACGAGATGCGCCAGCAGATCGAGCGCCTGATGTCGGAGCTGAGGGCGAGCGCCGAGAAGGCGAAGGCCCAGGTGCGCGTCATCGACCAGGAGATCGAACGCATCGCGATTGACCGAGCATCGATCGAGGCGCTCGACGCGCCGAAGAAACCGCATGTGCTCGCCGTTCTGACCCTCGAGGCGATTCAGCTCGAGGCGAAGCGGGCGTACCTGAGCACGCTGGCCGAGCGACACGCGGCGACGGGAGGAGTGAAATGAGCGCGAAGGTTGAGAGCATCGGGGCGATGGAGTCGGAGAGCAGGACCGGCGTGGGGCCGCGGATCGTGTCGCTCCTCGCGCTCCTCGCGCTCGTCATCGGCCTCGCGCTCCTCGTGCGCAGCGCCTACCTGGCGTTCACCGACTCCTGGGTCGCGCCGATCACGCTCACGCCCGACAACGACGCGGTCGTGCAGATCAACGTTCGGCTCAACGAGCAGCTCGTTCAGCGCGCGAAGCTGCGCTCGGACATCGACCGCATCGACGTCGACGTGAAGGGCGTCGACTCCGCGATCGCGCGCCTCGGCGACATCCGTGAGAACGGCCAGAAGGCGATGCAGTGGGCGGCGCGCTCGTCACGCCAGCAGGTGTCGTCCGCGCGGACCGTGATGGGCTCGCTCGATCGGCAACAGGCCGTCTTGAACGAGATGTCGCGTCGTCAGGAGGGCGTCGTCCTGCAGGCGAAGAAGAACGCCGCCGCGGGGCTGATCTCCGCGCAGGAGGAGCAGCGCGAGGTCCAGGCGTTGAGCCAGCTCTGGGTCGCGATCGCCGCGAACGAGAAGCAGCGCACCGAGGTGAGGCTGCAGCAGCTGCAGTTCGGGCTCGCGGCGAGCGCGCTCGCCGAGGCGCCCGGCCGACGCGGCGGCGCGGCCCTCTTGCCGGAGGTCGCCGCGGGCGAGGATCGCGACGTCCGGATCGAGCTCGAGATCATCCGGCTGCAGTCGGAGCGCCGGTCGCTCGTCGATCAGCGCGAGATCGCCGCCGAGAGCCTGACGCGAATGGACGAGATCCTGAAGCAGCTGAGGAGCCGACCCCTCTACCGCGCCGTCGAAGCGAGCACCGACGTCGCGTTCATCCCGTACACCCAGCTCAAGGGCGTGACGGCGGACGCGACCCTCCTCACCTGCACGTGGGCGCTCTTCAACTGCCGCGTGGTCGGGCGGGTGAAGGAGGTCTTGCCAGGCGAGGTGGTCGCGCAGGATCCGTGGTCCGAGATCGCGCGTGGTCAGTACGCCATCCTCGAGCTCGCCGATCACGACGCGGCGCACGAGAAGGTCTTGCGCGTCCGCCACATCGGTCACTGAGCCCGGCCAGCCATGGAACACTTCGTCTGGTATCTCGAGACCAACAGCGCGTTTCAGCACCTGTCGGGCGCGCGCTGGGTCCTCTTCGTCACGTTCGCGCTCTACCAGGTTCACTACGTCTTCTTGCTCTTCCGCTGGCTCGTCATCTACGGCCGGGGACGAGAGGCGAGCCGCACGACCCTCCCGGAGTATCCGGCGGCCCTCGTCGTGATGCCGACGCTCCTCCGGTCCCAGGGCGATCTCGAGGGCCTGAAGGCCGCGATCACGAGCGTCGTGGACAACGGCTACCCGGGTGAGCTCTATCTCATCGCCGCGATCGACGACGGCCGCACCAAGCCGGAGCTGTTCGCGGCGCTCGAGCGCTTCGTCGCGGTGACGTCGCGCGAGCGGGTCCACGTGTTCGCCACGTGCACCGAACGTCGCACGGGCAAGGCGGTGGCGATCGAGCACGGTGTCCGCTTCCTCCGCGCGAAGGTCGAGGCGGGCGTCGTCCCCGGCTTCCCCACGGTCTTCTTCAACATGGACGCGGACAGCGCGCTCGGTGAAGACGCGCTCCGCGCGATGGTCGCCCGGCTCTTCAAGCGGGGTCGGATCTCCGGCGCGCGCCCGATGATCGTCACGTCGAACGTGTGCATCGCGAAGGAGGACTACTGGAAGGGCTGGCGGAGCTTCTTCACGGTGCGCGGACAGATCGCGATTCAGGTCGCGCGCGAGTACACGCAGTCGATCGCGGTCGGGAAGTTCAACTGGAAGCTCACTCCGGTCGTCGGCGCGTCCGGCGCCCTCTACTGCACGTGGTCGGAGCTCGTCCTCGAGGGACCGCGGTGGGCCGCGTTCATGCAGACGTTGCGTCTCCGTCACTGGCTCGCGTGGTGGCTCGGCGCGGCGCCGCCCAGCTTCGCCACGAGCGACGTGAAGGAGCTGCCCGAGGCGATGACGGGGCCGGGCGACGACACCTGGATGACCTGGCTGGCTTGCTGCGCGCGGTGGACCTCCGGGAGGCTCACGCTCGAGCTGCCGCGGACCCCGGCGCACGCCGCGCTGTACATGCTCCGCGCCTACTTCTTCCGGCCCGTCTCCTACGAGAGCTCGGCGCGCATCTGCACGAAGACGCCGACGACGATCAAGGCGCTCTTCAAGCAGCGCATTCGCTGGAACAGCTCGCGTATCCACAACACGCTGAGGTGGTCGCCGGTCTTCGGCTTCAATTGGGCCGCCGGGATGCCGGCGTTCAGCAACACCGTGCGTCTCGTGATGGGCACGGCCTTGATGACGGCGTCGCTGCTGCTCTTGCCGCTGTCGCTCCTGAAGGGCAGCGTCGTCATCGGTCTCATCGTCGCGCACGCCGTCGCGCTGGTGGTTCACTCCTACACGACGCTCTTCACCGTGATGGTCGACGGTGGCCTTCGTCGAGACGGCGCGAAGCTCCTCGCGGTTCCGCTCTCGGTCGTCTACCACTTCGTGTTCACCGTCCTCCCGAGCATCATCGGGATCGCGCAGGACATCGTCTTCTTCGGCGTGAACACGAACTTCGCGCCCGAGGAGACGTTCATCAAGAGTCGGCTCTCGCGCATCGCGATCGCCTATCGGCTCCGGCGGGCGTTCGCGCTGACCGTGCGCTCGGTGCTCCACAACGACGTCCCGCTCGGGTGGTTCTGGTTCGGGTGGCACGAGACGAAGTGGACGCCGAGCGGCTTCGAGGGGTGGACGACCGGAAAGCGTCGCGTGCTGAAGCCGCGTGAGGTTCCGAGCGCCGCGCCGGCGGCGGCTCCTGCGGTGGTGGCCGAGGTGCTCGCGACGACGGCGCAGGTCACGCCGTCGCTGGCGCCGGCGGCGCGGATCTCGCTGGCGCCCGCGGCGTTGGTCTCGCTGGCGCCCGCGGCGCGGGTCTCGCTGGCGCCCGCGGCGCGGGTCTCGCTGGCACCGCCTGCGTTGGTCTCGCTGGCGCCCGCCGCGCGTCTGTCGCTGGTGCCCGGGCGGCGCGTGGCCGGCCTGGCGAAGCTGACGCGGATCGAGCCGGCGCGAACGCCTCGCCATTCGCGGCCGCCGCCCGCCTCTCCTCCGCCGCTTCGCAACGCGGCCTGACGGCTACTGTCACGATCGAGCCGCCGTGGTCGCGAGGCCCGGCGGCTCTCTTCGATCGAGCCGCCGTGGTCGCGAGGCCCGGCGGCGCTCTTCGATCGAGCCGCCGTGGTCGCGAGGCCCGGCGGCGCTCTTCGATCGAGCTGCCGTGGTGTTGCGGCTGCGGCGCCGCGCCCACGGAATTGACGGGGACGCCAAGCCGCTGACGTCCCCGTCATGTCCATGGCCGTGTCGAACTAATTGATTTGTTGATGTTTTGTCATGGCAGGGTTGCTGCACCAGATCCTCCCAGGCGCCCCCGAAGGCGCCGGTGGGAGACGCGATGAATTCCTCTCGATGGTCCAGTGAGGTCCCGATGATCGAAGCCCAGAGCGCCGCGAACGACGACACCGACCGCGGATCGGCGGTCGTCCCGCTGAGACTCCCGGCGGTGGACGGCGCCGACGACGGCCCGACCTCGGTGCCGACGGTCCTCGTCGAGGTCGACGCGCACGCCCTCCCCACCGTCCTGCCGGCGCCCCCGAAGCTCCCGAGCGCGCTCGACGGATGGCGGAGCGTCTCGACCTTCCTCCCGCGGCTCCGCGCGCTCTCGCTCGTCGCGGACGCCTCTTCCCACGACTCGGAGCGCCCGACCGTCCGCGCGCCGTCTCACCAGAGCGGCAAGCTCCTTCGGATCGTCTGTCGGTCGACCCCTCCGACGATCCCGCCTCCAGGGAGCGCGCCCATGCGGCGCGCCGCGTGAGCGCTTCGGCTCGAGTGGATCGCACCTGTCTCTGCGTCGACAGGAGAGCAGGTCGCAGCTCTGGACAGCGGTGAGGAAGAATTCCGGCAGCGCCGTGAGGCGCCCGTTGGCGGTGCGCCGGGCGGCGCGTGTAGGATGCATGATGTCCTTGGCGAACGCCCCGGGTCGAAGCAACATGAACGCATCGCCCGAGCGCCCCGCCGCGGTCGGCCTCGAGGCGAAGCCATGGAGCTGCCCGTGCGTCGAGCCTTCTTCGTCTTGACTCTCCCTTCGCTGGCCGTCGCCGTCGTCGCGATCGCGTGCAGCGGCGACCCGTCGTCGGCCCCGGAGGACGTCACGCGCGACGACGCCGGTTCGAGCGTCATCCCGCCGGGCTCCAAGCCGTCCGAGCCCTCCGGTCCCGCGGGGACCGGGCTGGCGACCGGCCTGCCGTGCGACGTGCAGGGCATCCTCGAGAACCGCTGCATCGCGTGCCATGGCGGCGACGACCCTCCGCCGCTCCTCGACTACGACGACCTCAAGGCAAAGTCGAAGAAGGATCCGACGAAGACGATCGCGGAGGTCGCGCTCGACGAGATGCGCGCGAAGACGATGCCGCCGACGCCCGCGGTGCCGCCCGAGGACGACGAGATCGCGAGCTTCGAGGAGTGGATCGACGCCGGAACGCCGAGGAACTCGACCGCGTGCACGGATCCGCCGCCGCCCGCGGGCGACGGCGGCACCGACGCCGGCGCGGACGCCGGACCGAAGTGCACGAGCGGCCAGATGTGGATGGGGGACGACGACGACGGCACGCCCCTGATGAACCCGGGCGAGGCGTGCAACGCGTGCCACCAGCAGCAGGGCGGACCCAACCTGCGGATCGGCGGCACCGTCTACCCGAGCTTGCACGAGCCCGACGACTGCATCGGCTCGGCGCCGCCGCCTCAGCTCCGCGTCGTCGTCACCGACTCGCGCAACCGGGTCTTCAACATGCCGGTCAACGCGTCCGGCAACTTCCTCACGCGCAACGGTGAGCGCCCGCGGCCCCCGCTGCGCGCGGTCGTGACGAACGGGCAGCAGACGCGCGCTATGGTCGGCACCGTGACGTCGGGCGACTGCAACTCCTGCCACACCGTGAACGGCGCGAACGGCGCCCCGGGGCGCATCATGGCGCCCTGAGCCCGCGCGCATCATGGCCCTGAACCGCGCGCATCCCGGCGCGGCCCGCCGCCGGCGATGCTCAGGGACGCTCGGGGCCGTACTTGCGCTCGGCGACGGCCTGGAGCGTTCGGCCGACCTTCGTCGGGTGCTCGTACTGCGCGACGTCCGACAGGCTGATGACCCCGACCGGGGTGCGGCGCGCGTCGAGGATCACGATCCGCGTGAGGTGGTGCTGTCGCATCCGGGCGCTCGCCTTGGCGATGGCCTCGTCGGGGCGGCAGGCGACGACGGCGCGCGTCATGATGTCGCCGACGATCACGGCCGAAGGGGGCCCGTCGCCGGCGCATGCGCGCGTGACGATGTCTCGGTCCGTGAGGATGCCCGCGACGGAGCCGTCCTGGTAGCAGACCGGGAGGAAGCCGACGTCGGCGTCGCGCATCAAGCGCGCCGCGCTCTGCACAGTGTCGGTATCCCGCACGCAGCGCACCGGCTGCTTCATGATCTCGTTGCAGCGGGTCGGGAGCGGCGCGACCTCGAGGGCGCGCGGGGAGTCGGCGGACATGAGCCTCGCTTTGCGAGGCGCGTGCCTCTCGCCCCTCGCCGTCGCGGCTCGCATTTCGAGCGTCCAGACGCGTTCCCGCGGGGGGGAGACGCGCACCGCTCGCGCGGCGGCGCAGGTCCTGCGCGGCGGAGGGGCGGGGCGCGCTCGAGGCTTCACGCGCGGTGTGCGCGCGCTGAACGAATGGGCTGCGCGCCCCGGGGTACGACGGTTGCAGACGGCGAGGCGGATGGCTCTCCGACTCTCCCGGCGAAGCGCGATCGGCGGCGTGGCGGCCGTCCTGGCCTCGGCGGACGCCGTCGCTGCGCCGGTCTACGTGCCGCTGTTCCGGATCGAGCGGAGCAAGAACGCGAACATCGTGAACTACGATGCGGTCCTCGACGGCTCCGACAAGCTCGCGGTGCGCGGGCCGGTCGTCGCCTACTGGGTGCTCCTCGCCGAGGACGGCCGCCGGGAGGGGTTGAGCTCACTGGACCGCCGCGCCTACGGGTTCCGGGTCGCCGCCGAGCCGTCGGGATCGTGGCTCGTGTACCTGAACGCCGCGAAGGATCGGGCCATTCGCGTCGTGCTCTGGCAGGGACGTTGGGTGGCGCAGGTGCTGATCGGCGGGCGGAGCGCGGTCTTGTCACGCATGTACGTCTCGTCGGACGAGAGCGCGTTCATCCCGCGCGTGCGATGGGTCGATCTCTTCGGCGTCGACATGGTCAGCGGGAAGGACGTCACCGAGCGCCTGAAGCCGTGACGGCGGCCTGCCGCGCGCCACCGGAGCGTGTCAGGCGCGCGCCGCCGTGACGTCGCGGTTCCAGTACGACGCGGACGCGAGGATCCCGGCGAGCGCGGCGGCGCCGATGAAGACCGCGCGCTGGCTGCTGTCGAGGATCACGGCGACGATCGCCGCGTATTGCAGCGTCGTCGCGATCTTGCCGCCGACGTTCGCGCGCGGGACCTTCACGCGCCGTCGCCGGCGCGGATCGAGCCCGAGACGCACCGCCAGCGCGAGCTCGCCGATGTCGCGCGTCCCGAGGAGCACGGTCTCCATCAGCGACATCGAGCCCGACACCACCAGCGACGCGACGACCGTGAGGACGAACACCTTGTCGGTGACGCCGTCGAGCAGCGCGCCGGTGCTGGTCTGCTGGTGGAAGCGCCGCGCGTACCAGCCGTCGAGCAGGTCCGTCGCGCCTGCGAGCGCGAGCAGACCGATGCCCCAGCCCGGGCGGCCGAGCGTGAGCGGGAAGAGCGCGGCGAGCGGGATGCGCGAGAGGCTGAGCAGGCCGGGGACGCGCACGAGATCACGCGCCGAGAGCGCGCTCCAGCCACGCCGCGGACGCGGATCGGCTCCGCTGCGGCGGAGCTCGGCGGGGGCGTGTGCGGCGTTCAGCATGCGACGGCTCACGTGAGAGCAAGCCGCATGCCTCGGCTCGGGAGCCGCGCTTCAGCGACGAGGACAGCACGCGTGCGCGGGCTCACCGCGGACGAGCCCGAGCTGCCCCGTGAGCCCGGCCGTGGACCAGAGGCCGAACGCGAGGACGAGCGCGCCGGCGGCCCGTCGCACCCACGCGCGCGTGAAGGTCCGCGCGACACGGCTCGCGAGGAGCCCGACGGCGATCATCGTCGGCAGCGTCCCGGCGCCGAACGCGAGCATCGTGGCCGCGCCGAGCGAGGCGGAGCCGGCGCTCGCCGCGAGCGCCAGCGCGCCGTAGAGCAGACCGCACGGCATGAAGGCCCAGAGGCCGCCCGCCGCGAGCGCGTGCCACGGCGAGCGCAGCGGCAAGAGGCGTCGCGTGAGGGGTAGCGCCCGCCGCCAGAGCGGCGCGCCGGCGGACTCGAGCAGCTTCACGAACGACGGCAGGCCGACGAGGTGAAGGCCGACCGTGAGCATGCAGATCGCCGCGAGCGCGCGCAGCGTGAAGCGAAGCGCCTCCATCGTCGCGCCGAGCTGGAGCGAGCCGAGCGCGCCGACGGCGAGCCCTAGGAGGCCGTAGCTCGTGACGCGGCCCGCGTTGTACGCCAGCGAGAGCCCCGTCGAGCGGGGGCGCCCCGCGCAGAGGCTCGACGAGACGCCGCCGCACATGACGACGCAGTGGGCGCCGCCGAAGAGGCCCATCAGCAGCGCCGGGACGAGCGGGTTCATCGGGGGCCCCCCGCGGCCGGCGCGCCGAGGAACCGCGTCGCGACGTCCTTCGACGCGCCGTTGCCGGTGACGCGCAGGGTGATCGGGCGGTCGCCGTCGAAGCGCGCCTCGTCGAGCGAGACGAAGAACGGGACGCGCCGGCTGCCGAGCGGCTCGATCTCGACGCTCGGGATCGGGATGAGCACCTCGAGGTCGCCGGGCGCGGCGGGGGCGATCGTGAACGTGGCCGGCGAGGAGCTCTTGTTCACGAGGTGAAGCTCGAAGCCGTTGCGGAGCTTGCCTGCCTCGCGCGTGTACGGCGTCCCGGGGAGGCGGAGGGCGTTCGCCTCGAACGGCTCGCGCCGGTGCAGGGCGACCGCCGCGACCGCCACGCCGGCGAGGAGCATGACGCCGTACACGACGAGCCTCGGGCGAAGGAACCGGCGCGCCTCGCCCCGGAGGCCGCGGAGCGAGTCGTAGCGGATCAGCCCGCGCGGCTGCTTCAGCCGATCCATGACGTCGTCGCACGCGTCGATGCAGGCCGTGCACGCGATGCAGTCGAGCTGCAGCCCCTCGCGGATGTCGATGCCGGTCGGGCAGACGACGACGCAGCGGTTGCAGTCGACGCAGTCGCCGCGGCCTTCGGTCTTCGCCTTGCCGCGCGGCTCGCCGCGGCGCTCGTCGTAGCCGACGACGAGCGCGTCGTCGTCGATGAGCACGGACTGCAGGCGCCCGTAGGGGCAGACGACGACGCAGAACTGCTCGCGGGCGACGCCGAAGGACACGTAGAAGAGGGCCGTCGTGCCGAGCATCCACGCGAACGCCTCGGGGTGGGCCGCCGGGCTCGTCCGCAGCATCGCCCAGAGGCCGGGCAGCGAGACGAAGTAGGCGAGGAACACGTGCGCCGCGAACGCCGCCGCGACGACGTAGAGCGCGTGGGTCGCGAACTTCCGCCAGATCGTGTCGAAGGTCGTCGGGCCCTTCGCGCGCTCGAGCGCGGTGTTGCGAGGGCCGTTGACGAGGCGCTCGATCGGGCGGAACACGCCCTCGACGAAGACGGTCTGCGGGCACGCCCAGCCGCACCACGCGCGGCCGAGCAGCGCGGTCAGGACGGCGAGCCCGAAGCCGAAGCCGGTGACGGCGAAGAAGAGGAGCCAGATGTCTTGCGCGTTGAACGTCGCTCCGAAGAGGAAGAAGCTCCGGCGGTCGACGTCGAGGAAGACCGCCGGGTGGCCGCCGATCGGGATCCACGGCAGCGCCGCCCAGAGCGCGATCAGCGCGAAGTACACCACGCGGCGAGCGCGCACCCAGCGTCCGCGGACGTCGGCGGGGTACGGCCGCCGGCGGCGGCCGTCGGTGCCGAGCGAGCCGCTGCCGAGCGCCCGCGGCTGGGCGGTGGCTCGAGCGTCGAGGACGGGCAGGTGGGTGCGGCTCTCGCCCATGGCTGGCTCGTGGTCAGCGCGCCGAGATGGGCTCGCGCTCTCCTTGTGGGCTCTTGCCGCCGGCGACGTTGGTGCCGACGAGGCCGAGCACGTAGGCCGTGACGGCCTGCGTCTTCAGCGCGCCCAGCTGCGGCTGCCAGGCGGGCATGCCCTTGTCGGGGACGCCGCTCGCGATCGTGCGGAAGATCTTGTCCGGCGCGCTCCCGTGGAGCCAGAAGTCGTCGGTGAGGTTGGGGCCGACGCTCCCGCCGCCGTCGGCGCGGTGGCACGCGGCGCACGTCGAGGCGAACACCTGCTTGCCGAGCGCTACCGCGCTTGGGTCCTTCGACAGCGCGGTGAGGGCCTCGGGCGTGGCGTCGCCGACGGTGATCGCCATCGCCTGCTCCGCGCCGGCGCGGTCCATCTCAGCCTGGTAGGCCTCGAGCGGCGACTGCCCGATGCCCGCGTTCTGGTACCAGTACCAGTAGCCGACCCCGAACACGATCGCTCCGTAGAGCGTGTAGAGCCACCAGTTCGGCAGCTTGTTGTCGTACTCCTGGATGCCGTCGATCTCGTGGATGACGCGGTCGACGGACTCGGAGCTCTCGGACTTGTCGGGCGATTTCATGACGGTTCTCCGCTCTCGCGCTCGTCCTCTTCGAACGGCAGCCGCGCGACGGGGTCGTACGCTGGGGCCCTTCGCTTCATCGTCACGAAGAGCACGGTGAGGAACACGACGAGGAACAGGAAGAGCGCGCCCAGCGGCAGGATGAGCAGCGGGCTCCGCGCGAGCAGCTCGGACTTCATTTGGTGGTCTCCTTCGTGCTGGGTTCCTGCATCGAGACGCCCTCGGCGGCGCCCTTGCTCGGCTCGGGCTGCTTCCCGAGCCGTTGCAGGTAGGCGATGACCGCGACCATCTGCGTGTCGGGATCGACCTCGGCGCCGTCCTTGGCGAGCTCGGCGACGATCGCCTCGGCCTGCGCCCGCGCGTCCGCCTCGGCGGCGCGCATCTCGTCGTCCGTGTACGGGACGCCCACCTTCGAGAGCGCGTGCATCTTGTCGCCCGTCCGCGCGAGGTCGAGCCGCGCGTCTGCGAGGTGCGCGTACGGCGGCATGTTCGAGCCCTCGGTGATCGCGCGCGGATCGACGAGGTGCCGGTAGTGCCAGAGGTGGGGGTACTTGCCGCCCTCGCGCGCGAGATCGGGGCCGGTGCGCTTGCTGCCCCACTGGAAGGGGTGGTCGTAGGCCGAGTCGGCGAGCGTCGACGGGTCGCCGTAGCGCACCGTCTCGAAGCGCATCGGCCGGATCATCTGCGAGTGGCAGGTGTAGCAACCCTCCGCGACGTACACGTCGCGGCCCTCGAGCTCGAGCGCGCGGTAGGGCTTCGCGTCGGCGGCCTCGACCGGCTTCACGACGAGCGCTGGGACGATCTCCGCGACGCCTCCGGCCAGCACGGCCAGCCCGGCGAGCACCGTGAAGAGGAGCGCGCGCCCCTCGAGGATGCGATGAAACGGCGCGCCCCCGGCCTTCCGAGCGTGCTGGATCGCCAGCACGCCGAAGAGCGCGATGACGAACGCGACGATCAGGAAGAAGGGGCTCGCGAAGGCGTTCGACGCCATGCCGGCGCCGGCGAGGCCCATCACTACGACGGTGACGACGATCGGCCGAGAGAAGATCACGTCGCGCCACGGCACCTCGGGCGCGGGCGCGAGCGGGACGACGTCGACCGTGGTCGTGACGACCTTGGCCGTCAGGCCGGTGCGGACGAGGTTGTACCCCATCATCACCATGCCGAGCAGGTACATCGAGCCGCCGATGAGGCGCATCCAGTACATCGGCCGGATCGCGATGAGCGTCTCGACGAACGTGGGGTACATCAGCGAGCCGTCCGGGCTCAGGGCGCGCCACATCAGGCCCTGGTTCACGCCGCTCACCCACATCGCGACCATGTAGAGGAGGATCCCGAAGGTCCCGATCCAGAAGTGCAGGTCGGCGAGGCGGCGCGAGTAGAGCGGGCGCCCCGCGAGGCGCGGCACGAGGAAGTAGAACATCCCGGCGGCCATGAAGCCGTTCCAGCCGAGCGCGCCGGAGTGGACGTGGCCGATGATCCAGTCCGTGTAGTGCGCGAGCCCGGAGACGCTCTTGATGGAGAGCAGCGGCCCCTCGAAGGTCGCCATGCCGTAGAAGGTCACGCCGGCGGCCAGGAACTTGAGCACCGGATCCTCGCGGACCTTCGACCAGCCGCCGCGCAGCGTGAGCAGGCCGTTCAGCATGCCGCCCCAGCTCGGCGCCCACAGCATCAAGCTGAAGATCATCCCGAGCGTCTGCGCCCAATCGGGCAGCGCGGTGTTGAGCAGGTGGTGCGGGCCCGCCCAGATGTAGACGAAGATCAGCGCCCAGAAGTGGATGATGCTGAGCCGGTAGCTGTAGACCGGGCGCCCCGCCGCCTTCGGCAGGTAGTAGTACATGATGCCCAGCACCGGCGTCGTCAGGAAGAACGCGACGGCGTTGTGCCCGTACCACCACTGGACCAGCGCGTCCTGCGCGCCGCCGTAGACCGAGTAGCTCTTGAGCGTCCCGCCGATGACCGGGATGGCGAGCGAGTTGACGACGTGGAGGATCGCGACGGTGACGATCGTGGCGATGTAGAACCAGATGGCGACGTACAGGTGCTTCTCGTTTCGCCGCGCGATCGTCCAGAAGAAGTTGATCGCGAAGAGCACCCAGACGAGCGTGATGGCGACGTCGATGGGCCACTCGAGCTCCGCGTACTCCTTGCCCTGCGTCAGGCCGAGCGGGAGCGTCACGACGGCGGAGACGATGATGAGCTGCCAGCCCCAGAAATGGATCTTCGAGAGCAGGTCGCTCGCGGTCCGCGCCTTCAAGAGGCGCTGGGTCGAGTGGTAGATCCCGGCGAAGATCATGTTGCCGACGAACGCGAAGATCACCGCGTTCGTGTGGAGCGGACGCAGGCGGCCGAAGCCGAGCGTCGCGTGGACGTTCGCGGGCGCCCAGGCGAGCTGGAGTGCGACGACGACGCCGACGAGCATCCCGACGATGCCCCACAGCACCGACGCGGCCATGAAGCGCATGGGCGTCGCGTCGTCGTATTCGATGCGCTGCGTCCGGAGCGGCGGCGCGGAGTCGGAGGTTCTCGAGGTCATTTCTCTTCGCTGCTTTCTTCTTCGGAATCGATCGGCAAGAGCGCGAGGCGGTCGGCGTGCTCGAAGTCACGCTGGCGCGCGGTGAACAGGAACAAGAGGACGGAGCCGACGACGAGGAGCAGGCTCACGAACACCTGCATGATCAGGATCTCCACGGGGACCTCCGGCTGCCTGGGCCCGCTTCGCCACCGCGCTCTCGCCGCGAGCGGGCGAGCGAGAGCTGCGCGGTGGTCGCGAGCACCGTCGAGAGCGAGCTCACCGGCATCAGCACCGCGCAGAGCAGCGGCGTCATGTGGCCGGCGAGCGCGAGCGATACGGTGATCGCGTTGTAGAAGAGCGCGACGAGCAGGTTCCGGCGCACGACGCGCGCGAGGAGGTGCGACGTGGCGAGCGCCTCGCGGATCGGGCCGAGGCCGGGCGCGACGAAGTAGAAGTCGCAGCGCGACGCCATGAACGGTCGGTCGATGGCGGGCGTGCCGGCGCAGTGGGCCTCGTCGGCGACGAGGCTGTCGTTGATCCCGTCGCCGACGAAGAGCGTCTTTCGGTCTCGGCGCTCGGCGAGCCACGCGGCCTTGCCCTCGGGGCTCCGACCGCCGAACGCGTTCTCCTCGGCGATGCCCGCCGCGCGCGCCATCGCGGTCGTGGCCTCCGGCCGGTCGCCCGAGAGGATGAACGTCTCGTAGCCGGCGCGCTGGAGCGCGCGGATCTCGACGGCGGCGTCGGCGCGGAGCTCCTCGCCGACGACGAACGACGTGAGCACCTCGCCGTCGCGGGTGAAGAGGACGTTCGGCGATCGGACCTGGTCGAGCGCCGGCGTCGTCGCGGGCGCGACGGCCCAGGCGCTCGCCCCCAGCCGGAAGAGGCGCTCGCCCTCGCGTAGCTCGAGCCCCTTGCCGGTGAGCTCGCGGACGTCGGCGTCGGCGAACGCCGGCGCGCCGCGCGCGTCGATGGCGCGGCAGATCGCCTGGCTCTTCGGGTGCGAGCTCCGGACCGCGAGGGCGAAGAGGCGCGCGTAGTCGGCAGGCTCGAGCGCGTCGAGCGCGCGCGGGTTCTCGACGACGAGCTTGCCGGTCGTGAGCGTGCCCGTCTTGTCGAAGACAACGCGACTGATCTCGGCGGCGCGGTCGAGGAAGCCGGGCGTGCGGACGAAGAGGCCGACACGACGGAGGCCGGCCTGGGCCAGCTCGTAGGCGAGCGGCGTCGCGATGCCGAACGCGCATGGGCAGGTCACGATGAGCACGGCCGCGACGACGTCGAGCGTGCGCGGGACGTCGCCGGTGCCGGCGAGCCAGCCGCCGAAGGCGAGCGCCGCCGTCGCGAGGACGCCCGCGACGTAGAACGCGGTCAGCCGCGTGTGCCAGGACGTCGCGCGCGCGGAGTCGTCGTCGCGTCGGTTCGAAGTCCGGAGGAGCCGGACGAGCGCGCTGCCGTCGAAGTCGGCGAGCGCGCGGAGGCGCACCGCGCGCGGACCCTGCGAGAAGGCGCCGGCCGGGACGACCGAGCCGGGCGCGAAGGTGCGCGGCGCGCTCTCGCCGGAGATCCAGTCGAGCGAGAAGAGCGCGGGCTCGGTCTCCTCGAGCGTCGCGTCCGTCGGGACCACGTCGCCGCGCCCGGCGAGCACGACGTCGCCGAGGGAGAGCTCGGTGCAGCGGACGAGCGCGACGGCGCCGTCCTTCGCGACCCGCCGCGTGTAGAGGCCCTCGGCGCCGTCGGCGGCGAGGAGCAGCGCGCGGTTCTTGGCGAGCACGCGCTCCTGGAGGAAGCGCCCCACGAGCATGAGCGCGATGAATACGTTGAGCGTGTCGAAGTAGGAGGTCGTGCCCCCGCGCGTCGCGTAGGTGTAGGCGGAGCTCGCGAAGACCAGCGCGATGCCGAGGGCGATCGGCAGGTCGAGGTGGAGCACGCGTCGCCGGAGCGCGAGCCAAGCGGACCGGAAGAAGACGGTCCCACCGACGAGCACGCTGACGAGCGAGAGCCCGAAGTCGAGCGCGTGGAAGAGGCGGTAGACCGGCCCGCTCGACAGTCCGCAGTAGATCGCGAACCCGAAGATCATCGTGTTCATCGCGATCGCGATGCAGACGCCCATGCGCCAGACGAGGTCGCTCGGACGCGTCGCCGCCTCCTTGAGCGGCGGGCCGAGGCGATAGCCGAAGGCCTCGACGTCTTCGACGAAGCGCGCGAGCGGGAACGAGCGCGCGACGGTGAGCTCGACCGTGCCGACCGCGGGGTTCACGATCACCCGGCCGGCGCCGGGGCTCCGCGCGAACAGACGCTCGATCAACCAGACGCAGGCGGCGCAGTGCACGCCCTGGACGTCGAGGGCGATCGTCTCGAGACCGTCGTTCGCCTCGAGGCGAGCGACGAGCGGCTCGAGCCACTTGCGATCCGACTCCGAGCGCACCACGGGGTGGCCGTCGCCGCCGCCGAGATCGTAGAAGCGACCGAGCCCGGCCTCCGCCACGAGGCGATGGACCTCCGCGCACCCGATGCAGCAGAAGCCGTCGACGTCGGAGGCAGAGAGCGGCGTGCCGCAATGCAGGCACGTGGAGATCGACGTCGCGGCGGCGCGTGCTGGAGCGGTCATCCCGCGGTGGCGCTTCGCAAGCGCCGTTCCACGCGCGAGATCGCGCGTTCGCTGCAGCGCGCGGCGCGTGGACGGCGTGGACCGGCGCTCGCCGGCGCGCAGGTCTTGCGTCGCGGCGAAGCGTTTGCGAGCGAGGACGCTACCCGGCGAGCGTGCGCGCGAAGGAGACGATGCGTCGGGCGAGGACGAGCGGCGCGTCGAAGTGCGGGCAGTGACCGAAGCCCTCGGGCTGCTCGATCACCGCGTGCTTCGGCAGGTGGCGCGAGAAGTAGTCTAGGTGGGTGCTCGGCAGGAGGCGCTCGGAGCGCCCCCAGACGAACAGGATCGGCATCTTCAGCGCCGCGAGCTCGTCGGGGGTCGGCGCGTCGTCGTTGCTCGCGCTCTCGAGCAGCTCGCGGACGGCGCGCCGCCCGAGCGTCTCCGGGAACTCGTGGAGGAGCAGCGGCAAGAACCACGGCGGCCGGTGGTAGAGGCGCTCGAGGAACGTCCGCGCCTGCGCGCGCGAGGTGACGGCGAACGCCGTGCGGATCGCGGCCCACTCCTCGTCCGAGGACCGCGCGCCGGCGGGCGAGACGAGCACCAGGGCGCGGACCTGCGCCGGCCGCGCGAGCGCGTAGCGGAGCGCGAGGGCGCCACCGAGCGAGTTGCCGACGACGACCGCCGGCTCCGTCAGCGTCGCGTCGAGCGCCGTCGACACGGACTCGAAGAGCTTCCCGGGGGTGAGCTTCTCGCGGGCGCCGTCGCTGAAGCCGTGCCCCGGGTAGTCGGGCGCTACGATCCGCCGCACGTGACGGTGCAGGTGCGCGAGGACCTGACCGAACGGTGTCGCCGCCGAGCCGAGGCCGTGGAGGACGACGGTGGCGGGCAGGTTCCCTCGTCCGGGCGCGTCGTACGTGTGGATCGGGCCGAGCGTCGTGTCGACGAGGCTGCTCGAGATCCCGCGGCGGCGGAGGGCTTCACGGCCGAGGCGCTCGGCGAGGGGGAGGAGTACCGGCTTCACCGCATCGCAGTGTACGCAGCCGTCGCCGAAGCGAAAGCGCGGATCTGCGCGAGCTCGCGCTCGAGCTCGTCGACGAGCCGGCGCGCGCTCCCGATCGTCTGGGCGTCGACCGCCACACCGATGCGCGCGCGTCCGGCGTAGCTCATGAGCGTCACGCTGACCGCGATGCTCCCGGCCGCAGGCGCCCACACCACGACGTCGCGCACGGCGGCGCCGCAGAGGCGGACCTCGCGCAGAGGTCCGCGGACGCTCGACACGGTGACGCTGGCCCTCCGCGAGAACAGGCTGACGCCGAGCCGCTCGACGAAGCCGGAGAGCGCCCCGGCGGCCTCCGCGAGGCGGGCCGCCTCCGCCCCGGCGTCGCTGGAGCGCAGCGCGCGCGCCGCCTCGCGGACGCGGTGGACGCGCGCGTCGAGGTCGCCGGCGCCGATGGGCAGCGGGACGAGCGCTGACCCGTAGCGATTGCCGAGCGCGCCGGCAGGGCCGCGGCGCGCGTCGACCGGCATGAGCGCGTGGATCACGAGCCGCTCGTCGCGTCCGCTCGCGGCGGCCTCGGTCCGGCACGCGCCGGCGACGGCGGCGAGGAGGACGCCGGTCACCGTCGTGTCGAGCGCGTGCGCCAGCGCGCGGAGCTCGTCGAGCGGGAGCGGCGCGGAGAACGCGAGGCGCTTCTCGGGCCCGAGGCGCCCGCGGAGCGGGGTCGCCGGGTCCGGTCGCGCGAGCGCGAGCCGGCTCGCCGCGACCGCCCCCGCCGCGATCCGTCGTGCGCGCGACGGGGGCGTCCTCGGCGCGGCCGGCGGCTCGCGCTGCTCTCCGTGCCCGTCGTCCACGAGCTCATCGAGCAGCGCGAGCAGCGCGGCGCCGTCCGCGAGCGCGTGGTGGATCGTCAAGACGAGCGCCGGCTCCGCGCCGTCGATGAGGTGAGCGCGCCAGAGCGGGTGCCGGAGCGTGAGCGGTATGCTCGCCACGTCGCTCGTCAGCTCTTCGAGCGAGCGCGAGCTCGGGACCAGCGCTGCGTCGATACGATGCACGTGGTGCCTGACGTCGAACGTCGGGTCGAAGCGCCAGCGTGGCATGCCGAGCCCCAGCCGCGCCTCGACCACGCGCTGGCGGAAGCGCGCGTGCCGCGCCAACCGCGAATCGAGGCGCGCCTCGAGCACCTCGCGCGCGATCGCGCGGTCGAGCGACAAAAGGGCCGTGATGTGCATCGGGTTCTCCCTCGCGCTCATATGGAGTCGAGCCGCGTCCGCGGCCGCGAGCGGTATCCCGTCGGGAGCGATCATGGTGTCGGGACGGGCACGACGCGTGCCGCCGCGATCGCAGCTCGGCGCCCCTGGCCGGTGGATTGCTGGAGGGGACATCGACGGCTCGATGAGGTCCAGGCAGGTGCGTCCCGTCCGCGAAGCGACGTCCTCCCGCGTGCGGTGCGCGCGGCTCGAGGCCGAGGCGCGCCGCGAGCGCTCGCTCTGGTCGGCGCTCTTGTCCGCGGTCGCCCATGACGTTCGGGCCCAGCTCGCCGCGGTGACGATGGCGGCTTCGTCGCTCGCGCGCGACGAAGCTCTGCGGGACGATCAGCGCCGCAAGCTGGGCTTCATCCAGCGCGCCGCGAAGAGAATCGAGCGCGTCGTCGACGATCTGAACGACGTCGGGCGACTCGAGGCGGGAGCGCTCGGGCTCGACCTCGCGTGTGAGCGCGTCGCCAGCATCGTCGACGAGGTCGTCGCGCTCATCCAGCCGATCGCGGCCGAGCGAGGTGTCTGCATCGTGGCCTCCGTGACCGGCGCCTCGACCGTCCGCTGCGCGCGCCGGCGTATCGTCCAGGTCCTCGACAGGCTGGGATCGAGCGCCGTGCGCGCGACGCCGCGGGGCGGAACGGTCACGCTGCGCGTCGAGCTCCGCGGAGATCGCGCGTGGTTCGCGGTCGACGACGAGAGGCTGGGCGCCCCGGCGGGCGAGCACGGGGGAGCGGCCGGGCTCGCGGACGCGTCGCGCGGCGTCGACATCGCGATCGCCGAGGGGCTCGTCGAGGCGCACGGCGGGCAGCTCCGCTGCGAACGACGCCGGCAGGGCGGGATGACCTTTCTCTTCGACGTCCCGATCGACGGTGACGCCGGGGCGGCGGCCCCTGGGGCGAGACAAGTCGTCTCTGCGGCGTGCGCGTCGATTCGACGCCGGCGTTGCGAGCGCCGAGGCGGGTGGTGACGATGAAGCAGGTGGAGGAGAAGGAGCGCGAGAGCGTCGTCGACCGACGGCCGACCGTCTTCCTCGCGGATGACGACGATCTCTTCCGGGCCGTCCTGAAGGACGAGCTGATCGCGCACGGCTACGCGGTCGAGGACGTCAGCGACGGCGCGCAGGCCCTCGAGCTCCTGGCGATGGCGGCCGACGGTCTGGCGGCGCCACCCGACGTCGTCGTCCTCGACGTCAGGATGCCGGGGTACTCCGGGCTCGGCGTGCTGAACGTCATGCGTCGCTTCGCCAAGCGCCCGCCGACGCTGCTCCTCACGGCGGTCCCCGACACGTCGATCGACGTGCTCGCCCGGACGATGGGCGCCTTCGGTGTCCTCCACAAGCCGGTCGAGCTCGACGACATCCTCGACGCCGTCGAGGAGGCCGTGCTCTCGAAGGGACGCCGTCCGAGTCGCGTCTGACCTCGCGCGCCGTCCGGGCTCAGGGCCACTTGTCCCGGTTCGGCGAGACGACGAGCGGGGGGCGCGGGACGTCCGCCGCCCCGCGCTCGGCGCCGCTGCGCGCGCGGCGGAGATCGGCGAGCGAGGCGAGGAGATCGCTGCGCGTCACGATGCCGAGGAGGCGCCCGGCGTCGACGATCGGGAGGCAGCCGAGCCGGCGCTCACGGAGGAGCACGACCGCGTCGGTGACGCTCATCTCGGGCGCGCCCAGCACGGGGTTCGTCCGCATCAGATCGCGCACGGTGCGGTTCTTTCGCGTGAGCCCGCCGTGCGGGCCTCCGAGATCGCGCTCCGAGACGATGCCGAGGATCGCGTTGCCCTCGACGACGGGCGCGTGCCGCACGCCCTCGTCGCGCATCATCGCGAGCGCGTCGCTCGCGGGCTCGCTCGGCGCGAGCTTGAGCACCGGGGTCGTCATGATGTCCCCAAGCTTCGCGGTCTTCCCTCGCTCGGCGCTCTTCATGCTGCGCTCGGCTGCAATCCGCGAGCCGCGGCGCGCGTCAGAAGAACCCGACCTTCACGAACGCCCCCGCGGCAGGGCCGGACAGGCCTGCGGCGGTGAGCCCGTCGAGCTCGAACGCCGAGACGAACCGGTACGAGCCCCGGGCGCCGAAGCGGACCGCGCGGAGCGACGGCAGCGCGAGCTCGAGCTCGAGCTTCGGCTCGAGCAGCCAGATGGCCTCGCTGCTCGAGGACTCTCGCCGGACCGCGTTGACTCCTCCGGCCCCGAAGGTGAGCGCGGGAATGACGTGCACGATCTCGTCCTTGAAGAGGACGGCGCCCATCTGCGCGACCCCGTAGCCGAGGTGGACGTGCGCAGCTGCTCCGGACGCTTGGAGCGACGCGGGCTCCACGGCGCTGGCGAGACCGTATCCCGCGACGCCGAAGACGTAGTCGCCCGCGACGACGCCGAGCTCCGGTCCGACCAGGACGCCGGCGCTCCCGGCGATCGAGGTGACGCTGGAGCCGGCGCCGACATAGAGGCCGCGGAAGCGCTCGTCGACCGCCGGCTCCTGCTCCGCACCGCGCGCCGTCCCCGCGGTCGTGGCGACGACGAGGGCGGCGATGCAGGGGAGGATCCTCGCGAGCGCGCGGGGCATGCCATCTCCTGAATGCATCGCTCGAGCCAGCGCCGCGCGCCTGCTCCGGCCAGCGCCGCGCGCCTGCTCCGGCCAGCGCCGCGCGCGCTCCGGCTCGCGCAGGGCAGCGCGCCGCGAGCCCGGCGGCGCGACGAGGGCACGCCGCTCGCAGCGAGCCGGCGACGTGTTCCAGGTCCAGGTGTCCGCGCGCGCGCTGAGCCCGTTCGTCGAGCTCGTCGGGGTCGAGCGCGTCGAGGCGGTCGCGCGCGCGGCAGCGGTCGCGCGCGCGGCGATCGGGCCGCACACGGTCTGGAACGTCAACTCCACGGCGGCGGGCGGCGGGGTCGCCG
Organism: Labilithrix sp.; assembly: GCA_019637195.1. Taxonomy (GTDB): domain Bacteria; phylum Myxococcota_A; class Polyangia; order Polyangiales; family Polyangiaceae; genus Labilithrix. Next base: position 32,389 of record JAHBWA010000023.1, on the reverse strand, counting down.
AGATCATCCGCTCGCTGCTGAGGTACGCGCGCGGGGTCGGCGTCGAGGTCCGCTGGTTGGTCATCGAGGGGCCGCCCGAGTTCTTCGCGATCACCAAGCGCCTCCACAACGCGCTCCACGACAACGCGGGCGACGGATCGGTCCTCGGGGCTCGCGAGGCCGCGCTCTACGAGCGCGTGCTGGCGCAGAACTTCGCCGAGATCGAGCGGCTCCTCCGGCCGGGTGACGCGATCATCTGCCACGACCCCCAGACCGCCGGTTTGGTCCCGCACCTTCGCCGGCTCGGGGAGCGCGTCGTCTGGCGGTGCCACATCGGGCACGAGGGGCCCGGGGCCGAGGCGGACGCGGGATGGGCCTTCCTGCGCAAGTACCTCGAAGAGGTCCCGATCGCGGTCTTCACGCGCTCGGCCTACGTCCCGAGCTGGTTTCCGTGCGCGCACGCCGTGACCATCCCGCCGAACATCGACCCGTTCTCCGTCAAGAACCAGTGGATGCCGGAGCCCTCGACGCGCGCGGTCCTCGGCACCGCCGGCCTCGTCGAGCGCGGCGGCGCGTGCTGCTCCGTCTACGTCCGCGAGGACGGCGCGACCGAGGAGGTCACGCGTCGGGCCGAGGTGATCCGCGTGGGCGGGCCTCCCGCGTGGAGCACGCCGCTCGTCGTGCAGATCTCGCGTTGGGATCGGATGAAGGATCACGCGGGCCTGCTCGCGGGCTTCGCGCGGCTGATCGAGCAGGGCCAGGACCTCGGCTCCGAGCTCGTGCTCGCGGGGCCCGCGCAGCGCGGCGTCGCCGACGATCCCGAGGGCCCGGAGGTGCTCCGCGAGGTCACGCGCGCGTGGGGAGAGCTGCCCGACGGCGTGCGGCGCCGCGTTCACCTCGCGGAGCTGCCGATGGCCGACGCCGACGAGAACGCCGCGATCGTGAACGCGCTGCAGCGGCACGCGGCCGTGGTCGTCCAGAAGAGCCTGCGCGAGGGCTTCGGGCTGACGGTGACCGAGGCGATGTGGAAGCGGCGGCCGATCGTCGCGAGCGCCGTCGGCGGGATCCAGGACCAGATCCGCGACGGCGTCGAGGGCCTCCTCGTGCACGATCCGACGGACCCCGCTGAGACGGCGAGCGCGCTCGGTCGGATCCTCGCGTCGCCGGCGCTCGCGGACACGCTCGCCGGCGCTGCCCACGAGCGCGTCCGCGAGCGGTACCTCAGCCTCACCGCCCTCGAGCGCTGGGGGGCGCTGGTGCAGCTGCTCTACACCTGACGCGTCCGCGCCAGACGACCTGTCCCGGCGAGGCCTGACGCCTTCCCGGCGAGACCCCCGAAGCCATCCCGCCGAGCCTCGACGACCCTGGCGCGTCGGGTTCGCGCTGCGCACGTCCTGCGTCCGTGCGCAATCCGTGCGCGCCCGCTTGGTCGCGCCGGGTGGGCTCGCGGCGCGTCACCTCGAGGATCCGGCGCCGGGGCGGCCCTCGCGGACGACTCGCGCGTGGCTCGTGCCCGCGTGGCACGGTGGCTGCAGCGCTGCCGGAGGCGCCCGAGCGTGAAGCTTGCTCTACTATGCTCGCGGTATGGAATCACGGGTCGACGAGTTGAAGCGGTACGTCCGCTTCACCGACGAAGACGCGCGGCTGCTCGCGGCGTTCGCCGTGCACGCCGAGCCGCATTTTCGGCGCATCGCGCAGGAGTTCTACGAGCGCATCCGCGAGCACGAGGACGCCCACGCGGTCTTCACCGGCGAAGACCAGATCGTCCGCCTGCAGGGCTCGATGGTCGCCTGGCTCGAGCGCGTGTTCGGCGGGGTCTACGACGAGGCCTACTTCCAGAAGACCGAGCAGATCGGCCGCGTCCACGTGCGCGTCGGCCTGCCGCAGCGCTACATGCTGACGGCGATGGCGCTCATCCGCTCCTCGCTCACGACGGTGATCGACGAGAAGGCCGCCGACGCCGTGCCCGTCGGCGACGCGCTCTCGCGGCTCCTCGACATCGAGCTCGCGGTGATGCTCGAGAGCTACCGGATCGACCTCATGTCCCGCGTCGAGCGGGCGGCGCGCCGCGAGACGACCCGCCCGCAGCCCGCCGACAAGGGCCTCGAGCGCTACGTGCAAGCGGTGGAGCTCGCGCCGCTGCTCGTCATCGGCCTCGACGCGTCGGGCTGCGTCGCGCTCTTCAACCGCGAAGCCGAGCAGCTCACGGGCTACGCGCGCGACGAGGTGCTCGGGCGGTCGTTCGTCGAGCTCTTCGTCTCCGAGGGCCTTCGCGAGTCCGACGGAGCGCGGCTCGTCGCCGCGTCGGCCGAGATGAGCACCGAGCTTCCGCTCGTCACCCGCTCGGGCAAGGTCCGCGACGTGCGATGGCAAGTGGCGCCCGCGTCGGGGCAGGACGAGGGCGGCGTCGCGCGGTTTCTGATCGGCGGTGACGTCACCGAGGAGCGCATCGAGCGCGAGCGCCAGCAGCAGGTGAAGCGGCTCGCCGCCGTCGGGACGCTCGCCGCGGGCCTGGCGCACGAGATCAGGAACCCGCTCAACGGCGCGCGGCTCCACGTCTCGTTCCTCGAGCGCGCCCTCGCGCGCGAGGGCGGCTCTACCGAGGCGCTCGAGGCCGTCCACGTCGTCGGCGACGAGATCCAGCGCCTCGCGCGCCTCGTGACCGAGTTCCTCGACTTCGCCCGACCCCAGCGCCTCATCTGCGCGCCGGTCGACGCCCGGGCGATCTCGGAGCGCGCGGTCCAGCTCGTCGACGCGGCGGCCCGCGCGGGGCACGTGACGATCGGGACGGACTTCCCCCGGGGCCCGCTCGTCCTCGTCGGCGACGCGCAGCGGCTCGAGCAGGTGCTCCTCAACCTGCTTCAGAACGCGGTGGAGGCCGTGGTGCCGAAGGGCGGGGGGACGGTCACGGTCCGCGCGCGCCGCGAGCCGCACCACGTCTGGATCGAGATCGAGGACGACGGTCCCGGGATCCCGTCGGGCGAGCCGTCGATCTTCGACGCGTTCTACTCGACCAAGCCGACGGGCACCGGTCTCGGTCTCGCGATCGTCCATCGAATCGTGACCGATCACGGCGGTAACATCGACGTCGACAGCCACCCCGGTCGGACCCGGTTCCGGGTCACGCTGCCGCTGGAAGGACGAGAGGCATGAGCAAGGCGAGGATCCTGGTCGTAGACGACGAAGCCTCCGCGCGGAGCGGGCTCGAGAAGCTCCTCAAGCAGTCGGGGTACGACGTGTCCCTGGCCGCCGACGGCGTGGCGGCGCTCGAGGTCGCCGCGTCGACCGCGCCCGACGTCGTCGTCACCGATCTCAAGATGCCGAACATGGACGGCATGACGCTGCTCGGGAAGCTGCGGGAGCAGGACGTCGAGTTGCCGGTCATCGTCACCACCGCGTTCGGCGACGTCAGCAACGCGGTGGACGCCATGCGCAAGGGCGCGGCCGACTTCATCACGAAGCCGATCGACTTCGACGTGCTCCTCCTGGCGATCGAGCGGGCGTTCGAGCAGCGGATCATCCGCGTCGAGGCGGAGAACCTGAAGCGCCAGCTCCGCGATCGCGACGGCGAGGGGCTCCAGGGCCTGCTCGGGACGAGCCCCGTGATGCAGAAGGTCTATCGCGTCGCGCGGCAGGTCGCGGGCTCGCGGGCGACGGTGCTCATCACCGGCGAGAGCGGCACGGGGAAGGGCGAGCTCGCGAAGGCGATCCACGCGCTCAGCCCGCGCGCCGCCGCGCCGTTCGTCTCGCTCCACTGCGCCGCCATCCCGGAGACGCTGCTCGAGGCCGAGCTCTTCGGCCACGAGAAGGGCGCGTTCACGGGGGCGGACAAGCGCCGCGTCGGTCGCTTCGAGCAAGCCGCGGGCGGGACGCTCTTCCTCGACGAGGTAGGCGACATCCCGCCGCTCATGCAGGTGAAGCTCCTCAAGGTGCTGCAGGAGCGGACGATCGAGCGCATCGGCAGCGGGCAATCGGTGGCCGTCGACGTCCGCGTCCTCGCCGCGACGAACAAGGACCTCGCCGCCGAGGTGCGCGAGGGGCGCTTCCGCGAGGACCTCTACTATCGGCTCAACGTCGTGGCCGTGGAGATGCCGCCGCTCCGGCTCCGGAGCGGCGACGTGGTCGTGCTCGCCGAGCACTTCTTGCATCGCTTCGCGCGGGAGAACCACAAGAACATCGACTCGCTGACCGACGCGGCCCGCACGAAGGTGCTCGGCCACCGCTGGCCGGGCAACGTCCGCGAGCTCGAGAACGCGATCGAGCGGGCCGTCGTGATGAGCGAGGGGCCGAAGCTCGACGCGGAGGACCTCCCGTTCGACGCCGCCCAGCCGGTGCAAGGGCCGGTGCGGATCCCCGGCGCCACGATGGCCGAGATCGAGAGGTACGCCATCCTCGCGACGCTCGAGGCGACCCAGGGCTCGACCGCGCGCGCGGCGGAGCTGCTCGACATCAGCGTTCGTACCATCCAGTACCGCCTGGCCGAGTACGGCCTGTCGTCGAAGGACTTGCGCAAGTAGGGCGCACGCCTTGCGCGGGGGAGCCGCGTCGCGCCGTGTTCGCTCGCGGCCTCGCTCGATCCCGCGGGTGGCACGCGCGATGCTCGTCCTTCGGCCAATGGCCGCCGTATCGACACCCGCGAACGAAGAGGTCTGGATCGTCCGCCGCCGCATGGTGGATGACCTCCTGACGGAGCTCCGCGACCGCGCTCGACGCGCGCGCGATCGGCGCGAGGTGAAGCTCGTCGAGACCCACATCTCGTGGGTCCTGCTCGGGCCGGAGGTCTACAAGATCAAGAAGCCCGTGACCCTCCCGTTCCTCGACTTCGCGCCGTTCGAGGCGCGCGAGCGGGCGTGTCGGGCGGAGGTCCGCGTGAATCGCCGGCTCGCTCCGCGCACGTACCTCGGGGTGGTCCCGATCCGCCGCCGCAGAGACGGTCGCTTCACGCTGGAGAGCGGCGGCGGCGCGATCGTCGAGTGGGCGGTCCAGATGACGCGGCTCGACGATGCGCGACGCGCGGACGCGCTCCTCGCGGCGGGTGAGCTCCACCGCGAGCAAATCGACGCGCTCGCCCAGGCGATCGCGAGCTTTCACGCCGACGCCCCGAGCGGGCCGCGCGTCGCGCGCGGCGGGAGCCCCGCGCTCGTCGAGCGCAACGTGCGCGACAACTTCGACGCGCTCCGCGAGGCGGGCGGCGACTTCGTCTCCGAGGAGGCGCTGGCCGAGATCGAGCGCTGGCAGCTCGCGTTCGTCCGCCGGCACCGCGAGGTCTTCGAGGAGCGCATGCTCGCGGGCGCCGTCCGCGACGGTCACGGGGACCTGCGGCTCGAGCACGTCTTCCTCCACGCCGCGGACCTCGACTTCGAGGTGATCGACGGGATCGAGTTCGACGATCGCTACCGGTTCGCCGATGTCTGCGCCGACGTCGCCTTCCTCGCGATGGACCTCGCGCGGCTGGGGCGGGTCGACCTGGCCGAGCGCTTCGTCGCGGCGTACGCGCGCGCGTCGAACGACTTCGACCTCTACCGCGTCCTCGACTTTTACGAGAGCTACCGCGCGTGCGTGCGCGCCAAGATCGCCGCTTCGGCCGCGGCGAGGCCCGGGTCCCCGGAGCCCGTCGTCGCCGCCGCGCGCGCCGAGGCGCGGCGCTACCTCTTGCTCGCGCAGGCGGCGCGGGGGCGCAGCTTGCTCGAGCCGGCGCTCGTCGCCGTGGCCGGCGGCATCGCGTCGGGCAAGAGCACGCTCGCGGAGCGCCTCGGCGAGGAGCTGAGCGCTCCGGTGGTCGACGCGGACCGTACGCGAAAGTTCATGATCGGCCTCGCCCCGACGGCCCACGCCGCCGCTCGCGCTTGGGAGGGGGCGTACGATCGCGCGTTCAGCGCGCGCGTCTACGCCGAGGTCCTCCGGCGCGCCGAGAGCGTCCTCGCGTCCGGCAGGCCGGTGATCGTCGACGCGTCGTTCCGAAGCGTCGAGGCGCGCGCCTTCGCGCGCGCGCTCGCGGAGAAGCACGGCGTCCGCTTCCGGCTGATCGAGTGCGTGGCGCCCGTCGAGCTCTGCCGCGCCCGGCTCGCGGCGCGCGCGAAGGCGCACGTCTCGGACGCGACGCCGGAGATCCTCGACGCCTTCGTCGCCGACTACGAGCCGATCGTCGAGCTCGATCCGGCGGAGCACGTGCGCGTCGACACCTCGACCACGGTCGAGGAGGCGCTCACGCACGCGGCGCGCGCGCTCGCGACGTGGCCGAGGGGCCTCGTCGCCTGAGCCAGGCCCCCGACGCGCGCCTGGCGCGGACGAGGAACGCGGCATGCAGCGATCTGCGCGCGATGAAGCGCATGGTCCTCCGCCGGCCGAGCCCGACGAGCGTGGCGCCGCTCTGCCTGGAGGAGGCCCCTGATCCGACCCCGGCCGAGGACGAGCTCGTCGTCGCGGTGCGCGCGTGCGCCGTCTGCCGGACGGACCTCCAGCTCGTGTCGGGGGAGCTCCCGGCGCGCCGTCTGCCGATCGTCCCGGGGCATCAGCTCGTCGGCGAGGTGGTGGCCGTGGGCTCCGGCGTCTCGAGCTGGTCGGTGGGCGATCGCGTGGCCGCCGGGTGGCTCGGGTCGGCGTGCGGGGTGTGCCTCCACTGCGTCGCGGGGCGGGAGAACCTCTGCGAGGCCGCGCGCTTCACCGGCTGGGACTTCGACGGCGGGTACGCGACGCGTGCGGTCGTCAAGGCGCCCTTCGCGTTCGCCGTGCCGGTCGGGTTCGACGCGATCGACGCGGCGCCGCTGCTCTGCGGAGGCGTCATCGGCTACCGCGCGCTCGGGAGAGCCGGCGTCCGACCGGGGATGCGCGTCGGGCTCTACGGCTTCGGCGCGTCGGCCTTGCTCGCGATGCAGGTCGCGCGGCACTGGGGCTGCCGCGTGTTCGTCGCGACCCGCGGGGCCGCGGAGCAGGCGCGTGCGGTCGAGATGGGCGCCGCGTGGGCCGGCGCCTACGACGACGAGCCGCCCGAGCCGCTCGACGCCGCCGTGACGTTCGCGCCGGCGGGCGACGTCGTCGTCTCGGCGCTCCGGCGGACCGCGCGCGGAGGCACGGTGGCGATCAACGCGATCCACCTCGATCGCGTCCCGAGCTTCTCGTACGACCTGCTCTGGTGGGAGCGGAGCCTCGTAAGCGTCTCGAACTACACGCGGAGGGACGCCGCCGAGCTGCTCGACCTGGCGGCGCGGCTGCCGCTGCGAACGCGCTTCGAGCGGCATCCGCTCGAGCGCGCGAACGAGGCGCTCCTCCGCCTGCGCGACGGCCTCGTCGACGGGGCGGCGGTCCTCGTCATGTGAAGCTCCGGCTGATCAGGTCACGGGTCGGTGGGGCCCCCGCCGGCGCGCGTCGCCCTGGTCAGCGCACGACGAGGACCGAGCGGTCCGCGTGGTTCACGACCTTCGCCGCGGTGGTCCCGAGCAGGCGATCGATGCCGCCGTAGCCGTGCGAGCCGATGACGATCAGGTCGACGCCGCGCGCGGTCGCCTCGGCGCAGATCGCGTTCCACGGCGTACCGACGCGCACCTCGATGCCCGCCATGAGCTCCGCCGGGACGTCCGCGCGGAAACGCTCGAGGTCCGTCTTGGCGGCCTCGACGAGCCTGTCCGCGAGGGCGTTCGGGCTCACGCCGATGATGTCCTCGCGCGCGAGCTCCGGCGGCAAGCCGACGCTGCGAAACAGGACGAGGCGCGCGCCCGTGCGGCGCGCCAGGTCCGCCGCCGTGGACAGGACGTGCGGAGCGCGCGGAGAGGTGTCGAGGCACGTGAGGATCGTCTTCATGGTCGTCTCCGCTGGTGGGCTCAAGCCAGAGCCTCGGCAAGATGACGGAGCGCGTCCGTCGCCGTGAAGATACCGAGGAGCTGGCCGTTGTCCATCACGACGGCGCAGCCGTACCGGCGAGCAGCCATGGTGCGCGCGACGTCGCGCAGGGCGTCGTCCGGGTGCGCGGTGTAGACGTCCGAGCTCATGGCGTCCGACACGGCGTCGATGTCGATGTCGACTCCGGCGATCGTCTCGAGGAAGAACAGGTCGCGCTCCGACAGGACTCCGACGAGCTTGCCGGCCCGCAGCACGGGGAGGTGCCGCAGGCGATGCTCGCGCATCACCTTGTGCGCGAGCGCGAGCTTCTGATCGCTGCCGATGGTGTGCGGCGCCGGCGTCATCACCTGCCGGATCCTCGTCGTCCGGGTGACGTGGCCCTCGTGGCTCCCGGTCTTCGCGTGGGTGCTCATCATGAAAGGGCGTGACTGCAAGACGACGGCCACGGCGCGCGCCGCCTTCTTTCTTTCGCGCTGTCGTGGTCCCTCGGGCGCCATCTCGCGCGGCGTATGCGTCTGCGCGCAAGTTCTGCACGCCGCGCTCCGGCTCTCTGCGTGCGCCCGCAGGAAGACGAGCCTGGCAAGCCGCTTGCTGAGGTCGGCCGCATGATCCCTCCGAAGACGATCCTGGTCCCGACCGATTTCAGCGAGCCCGCGCGCGTGGCCCTCGACTATGCCGTGCAGCTCGCCGAGAAGCTCGGGTCGTCGGTGCACCTCGTTCACGCGTTCGAGATCCCGCTCGTCGGCTTCCCCGACGGCGTGATGACGATCTCGGCCGAGATGGCCTCGCGCATCATCGACGCGGCGCAGAAGGCGCTCGGCGAGCTGGTCCAGCCCTACGCCTCGAGGAAGGTCGAGATCCACACGTCGCTCGAGCAGGCGGATCCGCGCGACGCCGTGCTCGCGGTCGCCGAGCGCCTCGGCGCGGACCTCATCGTCATGGGGACGCACGGCCGTCGCGGCATCGCGCGCGCGCTGATCGGCAGCGTCGCAGAGAGCGTGGTCCGCACGTCTTCGATCCCCGTACTAACATTGCGAGTAGCGAGCGACACTTGACCGAGGGCGCGCGTAGCGGTTCGGCTCGAAAGGAGGTGCGCCATGAGCTCCCTGATCGCGAAGATCGAAGTTCGACAGCGCATCTCCACGGATCACGCGCTGCTCCGCGGGCTCTGCCGCGCGCTGATCGCCGTGGCCCGCGCGGCTGAGCGCGACGAGAGACATCGGCCCGCGATCCGGGACGTCCTCGGCCACCTCTGCGCCGAGGTCGACCGCCACTTCGAGTACGAGGAGGAGGTCATCGTCCCGCTCCTCCGCGAGGTCGACGCGTGGGGCCCCGTGCGCGTCGAGCGTCTCTACCGAGATCACGCCGAGCAGCGCAGCGTGCTCGTCGCGCTCGTCGAGGACGCGGAGGACGGGATGCGGAACGTGGAGGACCTCGCGGACGAGATCGTCTGGTTCTTCCAGCGCTTCGAGCAGGACATGGCGGCCGAGGAGGAGCGCCTGCTCAGCGCGGAGGACATCGGCGCCGAGCCGATGGTCGATCAGATCGACGGCTGAAGGGCCTTCGAGCCGTCGCGCGGCTACGGCTCGGGGGCCTTCACGTCCCGCGAGCGCAGCCGTCGCGCCAGCTGGAGGTCCCGCGCGATCGCGACGAGGTAGAGCGCGAACGAGAGCGTGCCGAGCGCCTGTCCGAACGACAGCGCGACGAGCACCGGCCAGACGGTGGGGACGAAGACCGACGTGACCATGAACGGGAGCGCGACGAGCCCGAGGACGCAGGCCGCGCGCACGAGCGTCTCGCTCCGGACGGCCTTCGCCTTGGCCCAGGCTTCGGAGAGCTTCAATGCACGGCTCCGGCGTCGAGCTCCTTGCCGAGCTTCGTCATGGGGTGCGCGTAGCCGTGGCACCCCGCGCTCGCGCAGGAGACCGTCCCGCTGCGCACGGCCTCGAGCGACGAGGCGTGGTCGCCGATCGATAGCCAGCGCGGCGCGGTCGTCGTGTGGCACGCCATGCAGTTGGCGTTGGGTAGCGGGTGAAGGATCCGGATGTCGTGCTTCGATTCTTCGAGCGGCATGTCGTGGTACTCGGTGAGGTAGAGGTAGACGTGCCGCATGCCACCCATCTTCGTCATGACGTAGCCGTACATCCCGTAGTCCTTGTGGCACGCGTAGCAGTTGTCTTTCCCGAAGCTGCTGTTCCGTGCATGGATCGCGGCGAGCGATCGGCTCTGCGGATCGTTCGAGTCCTCGGCGTGGGGTTCCATCACGTGGCACGACCCGCAAAATGTGCGCGACTGGGTCGCGGCGAAGCCGGCGACGTTGGCGGTCCCCGCCGACGTGATGGGGAAGACGCCCAGGCCGAGGAGCAGCCACAGCTTCGTGTTTCGCCCGCCTTCGCCCGCGAGCGGCGGTCGGCGCACGAGATGCATGACGAGGACCCCTGCCGCCGCCACCGCGCTCGCTGCTGACAGCCATCCGATCCAGTCGATCCCGCCTTCTGCGCTCATGTCGTCCCATTCTCGGAGCAAGATCGACGCCGCCCTCGTCCTCGTGACGGCGCTGGTGTCGGCGCGGTCGGCGACGGCCGAGCCGCTTCGGCTTCGCGGCGACGCGCTCGTGCAGACGCGCTCGCCGGTGGGGTTGCTCGTCTTGCGCGGCGAGGACCGCTTGCGTCCGTGGCTCGACGTCGAGAGTGTAACGTGGCTCGGCGCGACGGGGGGCTTGGAACCGGTCGCGCCGACCGGCGACGTCTTGACCCTGTCGGTTCGCGCCCGCGACGCCGCGAGCGGCTCCGAGGCCCGCGCGGGCAGGATGCTCGTCACGATGGGCGCGGTGCGGCCCGTTCACGTCGACGGCGCGCGCGGGCTCGTCCGCGTCTTCGAGGGCACGACGCTGGAGGCCTTCGGCGGCGTGCCCGTGGTGCGTCGCTTCGACTACGACCGCTTCGACTGGACGGCGGGGGGCCGCCTCGGGCAGTCGGTGGGCGACGTCGCGGCGTTCGGCGGCTCGTACGCGGTCCGTCGGCGGGGCGCCTCGCTGGACGAGGAGGAGCTCGGGGCCGACTTCGCCCTGACGCCGGCGACGTGGCTCACCGCCGCGGGCCGGGCCGCGTTCGACGTCGTCTCGGGCGGGCCGACCGACGCGCTCGCCTCGATCAGCGCGCAGAAGGACGACGTCCGCGGGGAGCTCTTCACGACCCATCGATCGCCCGGCCGCCTCTTGCCGCGCACGTCGCTCTTCTCGGTGCTGGGCGACTTCGCGGCCACGAGCACCGGCGGCACCGCGCGCTGGCGGGCGTTTCCGCGGCTCGAGCTCATCGCGACGGGGAGCGTGCAGGTGCAGGGCGCGGAGGTCGGGGGCCAGGGGCTCGGCCGCGCGACGCTGGCGCTCGACGACGAGTGGGCGGGCTCGCTCGGGCTCGAGGCGCGTCGCGTCGACTTCGCGGGCGCGCGCTGGGTCGGCGCGCGCGTCGTGGCGTCGCTCCCGCTCTCGGCCGCGCTCCGCGTCGCCACGGAGGTCGAGCTCGTGCGTCCGGACGACGCACGAGGTCGGGGCTCGGTCTGGCCGTGGGCGCTCGGCGCGCTCGCCTGGACGTCACCGCAGGGGTGGGAGATCGCCGGCGCGCTCGAGGCGTCCGCCGGGCCCGCGAACCGCGAGTCGCTCCACGCGCTCGCGCGCGTCTCGTACGCGCTCGGCGAGCCGGCGCGGAGAGGAGGGCCGCCGTGAGCCCGCAGAGGCGCCTGCTCCTCCTCGTGGTCTGCCTCTCGCTCGCGGCGTGCGCGGGCCTGCTCGGGATCAAGCCGCGCGACACGCAGCGTCCGTTCGAGCACCGCGCCCACTCGCTCGCGGGGATCGCCTGCACGACGTGCCACGAAGGCGTCGCCCGCGCGGGCGAGACGGGACCGCTCCACCTCCCCGAGCCGGCGAAGTGCGTCGAGTGCCACACGCGCCCCCACGACACGAGGCCGTGCGGCGGCTGCCACGGCCAGAGCCACACGCGCGAGGAGAACCGCCTCGCGCGCGAGCACCTGCGCTTCGCGCACGACCGCCACGTCCCGAAGCTCGGCGGCCAGTGCGTCCCGTGCCACGCGGCGGCGGGCAAGGCCGAGCAGACGGCGCTTCGCCCGCCGATGGCCCAGTGCCTCGGCTGCCACACGCACAAGGACCAGTGGAAGACGCGCGAGTGCGACGGGTGCCACGTCGACCTCCCGTCGGAGCTCGTGCGCCCCTCGAGCCACGTCTTCCACGAGGGTGACTTCGTCCGCGAGCACGGCGTGCGCGCCGCGTCCGCCAAGGATCTCTGCGCCACCTGTCACGGCGAGGACTTCTGCGCCGGGTGCCACGGCGTGACCGTCGCCGCGCTCCCTTGGCGGTTCGCGTTCGATCGTCCGAGCTTGACGGGGCTGCACCGCGCGGGGTTCGCGTCGCGTCACTCCGAGGAGGCGCGCTCGAGCCCGGGGCTCTGCACGAGCTGCCACGACAGCGAGCGCTTCTGCCTCGACTGCCACGCGAAGCGCGGACGCTCGGCGTTCGGCGCCGGCGGCGGCGCGCGGAGCCCGCACCCACCCGACTGGGTGCGCGCGCGGGGCGGCGAGCACGGCCGGGCGGCGCGGATGGACCCGCTCTCCTGCGCGAGCTGCCACGGCGGGGCGGGCGAGGCGCTCTGCGTCGGCTGCCACCGCGTCGGCGGCCCCGGCGGCAACCCGCACGGGCGAGGCTTCTCGAGCGCGCTCGACGCGACGCGCGACGAGCCCTGTCGCCAGTGCCACGGGGTGGGTGGGGGACGCGGTCCGTGAGAGGCCGGCGCGCGCTCGTGCTCCTCGTGCTCGCGGTGGTCGCGGGCGCGCTCCTCGCGGTCTTCGCGATCCAGGAGCGCACGCCGCCGCGCTCGCCGACCGAGCAGGTGCCCGTGATCTGGCAGACGGCGCGCGAGGCGCCGATGCACGTCTTTCACGTCGGCGAGAAGAAGATCGCCTGCGTGGAGTGCCACACGAGCCCCGACGCCGCGCCGAGCGAGTCGGAGTGCGCGAAGTGTCACGCGTCGCAGACGGAGACCGCGCATCGTGGCGCGGGAGACGCCACGACGACGTGCCTCTCGTGCCACGCGTTCGGCGCGGGAGGGCCGCCGAAGACGTGCAACGCGTGCCACGCCGCGGCCACGCGCGCGAGCGCCGCGCCGGCGCTCGAGCACCACGCGGGCGCCGAGCTCCCGTGCGGGGCCTGCCACAGCGTGCACGGGAAGGAGCGCGCCGTCCTCTCGGATTGCACGATCTGCCACCGCGAGACGAGCGCCGTCCACGGCCGCCTCGAGGCCCACGCGCGGGAGCAGGACCTCGACGCGTCGATGGACCTCTCGCTCGACGCGGCGGTGCTCGCGTTCATCCGCGAAGGCGGCGCGCCGATCGCGAGCCACGGTGCGCCCTTCGGAGGAGGCGGCGAGCCGATCGGAGACGGCGGCGTGCCCAGCGCGCGCCACGTTGCGGAGGGCGGCGGGCTCGTCGCGGCCGATCCTCACGCCACGCTGTCGGGGCAGGTCTGCGGCGCTTGCCACGCGCCCCACTCCGGAAAGGAGGCCGCGCGCGGGACGTGCGAGGGATGCCACGTCGACGCGCACCGCGCCCCGCCGCGCGCCGGCGCGCCGGACATCACGCTCGCGTCCCGCGCCCCCGCGATCGCGCCACGAGGTCCGCGCGTCGCCGGGCACGAGGCCTGCGTCACCTGCCACGAGCCGCATCGCGCGCGTCGCGCCGACGTGCGCGCGTGCGAGGGCTGCCACGCCGATCGGCGGGCGGCGGCGCAGGTCTCCGGCCACGCCGCGTGCACCGGCTGTCACGCGCCGCACGCGCCCGGGGAGGCGAAGACGAGCTGCTCCGCGAGCTGCCACGCCGGCGTGACCACGCTCGCCGTGCCGCGCGTGGCGGCTCACGCCTCGTGTACGAGCTGCCACGATCCGCATCGTCCGGACGTGTCGGCAGGGCAGGCGTGCGTGCGCTGTCACGAGAGCACGAAGCCTTCGCATCCTGCCATCGCGTCGGCCAAGGGCGCGCAGACCTGCATCGGTTGCCACGCGCCTCACGGCGGCCGCGTCGCGTCGCCCGGCGCCGCGGCGCACGGCTCACGCGCGCCGGCGGCCGGGGCTCCGTCGCACGGGGCGACGGCGGCGGCGTGCACCTCGTGCCACACGAACGCCAAGGACGATCGCGCGCTCCACGCCAAGGGGACCGCCTGCACCGCGTGCCACGCTCCGCACGCGTTCCAGCTCGCGAGCGCGGGGGCGTCGCTCTGCGCGGGCTGCCACGCGAAGGAGAAGAAGGCGACCGCGGCGAGGCCTGGCCACGCAAGCTGCAGCGGCTGTCACGGCGCCGCGCACGCTCCGAACGCCAAGCCGGCGTGCAAGAGCTGCCACGTCGAACAGACGAGGACCGCTCCGCCCGGCCACGCGTCGTGCACGAGCTGCCACGACGCTCACTCGGGCTCGCTCGGCGATCGCGCGTCGTGCACGAGCTGCCACGCGAACAAGGCGACGGCGCTGCACGCGAACGTCGCCCAGGGGTGCGACACGTGCCACCGCGCGCACGGTCCCAAGGGCGTCGCCCGCCCCGCGGCGTGCGCGTCGTGCCACGCGAAGCCGTCGCTCCCGGGGCTGCACTCGGTTTCGGCCCACGGCTCGTGCGAGACCTGCCACAGCGCCCACGCGCCACCTCGCTCGGATCGCGCGAGCTGCATCGGCGCCTGCCATACGGCCCAGCGAAATCACCAACCCGAGGCGAAGGTCTGCAAGGGCTGCCACCTCTTCCGGCGGTAGGCGGTCGCGAGGGTCGAGGGCCGGTCGGCGGAGCACCGGGCGTCGCGAGGGGCGTCGCGAGGGGCCGGTCGGCGGAGCACCGGGCGTCGCGAGGGTCGAGGGCCGGTCGGCGGAGCACCGGGAAGGGCCTGTCGTATCACTGGGATGCGCACGGGCGCGCCTGTGTCTCCATTTGGAGACAAGTGGTGTCGCCAAATGGAGACGGTTTGTCAGGGCAGACTGCGATCGATCGACCCGTCTACGTGCCTGAGGCGTCCGGCGGGCGTGATCGTCAGGCCGTCGGTGCGCCCTTGGTGGCAGATGGCGCCGCCGCAGGCCGTGCTCTGCGCGTGAGGGGCGGGCGGCGGAGCGCCGTGGCACGACGCGCACGACGCCGGGCTGGTGTCGGTCCACCGTGGCGCCGGCCGCGTCGCGCCGGCGCCCTCGTGGCAGTAGGTCCCCGCGCACGTCTTGGTGGCCGGATCGTACGACGGGCGGCGGCCGCCGCGCCCTGCGAGCCCGGCGAGACGGACGCCCGCCTGGCCTTTGCCCTCGGGGTGCCGCTCGGCGCCGCTCGGGACCGCGTGGCACGTCTCGCACGCGACGGGCCGCGAGCTCTTCGGATCGGCGTGCGCCTGGTGGGCGCCGGTCCGCGGCCACGGATCGTCGCCGTCGCCGTGGCACGCGCCGCAGCGGCCGCTCCCGTCGCCGAGGTCGACCTTTCCGTTCGCGTGGAGGCGCGGCGTCGTGAGGGCCGTGCCGTCGGCGTTGGCCTCGTGGTGGCAGCTCGTGCACGCGCCGCGCGGATGGTCGGCCGGCGGTGACGCGTGGCAGTCGTCGCACGTCATGGCGGGCTCGCTCCACGCCGGCGCGGGCCTCGCTCCGCCGCGCGCGTGGCACGTCCCGGTGCAGCTCTTGCGGCTCGGATCGAACCGGGCCTCGCGCCCGGCGACGGCGAAGTCGAACCAGACGTCGACCCACCCGTTCGCGTGCACGCCCGCCGGCGCACCCGAGGTCGGCGTCGGATGGCACGTCGAGCACGCGAGGCCCTCGGCGCGAGACGCGCTCGGCTCGGCGTGCGCCGCGTGCGCGCGATCGATCGGGTCGGAGGGAAAGAAGCAGCGGTCGCGCGGCGGGTGAGCCCGCGTCCCCTGGCCGTGGCAGGTGCCGCACCCCAGCGCGCCCTCCGGTGTGGTGTGGCAGCTCGTGCACGACGGGGCGCCGGGAGCGGCGAGCGCGATCCCGGCGGGCCGCGTCGCCACACCGGCGTGGCACGTCCCGCACGCGTCGGCGTCGCTCGGGTCGAGCATCGGGGCGTAGCCCTTGCTCCGGAGGAATCGGCCGTGGCTCTCGGGTGAGCGCGGATCGGCGAAGGCGGCCGGGTGAACGCCGCCGCCGCTCCGGGGAGCCTCGGCGGCGAGCCACGCCGCGAGCAGCGCGCGCTCGGCGTCCGTGACGACGCCCGCGTGGTCGCTCCGCGCGAGCGCCGCGAGCAGCGGGGGCGGCGCGTTCTCCCGCGGGAGCGTCGCCGGCTCACCGGTCGCCGTGCAGCCGATCGCGCCGAGGTACGAGTCGGCGGCCCAGCCTCCCGCCGGCGCAAATCCTGCGTGGCAGCGCAGACACCGCGCCTCGAGCAGCGACTCGACCTGGCCCGTGTAGCTCGGAGGCGCCGGCGCGGCGCGGGAGGTCTCGCAGGCCGCGAAGGCACCGCCGATCGCGACGGTGACGAGCAGGAGCGAGAGCGGCCGCATTGGCCCGGTGGATGCAAGCTCGAGCCCACCGCGCGCTCTCGCGCCGTCACGGAGGATCATGGCTCTCTCTCGTTTCATCGGACTCGCACTCATCGTGGGCGTAGGCGCCAGCTTCGGGTTGGCAGCCTGTGGTGCGGGCGACGATGGCGCGAAGGGAGACACCGGCGATGCCGGTCCTGCGGGGCCGGTCGGTCCCGCGGGGCCTCCGGGGGCGCAAGGGATCCCCGGGCCCGTGGACGACGGCGGAGGCGTCCTAGGCGGCGCGTGCACGACGCCGTGTCATACGTTCGGCGGCGTCGTCGATCAATGGCGCTTCAGCAATCACTCGCATCCCCAGAACACCCAGATCGGCGCCGGCGCGTGCGGCAACTGCCACGGCGTCGACGGCCTGGAGCAGCGGCTCGCGAACAAGTACACCGTCGCGCCCGACGCCGGCGTCCCGGCGGACGTGCCGAAGGGGCACATCAACTTCACGGCGGCGTCGGGCGCGGTCACCGAGATCGGCTACGGCGGCGCCACGACGATCGGCCGGATCCACTGCTCGACCTGCCACGAGTTCGACTCCAGCAACGATCCTCACGTCACCGGGAAGTACGTCGCCGGGCAGGCTCCGATCCGCGTCCCCGGCGGGGTCGGTGACACGGCCATCCTCGAGAAGACCGAGGGGCCGTCGCCTACCACGTCGACCGGACAGTCCGTCGCGTACCGCGCCGGCAACGTCTGCGTGTTCTGCCACAAGTCGCGGAAGGACGTCACGTTCTACATCACGGCGTCGAACCCGCTCTCGTCGACGCGGTGGGGTCCGCACTACGCCTCGCAGGCCGACGTCTACTCGGGCAAGGGTGGCTATCACTTCGCGTCCGCCACCTACAGCAGCTCGGCCCACGCGACGATCGCCGACGCGTGCGTCGCGTGCCACATGCAGCCGGTCGCGGCGAACGGCAACGTACCGGACCACACGATGAAGCCGAGCCTCGCGCTCTGCAAGACGTGCCACACGCAGTACACGGGCAACACGTTCGACGTCCAGGGCGGTCAGGCGCTCGTCCGGAGGGCGCTCCGCGAGCTGCAGGCTGCCCTCAACGCGGCTGGGATGCTCACGCGCTCGTCGACCGCGCCGTACGCGGCGCTCTCCGAAGAGGAGCTCGCCGACAATCAGTTCCACCTCGACTACGTGCGCCCCGGCGGCGCGCCGGGCGGCGGCAACATCGTCGCGAACGGTCCGACAGCAGGTGCAGTGTACAACTACTTGATCGTCGCCCGGAGCAAGGACTTCGGCGTCCACAACCCGACGTACGTCAAGCAGCTCCTCTGGGATTCGATCCGACAGGTCAAGGGCGCGGACCCGACGAGCCTCCCCAGCCGTCCTCAGTGACGGACCCACGAGCCCGACGCGGGACGCCGGGCGCGCGCTCGGCGCTCGCGACGTCGGCGCGCGGCCCGAGCGATCGCCAGCCGACGCGGCGTGCCCCGTCCTCGCGATCGCGTCGCGGTGCGGCGCGCCGCCGTCCGTGCGCGCGCGACACGCAGCGAAGCGCCGCACTCGCCGTCGTTGCTTGACCCGCGAGGGCCGTGACGTACTCATGGCGGCTCGACCAGGGAGGGGAAAGCGATGTTGTTCCGACGAACGCTCGAGAAGATCCAGCGCGCGCACACCGGAAAGCCGTTCGAGATCGTGTTGTGGAACGGAGAGCGCTGGCGGTTCGGCGCCGCCGCGGGCGTGCCGGAGCTCGAGCTGCGCTTCAAGACGCGGACGGCGCTCGCGCGATCCATCCTGCAGAGCACGCTCGGCCTCGGCGAGTCCTACGTCGCGGGAGACGTGGTCGTCGACGGCAACCTCGAGGACGCGCTCACCGCGCTGTTCGAGGTCGGCCTGCGGGAGCCGCCGCGCTCGAGCTTCCTCTCCGACTGGATGGGCTCCGCGCTCGCGCGCTCGCGCGCGCAGGAGAAGGCCGACGTCGAGCACCACTACGGGCGCGGCGAACAGCTCTACGAGCTCTACCTCGACAAGAAGCTCCAGTACTCTTGCGGCTACTTCCGGACGCCGGAGGACACGCTCGACCAGGCGCAGGATCAGAAGATCGCCCACACGGCGAGGAAGCTCGATCTGAGGCGCGGGCAGCGCCTCCTCGACATCGGCTGCGGCTGGGGCCACCTGATGTTCCACGCCGCGGAGAAGTACGGCGTCGAGTGTCTCGGCGTCACGCTGTGTGACAACCAGGCGAAGTACATCCGCGAGCAGGCGCGCGCGCGCAAGCTCAAGGTCGACGTCCGGACGACGAGCTACCTCGAGCTCGACGACCGATCCAAGTGGGAGCGCATCGTGTCGGTCGGCATGATGTGTCACGTCGGCGAGCGGCGCGCGGACATGTTCTACGACAAGCTGCAGGCGCTCAGCGCGCCAGGCGCGATCGTCCTCACGCACTGCATCTCCAAGATGCGGGAGGCGAGCGGGAGCGACCCCTTCGTCGCCAAGCACGTCTTCCCGGGATACTGGTTCTTCTCGCTCGAGGGCGAGACGAAGCGCGCGGTCGAGCGGGGGTTCAACGTGCTCGACGTGGAGAACCTGCGGCGGCACTACGCCATGACCGCGCACCACTGGCGGAAGAACTTCAACGCGAACTGGGACAAGATCAAACGGAAGATGCGCTACGACGACCGCTTCATGCGCACGTGGGATTTCTACCTCGCGAGCGTCGTGGCCGGCTTCCGCTCGGGGCACCTCAACCTGATCCAGATGACGATGTCGCACGGCATCAACGACGAGTACCCGCTCACCCGCGAGTTCCTCTACGAGCGCGACCGCCCGCGCCCCGTCATCGGGCGGATCCCGTCGTTCCCGCTGCGTTCGCGCGCCGAGCCCCCGTCCTGAGGCGCGCGGACTTCACGCATCGACGGAGATCGGCGCCGCGCGCGCGCCACGCGTCAGCGCGCGGCGCGTCCGCGGGCGCCGCGTCGAGGTCGAGCGGCGTCGCCGAGGCGACCGCTCGGGGACGTGAGCGTGCTCTCGAGCGCGTCGGCGAGCGCGCGCATCGCGTCGGTCGCGGTGAAGACGCCGACGACGCGCCCGCCGTCGAGCACGACGGCGGCGTCGAGCGTCCGGTCCGCCATCTCGCGGACCACCTCGTCGAGCGGGGTCTCCGACGGGACCGCGTAGGGCTCGAGCGTCATCGCGTCCTCGACCGTGAGCGTCTCCGGCGGCGGGTGAAGGAGCGACCAGACGAGCCGGAGCTCGCGCTCCGACAGGAGCCCGACGAGCTTCCCCTCCGCGCGGACGGGCAGGTCCCGGATTGCGTACTTCTCCATGAGCCTGCGCGCGTTGCCGAGCGGCTCGTGAGGGCCGACGGCGTACGGACAGCGCGCCGTGTAGGCCGCCACCTTTGGCGAGCTCGGGTTCATGCGTGTCCGGCGATCGAGCAGGTCATGTGCCACGCGAGGCGCCCGCCTGCGGGGAGCGCGGCCGCCGGGGCGCGCGGCGACCGCGCCGGCCTCCCTGGCGCCTGGCATCGCGCTCGCTCGGCGTGGCCGAGGACCAGCCCGGGCGATGCATGAGCTGAGACTCGTCGGCACGTTGGTGATCTTCGCTGGCACGTTGGTCCTCGTGCTCGTGAGGCCGCGGCGATGGAGCGAGGCATGTTGGCCGGTGCTCGGCGCGACCGCCATGATCGCCTCCCGCCTCGTCACGCCTGCGCAGGCGCTGGACATGGTCTGGGCTTCGCGGAACGCGCTCCTCTTCCTCCTGGCGCTCCTGCTCCTCGCGGCGCTGCTCGAGGTCAGCGGGTTCTTCGAGTGGGCCGCGCTCCAGGCGGGCCACCGCGCTCGCGGCGACGGCCGGCGGCTCTTCCGGAACGTCTTCGTGCTCGGCGCGTTCGTCACCTGCGTCCTCTCGCTCGACACGACCGCGGTCATGCTCACCCCGATCGTGGTCGCGTTCGTCAAGCGCCTGCGGCTCCCCGCCCGCCCGTTCGTCATCGCGTCGGCCTTCGTCGCCAACGTCGCCTCGCTCGCGCTGCCGATCAGCAACCTCACGAACCTGATCTTCGCCGACGCCTTCGGGATCTCTTTCGGGCGCTTCGCGCTGAGCATGCTCGCGCCTCAGCTCGTGGCGGTGGTCGTCACCTACGCGCTCTTGCGCTGGCGCTTTCACGCCGAGCTCCCGCCGGTGTTCGCGCCGGAGGAGCTCGCCCCGCCGGCGTCGGTCATCCCCGACCGCCGGTATTTCCGCGTCGCCATCGTCGTCCTCGGCTTCGTGCTCGTCGCCTACTTCGCGGCGCGGGCGATCCACGTCGAGCCGTACGTCGTCGCCTTCGGCGGCGTGGTGGTGCTCGGCGGGTACGGCGTTCGTCGTCGTCGGGTCGACCTCGCGACCGTGCGGGACATCTCCTGGGGGCTCTTTCCGCTCGTGATCGGCCTGTTCGTCGTCGTGCGTGGTGTCGAGAACCTCGGCGTCGTCGCGATCGCGGCGGACTGGGTCGCGAGCGTGCCGCGTCACTCGCTGCTTCGCGTCCTCGTCGCAGCGGGCGCCTCCGGGGCGGCGGCCAACGTGATGAACAACCTGCCGGCGACGCTCGTGGCGAGCAGCGTGCTCCAAGCGGCCGGCGCGGAGAGCTCGGGCGTGTACGGCGCGCTGCTCGGCCTGAACATCGGGCCGACGATCTTGCCGACCGGCTCGCTCGCGACGCTGCTCGTCCTCGACGTCGCGCGGAAGAAGGGGGAGCCCGTCTCCGGCGTCGAGGTGGCGAAGACCGGCGTGTGGTTGACGCCCATCGTGCTGTTCGCCTCCGCGGTGGCGTTCGCGCTCGTCGACGGATGACGTCAGGCCGCGGCGACGAGCAAGAACGCGATGCTGGTCGCGAGTGAGAGCACCGGGAGCGCCCACGACATGAAGTAGAACGCCTCCCGCTGCACGTACGGGCCGAAGAGCCGGGCGAGCAGGTTGTAGCGGAAGCACACGACGACGATCGCGAGGGTGATCGCGAGCATCGCGTAGTTCACGCCGAAGAGGCGCGTGACGGTGTTGTCGCCGTTCGCGATGACCCCGTACGACGAGTAGATCGCGAAGCTCAGCGCGATCACGGAGAAGAGGCCGCCGATGCTCATGTTGGCGAGCGAGAGCGTGTCACCCTCGAACCCATGCTCGGTGGCCTTGTTCATCCAGATCGAGAGCAGCGGGATGATCAGCGACGCGAGGAGGGGGATGAAGATGGGCGCGAGGCTCGTGACCCAGACGCGATCGACGATCAGCGAGGCGGTCGTCTGAGAGTAGCGGTCGCCGTTCCACCCGGGGATCTCCTCGGCGTGCAGGTCGACCAGGCCGACCGTCCATCCGTCGAGCTTCAGGTCGGTCGCGGCGCGGCTGAAGCCGACGTCGTCCTTGTCGAAGCGGAGCAGCACCTCGTCGGTCGTGTCCTCGCGGACGATCAGCTCGAGCGCGAGGCGCTGTCGGTCGAACGGGAAGGTCTCGGCGGAGACGCGCGCCTTGTAGCGCCCCGTCACGCGCGTGAGGCTCTCGATCTGGCCGTCGGGGAAGATCCGCAGCCGGCGCCCGACGTACGGCGCGCTCTCGAGCCGGTTCGTCACGTCGATGCTGGGCGACCACATCTTGGTGAGCTGCTCCTCGACCTCCTTGTCGCGGAACTCCTTGTAGCCGCGGAGGCTCTTGGTCGTGGGGCGCAGGCGCGGATCGGTCCAGCGCAGACGCACGTCGCTCGTGCACTCGAACTCGCCTTTGGTGTCGTCGAACGACTTGAGCTCGAGGAAGAACACGGCGACGTTCACGTTGACCGGGAGGCCCTTCCCGAGCGGGATCGACGTGAGGTCCGCGTGGGCCGGAGGGGCGTGCTCCGCGGGCGCGTGGTCCTCGGACGGCGTCGCCGCGTCGGCGCCGGCGTCCTCGGTGTGCTTGGGCGCCTTGTCGCCCTTGCGCCCAGCGGCGGCCTGCTTCGTCGCGGCCTTGCCGTCCGTCGAGGCGGACGGCTCGGCGCCGCGGAGGCGGAGCGGGAAGAGGACGAGCGCGAGGCCGCACAGCGTCGCCAAGAAGGCGAGCAGGACGGCGCGAGCTTGGGGGCGGCGCCGCGTCATGACCTTCTCTGGTTGCGGAGGTGCTCGTAGTTGCGGGCGAGCGTCTCGAGCTCCTCGCAGTAGCTGTCGAGCGGGTTGGCCGGTCGCGAGGCGTCGCCCGCGACGAGCGCGGACATCCGCTCGTTGATGCCCGCGAGCGGCGCGACGATGACGCCGCGGATGACGATCAGGATCGTGCCGGCGAGGAGCACGACGCTGACGAGCGCGGCGAGGACTTGCCAGATCAGCGCGCGGCGCGCGAGCGTCTTGTCCTCCTCGAAGGACATCGCGATGGCCACGACGCCGATCTGCTTGTGAGCGTAGTTCATGAGCGGCATGAGCTGGACGCCCCACGGGACGCCGGCCACGGTTCGCTCGTAGGTCTTCGGGCCGGTGATGTCGATGTCTCGGTCGAAGACCAGCGCCGCGGCGAGATCCGGGTGCGTAGCGTGGTAGCGGATGTACTTACCGACGCGGTTCTTCTGGGTGATGACGTCACCGGGGAGATCGGTGGCGATGTCGTGGAGCTGCTTCTCCTGGAAGAAGACCGCGCCCTCGAGGCCGAAGGCGGTCTTCATGTCGTCGAGCACCGGGCCGAACTCGAGGCCCATCTCGAAGCTGCCGGACAGGTTCCCGGCGGCGTCGAAGATCGGCACGATCCCGAGGATCGCCGGGCCCGCCTTGGTGATCGCGACGCCCTTGCGGAGCGCCTTCTCCTCGTGGACCTCGGAGAGCATCGGACGGTAGCTCGTCTGATCGTCGCCGAACTTGGCGGGGGCGTCGAGCCGCAAGAACGAGACGCCGGGAGGCGTGTGGAACTGGGCTTGATCGATCGCGTACTTCTCCTCGAGGAGCTTGAACGCCCCCTGGCACTCGCCGAGGAGCTTCGGGCGATCGCGCTCGACGAACGCCGCGCGCACGGTCGGCATGTTCACGAAGATCTCGGCGTCGGACGAGGCCTCGTCCTCCATGCCCTTGAGCGTGCCGGTGAACGCGCGTCGCATCAGGTCGTAGTCGCCTGCGTGGGCGGTCTCCACGAGACGTCGCGTCATGAGCTGGGCGATGAGGGTGATCGCGACGACGACGACGGCCGACGTCGCGATCAGCAGGAGGGGGCCGCTGAGTCGGAATTTCACGGCGTCGACGTTTGCGTTCCCGGGTCGCCCGAGTCAAGCGATTCGGCGCGATCGGGTCGCGTGGCGCCGGGAGCGAGCGCTCGAGCCCGGGCAGGTGGCACGTCCGCGAGGGCAGCGCGGACGGGCCGGTGGCGAGCCGCGCGCGGGCGCCGGGCCGTTCTCCGAGAGCTGATCCATCGGCATCGACGCGTCGAGCGTGACTCGCTGAGGCACTCTTGCAGCGCCGTCGCGCGCCGAGCAGGCCTCGCCGACGCGATCTCGCTGAGTTGAGGGTCGCCTCGATGCGACGGCGGGGGCACGGCGCTTGCGGAGATCGCTCGCGCGTCAATCGTGACGCTTTCTACAGGAGAGAGCGAATGGGCAACGTTGCGGCTCGTGGAGAAGGAATGGCGGAGCAGGTCGGCGGCAAGATCAAGCAGGGGGTGGGCAAGGCGATCGGCAACGAGCAGATGGAAGCCGAAGGCAAGGCCAAGGAGCTGAAGGGCAAGGCCCGGGAGGAGTCCGCGAAGGCAGGCGAGCGCACGAAGGGCAAGATCGAAGAGGTCACCGGCGCGGTGAAGAACCGGATCGGCGCGGCGATCGACAACGAGCAGATGCAGGCCGAAGGCAAGGCGCGCGAGCTGAAAGGCGAGGCGCGTCAGAAGGCGAACGAGTAGCGCCCGGTCGGCGCGTTGCGCGGCTTCGCGCGGGGAGCTTCGTCGAGGCCGGGGCGGGCGCGCCCCCCCGTGCGCTTACGCCGTCGCCGGCGGCTTCGCCTGGCGCGCGGCGTCGCCGGCGAGCTCGAGCAGCCAGCGCTTGTCTTCGGGGTCCTTGGTCAGCGAGGCGGCCTTTTTGAAGGCCGCCGCGGCCGCTCGGTAGAGCGCGCGGGCGCGCCGCTGCTTGGCTTCGGCCTGCGTGCGCGTGGCGACGAGCTCGCAGGTCTTCGCGAGCGTGTTCCAGGCGGCCTTGCGCTCCGGCGTCAGCTCCGTCGATTTGGATGCGTAGTACATTGAACGCGCCGCCGACTTGCGGCGCGCCCAGGCGCGCGCGAGCTCCTCGGCGACCACGGCGCTCGCCTCCGTGTCGCCGAGCTCGCGCGCGCCGGCGTAGGCGAGCTCGAGCTTCGCGACGGCGCCCTTCAGATCGCTCTTGATCGACGCGGACGCTTCCTTCACGAGGCGCGCGATGTCGTCGCTCGTGGTCATCGGCCAAACCTCGCGGGGAGCACGAGCGCCTCTTCGAGGACTTTGCGGGCGAGCACCTTCACGGCGGCGAGTCTAACACCGGATGCGCGTGACGAAGGCCAGCACGACGCGGGAGGCGCCGCCCCGGACGGGGCGATCGCGCCAGGACCGGCCGGGTCAGGAGAGGAGCGCGTCGAGATCGTCCGGGAGCGCCGTGAAGTCGGCGACGGCGAGCGCGGCGCCGGCCTTCTCGAGGGTCGAGGCCTCCACGTTCGTCGTCACGCCGACGACCGTCATCCCCGCGGCGCGCGCGGCGATCGCGCCGTTCTCGGCGTCCTCGAAGGCGAGGCACGCCTCGGGCGGCACCGCCAGCCGCTCCGCCGCCGCGAGGAAGATGTCGGGCGCAGGCTTGCCGCGCAGGCCCTCGTTCGCGACGACGACGTCGAACGTGGTGCTCCAGCCGAGCCCGTCGATCACCATCTCTCGGTTCTCGCGCGGCGCGGAGCTCGCGACGGCCAGCTTCACGCCGCGGGCGCGCAGCCGCGCGAAGAGCTCCGGGGCGCCGCGCATGGGCGCGAGGTGCGGGCGGTAGAGCGCTCGGTAGTGCTCCTCCTTCTCGCGCCCGAGCGCGTCGACGAGCGCCGGGCCGATCTCGCGCCCGAGCAGCCGCGGGATGATGTCCTCGTTCTTCAGGCCGTTGTACGACTGGAAGATCGGAGGCGTCATCGCGACGCCGAGCCGCTCGGCGAGCGCCTTCCACGCCTCGAAGTGGAACTGGATGTCGTCGACGAGGGTGCCGTTGAGGTCGAAGACGACCGCCTGGAGCTTCATGCGGGCAAGATAGCCAACTCGCGCGGCCCGCGGCCGTCGCGGGTGGCGTGCCGCGCGGACGTCGGGCCCGCCGCGCCCACACTTCCGCGCTTCTCCGGACATCACGGGCGACGGTCGCCGCGCGATCTCGTTGGCGCGGTCCTCCGATTTGGGCAGCATGTTGCTCGCGGCTCCGGACTGCGGGCCGCCGTGTACGAGGCCGAAGCCTCGAAGGAGCGGGGCAGGATGATCATCGTCTACGGCACACGTCTCTACGGTCACGCCGACGCGATCGAGGGGATGGGGCACGTGAGCTGTCGGTTCGTGCACGTCATGTTCGTGCCGCTGGTCCCGATCGAGACGGTGTTCATGGTCGACGAGGACCGCGGGATGAAGCTGCCGTTCAGCTTCAAGGCCGCGCTGAGCGGCTGGCTCCGCGGCGGGGCGTTGCTCGCGGGGATCTCGTCGCTCATCGGCGGAGTGGTGAACTTCGTGGAAGGGGAGCTGCTCATCGGCGCGTTCCTCCTCGGCGTCGCCGTCCTCTCGTTCGCAGCGTTCCCGCTGTTCGGAATGATGTTCGGCCGCTGCTCCGACGCGCGCCGCGCCGAGCTCATGGCGATGCTCGGCATGCACCCGAGCGAGATCGGCGGGAGCCAGGACGCGCCGACGTCGATGCCGTTCCATGCGTCGCCTCACGCGCCCTTCCCGCACGGTGGCGTCGCGGCTCCTGCCGGTGGCTTCGGACAGCCTGCCTACGCGCAGCCAGCGGTGGGATATGGCGCGCCGCCGCAGGCGTACGGAGCGCCTCCGCAAGCGTACGGAGCGTCGCTGCAGGGGTACGGAACCTCGCCGGAGGGGTACGGAGCGCCTCCGCAAGCGTACGGAGCGTCGCCGCAGGGGTACGGAGCGCCGCTGCAAGCGTACGGATCGCCGCCGCAGGGTGACGGAGCGCCGCTGCAAGCGTACGGATCGCCGCCGCAAGCGCCGGGTCCGCATGGCTATGGCGGCGCTCCGCAGGGGTACGGCGTGGCGGCGCCAGCGGCGCACGGCTTCGGCGCTCCGGCAGCGTCGGGCGCGCCGGGGGGCTATGGCGCGCCGCCGGGTCACGGCGCGCCCGGTGGCTACGGCGCGCCGCCGGGTCACGGCGCGCCCGGTGGCTACGGCGCGCCGCCGGGTCACGGCGCACCGCCGGGTCACGGCGCGCCGCCAGGCTACGGAGGACCGTCGGGCTACGGCTCACCGCAGGGCGCGGGGCTGCCGGGCGGCCACGCCGCGATGCCCTCGGGGGCGGGTCCGGCGGGCTACGATCCCCTTCGCCGCTGAGTCGTGGAGGAGCGCGGCGCCGGCCTCGCGTCTCTTCGCTGGAAACTACGCCGCGGGCGAGGTAGCTACCTGCGCCGGATGTCGAGTGTAACGAGCACCGAGGACGCCTACCCCGAGGAGATCGTCTTCGAGCTCGCGACGCGCCTCTTGCGAGGTGGGACGGTCGATGTCACCGACCACGTCGGACGGACCTGGCAGGCGACGGCCTCGACGCTGTCCTGGCACGACGGCGTGACGCGGACGCTCGTCCTCGACGACGCGAACG
Source organism: Labilithrix sp. (assembly GCA_019637195.1). Lineage (GTDB taxonomy): Bacteria > Myxococcota_A > Polyangia > Polyangiales > Polyangiaceae > Labilithrix. The sequence goes on along the minus strand of JAHBWA010000023.1, from coordinate 5,284 downwards.
CCTTCGACGTCCTGGGCGAGCTCGCGGAGCGCCTCGCGTCTCCGTCCTAGCGTCCGATGGCCGCCTGACAGCGCGACGACGCGTCACGCGACGGGCGCGCGCCGCGGACGACGCCGGTGAGTCGCCCGATGGAGCGCGGTTCGCGATCGGAGCGCGGTAAGGTCTGCCGAGCCGGTGAAAAATCCCGCGACGGCGCGCGCGCTCGTGGCTCCTCCCTTCGATCGAGCTAAGACCCAGCCCGCCCGATCAAGAAACCGATGCGCTTCCCCTCCGATCCCCCGTACCGTCCCAGTCACCCGTCGCACCCGGGACCCGACTCGCCGTTCGCGGTCCCAGGATCACCGCAGGCAGATCGCGGCATGTCTTCGCCGTATCCGGAGCCATCGCTCGGCGCCTCGTACCCGGGCGCACCGACCGGCGATTCGGGCGCGCCGCCTGGTCACGCGCTCTCGTCGCCTGGTCACGCGCTCTCGCTGCCTGGTCACCCGTTCTCGCCGCCTGGACACCCGTCGTCGCCGCCTGGTCACGGGCTCTCGCCGCCTGGTCACCCGTTCTCGCCGCCTGGACACCCGTCGTCGCCGCCTGGTCACGGGCTCTCGCCGCCTGGTCACCCGTTCTCGCCGCCCGGTCACGCGCTCTCGCCGCCCGGTTACGCCTCCCCGCGGCCGCGGATCTCTCCCTGGCTCTGGGTCGTCCTCGGTGTCGTGCTGCTCGGGCTCGGCACGTGCGGCGGCGTGGTCGGCCTCGCGGTGCTCGGGTCGCAGATGGAGCCCGGAGGCGTCATGGTCGGCAGCGCGATCCCGGCGGCGAAGCGCGCCGCGCTGGTCGAGCGCGGGCTGTGCGGGGAGAGCGAGCGTCTGATCGCCTTCTACGACGGGAGCTTGTCGCTCGACCTCAGCGAGGTCGCGCTCGTCACGACCGATCGCGTGGTCTTCGCGAAGGACGCAGAGGTCAGCGCGATCCCGCTCGCGAGCGTGGTCTCCATCGATCACCGTGTGGAGGGCATCGTCGGCGACGTCATCGTCGTCGCCGCGGACGACGGCGACCGCATCCGCATCGAGGTGGCTCACCTCAACGACGGGGTCACGTTCCTCGACGCGCTCGAGGACGAGGCGCGCAAGAGCCGGCCCGACGTGATCGTGCGCCGTGCACAGCCGCGCTGACGTCAGGGCCCGGCGCGTTCGTCTGCGCGAGGCGAGCTGCCTGGCGGCGGGGGCCTCAGCCGGTCAGCGGACGGTGAGCTCCACCGTCGAGGTCGGGCGGCTCCCGGCGCCTGCCGGGAAGCCGTAGCTCGCGAAGCTGTCGACGCCCCAGACGTACAGGCCGAAGGGGCCGTCGCTGCTCGCCTCGTGCCGGCCGTAGCCGCATCCGCCGACGCCTCGCTTGTCCTTGGTGAGGCGGACCCAGGTGTACTCGCTCGTCCCGTCGGTCCCGAGCGGCCTCCAGTCGCCGATCGCGCCGAGACAATCGACCTCGACGTCGTGGAACCCGAGCTGATCCTTGCGGCGGACCACGGTGAGCGTGCTGTCGCTGTAGGTGTGGTCGACGAAGAAGACGTACCGATCGAGGAACTGCTCATCAGGGACGAGGGTGACGTAGTCGGGATCGCCGAGGGTGCCGCTTCGCCGTGCGCCCGTCATGTACGTCGAGACGTGGATCGGATGCGCCGCGTCCTGACTCCGAACCGAGAAGAACGCCTCGGTGGTGAAGGTCACCGCCTCTCCCGCGGCGAGGACCGTCGGCGCTCCCTCGGGGCGGGCCGGATCGTAGGTCAGCGCCGTGCCATCCTGCGCAGCGACGATCCGCCACGGCACCGACTCGGCCACGGATAGATCACCGGCGGCGACGCGGCGGGACGCGTACGGCACCGCCGAATAGCGTGCCGCCCACTGATTCACCGGCGCGACCTGCTGATGGAGCGAGTCGCACGCCGTCACCCCTTCGGGGATGTAGGGGCAGACGGTGCCTCCGAAGACGGCGACCGGGGCCGACGACTCCATGATGCTGCCGGCCAGGCTCGCTCGCTGAACGAGCTCGAGCACCTGTCCTCTTTGGAGGCGCCACGTCGCGACCGAGCCGCGGGCCGCGCCGGCGACGTCGGGTCCGGGGCGGACGTCTGCGACGGGCCGAACGCGCACCTCGGTGTCGTCCGAGCCGGCGACGATCTGGATGAACGAGTCGGAGGCGCGCGAGCTCCACCCGTCGAGCAGGACGTAGGAGGTCGCCCACGACGAGGACGGCAGCACCAGCGTCGCGGAGGGCATGTAGCTCTTCGCGCCGCCGTACGGGAACATCGAGTAAACGGAGACCGGCGCGTCGGTCTCGAGGTGGAACGCCTCGTACACGCTGGGCGCGTGGGCCGCCACGGCGACGCCGACGTGAGCGACCTCGACGTCGTCGGGGCACGCCACCGAACGCCCCTTCGTCTCGGGCCGATCCGGCGCCTGCGAGAGGAAGATGATGCCGAGCTCGCCCGGGGGAACGGCGCCTTCGATGCGCTCGTACCGGACGGCTCCGTCGGTCGCGACGGCGCGGTAGACCGATCGCGAGAGATCGAGCGCCTGCTTGCCGTAGGTGCCCTTCACGTTGACGGGCGTCGTCCACGTGTTGGCGACGAACGCGGCGAAGCAGGAGTTGTCGGCCTCCGGCACGACGTCCGGGGGCGTCGTCCAGAAGGAGCACCCGATCGATCCCTGGGCCAGCGCTGCGCTGTCACACGCCGGGACGCACGCGCCGTTCGCGCAGCCGGAGGACGGATCGCACGACTCGATCACGGCCTCCGTGCACGCGTCGAGCACCGCGTGGAGATCGCGCGAGCACTTGCGCTCCTCGCAGGCCGCGGGCGCGTCGGTCGCCGCGTCGTCGCCGGCGAAGATCGTGTCCGTGGTTGCGAACCCCCGATCCGTCGCGCTGCAGGCGAGGACGCCGGCGGTCCCGAGAGTGGAGGCGAGCGCGATGTTGCGCAGGGAAAGCTTCATCTGTGTACCTCTCACTCGAGATCGACGAGGGCGGGGCTCGGGTGTCGGAGCTGGTCGAGCGCCTCGAGCCCGAGCTGACCGTTGCGGTTGTCGCCCCAGCAGCGGACGGTCCCGTCCGTGGCGAGGGCGCACGTGGAGCCGTCGCCCGTCGCTACCGCCGCCGTCGGCACCGCACCGAGCGACGTCACGCGTGTGGGGACATAGACGCCGGTGCTCTCGGGATGGCCGAGCTGTCCACGATCGTTCGTGCCGCCCCAGCACCACAAGGCGGCGTCGGTCGTCCGCACGCAGCTGTGATTGTTCCCGACGGCGAGCTGCTGCGGCCACGCGTTGGTAGCGAAGCGCACCTCGAGGGGGCGGAGCTCGTCGCGGCTGTAGCCGAGCCCGAGCTGTCCACCCGAGCCGCGGCCCCAGCAGAAGAGACGTCCGTCGATGGCGATCGCGCAGGCGTGGGCGTAGACCGCCATCGTGAGGATCGGCGGGAGATCCTCGACCGGAGCGGCGGCGCCCGCGACCGAGGACGCCGGGCGGCCCATGATCAGCGTCTCGGTCCCCGCCGAGAGCACGTTCCCGCTCGGGTCGACGACGAAGGTCGCGTTGGAGGAGAGCGCCGCGCTTGCGACCGCCGGCACGGTGGCGTCGAACGTGGATACCGCGCCGGACGCCCCGCGCCAGCACGAGAGCTGGCCAGCCACGCGCGCGCAGCGGTTCGTGCCGTTGCTCGACACCCAGACGCGGTCCGCGCCCGAGAGGCCGCTCACCACGGTCGGCGCGCTCCGCGTCGTGTCCCAGCAGAAGACGCCCCCGTCGGGATCCACGGCGCACGTGGCGTCGCCGCCGGCGGCGACGTCGATGACGGCGGGGAGGGCCGCGACGTCGCGCGGCCCGACGGTCGGCGCCGACGGATCGACGCTCGGCGCGAGCGCGCGTGCCTTGCCCCAGCAGCGGAGAGAGCTGTCTGCGAGCACCACGCAGTAGTGGCCGTAGCCGGCGACGATGCGCTTCGCGCAAGCCCCGCCGCCGCACGTGATCTGCGCGGGCGCGGGGTCGAACGGCTGGCGCGTGTCGACGTCGTCGCGGGGGGGCGCGGCGTCCGCGGGATCGCCGTCGCGCGCGCCGGCGTCGGCGTCCGCGTCGGGGGACGCCGCGTCCTCCTCCTCATCGAGCGGCGAGCTCCACGCGGGGTCGTCGCTGCACGCGGCCAAGGTGAGGAGCAACGTCGCGAAGCCGGTCGCGGCCGGCAGGGCGCCTCTGCGGAGGAGGTTCATTTCGTCACCTTCCGGTGCAGCGCCGTGTCCTTGCCGACGATCCACATGTCGATGGCCCCCGACGCGTCGACGTAGCCGCTCACGGCGTGGAGCGGCTTGACGATCGGGGCGTTCGTCACGGTGACGCGAGCGTAGGTCCACTCCGTGCCGTTCCACCGGCGGACGACCCCAGGGCTCCCGACGAGCCACGCCTCGTCGGGCCCGCTGGCCCACGCCGCTTCGATCTGTCCTTCGCTCAGCCCGGTGAGCTCAGCGCTCGTGCTGCCGTCCTCGGCGGGTTGGAGGACCGAGGAGCAGGGCTGTCCGATGCAGGCGAACGGACGGTCCGCTCGCTCCGCGCTCGCGATGACCCCGGTGTACGAGACGGCGTCGTAGGTGAACGGGATCTCCTCGAAGGACACGACGGAGTCCACGGTCGCGCGCTTCCAGATCGCCGGCCGCGAGACGTACACGCAGCCGGAGAAGCAGGAGTTGTAGACGCGGCCCGCGAGCCAGACCTGGCCCGTCGGCCCGCGCCACAGGCCCGTGAGCTGCGCGGCGGGCGAGGTCCCCTGGACCGAGACGGGCACGGGCGTCGCGATCCACGCCGCGCCCCCGTCCGCGGGGGAGGCGCGCCGGTAAAGGACGTTGTTGGCGTACGCCCAGATCTCGTCCTCGAAGCCGACGAGGCCGAGGACCGGGAGCGTCGCGGTCAGCTTCGCGTCCTCGAACACCATCTGAGCGCCCGCGGTCCGCGTCCCGTGCATCACGAAGCCGCTGTTGCCGGCGAACCAGACGTCGTCGGCGCTCGCCGCCCAGACCTTTCTCAGCGCCGTGCCGGCCACGTACGCGACCGACCAGGCCTCGTCCCGCCACTCGAGGAGATGGCCGCCGGTCGTGACCGCCCACGCTGCACCGCCCGGGGCCACCGAGACATCGACGAGGTCGAACGAGACGTCGAGATCGGGCGCGAGATCCCCGGCGTCGAAGGTGTCTCGTCCCGGGAGGCGCGTGTGGCAGAAGCCGTCCCGGCTGCAGGGGACGCCGGCGTCCGCCGAT
>JAHBWA010000229.1 GCA_019637195.1 Labilithrix sp. | reverse complement strand
GCGCGCTCGAAGGTCGCGCCCGCGAGCAGCTGGAACCACGCGTCGTCCTCGGCGAGCTTGTCCCACTTCGCGACCGTCGCGGCGGCGCCGGCGGTGTCGCCCTGGAACAGGAACGACGCGACGTAGGCGAAGGCGATGCGCTTCTCCTCGACGCCGACGACCTTCGCGCGCTGCGAGCCGTCCTCGAACGCGAGGTCTGCGCCGCCCTTGAGGAGGCCCACGAGCGCGCGCTCCCTCAGCCAGGTCAGCGCGGCGTGCGGTGAGCGCGAGTCGAGCTCGAACGCCCGGGAGATCGACTGCTCCGCCGGCTCGAGGAGCTTCGCGTCGCTCGCCGCGAGGTCCTTGTCGACCTTCGCGAGGAGGGCCTCGGCCTCCACGTGCTGCTTCGCGCGCTTGTCGGTGACGTAGTAGTACGTGCCGACGCCGCCGCCCACGAGGAGCACCGCGAGCGCGACCAGCGTAACGGTGCTGAAGAGGCGGCGGATCCGCTCGGGCTTCGCCCAGGTGAAGGCCTGCGGGGCGACGGCGCCCTCGGGCTCGTAGACGCCGGCGATCTGGAGGGCCTCGAGCACGTCGCGCGCCTCGGGGATCGCCGCGCCGCCCACCTGCGGCGCCGGTCGCGCGAGCGCCTCGAGGAGCAGCGGGTTGACGGGCGGTGGAGGGGGCGCGCCGGGGCCCGCGAACGGGTTCGCCGCGACGAGCGGGAGCGCCGAGTCAGGCCCCGACGGCCCGCCGAACGCCGCGGTCGACGCGCTCGCCATCGGGGCCGCGCCGCCGAAGGCGCCGTCTCGCGCGCTGCCCGGGGGCGAGGGCTGGACGTCGAAGCCGAGCCCGCGCGTCGGCGTCGTGAAGACGAGATCGTCGGGGGCCGGGAGCGGCGGCATGTTCCGGGCGGGCGCCCCCATGGCCGGCGGGGGCACCGACGGCGGCGGCAGCGCCATCGGAGGCGGCCTCACCGACGGCGGCGGACGACCCGCCGCGGGCACCGGCGCGGCCGGAGCCAGCGCGGCGTCGATCGCCGCGCGGAGGTCGTCGTTCCTTCGGATCTGCGTCTCGACGTCCTCGTCGGACTCCGCGGGGACGAGGCGCCGCTGCGCCGGCGGAGCGGCTGCCGGCCCGCGGACGCTCGGCAGCGGCGGAGGAGGTGCGGCGGGCTTCGCGCGGGCGAAGGCCGCGGCCACCGCGGCGGCGCCCGACGCGCGCTGGGTGGGGACGAGAGAGCGCGCGCGCTCGAGCAGCGGCCGCGTCCCGCTCTCGGCTCCGAACTGGAGCGCCTTCTCGAGGACCTTCTCCGCGCGCTCGGCGTCGCCGCGGCGCAGGAGGACCTCGCCGAGCCAGCGGTAGACGTCGCCGTCGCGCGGCGCGAGCCGTCCGGCCGCGAGCAGGACGCTCTGCGCGTCGTCGAGCCGGCCCGAGTCGCTGTACATCCGCGCCGCCGCGAGCAGGGCGCGCACGTCGAGCTGGCGCGACGCGTGGCTGCCGACGATCTCGACGAGGTCCGGCCGGCGGCCGTCGCGCAGCGCCTCGCAGAGCGCCACGGTCTCCATGGCGTCGGGGTTCGACTGCCAACGCGCGTACAGATCGTCGATCGATTCGGGACTCATGGACGAGCGCGGAGATGAGCGAAGCGAGCCGAGGGATTCAACCGCACCAGCGGCACGAGCGTATCGAACTTTCGGGGCGCCGAACCACCCGGATCGCATGTCCGCCGTTGTTTGCGGGCGAGATGCGGGGGACTATGGGGACGCGCGATCCCCGACGGTGGTCGGGGTGCGAGCCAAAAGGGGCAGGTCGGGATGAGCGAGACAGAAGCGACGTTCACGCACCAGGCATCGTTCGAGGTCGGCGAAATCGCCGGCAACATGCGCCACGGCAAGCTCGAGGCGATGTACGAGGAGCTGTTCGCCGAGGTGATCGAGGACGGGATCATCACCCAGGAGGAGCGGAGCCGCCTCGACAAGATGGCCGACAGCCTCGGCCTCGACCGCGCGCGGCTCCGCAAGCTCGAGCAAGCACTCCAGGCGGCCTACGAGGCGCGGCATCGCATCGTCGTCAAGGACCTGTCGTTCGTCGACGAGGCACCTCCCGCGACGATCGCGCCGCTCGAGTTGGCGACCGACCAGCGTACGCTCGCGCTGGAGCGCCGCATCCGGTTCCTCGAAGATCGGATCGTCACGCTCGAGCGCGAGCTCGAGGACGCGCGCGCTCACGTGAGCGTCGAGGTCGACCTCTCCGACGTCGCCGCGCCGAGGGCCGCGGTGCCCGACGACGATCCGGCGGAGCTCGCTCGCCGCGTCCGCCACGACCCGCGCGACGTCGACTCGCTCCACGCGCTGTTCCGCCTCTACAAGAAGGCGGGCGACGCGGATCGGCAGTGGTGCGTCGCCCAGGTGCTGGCCTACCTCGGCGGCGCGAACACCGAAGAAGAGGAGTGCTGGACCGCCCACCGCGAGGCCGCGCTCATCCGGCCGACGGCCTCGATCACCCAGGAGGCGTGGAAGCGCCTCTTGTTCCACCCCGAGGAGGAGGCGCTCGTCGGCGAGATCTTCGCCGTCGTCGTCTCCGCGGTGCTCATCGGCCGCCTCTCCGCGATGCGCCGCGACAAGCAGCTCATCAAGCTCGATCCGGCGCGCAAGCAGGATCCGGCGACCACCACGGTCCAGGCGGTGCGCTGCTTCCACTGGGCCTCGGCGATCCTCGGGATGCACTCGCCGGCGCTGTTCGCCGATCCGGACTACCCGGGCTTCGTCGAGATGGTCCCCGGCGTACCCCCGGCGTCGCGGATCGGCGCGCAGGCGCTGTCGGGGCGGTCGGCCGCGGAGCTGGCGTTCATCGCAGGCCGCCACCTCGCCAACTACCGCGAAGAGCACTTCGTGAAGATGCTCGTCCCGTCGGCCCGCGGGCTCGAGGACATCTTCCTCGCGGCGCTGTCGATCGGCAACCCGGGCCTGCCGCTGAGCGCGCAGGTCAAGCAGCTGGTCGTCCCGATCGCGAAGGCGATCGAGCCGATCCTCGAGCCCGCCGCGGTCGATCGGCTTCGCGGGCATTTCCTGCGGTTCGTCGAGGAGGGCGGCCGCACGAACCTGCAGCGCTGGGCGGTCGCGGCCGATCGCACGCTCGCGCGCACCGGGCTCCTGCTCGCGAACGATCTGCGCGCCGCCCACAACGTCCTCTCGCTCGAGGCGGGCGGTGATCGCGCGCAGCTCGACGAGAAGATGGACGACCTCATGAGCTTCGTCGTCTCGGATCGCTACTCGAAGCTCCGGAAGCAGATCGGGATCGGCATCGCGCCCGGGAACGCGCCCGCATGAACGTGCGGTAGCCGCCGTTCGTCCTTGTCCGGCGCCTCCCCCTTGCGGCATCGTGATCGGTCGATGCGGAGCTCGACTCGCGTGGAGCGGACCTCGCGCATCGACCACGCAGGGGTGAGCCTCATGAAGATGACGACGCGCGCGGCGTACGCCGCGATGGTTCTCGGGCTCGTCGGCGCGAGCGCGTCCTGCGGCCCGGCCCCGCCGCCGCCGGGGCCGGCGCCGATGCCCTCGTCGCCCGAGTTCATCACCGGCAACCTCGAGCCGATGATCGTCGACTGGCAGCCGGAGCAGCGCGGCGACCTCGAGGTCTCGATGCGCGACGGCCTCGTCGTCGTCGGCTACGACAAGCAAGGCTTCCGCCTCCTCCGGGACTGCCACGTCGACGGCACATACGGCTTCATGGGGATGACGCGGCGCGAGCGCGTCGTGCGGCTCGAGTCGGCCGACGACGTCCGCGCGAACCTTCCGCTCGGCGGCATCGGCCTCGCCGCCAAGCTCGGCGGTGAGCTCGAGAAGGGCGCGACGTTGGACATCGCCATGGTGATGATCGGCAAGCTGCGCACCACGTGGCGAAACGTCGCGAGCGAGGACCTCGTCGGCCAGTGCGCAGGCGCCACCCACGTGGTCCGCGGCGCGACCGTCGGCGCGTTCGCCGTCGACAAGGGCGATCGCTCGAGGATGCGCGCGGTCGCGGAGATCTTCGGCGCCGGTGCGGGCGGCAGCGTGGCGTCGAGCTCGATGGTCCGGGTCGTCGACGGCCAGCTCGCCGACTGCTCGAGCGCGGCGCCCGACAGCCCGAGCGCTCCCAGGCAGTGCGGCGCGCTCATCCGCGTCGAGCTCCTCCCCATCGCGGCGACCAAGGACATGACGGCTGCCTCCGCGGCGTCGCGTGACCCCGAGCTCGCCGACGTCTGCCCGGTCGGTCTCCTCATGGTCGAGGGCAAGTGCACCCGGCTCCAGGCGAGCGTCGCGTCGAAGGACGTCGAGTGCACCTACGGCAACGGCCGCCAATGCCTCGATCAGTGCAAGGCCGGCAACGCCAAGAGCTGCGCGAAGCTGTCGCTCATGGTCGTCAAGGGCGAGGGGGCCCCCCAGAGCGTCGAGCAAGGGCCGCCCCTCGCCATGATGGCGTGCAAGCGCGGGGACGCCGCGGGCTGCACGCTGCTGGGGAGCTATCTCCAGCACGGCGTCGGCGCGCAGAAGAACCTCAAGGACGCCGCCGAGGCGTACGCCAAGGGATGCGACGAAGGCGACGCGGAGGGCTGCCAGTGGGTCGGCACGATGCTCCTCATCGGCCTCGGCGTGCCGCGCGACACGAAGCTTGCCGCCCAGGCGCTGTCGAAGGGCTGCAAGGGCGGCGCGCACGGCGCCTGCAGCGACCTCGGTCTCCTCGCGCTCGGCGGGCAGGGCTTCGACAAGGACCTGCCGACCGCGGCGGGGCTGTTCAAGCGCGCGTGCGAGGGCGACAACGGGACCGGCTGCTCGAACCTCGGCTACATGCTGGAGTTCGGCGCGGGGACGCCGAAGGACATCCGGGCGAGCCTCCAAGCGTACCTCAAGGCTTGCAAGCTCGACGAGTCGAGCTGCGCCCAGCTCGGCGCGATGTTCCACGTGGGCAAGGGGGTCGCGCGCGACGAGAACAAGGCCGTCACGCTCTTCAGGAGCGCGTGCGCGAAGGGCGACACCGTGGGGTGCGCCTTGATTCGGGGGTACATCGACCCCAAGCAAGAGCTCGACCTGGAGCGCGCCAGCGGAGAGATGAACGTGTGGAGGGCCACGTGCGAGAGCGGCATCGCGCGCGATTGCACCGGCATCGGCATCATCGCCGTGAGCGTCGGGAGGAGGGACGAGGGGAAACAGCTCCTCGGCAAGGCCTGCGCGCTCGGTGACGAGTGGGGCTGCGTGATGGCGAAGCTCACGCCGCGGCTCTGAAGTCGCCTGCGATCCAGGGGAATCGCCTCGTGCGATCGAAGCCACACGCAACGCGCGCAGTTCCTGCTAGCGTGCGCGCTCGACGCGTCCGTGGTGGCAGAGAACGTGCACCCACGGGGCGCTCCAGAGGAACGCGTGCCCAGGCGAAGCATGAACGAGAAGGCCGAGTCCGCGCGAAACGGCGCCGCTGTGGTCGATCCACGTCAACTCGAGCTAGCGCTCTCTGCCGGCGAACGACGGGCGGCCGCCGGGGCCGCAGCGATCGCGGGTGCGGCCGGCGACGCGCGTCCAGGGGAGCCCGGCGCCGCGGGGCCGGGCGCGAGCCGAGCGCAGGTGATCGTCGCGTCGCTCGAGCGCCTGTCGAGCGAGGAGGTCTTCGAGGCCTTCGAGGAGCTCGACGATCTGCCGCCCGAGGTGGTCCGCGACGCGCTCGCCGCCTCGACCGGGCCGGCTCCGGACCCCGAGCAGCTCGACGACGCCACGCGCAGCGCGCACGGGCTGCCGCCGCGAGCGCTCCGCCTCCGGACGATCGCGCTCGTGAAGGACGCCGACATCTTCGATCTCGGGGAGGTCGCGGAGACGCAGGTCCGGCGCGCCGGGCAGACCTGGGACGGACGCGACCTCGCCGTCGAGGACCGTCTGGATGACGAGATCGACGGCTCGTTCGCGGGCACCCTCGAGCACCGCGTCCTCGCGGAGGTAGGCGGCGCGAACGCCCCCCTCTTCGACGTGGTCCTCTACGCGGGCGACGCGGGCGCGATCTTCCGCGCAGGGACCAGCGAGCAGGTCGGCGCGATCGCTTACTCGACCGTCGAGATGCAGGACCGCCGCGCGCGGATCGCGATCCAGGCCGCCCTTGCGTCTGCGGTGATCGAGCCGGCGCCGAGCGCGGCGCACGCGAGCGACGAGTCGCCGAGCGCGGAGCCGTCGACCCTCAGCGTGCCGGTCATCTCGTCCGAGCCCCCCACGCAGAAGGCGACGGCGGGGGGCGCGCCGGCCGTCGCAGGTCAGGCGAAGGAGACCTCTGCGAAGACGAGCGCGGCCGCGAAGGCGTCGTCCGCGAAGAGGGCGGGCGCCGCGTCGAAGCAGGCGCCAGCGAAGGGCGCCTCCACGAAGAGGGGCGCGTCCGCGAAGAAGACGTCTGCGAAGAAGACGCCCGCGAAGGCGCCGCCGGCGAAGGGCGCGTCCGCGAAGGCGTCGTCGAAGAAGACGTCCGCCAAGGCGGCGCCGCCGAAGGACGCGTCCGCGAAGGCGTCGTCGAAGAAGACGTCCGCCAAGGCGACGCCTTCGAAGGACACGGCGGCGAAGTCGTCGAAGAAGACGTCCGCGAAGGCGGCGCCTTCGAAGGCGGCCCCGGCCAAGCAGAGCTCTGCGACGAAGGCCTCTGCGAAGGCGTCGAAGTCGAAGGTGAAGGCGTCGTCCGCGGAGACGAAATCCGCCGACGCTCCGAGCTCTTCGAAGAGGGCGGCCGCCAAGAAGTCGTGACGCGGTCGGCGCTCGCGGGCGCTCACTCCCCGGGAGCGGGGACGGCATCGCCGACGTCGTCGTCCTCTTGCGGATCGACGATCGACCACCCCTTGAGCAGGGTGGCGAGGAGCCCGGGCAGCACGAGCAGCGTGAGCGCGGTGCTGAAGAAGATGCCGACGATGACCACGGTCGCGAGCGGCCGCTGCACCTCGGAGCCGGCGCTCGTGGAGAGCGCCATCGGGAGGAAGCCGAGGCCCGCGACGGCCGCCGTCGTCAGGACCGCGCGGATGGAGCTCGCCGAGCCCTTCGCGACGGCCGCGTCGAGCGGCAGGCCCTGCAGCATCGACTGACGCGTCGAGGTGGTGATGACGACGCCGTTGAGCACCGACACGCCGCCGAGCGCGATGAAGCCGACCGCGGCGGGGAGGCTGAACGGCATCCCCCGGGCGAGCAGGCCGAGCATCCCGCCCGTCGCCGCGAACGGCACGAGGAGGAAGACCGCGAACGCCGGCCTGAAGCTCCGGAACATCAGGAAGAGCATCCCGAGGATGACCGCGACGACGGCGGGGATGACGAGCGCGAGCCGCGCCGAGGCGCGCTCGAAGTTCTCGAACTGGCCGCCCCACTCCACCCGGTAGCCCGAAGGCAGGTTGGCCGCCTTCCCGACCTTGGCCTTCGCCTCTTCGACCCACGAGACGAGATCGCGGCCGCGGAGGTTCACGTCGACGCGGATGAGGCGCTCGCGATCGAGTCGCTTCACGACCGACGGACCGTCGCCCTCGTCGAAGGTCACGACCTCGGCCAGCGGGACTGTGTCGCCGCGCTCGGTCTCGACGAAGAGATCCGCGAGGCCCTCGGCGTTCGGCTCCGGGGGCGGCACGAACACACGAAGATCGAAGCGCCGCTCCTCCTCGTAGACCTGCCCGACGTTCACGCCCTCGCGCGAGGCGGCGAGGACGTCGAACGCCTGCTGGACCTTCACCCCGTAGCGGGCCATCCGCGCGCGATCGGCGGTCGCCGTGATGCTCGGCTGGCCGAGGATGCGCTCGATCTTGAGGTCGCCCGTGCCGCGGATGTCGCGCACGAGGTCGCCGACGTGGTTCGACAGCTCGACGAGCTTGTCGAGGTCGGTTCCGATGATCTTGATCGAGACGTCCGCGCGAGAGCCCGCGATGAGCTGGTTCGTGAGGTCTTCGATCGGCTGGGAGACCGATACGAACGTGGACGGCACCTCGGTCTCGAGCTTGTCCTTGAGCTTGTTGCTGAGCTCCTCGAAGTCGTTCGCGCTCGTCCAGCTCTTGCGCGGCTTGAGGGGGACGAGGATGTCCGTGTTGTTGTTGCCGACGGCGTCGAGCGCCATCTCCGCGCGTCCGCTCTGACCGAGGGCCTTCCCGGCTTCGGGGAACGAGAGCACGACCTTCTCGGCCAGCAGATCGAGGCGGCGCGCCTCCTCGAGCGAGACGCTCGGCGCGCGCTGCATCGCGAGGACGCAGTCGCCCTCGAAGATGCGCGGGACGAACTCCGCCCCGGCGTTGGAGAAGAGGAAGCCCACGCCGCCGAGCGCGAGCAGGCTGAGGCCGACGAGCGGCCAGCGAAACGCGATCGCCCGCGGGACGAGTCGCTCGTACCCGTGCGCGATCCGCTCGAGCCACTTCGGGCCGTGGTCCTTCGCGGGGCCGACGGCGAGGACGAGGAGCGCGGGGAAGAAGCAGACCGAGTAGACGAGCGCGCCGAAGAGCGCGCAGGCCATCGTCACCGCCATGGGCCGGAACATCTTGCCCTCGACGCCCTCGAGCGTGAGCAGCGGGATGTACACGAGCATGATGATCGCGACGGAGAAGGCGACGGGCTTGACGACGATCTTCGCGACGTCGGTGTACGCGCGCGCGCGCGCCTTCCCGACGAGCGAACGTCCTGCCGTGGCCGCGATGATCGCCTCGAGCACGACGATCGGACCGTCGACGAGGAAGCCGAAGTCGATCGCTCCGAGGCTCATCAGGTCGCCCGTCACCCCGAAGAGGTGCATCCCGAAGAGCGCGATCGCCATCGACGTCGGGATGCCGAGCGCGGTGACGAGGGCCCCGCGGATGGTCCCCAGCATGACGGCGAGGACGACGGTGACGATCAGGAGGCCTTCGGCCAGGTTGGTCGCGACGGTCGAGAGCGTGCGCTCCACGAAGTCGGCGCGATCGTAGATGACGTCGATGGTGACGCCCGGCGGGAGATCCTTCTTGATCTCCTCCATCCGCTGCTTCACGGCGTAGATGACGTCGCGGCTGTTCGACCGAGCGAGCATCATGACGAGGCCGGACACGGCCTCCCGCTCGCCGTCGAGCGTGACGACGCCGTACCGGAGGGCGGCGCCGATCTCGACGTCGGCCACGTGGCGGACCAGCACCGAGGGGCCGCCCTTCGAGCTCCGGATGACGACGTCGCCGATCTCCTCCTCGCTGCGGACCATGCCGTTGCCGCGGATGGTGAAGGACTCGCCGCCGCGCTCGACGTAGCCGCCGCCCACGTTGAGGCTCGCGGTGGAGAGCGCCTGGACGACGTCGTTCAGCCCGAGGCCGCGAGCGCGGAGGCGCTGCGGGTCGACCTGCACCTGGTACTGCTTCAGCTCGCCGCCGAAGGGGTTCACCTCGACGACGCCGGGGACGCTCCGCAGACGCGGGCCGATGTCCCAGTCGAGCATCGTCCGGAGCTGCATCGGGGAGTGCTGCTCGGAGCGGACGACGAACTTGTAGATGGTCCCGAGGCCCGTCGACGGCGGCGCGAGCTCGGGGAGCGTCGCCGACGGCGGGAGATCTCCCTGCACCTGGCGGATCCGCTCGAGGATCATCTGCCGGGCCCACCAGAGGTCGGTCCCGTCCTCGAAGACGACGGTGACCGACGACAGGCCGAAGCGCGAGACGCTCCGCAGCTGGGCGCTCCGCGGCACGCCGTTGAGCGCCTTCTCGATCGGCACCGTGACGGTGCGCTCGACCTCGACGGGTGAGAGGCCCCCGCACTTGGTCAGGATGTCCACCTGCACGCTCGAGACGTCGGGGAGCGCGTCGATGGGGAGCTTCTGCGCCGCGATCACGCCGAGCGCGAGGACCACCATCAGCAGGGTGGCGACGACCTTGCGGCTCCGGATGGAGAGGGCGACGATCGATTCGAGCATGCGGCCTCAGCGAAAGAGCTCGCTCTTGAGCGCGAAGACCCCGGCGGACGCGACGAGCTGCCCCGGCTCGACGCCCTCGAGGATCTCGTGGCGCGTCCCGTCGTTGCCGCCGAGCCGGACCGTGACGGCGCGGGCGCGCGTCTCGCCCTCGCCGACGAAGACCGTGGGCTTGCCGTCGACGAAGATGACCGCGCTCTGTGGGACCAGCAGCGCTTCGCGCTCGGCGGAGGCGCTCCGGATGGTCGCCTGCACCGATTGCCCGACGCGGAGGTGATACTTCGGGTGGTCGACGGTGACGCGGACCTGCGTGCTCCGGGTCGTCGGGTCGATGACCTCTCCCACGTGCGCGACCCGCCCGATGATCGTCTGGCCCGGCGCGGCGAGGGGGGCCACGTCGACGTCGTCTCCGACGTGGACCGAGACGACGTCGCGCTCGAAGACCGAGAGCTCGATCCACAGGTGGTTCAGATCGGCGACCTTGTAGCCGACGACGTTGCTGTCGACCGACTGGCCGGGCGAGATGTGGTGCTCGACCACGTGACCGCCGATCGGCGTCCGGAGGACGAAGAGACCGAACGTGCCGTTGCCGCCGAGCGACTTCACGCGCTGCTGCGCCGCCTGGAGGCCGGCGCGCGAGGACGTGAGCTCGCTGTTCGCGACCTCGGCCTCGCGCGCGGTGGTCAGCCCCTTGTCGAGGAGATCCTGCTCGCGGCGCGCGTGCATCTCGGCGGCCTTCTGCGTCGCCTCGGCCTGCGCGATCGTCGCCTGCGCTTCGCCGAGCTCGGCGCTCTCGACCTCGGCGAGCGCTTCGTTCGGCGCCACCCGGTCACCCTCGTACTTGAACGTCCGCCGGACCGTGCCGCGGAGGCGCGTGCCGATCGCCGCGACGTAGCTCGGATTGAACGACACGGTGCCGACGACGCGGACCATCGGCTTGAAGGGGATGCGCTCGGCCTTCGTGAACGCGATCTCGGCGCGGTCGCGGAAGGCGGGGGAGAACACGATGGTGTTGCCCTCGAGGTGAGGGACGTCGCGAGTCACCTCGACGCCCGGGGCGCGCTTGGCGCTCTTCACCTTGTAGAGGCCGACTCCTCCGGCGAGGAGCGTGAGCCCGACCCCGGCGGCGATCCAGCGGGTGGGCAGAGACCGATTCGACGTCACACGCGGAGGTTACTCGACCGAGGCAGAGGTTTCCTTACGTTGTCGTAAGGTTCGCGGGGCGCGCGTCATCTACAATGGCGACGTGCGCCTGCTGCTCGTCGAGGACGACCCCAAGCTCGGCCCGCTCCTCGCGCGGGTCCTCGGGACGAGCGGGTACACGGTCACGCTCGCGGCGGACGCCGCGCAAGCGCGGTCGGTCGGCGGCGGCGACGTGGATCTCGCGGTCGTCGACCGGATGCTGCCTGACGGCGACGGCCTCGACGTATGCACGAGCTTGCGCCGGTCGGATTTCGACGGCCCGATCTTGATCCTCACGGCGAAGTCCGAGACGAAGGACCGCGTCCACGCGCTCGATCTCGGGGTCGACGACTACCTCACCAAGCCCTTCGACATGGAGGAGCTCCTCGCGCGGCTGCGCGCGCTGCTCCGCCGGGGACCGCGCATCATGTCCTTCGACGTCGGAGCGCTGCACTTCGACATCGGGCGCCGCAACGCCTTCGTGCGCGAGCGGCTCCTCGAGCTGACGGGGCGCGAGTTCGACCTCCTCGCCTACCTGGCGCGGCGGGCGGGGCAGGTGGTGAGCAAGGCCGAGCTCGTGGAGAGCGTGTGGGACGCCGGGGAGGTCGTGCCGAACGTCGTCGAGGTTCACGTGAGTCGCCTCCGCGACAAGCTCGGGCCGGCCGCGGACCTGATCGAGACCGTCCGCGGCCAAGGCTACCGCGTGCCCGGGGAGAGCGCAGGATGAGCTTTCGTGTGCGTACCGCCCTCATGGTGCTCGCGCTCACGGCGATCACGATGGGGGCGGCCTTCGGCATCGTCTGGGAGCGCTTCGTCGCGTCGCAGCGCGGCCAGCTGGACGACGCGCTGCTGGAGGTCGCTCGCCGCGAGGCGAGCGAAGCGGCGACGGGCTCGCTCGACTTCACCGACGGGC
>JAHBWA010000228.1 GCA_019637195.1 Labilithrix sp. | reverse complement strand
GGACCACGGTGCGAAACTGGAGATAGCGCCCGCCGTCGAGGCCGAGCAGGAGCGAGACGAGCGCGGGATCGCGCGGGGCGTCGAGCGTCCCGACGAGGCCGGCGGCCGACGCGAGCACGCGCGTGACGAGGACGTCGCAGGCGAGGATCGCGTTGACCGCGTCGCGCGCCGCGAGCATCGCCTCGGCCTGACGGACGCGATCGCGCTCGGCTTCCGGCCAGAGCTCGGCGAGGGAGAAGCTCGCCGCGCCATGCGGGACGTCCGCGGCCTGGACGGCGGCAGGCGGCGCCTCCGCCGGAGGACCGCTCGGCTCGGGGATGGTGAAGCGGGTCCACGCGCCGGAGTCCTTCGCGACGATCCCCGCCGCGGCTGCGGCGGCCGCCGCGCTGTCGCTCCGCGGCTTCGAGCTCTTCGCGCCGTCGACCCAATCGCTCGCGGGCTTGTCGCTCGCGCGGGCGGGCGTCGCCAAGGAGGTGTCCGGGACGACCGCAGAGATCTTCGTCGGCGCCTCGGCGCTCGAGGTAGGCGGGGAGGCGCCCGGGCTCTCCATCTGGCGGAGCGCTTGCGCGATGCCCTCGGCCTCGATCTGCGCGTCGCCCTCCTTGGAGCCCTCGCTGGTCGGCTCGATGCGGACCTTCGGGTCCTTCTCGTACGCCTTGAGGACGAGGCGCGTGATGCGCTCGAGCCCCTCGAAGACGCTGTCGCCCTTCGTCGCGACGGTCCCGAGGGAGGGCGCGCCGTGCACGTTGAAGCGCCGGTCGAGGTCCTCGAGCGGGAGGAGGTCGCCGAGGTCGCGCTTGTTCCAGTGGAACGTGTGCGGGACGTCCTCGAGCGAGCGATTGTGCTCGGCGAGGTTCGCGTGCAGGTCGTCGAGCGACTCCTGGTTGACCTCCACGCGCCCGTTCTGGGAATCGGCGACGAACACGATGCCGTCCGCGCCGGACAGAACGAGCTTCCGCGTCGCGGCGTAGTAGACCTGGCCCGGCACGGTGAAGAGCTGGAGCCGCACGGCCATCCCGCGCACCCGCGGCACGCGAATCGGCAGAAAATCGAAGTAGAGCGTGCGATCCGTGGGCGTCGCGAGCGACACCATCTTGCCGCGGTGCTCGGGCTTCGTGGCCGCGTGGATGTACTGGAGCGTCGTCGTCTTCCCGCCGAGCCCGGGTCCGTAGAACACGAGCTTGAAGACCAGCTCCCGGGTGTGCGGGTTCACCGACGCCATTCGCGGACGAGCCTACCACGGCGAGGGCGCGGTAGTATCGAGCAGACGTGACGGGCTTCGTCGACCTCCACTGCCACTGGATCGCCGGCATCGACGACGGCGTGAAGACGCCGGACGAGGGCGTCGAGCTGCTCCGGCGCCTCCGGGCGGCCGGGTTCGGGCTCGTCGTCGCGACGCCGCACATGCGCCCGGGGATGTTCGACAACGACCGACGGGCCCTCGAGCTGGCCTTCGCCGCGATGTGCCCGCGGCTGTCGGGACGCGAGGACCTGCCGGAGGTCCACCTCGCGAGCGAGCACTTCCTCGACGACGTCGTCTTCGGCCGCCTCGTCAAGGGTCAGGGGCTCCCCTACCCGGACCTCGGCTCCGACGGCGGGTCCACCAAGGAGCCGCCGAGCGGCGCGCGCCGCTCCCGCGGCGTCCTCGTCGAGCTGAGCCCGCAGGCGTTCCCGGCGCAGGTCCAGCGGCGCTTCTTCGACCTCGTGCGCGCGGGGCTCCGTCCCGTGCTCGCGCACCCGGAGCGCTACCAGCCCGTGTGGAAGGACGACACGTGCCTCGACCCGCTCCTCGACGCGGGCGCCTGTCTCCTGCTCGACGTCTGCGCGCTCGTCGGCAAGTACGGGCGCGCCTCGCGGAAGGCGGCGGAGAAGCTGCTCGACGAAGAGGCGTACGAGGCCGCCTGCTCCGACGCGCACCGCCCCGCCGACGCCGACGTCGTGACCGAGGCGATCGAAGCGCTCGACAAACGCGTCGGGCGCGCCGAGACCACGCGCCTCCTCCGCGACGGCCCGCGCGGCATCCTCGGTCTCTGATCCGCGCTGCGCGCGCCTGCTCGGAGCGCTCCTGCTCGGATCTCGGAGGACGCTTGCTCGGGCGCGCGCCTGCGTTGCGCGATTGCGCAGCGCACGCCTGCGCGGCTCGCGCCGAGGTCACGTGAGGGATCGCGCAGCGCGCGGACTGGCTCCTAGCCGCTCGAGAAAGGGCCGTGGTAGAACCGTCGTCATGGAGAAAATCGGGATCATCGGTCTCGGGTACGTGGGACTTCCCGTCGCGCTCGCGTTCGCGCGGAAGTTCCCCGGCTCGGTCGGCTTCGACATCCACGAGGAGAAGGTCCAGGAGCTCGCGCGCGGCTTCGATCGGAACCTCGAGGTCGGCGAGGAGGAGCTCAAGTCCTCGACGCTCAAGTTCACGAGCAACGTGAGCGATCTCGAGAGCTGTACCTTCTTCGTCGTCGCGGTCCCCACGCCGGTCGACGTGAACCACCTGCCCGATCTCACCCCGGTCGTGATGGCGTCGCGAACGGTGGGCAAGGTCCTCAAGAAGGGCGACGTCGTCGTGTACGAGTCGACGGTCTATCCCGGCGTGACCGAGGAGATCTGCGGCCCCGAGCTCGTGAAGATCTCCGGCCTCGACCGCAAGGATTTCAAGCTCGGCTACTCGCCGGAGCGCATCAACCCCGGCGACAAGGAGCACACGCTCGAGCGCATCACGAAGGTCGTCTCCGGCGAGGACGCCGATACCCTCGAGCGCGTCTCCGCGGCCTACGGCGCGATCATCGACGCCGGCGTCCACCGCGCCCCGTCGATCAAGGTGGCCGAGGCCGCCAAGGTCATCGAGAACACGCAGCGCGACCTCAACATCGCGCTGATGAACGAGCTCGCGATCGTGTTCGACCGCATGGGCATCCGCACGATGGACGTCCTGGCGGCGGCGGGCACGAAGTGGAACTTCCTCAAGTTCCGCCCGGGGCTCGTCGGCGGCCACTGCATCGGCGTCGACCCGTATTACCTGACGATGAAGGCGCAGCAGCTCGGCTACCAGCCCGAGGTCATCCTCGCCGGCCGCCGGATCAACGACGGCATGGGCAAGTTCGTCGCCGCGCGGATCGTGAAGATGCTCGTCAACGCCGACATCCCGGTGAAGGGCGCGCGCGTCGGCGTCCTCGGCCTGTCGTTCAAGGAGGACGTGAACGACATCCGCAACAGCAAGGTGCCGGACATCATCACGGAGCTCCGGGAGTTCGGCATCAACGCCCTCATCCACGACCCCCTCGCGAACCCGAAGGACGCCCGTCACGAGTACGGCCTCGAGCTCTCCTCGCTCGACGAGCTCCGCGCCCTCGACGGCCTCGTGTTCGCGGTCTCGCACAAGGCCTACCTCGACATGGGCATCGACAAGCTCGCCGGGTCGATCCGCAACGGCGGCGTCTTCGTCGACGTCAAGAGCGCCTTCGACGCCTCGAAGGTCGGCCGATCCATCCACTACTGGAGCCTCTGACTCCCGCCCGCGCGCTCACCGCGAATCGGGCGGCGAGCGCGCGGCGAGGCTCGCGAGCGAGGCGCCCACGAGATCGGCCTGCCGCGCGATGCGGGCGAGGACGTGGTACGCGTCGGGCGTTGCGCCGGCGAGCGCCGCCGAGCCGGACGCGACGTCCCGTAGGCGCCGCGGGTCGATCGCGTCGACGACGCCGGAGAGGACCACGCGCAGCGGCTCCGCGCTCTCCGGACCGAGCTGGCGCGCGTCGAGCGTCGTGAGCGCCGCGGCGAGCCGGCGGACGTGCGTCACGAGCAGCATCGCCTCCGCCGCCTCCGCGCGCGAGCGCAGGGGCTCGCCGAGCATCCTCTCGAGCGACGTCTCCGCAGCGCCGAGCGCGACGCCGACCTCGCGACGGGCGACGACCACGTCCGGCGACGCGGGGGTCCGCGCGAGCTGGGCGCCCACGACGACCTCGGCGTAGCGCCGAACGGCCGCGACCGCGGCGTCGAGCGCGGCGGAGAGGCGCTTCTCCTCGCGCGAGGGGAAGACCAGGGCGGCGACGAGCGCGATCGCACCGCCGAGGAGCGCGTCGCCGGAGCGGGCCGCGGCGATCCACCAGTCGCCGTGCCAGCGTTCGGCGAGCAGCACGAACACCGGCGTGAGGAAGAACGTAAACAGGCGGTGGCTCCGCGGCCGCGTGGCGACCGCCGCGACCGAGAGCGGGACCATGAGCGCCGCGAGGGCGAGCGGATCGTGCACCGTGAAGATGATCGCGACCGCCACGACGCTGCCGAGCACGGTGCCGGCCACGCGCTCGATCGCGCGGGCGACGGTCGCGCCCGGGTACGGCTGGAGCACGGCGATCGTCGTCACCGTCACCCATTGCGCGTGGCTCGGCGACAGGACCCGACCGACGATCTGCGCCGCGCTGACCGCCAGCATGACTCGGAGCGCGTGGCGGAAGTAGGTCGACCGCAGCGAGAGCGCGTCGCGGAGCGTCCGGAGGTCCTCGCGGAGCGCCCGGCGCGCCACGACCGCGGCGCTCTCCTCGTCCGACGACGCCGTCCGCGCCCCGAGCGCGGACGCGATCCGCGCCGCCACCTCGCTCTCCGCGCTCAAGCGACGCAGGAGGACGACGCTCGCCGGCGGCGCGTGCTCGACGGGCGGCACCGAGGGCCGCCGCCACACGTCGTCGCGCTCGCGGATCGTCCGCGCCTCGAGGACGCCCGCGATGTCCGTGTAGGTCGCGACGAGCGCCGCCAGCCCGCGACGCGACGCGCGCTCCAGAGGGCGCATCGACTCGAGCTCCTCCGCGAGCGCGACGAGGAGCGGCAGCTGCGTCTCCGCCGCGCCGAGGAGCGTCCGGAGGTTGCTTCCGAGGACCGACTCCCCGGCGCGGCGCGCGCGCGTCGCGACGGCCTTCGCGCGAGCATCCTCGAGCGCGTCGCGCACCCGCCGCTGATGCGTCCGCGCGAGCCGCACCCACGCGGCGTCGTGCTCGGGCACGGCCTGCTCGACGGCGCGGTCGATCGCCCTCGCGTAGCCCGCCAGCGCGCGGAAGACCTCGGCGAGCCCGTGGCGCATCCGGAGGTGCGTCCACACCGGCCAGACGACGGACGACAGCACCGTCGCCCACGCGGCGCCGCCGGCGAACGCGAGCGCGTCCTCGAGCGGCGCCCCGCGCTGCCCGCCGACGGCGATCGCCGCGGTCACGACGAGGAGCGTGCCCACGCCGGAGGCCGCGGCGCCGAGCGCGCGGAGGAGCGAGCCCGCGAACGCGACAGCGGCGAGCAAGGCCGCCGCCGCCCACGACGACGGCGCCACCCGATCGGCGAGCGCGACGACGACCGCCCCGGCGAGCGCGAACGACGCGAGCGTCTTCGCGCGCGAGCCCCTCGCGCCGCCGGGATCCGCGAGCGTCCCCAGCCACCCGCCGAGCGCGATCCACACGAGCGTGTGGCGCCCGAGCGTACGCGCGAAATAGAACGGGACGAGCGTGGCGCACGCCGCGCGCACGCCGCGCGCGACGTCGGGCACGAAGACCCCGAGCGCGGCCCGAGCGCGCGCGCTCATACCCCGACGCGGCGCGGCGCCGGCGCCGGCATCAGAACGTCGCCGTGTACGGGTTCGGGCCGATCCGGCCGTCGGCCGAGTCGAGGGCGTCGAGCGCGCGCTCGTCGTCGGCGTCGATGTCGAAGCCGAGCACGTCGAAGTTCTCGCGGATGCGCGACGGCGTCGCCGACTTCGGGATCACCACGAAGCCGTGCCGGAGGTGCCAGCGGAGGAGCACCTGCGCGGCGGACCGCCCGTGCTTCTCGGCGATCGCGGTGACGACCGGATCGCGCAGGAGCTGGCCCTGCCCGAGCGGGCTCCACGCCTCCGTCACGACGCCGTGGGCCTCGTGGTACGCGCGGGTCTCGCGCTGCTGAAAGCGCGGGTGGAGCTCGATCTGGTTCACCGACGGCTCTACGCCGGTCTCGTCGGCGATGCGCGCGAGCTCGGCGGGCCCGAAGTTCGAGACGCCGGCCGAGCGTATCCGGCCCTCCGCCTTCAGCTCGAGGAGCGCCTTCCACGTCTCGACGTAGAGCCCGCGCTTGGGCGACGGCCAGTGGATCAAGTAGAGGTCGAGGTAGTCGGTCCCGAGCTTCTGCAGGCTCTCGTCGAGGGCGCGTCGCGTCGCGGCGCGTCCCTGGCTCGTGTTCCAGACCTTCGTCGTCAAGAAGACGTCCGCGCGGGCGACGCCGCTCGCCGCGATGGCCCGCCCGACGCCGGCCTCGTTGCCGTAGATCTGCGCGGTGTCGATCGAGCGGTAGCCCGCCTCGAGCGCGAGGGCCGTCGACGTCTCGGCCTCGGGGTCCGGGATCTGCCACACACCGAAGCCGAGCGCCGGCATCGCGCGACCGTCGTTCAGGCGAACCGTGGGGGCCTTGCTCATGGTGCGCTCGATTAGCACACGGACGTCGCTTCGATCCGTTTGACGATTGCGTCCGGCCGTACCCCACGTAAGGTCGAGGCATGAAGGTGAGCGACGGGCACATCGTTCGCATCGATTGCGAGCTCCGGGTGAGCGGCGGCGAGGTCATCGAGTCGTCGAGCAAGAGCGGTCCGGTGGAGTACAAGCACGGCGCCGGGCAGATCCTCGGCGCGCTCGAGGCTCGGCTCGCGGAGATGAGCGTCGGCGAAGAGAAGAGCGGCGTCATCCCGGCGGCCGAGGCGTTCGGCGCCGACAGCGCCCAGCCGACCATGACGGTCCCGCGCTCGTCCTTCCCGGCCGACGCCAAGCTCGAGGTCGGAGCGCGGTTCGAGGCCAAGAGCCCGCAGGGCACCCCGCTCACCCTGAACGTGCTGTCGATCGACGCGGACGAGGTGACCGCGAAGGCGGTGCACCCGCTCGCGACCAAGGATCTCGAGTTCCGCGTGAAGGTCCTCGCCATCCGCCCGCCCCCGCCCCCGGTGCCCAAGTCCACGGTCGAGGAACTCGACCTGGCGGAGGTCACCGAGGCCGACTGAGCGCGCCGAGCACGAGACGTGCTATAGCGCTCGTCGGCCGGCTCGAACGCGGCCGCAGACCGGGCGCCGCGCGCGCCCTCGGGACCCGATGGCCACGGACAAGCCTAAAGAAGACAAGGGCTTTCTCCGGCGTAACGCCGCGAAGCTCCTCGCCTCGGTCGTCATCACGGCGGGAATCGTATTCACACTCCAGAAGGGGGGTCTGACGCTCGTGCCAGAGGGCGGGGACTTCGCCCACGTCAACTGGCTCGCCGTCCCGGCCTACCTCGTGACCCTCGGCGTGATGAGCTACTTCCGCGCCGTCCGCTGGAGGTTCCTCCTCCGCTCGTTCGCCGACGTCCCCCGCAGGCGCGTGCTCGCCGTGTCGTGGATCGGCTTCGCGGCCATCCTCTTCATGCCGTTCCGCCTCGGCGAGATCGTCCGCCCGTACATGCTCCGGGAGAAGGGCAAGATCTCGATGTCGTCGGCGACGGGGACCGTCGTCGCCGAGCGCGTGGTCGACGGCCTCTACCTGTCGATCCTCCTCGCGATCGCGCTCGTCTTCGTGCCGACGATCGACCCGCTCCCGAGCCGCGTCGTCGGCTTGCCGGTGAGCGTCGCGCAGGTGCGGGCGAGCGGCTTCGTCATGCTCGGCGTGTTCACCGCGGCGTTCGTCACGATCGCGGTCTTCTATTTCGCGCGGGCGTGGGCGCGTCGGATGACGCTCGCCGTCTTCGGGCTCGTGTCGAAGCGCCTCGGCGAGAAGCTCGCCGGCACCGCCGAGAAGCTCGCCAACGGCCTGCACTTCCTCGGGCGAGGGCGCGACGCCGGCGGCTTCCTCGTCGAGACCACGCTCTACTGGGGCATCAACGCGTTCGGGATGTGGATCCTCGCGTGGGGCTGCGGCGTCGTCCACGCCGACGGATCTCCGATCACGTTCGGGGAGTCGCTGGCGCTCATGGGCATGCTCGGCTGCACGATCCTGATCCCCGGGCCGCCGGGCCTGCTCGGCGTCTTCCAGGCCGGCATCTACGCCGGCATGACGATGTATTTCCCGACGAGCGTGGTCACCGGCGCCGGCTCGGCCTTCGTCTTCCTCCTCTACGCGATCCAGCTCGTCTGGACGATCGGCTCGGCGGGCTTCTTCCTCGTCGTCGACCGCTCGGCGCTGAAGACGCTCGCGAAGACGCCCGTCCTCGGGGACGACGCGGCGCCCGAATCGATAGGCGCGAGCAATCCGCCGCCGTCGCTCGAGCGCGCCAGCAGCGGCTGACGGCTCGGCGGCGACACGCGACACGCGACACGCGAGGCGACGGAGCGGCGCCGCCGAGCAGGGGTTCGAGGAGGCGCCGCCGAGGGTGCCTCCGTCTACGGGCGCACCACGTCGGCGAGCGCCATGTCGACGTGGAAGCGGCCCGCGCGGGCGCTCGAGTAAGCGCGCGCGAGGCCGCGCCGGGCGGCGACGTCGACCGGGCGATCCGCGCGGAGCCCGAGGACGCGCCGGTAGTCGCGGAGCGCCTCGGCGCGGCGACCGAGGAGATCGCGCGCGCGGGCGCGCCAGAGGAAAAACGCGGCGACGCGAGCCTCGTCCTCGTGGCCGAGCTGGATGGCCTGATCGAGCTTCACGGCCGCCGCGCCCGGATCTCCGTCGGCGAGCGCCAGCAGGCCCGTGAGTGCATGATACACGGACTGCCGCGGCTCGAGCTCGCACGCCTCCCCCACCTCGCGGCGAGCGCGCGTCGTGTCACCGTCGTCGACGTAGGCGAGGTAGGCCCGCCGGAAGTGCTCGAACGCGCGGCGCGCGGTGGGCGAGAGCTCCGGGGCGATGAAGGCGCCCTCGGCGGGGGCGTGCCCCTGGGACCGGAGCGAGAACGGTACGAACGTGTTGTGGCACGTCGGCGCCTCGCCGTTCGCGACCCACAAGGCCCCGTCCTCCGGGCGGAACACGACCGAGCCCACGGTGAGGACCATCGCGATGCTCCCGCGGATCCGGCACGTCCCGTCGCCGACGTCGGCGAGGATCGCCCCCATCGCCTCGGGATCGAGCGAGCCCGCCCGCTCGGCGAGCAGCGCGTTGGTGCGCTCGAACCGCGCGCGGTTGTGCCGCCAATACGAGCCGTAGAGGTCGAGCTCGGTGTCGCCGAGATCGCGATCGACGTAGATGTTCGCGTAGCCGAACGTGCCGCTGGGCTGCCCGTCGCCGCCGTGGCGGATCTGCGCCTTCTGGTACGGGTTCTCTTCGTGGCAGAGGACCTCGCGGCGCTTGCCGTCGGTGACGAGGTAGGTCCAGCAGCCGATCGGGGTCTGCTCGTTCAGGATGCGCGCGGCGTCGTCGATCGTCTCGGCCTTGCGCATGACGACGTCGCCGCTCACGCCGATCGGCGTCCCGCCGAGCTTCACGCGGTCGGTGAACATGTGCTGGTGCACCGTGAGCGTGAGGCCGGCCTCGTTCATCGCCGTGACGCCTCCGAGCGCGACGCCGGCGGCGGCGACCGAGACGTACCTCATGCCTTCGTCGGGCTCGTGGAAGACGACCGCCTGCGTCCGCGGCCACGCGGCGACGCCGTGGTAGTCGAAGTTGCGCGCGTGCAGCATGCGGCCGTCGCGGGTCGCGGCGCCCCAGGCGATCGCGCTCGTGCAGCCGAGGCCGAGCCCGACGCGGTGATGCATCGCAGGACCGACGTCGCGGAGCCCCATCAGGCGCGACGCCAGCCAGAGCATCGAGTCGGGCATCGTCGCTCCCTCGAGGACCTCCTTCATCGGGATCCCGGAGCCGTCGGCGAGGCCGCGGATGGTCTCGCGGACGAAGTCCGGAAGCGTCCTCTCCACGCGCGCGCCGACGGTGCGCTGGAGCAGCTGGAACGACGCGGCGCCGAGGCCCCCGAACCGCGCGCCGCCGAAGAGCTTCTCGATGAAGGTGCGGTAGTAGGGCAGCGGGCCCGCGCGCATCTCGTCGGCGAGGAGGTGACCGTGCTGCCGGCCCATCTCGTAGAAGCTCCCCTTCAGCGTGAGCACGTGAAGGCCCTCGACGCGCCGCCGCGTCGCCGGGCCGAGCGAGGCGACGAGCTCGCCGGGCGGGGGCTGGACGGCAGGGGCGACGGCGGGATCGATGGCGAGCGTCATGCGTGCTTCTCCTTCGGCGGCTTCGATGCGGCGGGCTTCGTCGCGGCGGGCTTCGTCGCGGCGGGCTTCGCCGCGGCGGGCTTCGAGGCGGCGGGCTTCGCCGCGGCGGGCTTCGTCGCGGCGGGCGTGGTGGACGGCTGGGGCGACGACACGTCGGCGGGCGCGTCGCCGTTCGCCAGGCGGGCGGCGGCGAGCAGCCGCGGGGTCGCCCACTCGTGGAACGTGGTCACGAGCTGGCGCGTCGACGCCGCGTCCTCGCGACGGATGCACTCGAGCATCATCTCGACGCCGGCGACGTGCGGGACCGAGGCGCTGCGCACCGTCCGGAACACGTGGTCGAGGTCGGCGACGACGCGCGCGTGCCACCGCGCGAGCACCGAGAAGAGCGGGTTGTGCGACGCGCGCGCGAGTGCGAAGCCGAGCTGCTCGGTCGCCCGGCTGAAGGCCTCGTGGCGCGCGGTCGACGCGCGCATCGCCTCGAGCGCGTCCTCGAGCGCGCGGATGTCCTCGGGCGTCCGCCGCGTCGCCGCGAGCTCGCACATCTGCGCGTCGATCGCGGCGCGGACCTCGAGCCACCCCGCGAAGAAGTCGAGATCGATGCGACCCTTGCGGACGAGCAGGGCGCGGACGACCTCGGGGCTCGTGGACGCCAGAGGATCGAGCACCACCGTGCCGAGACGGCGCGTCGGGCGGACGAGGCCGTGCACCTCGAGCAGCTTGATGGCCTCGCGCACCACGCTCCGCGCGACGCCATAGCGATCGGCGAGCTCGGCCTCCTTCGGGAGGAGCGAGCCGACCGCGAGCTCGCGCCCGGCGATCCGCTCGAGCAGGTCATTCGCGACCGCGTCTGCCTTGCGCTCCCTCACCATGTCTGGCCTGGGTTAATAGATCAGATTTAATGACAGTCAACCGTTTTAACCGTGGCCGCGAAGCCGAGCGTGGAGACCGGGGGGCCGGCGGGCCGGCGGGCCGGCGGGCCCCCGACTCCTCCTCCTCCCGCCCGCCGAATACTTGGCCCACCCGCCGCCGATGCCCTTACCTCGGCGGGACATGCGTCGCGCGCGCTACGGTCTCCGGGCTCTCTCCGTCGCCGCCTCGCTGGCGCTTGCGGCTCCCCTCGCCCTCCAGTCGGAGGAGGCGAGCGCGAAGAGCGCGTACGAGTCGGCGTACGGCTACGACCGCACGTGGAACGCAGGGATGCGCCTCGTGCGCGTCGACCTCGGGCTGAAGATCTCCGAGAAGGACGAGGGCGCCGGCTACCTGCTGTTCGACTACCTCTCGCCGGAGAGCGGCAAGAAGCCGGTGCCGGGCTCGATGGAGTTCATCCGCTCGAAGGACACCGGCGCCGTGCGCGTCGTCGTCCAGATCCCGCAGATGCCGGGCTATCACGAGCAGGTGGTCGTCGACTCGCTCGCGCGCAAGCTCCGCAACGAGTACGGCGATCCGCCGAAGCGCCCGACGCCGCCGGCGCCCAGGGACGCAGGCGCCGACGGCGAGGCGCCGGAGAGCTGAGCGGCGGCGAGCTGCGGCGCTCGGACGAGCTTCCTGCTGTCGAGAGGTCTCCGCCGAAGCGCAAGCCGGCCGTCGGAGAGCGCAGCGTCGTCGTCGCGTCACGTCCGCGTTGAAGCCATCCCCGTGAGGCGCTCGGTGCCGCGCCTCGAGGATGGCCGTAGTCGCGTCACTACACACGCGAGGAGGAAAGACAGGCACGGGCGCCGGTGAACTGCCGCGATGTCGTCCGCGCAACATCCGCTCATTCGACGGAGGCACCTCACCCCTGGGAAGGATGAACGTCCGCGTACTGGATCGCGGACGATTTACCCTCAGGGGTAATAGGACAAGCTGCGAAGAGTACGCCGGGTATCCGACGAGTCCGCGCTCATCGTGCACTTCGCGGTCGACGCGACCGAGCTCAGCTCGGGCTCGCTCGTTCCTCTCCGCCTCGAGAAGAACAGTCATGCGAGCGATCTGTTCCTCGTCCACGCCGATCGCGATGTCGCG
>JAHBWA010000227.1 GCA_019637195.1 Labilithrix sp. | reverse complement strand
CCGCATCTGCCCGGCGCGTTTCGCGGTCGATCGAGTACGTCATCGACGGGTCGAACCGCCGCATCGGCAAGAAGCGCTATGGCAGCCCAAGTCCAGGCTTTTCTACGACGGCGCCTCGCGTCGTCGCCGAGCTCGACGCGACCGGCGCTGTCGTCGCCCGCTTCGTCTACGCGACCGACGGCCACTCGCCTGACCTGATGCTCAAGGGGCGGTGCCACCTACCGGTTCGTCAAGGACCACCTTCGAGCCCCGCCTTTCGAAACAGCTGTCGACGTTGCCACCGGCGTAGTCGCCCAGCGGCTCGACTTCGATCCCTGGGAGTCGTCATCCCGACACCAACCTCGGCCAGCCGTTCGCTCGCGGGCGGGGTTGTGGGATCGCGACCACCAACTGGCGAGGCTTGGGGCGGTGACGCACACCCTGACGACGGCGGTGGAGCCGCAGTGACCTGAGCCGGGCTTCTGGCGGAGTCTGAACTTCACGCGTACGCGAACCTCACCCGGTGGAACTACATCGACGTGGACGGGCACCATCCGTTTCTCGTCGCCTCTCTGCTCTGCCGCTGCTCCTGTCCCGGCTACGGAAGTTTGCTCAAGCCTGACGAGATGCGCATATTGCCCGGCGGAGACATCCGGAGATGCACAACAACCCAGCACTTGGGATTGCCGGTAGCGTCGGGATGATCGCGCTCGGCGGCGCTGGTGCGATGTGTGCGGCGGAGTCACAGGCGGAGCCAACCTCGCGCGTGTTGCACGCCGGCATAGGTGAGCTCGGAAGCCAAGAGGGTACCGTCGTTCTCGGTCACTACACTCGCCCATTGATGGAGGCGTTCAGAGACTGCCGATCCGAGAACGCTGTTGGTCAGCTTGAAGCGGAACGCTATCGTCCTTGCCCGCCCGATATGAGCGCGATCGCCCCTGAGTTGGGGGCGGCGAGCCGCATCGCCTCTATACCAGCTCGAATATGCAGGGGCTCACTGCCGCCGAGAGCGCGGATCCAATCGAATCCAAGCCTGCTTGCAAAGACGACGTTTGTTCACGGGGGTTTCATGTCGGCTCAGCTTCCCGCGATTCGCGCTCGCTCGAGAGCATCTACTGGCGCTGGGGCGATTGGGAGGGAC
Organism: Labilithrix sp.; assembly: GCA_019637195.1. Taxonomy (GTDB): domain Bacteria; phylum Myxococcota_A; class Polyangia; order Polyangiales; family Polyangiaceae; genus Labilithrix. The sequence goes on along the minus strand of JAHBWA010000227.1, from coordinate 11,021 downwards.
TGCCGAATTGGCGCCCTAACGGTAGCGGGGGAGACTATGATCTCCGATACTGTCGGCTGCGCCCATGCTCGAAGGGCCTCGGCGATTGTCCGAGTTGAGTACATCTGGAAGTTCGAGGGACGAACTGCTTCATGAGTCCTCGATGAGGCGCGGTCACGTCTCGGATGCGGACCAGCGTTCATCGCCTGAGGCGAGCCAGATCGTTCGACTCGTCTCATGGCTTGAAGTGGAGCGGAGTCCGGCTTCCTCGAACGGGCCTACATTACGCAACGATTATCCCTGCCGCAGAGCGATGACGAAGTTTGGACCTGGCTCGTGTCTCCACATGGTCTGCGTGGCTGGACGCCCGATCACGGTCGGCGATTCTCCCGGGGCACCGACCTGCGCCATCCGGTGCTTCGTCGGCTCGGACTTTTGCGAGAGCCAGCATTTGCATTTCGGTGCGGATGCCGGCGACCAGGCTACGTCGATCGCGCATCGGTGCCCTGAACGGGTACGAGTCCATCCGACTCGCGTGGCGCGGAACGAATTCGTCATTGCGCTCGATCGAGATTTGGGCCTCTGCCCACCGAATCCATACCGCTCTGAGACTCTGGGAGATGGACGCCGCCTGGAAGCACGGACCACCGGGCGAGTTGTCAGGCCACAGCGCCTGCAGACGGCTCGTTGCCGGAGGGCTGGCAGATCGGGCTGAGATGCCGCCCAGGAATGAGGCGCGGCGCAGACGATGGGGTATCACTGCGGCGGATGGGGTCGCACGCGAACCGGCCGGTGTGGGCGATGATGCCTCGGATATTCGTCCGCGACGTACGGTCTGCTTCGAGAGAGCCTGGTCGGCGAAAGTGAACAAATACGCGGACGCCCGTCATTTGCGCGGCCACGTTTGATTTCTATGCGCATCGTCCCGCGTGATGTACTTTCCTCGTGACGCCTCGCGCGACGGCACTCGTCGGCCTCCTGCCTGCGACAAGGCCGCGAGCCGGCGAACGACGACACCCCGCCCAACGCGACGCCCGAGCCGAGGATCGACGCGTCGGTGAACGCCACGATGGACGCCGGGGCCCGCGTGGCCGCGCCGTCCAGTCCGTTCAGCGTCGTCGCCCGAACGCAGATCGCTCCGCAGCCAGGCGGCGGGACGAACATCGCCGCCGCGCTCCCCCTCGTCCAGCGCCTCCCCGGCGGTGGGCTCGTCGTCGCGTCGGAGTACGCGCGCGCGAGCGCGGACGGCCCGGGGCCGCTCTCCGTCGAGCTCGTCAGCCGCGGGTTCGAGACGTCGTTCGACCTCCGGAGCGGCGGCGTGACGATGGACGTCCAAGGACGGCGCTGGGTGTGGTCCGATCCGACGTTGAGCATCGTCACCGACGAGACGGAGACGTCACGCTCCGGACCACGACTCACCTCGTACAAGCTCGGGCCGAAGGGCTTCGAGCCCCACGGCGACGACGTGGGTTTCTGGAGCGCGGTCTCGCGCGACGGAAGCGTCCTCGCGCTCTCGCGCACCGCCTACGAGATCCCGAACAGCTCCGCGTATCCGAAGGGCTCGGAGTACGAGCAGAACGAGTGGGGCCTCAAGCCCGCGCGCGTCGCGGTGCTCGCGGGCAAGGCCAAGACGCCCGTCCTCCCTCCCGCCGTCTGTCCCAGCGTGATGAGCGCCGCCCCCGACGGCTCGCTCGTGATCGCCGTCGAGAAGTGTGGCGATGCGGCCGCGGACGAGCAGCGCGCCGGCGTGCTGCGGTACGCGCCCGGCGCGACCCAGGCGAAGGTCGAGTGGTTCGCCTCGCGATCGACTCGGGGCAAGGATCCGGACGAGGTGATCGCGTTCGCCGCGAGCGCGACCGAGCTCTACGTCGCCGTGGGCGACGACCTCGAGACGTGGAACGGCAAGGAGTGGGCGAGCTCGACGCCCTTCCATGGCGAGCGCTTCGCTTCGCTGTCCCGCTCGCCCGACGGAGCGCTCTGGGCGGTGCTCATCGGTCAGGCCGGCTCCGGCCGCGTGATGAAGCGCGCCGCCGACCGGACGTGGAGCGAGGTCCGTCTCCCTCTCGCGCCCGACGATCCGCTCGACGACGTGTTCTATGCCGGGCCGACGCTCTCGGAGAGCTCTGCGCACTTCGTGAAGGTCTCCGCGCCGCCGCCGGATCAGGCGCCGCGCGCTCCGGGAGCGAAGGCGATGAACGCTCGCCTCGTCGACGCGGCCGGTGAGGACGTCCTCGTCCTCGCGAGCGTCGAGCGCGAGGGGTTCGTCCTCTCGACCAGGCCGCGCGTGCCCGTCGCGCGCCTCCCCTCGTTCCCCGTCCAGCGGGCGCGCATCTTGAAGAGCCTGCCGCCGCGGTTCGCGACGTCCGCGTCCACTTGCTACACGAGCTACCTGCTCTTCCCCGACGGGACGACGATCGAGGCGCTCCGCGCGAAGCTTGGTGACGCGGGCGCATCGCTCAAGGTCGGCGAGTCGTCGATCGAGGGGAAGACGCGCCTCGTCGTGTTCGGCGATCGCCGCGAGACGTTGGAGGCGCTCGAACGGTTCGCGTCGCTCGCGCCGAAGCGAGCCTGCGGGCTCGCCGTCGTGGAGCGCGAGCTCTGAGGTCATAGCTCGGCGTCGAAGAGATCGATCGCGCCCGCGACCCGCGCGCTCGAAAAGGCGGGATCGCTCGGTGCCTCGGCGCGCTCGTACACCACGCGGACGCGCGTCTTGTCCGGCGGGACCGTCATCACGACGACGCGCTCGCCGCCGAGGACGCGGTCGTCGCCGATCTCGCTGCGCACGAAGACCCCGGGGATCTCCTGGCGGCTCCCGAAATGACGCGCGAGGTAGCGATTCGAGCCGGCGGCGCTGATCCGGACGCGCCGGAACAGGTCGCCCGTCGGAAACGCGTGGCCGATGCGCGCGGGCGCGAGCGAGACCTCGATCGTCGTCGCGGAGCTGCGCTTCGCCCGGACCGAGACCGCGCTCTTCACGAAGGCATCGTCACGTGACGCGGCGAAGCGGTGATCCGCATGGCCGCCGCGCTTCGTCATGTGGCATGAGGCGCACGTCTCGCGCGCGGCTCCCGGATGGCGATGCTCGGAGAGCGTCCGCTGCATCGCGAGCGGGGCCTTTCGCAGGTGAGCGTCGGGGAAGTCGAACTCGTGGCACCGCGCGCACGCCGCTTCGGTCGCGAACTCCGGCGATCGCGTCAGTGGATGCGGCGCTCGGCGCTCGCCGGGCATGGCGAGGACGTCGGCGTTCGTCACATGGCACGTGACGCAGGCCACGCCGAGCTTGGGATCACTCTCCGCTGCATGACAGTCGCGGCAGAACGGGTCCGGATCGATCGCGAACGCACGCTGGAAGGTGGCGTCGGTGAAGGCGCTGCGATGGAGCGACTGTCTCCACTCGGCCGCGATCTCGACGTGGCACCCCTCGCACGCGGTGTTGTCCGCCGCGCGGGCGTTCGGCGCAGGATGAGGCATCGCGGGCGGAGGCGCCGCGCCGCCCGCGAAGAGCGCGGCGGCGACGAGGAGGAGCATCGCCGGCCGGCCGCGCATGCTCTCGATCGTACGCGCGACGTCGGGTGGCGTGAGCACCTATCCGTCGCGGGCCGCGATCCTCAGCCGTGACGGTCGGGGCCGCGCCCGCGTCCGGCGTGCCGCTTTCGGCAGGATGGGCCCCGCAGACTCGGTCGGCGTTGCACGTCTTGACGTTCATCGTCTCGACGCAGTCGGCGTCGTCGGGAGCACATAGCGTGCACGCGTCGCCGACGGACTTTCCCGTGCAAGGATCGTACGCGCTCTTCTCACAGGCGACCGTCGCGGAGACAACGAGGACGAGCGAGAGCAAGAGTCGTCGCATCGGGACTCACGCGTGCAAGACAAGCACCCAGGTACTCGAGCAGCGCGCGTCGGTCGGAGGCGTCGTGGGTCCGCAGCGCTCGATTCCCGCGACCCCGCTGCCTCCCGCCGCGCTCCCGGGGCGCCCGCATCCGCCGCACCCCGAGCCGTCCTAGGTGAAGGGCGGGGCGTCGGGCTCGACGGCGGTCGGTGCATGAGCTGGACCCACCGCGCTGGGGATTTCGGTAGATGCCGGTAGGCGACGGTCGCAACGAAGTCGTACACGGGCGCGAGCCGGGCACGGGGCGTGGATCGCGCACGCACTACCCCCAAGGGTAATAGGACAAGCTGCCGAAGGAGCGGCACCTATCCGACGAAAACGCGGCTCTCGTGTACTTCGCGGTCGACCCAAATCGCGAAGTGCGTCACTGTGGCGAACTGCTGCGCGCGGACGCGGCGCGCGTCGAGGGGTGAGCTGCCACGGGGGGCAGCGATCGACTCCGTTGGGGGGGTATTCCATGGAGAACGTGTCGTCGCGTCGGGGCGTGCCGCCCTGTACGGCTCGAGCGCTTGGCGCCTTTGGCGAGCACACCGCGAGGGCGCGATGATGGCGGTTCGACGACGCGGCGCAGCCGCGGTCCTGGCGCTCGTCGTGGTCGCCGTCGCGTGCTCGACGCCCGAGAAGGAGCGCGCGCCGGAGGAGCGCATCGGGAGCACGGCCAGCGCGCTCACCACCTCGAGGTACGAGGGCGAGGACATGACCTTCTCGGGCGCGGGAGAGGTCCGCACCTGGCCCGCGCCGACGCATCGGTACTTCTGGGCCGACGGCCACGTGACGCAGAGCCACACGTTCTACGGCGGCTCGACGACGATCCGCGTCCGCGCGCAGGGCGAGCTGCTCGCCGGCGTCGGACCGCATATCGTCGTCACCGTCGGAGGCGCTGCGATCGGCTCTGCCTACGTGAACGAGACGAGCTACACGACGAAGTCGTTCACGTTCGAAGCGCCGAGCGGGGCTCGGGAGATCAAGGTCTCCTACGACAACGACGACGAGAGCGTCGAGGGCGACCGCAACCTGCTGCTCGACTGGATCGAGGTCGAGGAGACGCCCTCGTGCACCGACGCGACGTACGAAGCGGAGGCGATGACCTGGTCGGGGGTGGAGGACGAGGACGGTGAGATCCGGACCTACCCAGCCCCGACGCACCGCTACTTTTGGAGGGACGGTCACATCTCGACGGACCACGCCTTCGCCTCTGGCCCCACGCGCATCCGCGTAAGTGCTGCCGGCGAGCAGCTCGGCGGCGTCGGCCCGCACATGGTGGTGTCGGTCGGCGGCGTGGAGATCGGGTCGACCTACCTGAACGGCGCGGGCTACGTGGAGACGACCTTCGACTTCACGGCGACGTCCGGGACGAAGACGATCCGCGTCGCCTACGACAACGACGACTGGGAGGAGCCGGGCGACGAGGGGCACGACCGCAACCTGCTCGTCGACAAGGTCGAAGTGCTCTGCGGCGGCTCCGGCGATCCCGACGGAGGCGCGTCGGACGGAGGGGGCGCCTCCGACGGCGGGGCCTCGCCCGACGGCGGCCACGGTGACGACGCGGGCACCGAGGCGGGCGCGGCGTGCGTTCCCGTCGATTGCGATGACTCCGAGCCGTGCACCGACGACCAGTGCACGGAGCTCGGCTGCGTCCACGAGCCGTCGTCTACCGCGACGTCCTGCTCGACCGGAAGCGCGTGCTCCACGGCCGATCACTGCGACGGGCAGGGCACCTGCGTCTCGGGAGAGCCCGTGGTCTGCACCTCGCCCGGGCCTTGCCTCGCGGCCGCGTGCGAGCCCGCCACCGGCTGCACGACCACGCCGATGGCCGCCGGCACGGCGTGCGGCTCGGGCGAGGACGTCTGCACGGGGATCTCCACGTGCGATGCGGTCGGCGCCTGCCAGCCCGGCACGCCGCTGTCGTGCGCGACGGACAACGCGTGCGCCGTGGCCGCCTGCGATCCGGCCACCGGCTGCGTCGTCACCCCCGCACCGCTTGGGACGCCGTGCGGCGCTGCGGCGAACCAGTGCGCGTCGGCGCCGACGTGCGACGGAGCCGGAGCGTGCACGCCGAACGCTCCGCCGGCGTGCGCGACGGACAACCCGTGCATGACCGCGTCGTGCGATCCGGAGAGCGGCTGCGTGCTCACGCCGGTCGCCGACGGGACCGCCTGCGACTCCGACATGAACGCGTGCAACGGCCAGAGCGTCTGCTCGGCCGGCGAGTGCGTGGCTGGCCCGCCGCCGACGTGCACGTCGAGCGATCCGTGCGTCATCGCCTCCTGCGAGCCGTCGTCCGGGTGCGTGCTGAACCCCGCGCCGCCAGGAACCGCGGGCTGCTCGCCGATCCTCGCGCCGCCGCCGCTCGATTCGACGGTCGCGGTGCGCATGGCCGACGCGACGGCGTTCCTCTACTCCGGCGGCTCGCCCGTGCAGACGGGCGTGGCGCCGGGCACCATCGTCGCCGAGCGCGTCGCCGTCGTGCGGGGCCGCGTGCTCGACGCCGACGGCGCGACGCCGAAGCGCGGCGCCACGGTCACGATCTCCGGTCACCCCGAGCTCGGACAGACGCTCACGCGGGAGGACGGCCAGTACGATCTCGCCGTCAACGGCGGCACGAGCTACGTCGTCGACGTCCGCGCGACCGGCTACCTGCCGATGCAGCGGCGCGCGACCCTCGGCTGGCACGGCTGGGCGGTGGTCGACGACATGGTGCTCACGCACATGGAGTCGAGCGCGGACCTGTTCGTGAGCGGGGCGCCGACGATGCAAGTCGTGCGCGGCAGCGTCACGCCCTCCGGCGAGGACGCGGACGGTGCGCGGCAGGCGGTGATCCTGTTCCCCGAGGACACGCACTTCACGAACTACGCCGTCGCCGACGGCACGTCGCTCGAGGTGCAGATCACGGAGTACACGCGCGGCCCGCAGGGCGTGCAGCGGATGCCGGGGGAGCTGCCGCCGACGAGCGGCTACACGTACGCGTTCGAGCTCGGCTTCCCCGCGGCGGCCGCGGCCGGCGTGAAGGACGTGCACTTCGATCGCGACGTGCCGGTCTACGTCGACAACTTCACCCACTACCCCGTCGGCGAGCCTGTCCCGCTCGGCTACTACGACTTCGACAAGGGTGCGTGGCTCGCCGAGAAGTCGGGGCGCATCCTCAAGGTCCTCACGACGAGCGGCGGCGAGGCGACGGTCGACGTGACCGGCGACGGCGTCGCCGACACGGGCGCGGCGCTCGCGGAGCTCGGCATCACGACGAGCGAGCTCGAGGCGCTCGCGTCGCAGTACGCGCCCGGCGCCGAGCTCTGGCGCGTGACGATGCGCCACTTCTCCACCTGGGACTGCAACTGGGGCTTCGGTCCTCCGATCGGCGCGGGCCCGCCGCCGCCGCCGGGTCCCGGCGACGGCGACATCGACGATCCGTCCTTGGAGTGTGGCTCCGTCATCGGCTGCGAGTCGCGCACCCTCGGGGAGAGCCTGCCCATCGTCGGCACGCCCTTCCACCTGAGCTACCAGAGCTCGCGCAGCGCGGGCTACAAGAGCCGCGTCCAGTTCAAGATCGCCGACGCGTCGCCGCCGCCGTCGGTCGCGCGGGTGCGGATCGAGGTCGAGATCGCGGGGCGCCGCGAGACCTTCGAGAGGCCCGCGCCGGTCGTGCCGAACGACGTCTTCGTGTGGACATGGGACGGACGGGACGGCTACGGCCGCGACGTCGGCTCGGCGAAGTTCGACGCCAAGATCCGCGTCGGCTACGAGTACGCGGGCACGACGACCCGGAGCACGGCGAGCTTCGCGTCGATGCCCAGCGCGCCGATCACCGGCGATCGCGCGATGCGGACGGTCACGTTCTGGCGCGAGGCGACCTACGCGGTGGCGCGAGGCGTCACGCCGTCGAGCTTGGGCGGCTGGACGCTCGACGCGCATCACTTCGCCGACCTCGAGGCGCTCACGCTCTACCAGGGCGACGGACGCAGGCGACGCCTCGGCACGGAGGTGGTGCACACCGTCGACTCGGTCGCGGGCGGCGGACCGTCCCTGAGCTACAACGACGGCGGGCCGGCCACGCAGGCGTACCTCGGGACCATCGAGGACGTCACCCGCGCTCCGGACGGCACCCTCTACATCGCGACCGAGGGGAACACGACCGTCTATGGCCGCGTTCGCCGCGTCGCTCTCGACGGGAGCATCTCGACGATCGCGGGGGCGCCTCCGACCACGCCGAAGGTCGACGGCGGGCCGGCGCTGCACGCCGCCGTCTGGCCGACGTCGATCATTGTCGGCGCCGACGGCGCGATCTACTTCGCCGAGTACCCGAAGCACCAAGTCTGGAAGATCGTGCCCGGCCCCACGCCGACGATCCACCTCGTCGCGGGCAACGGGCTAACGCCTCCGAACAGCGCCGCGTGTCCGCCCCCGGCGAATGACTGCGGTGACGGCCGCGACGCGCGGGACGCCGATCTCCGAAACATCCGCAACATCGCCCTCGCCACCGACGGGACGCTGTTCATCGCTGACGGCGGCCACTACCGCGTCCGCCGCGTCGGGCCGGAAGGCCGTATCTCGACCTACGCTGAACGGCAGCATGATGCGATCGCGCTTCGATCGGACGGGACCCTCTTCGTCAAGGAGGGAGAGAGGCTCCGTCGCGTGGAGCCGAGCGGAGAGAGCGACTTTGTCCGTGAGCCTCCAACCGGTTTGCCGTCGAGTCTGAACGCCGACTGGTGCCAGCACCCTCACGCCTTTGGCGGTGAAGTCATCGCCCTCGACGACGACGCCTTCCTGCTGACGTGTGGGGCCAAGCTCCTCTGGCGCTCGCCCCAAGGCTCGCTCCTGCGAATCGCGGGCAAGCCTGCGGACTCTGGGTACGCCGGCGACGGTGGCCCGGCGCTCCACGCGCTCTTCGCCCAGACGCGACCGCTCGTCATCGGCGAGAACCAGGAGCTCTTCGTTGCGGATAACGGGGCGAAGCGGATCCGTCGGGTCCGTCCGTCCCCGCTCGCGGCGCTCTCCGGCTCCGTCTTCCGCATCCCCAGCGAGGACGGCGCCGAGATCTACGAGGTCGACCTGGGAGGTCGGCACCTCCGCACGCTCTCCGGCCTCCGCGGCACGGCGCTCTACACCTTCGGCTACGACCCGAGCTCGGGTCGCCTCACGACCGTGCATGATGCCGACGGCAACGAGACGCGCATCGCCTATGCCTCCGGCAGCGTCGCCATCACCGCGCCTCACGGGCAAGTTACGACGCTCGCGCTCGATTCGAACGGTCACCTCGCCAGCGTCACGGGGCCGGTGCTCTCCGAGGTGACCGCGCTCGCGCACGACGAGAGCGGATTGCTGACCGACCTCATCGACGTCCGCGGGCAGCCGCATCACTTCGACTACGGCGTCGATGGGCGGCTCGCCCGAGACGTAAACGCCACGCCGGGCTCGCTCGGCAAGCGCCTCGCGATGACCGGCGACGCGCTCCACTGGAACGTCGCCGTCACCTCGCCCGAGGGGCGCGTGACGAGCTATGGCGTCGAGCGTGGAGGTGCATTCGGAGACGCCGCGATCGTGGAGCGGCGCACCGTCACGCACGGACCGGGCGAGACCACTCCGCTCACCACGATCGTCGATCGCTCCGGTGACGGCACGAAGAACTCGGCGAGCCCGGACGGCACCAAGGTCACGGCCTTGTCGAGCGCAGCCGATCCGCGCTGGGGTACGACGGCGTCGTTCGTCGCCTCCAAGCGGACCGACATCGGCCATCCGGTCACGACCCACTCCATGACGCGCACCGAGGCGCGCACGGCCACCCTCGCCGTGCCCGGCGATCCGTTCAGCGTCAGCGCGCAGACGATCGCGACGACGCTCACCGGTGCAGGCCTCTCGAACGCGACCACCACGCGCGTCTTCGCCGCCGGCCCGCCTGCGACCTGGACCACCACGTCGCCCGCCGGCCGTCAGACCCGCGAGACCCTCGACACGCTCGAGCGCGTCACCGAGATCGCCGTCCTCGGGAGCGATCCGGTCGCGCTCCACCCCATCCAGTACCGCTACGACGAGCGCGGCCGTGTCGACCAGGTGACCCGCGGCGCGCGCGTCTACGCGACGAGCTACGACCCTCTCACCGGATGGGCCGCGAGCACGAGCGATCCGGCCGGCCTCGGCGTGACATACACGTCGCGCGACGGCAACGGTCGGCCGCTCGGCATCGCCTTGCCCGGTGGTCGCGCGCTCGCCATGAGCTACGATCCGAGCGGCAACGTGCTCTCCGTCACCCCGCCGAGCCAGCCCGCGCACGCGTTCTCGTGGGATCCCGCGAGCCGGCCCTCCGCGTACGCGCCGCCGGACCTCGGCTTCTCGCCGAAGGACACGACGTACGTGCACGATCACGACGGCCTCCTTCTCTCCCTCGCGCAGCCCGGCACCCCGGCGACCTTCGCCTACGACGCCTTCGGCAGGCTCCACCAGAGCGTCGACGCCGTCACCAAGTCCTACGCATACGACGCGCAGGGACGGCTCGCGTCCATCACGACGAGCGACGGCGTCACGCTGACGAACGCGTACGACGGCTCGCTCCTCGCGCAGCAGGCGGTCAGCGGTCCGTTCAGCCACGCCCTGAACAAGTCGCACGACAACTTCCTGCGCGTCTCGAGCTGGAACATCGACGGCGTGAGCCCCGTCGCGCGGAGCTACGACGGTGACAACCTGGTCACGGCCACGGGCGGCATGACGCTCTCCTGGGGCACCACCGGCCTCCTCAAGACCACGGCCGTCGGCGGGCTCACGGATGCCTTCACCTACGACGCGCACGGCGAGCTCATCGGCCACACCGTCGCCGGCAGCGCCACCAGCTACGCCGCGACCTACACCCGCGACGCCGCGGGCCGCATCGACACGAAGACGGAGAGCCTCGGAGGCACCGCGCGCAGCGAGCGCTACACCTACGACGACGCGGGCCGCCTCTGGCAGGTCTTCGTCGACGGCGCGTTCACCCCTGCGCACGAGTACGCCTACGACCCCAACGGCAATCGCGACGACGGTACCCACGACGATCAGGACCGCCTGCTCACGCACGGCGGCTTCACCTTCGCCTACGGCCCCAACGGCGAGCTCGCGAAGAGGACCGACGACGTCACCCTCGCCGAGACCCTCTACACCTACGACGCGCACGGGAGCCTCCGCG
>JAHBWA010000226.1 GCA_019637195.1 Labilithrix sp. | reverse complement strand
GAGCTGGCGCGAAAAATCGATGTGATAGAGCGACACCCACGGGACGCTGAGCTGCAAGCTCAGGGTCTGCGTGAGCTGCGCCTCGCTGATCCATCCGCGCTCGAGGAGCTCCTGACCGAGCTTCTTCCCCGCCTCCCGCGGAGAGCCGAGCACCTCGCCGAGCTGCTCGGCGGTGATGACCTTGCTCTCGACGAGCAGCTCCCCAAGAAGAATGCGCTTTCCACTCGTCCCCTCGGACGACGCCTCGGGAGCGCCGGACGGGGAGGAGGGCCTGCTCGGATCGCCGACCACGTACGCATCGTAGCGGGACCTACCCCCGGAGGGGCAACAACCGCGGGACGCGACTCCGCGGGTAGCGCGCCGCGACGCCGCTCCGGCCAGCCGAGACGCGGCTCCGCGTGGCAGCGCGCCGCGACGCCGAGGCGTCGCTCCGGGCCAGCCGGGACGCGGCTCCGCGTGGCAGTGACGCCGGCGCGCCGCTCCGGCCGTCCGTCCTCGCGCCCGACGTGACTCCGGTTGAGCTATGCCTGGATTTACCGGCGCATGTGGGTGCGAAGACTAACCGTTTCCGCCGGGTTATCCGCGTGATAGCTTCGCTACTCCGGGGCGAGTGGAATGCGGCAATGTCCTCAGTGCCAGAGCGCGTGCGAAGAGACGCACAAGTTCTGCCCGACGTGCGGCTTCCCCGTCGGGAAGGTAGCCGCGCAGCCGGACGATCCGCTCGTCGGACGGACCCTCCCGGGCGGCTACGTCATCCTCGATCTCGTCGGCATCGGCGGGATGGGCCGCGTCTACCGCGCCGAGCAGACGAACCTGGGTCGCACGGTCGCGGTCAAGATCATCCACCCGCACCTCGTCGGCGAAGAGAACGCCGCCGCGCGCTTCATCACCGAGGCGCGCGCCGCGAGCCGCCTGAATCACCCCAACTCCGTCGCGGTCATCGACTTCGGCAAGACGGAGGACGGTCAGCTCTACCTCGTGATGGAGTTCTTGCGCGGCAAGGACCTCGCGCGCGTCCAGTACGAGGAGGGCCCGCTCTCGTTCCGGCGCATCGTGAACCTGCTGAAGCAGGTGCTCGCGGCGCTCTCCGAGGCGCACCACCTCGGGATCATCCACCGCGACCTCAAGCCCGAGAACATCATCCTCGAGCAGATCCGGACCGGCGGCGACTTCGTGAAGGTCGTGGACTTCGGTCTCGCGAAGATGCGCATCGACGCGGCGCAGACGAACATCACGAGCCCGGGGATCGTCTGCGGCACGCCCGAGTACATGAGCCCGGAGCAGGGCCGCGGCGATCCGCTCGACGCGCGCTCCGACCTCTACGCCGTCGGCGTCATCTTCTACCAGCTCCTCACGGGACGCCTCCCGTTCGAGGCCGAGAGCCCGACGCAGGTCGTGCTCATGCACATCACCGAGCAGCCGGACGACCCGCGCGCCGTCGTCCCCGAGCGGAGCATCCCCTCGCTCCTCGCCGACGTCTGCCTGATGGCGCTCGCCAAGGATCCCGCGCACCGGTTCGGCAACGCCGACGAGTTCGCCGAGGCCCTGGGCGACGCCCTCACGCAGATCGAGTCGAGCGTCCCGAAGGCGCTCGCCGCGGCCGCGACGGTCAAGTGCGCGGCCTGCGGCGCGCAGAACCCGGGTGGGCAGAAGTTCTGCGGCGACTGCGGCCAGTCGCTCTCGCACGCGTCGCCCGTCCCGCCTCGGGTCGACCCGACCGCGGCGACTATGAGCCCGCCCGACTCCCCACGAGTGCCCGCGGCCGCGACGATGGAGTCCGGCGCAGGCAGGCGGCCCGTCCTCGTCGACGGCGCGCGCGGCCTGTTCCCGCTGGAGTTCGTCGGTCGTGACGAGGACCTCCTCTGGCTGCAGGACCGCCTCGCCGACGCCAAGAGCTCCCTCGTCGGCGCCCGCATCGTCGGCGACGTCGGCATGGGCAAGTCGCGGCTCCTCGGTGAGTTCCTCTCGGCGGTGAAGTCCGAGAAGAACCTCGTCATCGAGGTCGGCCCTGATCCCGCCTGGGCCGAGGTCGGCTATTTCGCCGTGCGCCGCGCGATCACCAAGCTCGCGAACCTGCCGAAGGACGGCGGCGCCGCGAAGGACTGGGCCGCCGCGGGCGCCGAGGCGCGTCGCGGGCTCGCCGACATCTTCGAGCACGGCGGCCGCGGCCACCTCTCCGCCGACGAGCTCCGCTTCGCCGTCGCCGAAGCCCTCCGCTGGGCGATCGTCCGCGCGAGCGAGCGCGCGGAGGGCAAGAAGGTCATCGTCGCGGTCGACGATCTCCACGCGATCGACGGCGCGAGCCGGACCGCCTTCGCCGACGCCGTCGGCGAGCCGCCGCTCGTCGCGTCGCTCCTCGTCGTGAGCTACCCGCCGGGGCACGATCCCGGCTGGCCCGCGAGCACCGCCTCGGCGCGGGTCCTGATGGGGCTGCCGCCGGCGCTCGTCTCCAAGCTCCTCCAGGGCACGAACCGGCCGAGCTCGCAGATCGGCGGCCGCGGCATCGCCCCGCTCTACGTCGACCAGCTCATGCGCTTCTCGCGCGAGCAGGGCGGGCGCGCGCCGACGCGGCTCGCGGACCTCATCGCGCTCCGCGTCGAGCGCCTCCCGCCCGACGCGCGCCGCGTGCTGCAGGCGATCGCCGTCTACGGCGACAACGCCGACAACGAGATCGTACGCAAGATGGTCACCGAGGGGACGAACCTCGAGGAGGCCGAGGCCGCGCTCGTGACCGCCGGCATGATCGAGCCGCTCGACGCGGCCGCGACGCGCCACCGGAGCGCGCATCCCCTGATCCGCGACGTCGTCCTGGCGACCATCCCCGCCGCCGTCCGGCGCGGCCTCCACGCCTCGTGCGCGGAGATCGGCGAAGAGATCGGGATGTCGATCGAGGCGCGCGCGCTCCACGAGTACAACGCGCAGCGCACCTTCCAGGCGCTCATCCTGCTCGAGCAGGTGGCGACGCACGCTGCGAGCCGCGGGGACCTCGGCGGCTCGATCTCGTCGCTCCGCCGCGGGCTCGATCTCGCGCGCCGCGAGCTGTTCCGCGGCGAGCTCGACGACCCGATGCGCGCGGTGCTCATCTTCGCGAGGAAGCTCGGGGAGTCGCTCACCGCCGCGGGGCAGTTCACCGACGCCGAGGGCGTGCTCCGCGAGGCGCTCGACATGGCCGGCCCGAGCGGCTCCGATCGCGCACGCGTGCTCGGCGCGCTCGCGCAGGTCTCGGCGATCCGCGACCGCAACGACGAGGCGCACCGCTACTTGCTCGAGGCCCTCGAGCTCGCGTTCACCTCGGGCGCCCACGAGCTGCTCCACTCGCTCGAAGACCTGAAGAAGTCGATCGCCGTCTGAGCGCGGGCGCCGCCGGCCCGCGAGCCGAGGTCGCCCCCGCCCCTCAGCGCGCGAGCGCGACGAGCGGGCGGGGTCGGCGCCGCTCCGGCGCGACCGCGGCGCGCGAGGACTTCTTCAGCGTGGAGAGCTCGACGACGTCGTGCGCGCAGAACACGCGCACCTCGCCGCCGTGCAGCTTCACGAGCTGACGGAGACGGCGCTGGTTGTCGAGCCGCTGCTTCCGATCGACCTCGGTGAGCCACTGGTAGAAGCGCAGCCCCGGCGGGCAGTGCTGCTTGCGCAGGTCCATCTCGCCGCGATGAAAGTAGGCGTCTCCGCAGTGCAAGTACCAGTGCGATCGGGTCTGGATCGCGACGCCTGCGTGGCCGGCGGTGTGCCCGGCGAGCGGCACCAGCAGGATCTCGGGCGGGAGGCCGCGGAGCTCGCGGACCGACTCGAAGCCGAACCACCGCTCTCCCCTCGGCCTGTACGTATGCCAGCGCGGGGCGCTGCTCCACTGCCGTGGCCGGAAGCGCTGGCGATCGAGGAAGGTCCGCTGCGCGCGCGCAGCGGCGCGCTCGGACTCGAGCAGGTGCACGCGAGCGCGCGGGAAGTCGTCGAGCCCGCCGGCGTGGTCGAAGTCGAGGTGCGTGAGGACGATGTCGGTCACGTCGTCGGCGCCGTATCCGAGCTGCTCCACCTGGCGGACGGCCGTGTCGGCCTCCCGCAGTCGCGGTCGCGAGAGCACGTCGAGGAACAGCCGGCTCAAGCGCGGGCGCGGGAAGCGGACGTCGAGCAAGCCGAGGCCCGTGTCGACGAGGACGAGCCGGTCGCCGAGCTCCACGAGCAGGCAGTGGCAGGCCAGCTCGGACGCGCCGCGGGCCCCTCCGCTGGAGAGCCGGCGCGCGGGCGGACACATCGTGACGCACCCGAGGTGAACGATCCGAGCCATCGCGTCCTCCCACACGACCCGGCCCGCGCGAGACGCGGGCGGTCGCTCGAGCGAAGTCCCCGAGGGACACGCCACGCGCCTCGGTGAGCGCGCGTCGTCTCGAGCGCTTCACGTCATGGCACGAGCCGTACCGGCGGCGCTTTCGCGCGCAGGTATCGCAAATGCGCGTTTCCTCGGTCTCTGTGAACGCCGGTCGGATCCGACGGACTGTGGCGACTCTGCGCGCGCCGGCCGACGATGCGTCCCGCGGCGCGCTCACCGAGATCCCAGTGCCGCCGGCGCGGCGCGATCACAGGACGGGGACGCTCGCGAGGCGCACCGGTCGGCCGTCGGTCTTGATCCGCATCAGCGCATAGGGGCGGACGCGCTCGTCGCGCCCGTCGTGGTAGCGAGGCTGCCGGTTACGCTGGGTCACCGTGAAGTACAGCCAGCCGTCCTGAGCGAGGTGAGTCGTGTTCGGCCAGATGACGCGCGGATCATGGACGAGCGTCTCGAAGGTCCCCCCGGCGTCGCGGCGGAGGATGGCGTTCTGCTCGTAGCTCGTGATGTAGAGGCGGCCCTGCTCGTCGGACTCGAGGCTGCTCGCGGCGGTCTTCTCGCCGAGATCCTCGACGGTCCTGGCGACCTCGGAGTCGGCGAGGCCCTCGTTGACGAGCGCGTCGACCGACACCGAGTAGAGCCGCCGGCTCGCGAGGGGGCAGTAGTAGAGCCGCGTGCCGTCGGGCGAGAGCGCGAGGCCGTCCACGCCGACCGAGAGGCGCTCGCGCGGCTTCCCTGGACGTCGGACGGAGAGCTCGCGAGCCTCGACGAACGGCACGAACGACGGATCGGCCTTCGTGCTCGGGTGGTCGTTCAGGCGGCGCCAGCTCCTTCCCGTCGCGAGGTCGACGACGATGATCGCGTTGGGGCCGCTCGGCGACGAGTCGGTGACGAGCGCGATCCCCGCCTTCCCGCGGCGGAGATCGAGCCGGACGTCGCTCAGGTACGAGCTCGGGAGCGCGACCGAGGGCGGGAGGGGGATCCGCTCGAGCACGGCCCCGTCGACCGGATCGAGCGCGACCAGCTTCGCGGCCCCCGGGAGCACGCCCTCGAGCTTCGGGTTGCCGGTGTCGACGACCCACACCCGGTTGTTCGGCCCCATGACGACGTTCTCGACGCTGATGAGCGCCTCGTCGACCGGCAGGCCGCCTGGCCAGTGGTTGAGCTGCTCGCTCGGGAACGGGACGAGGTGTCCGTCCTTGAGCTCCGCGAGGGTGAATCGCACGGGATCCCCGAGGCGCGGGAAGCTGAGCAGCACACGGTCGTTGCGCGTGACCGTGACGCCGGAGGGCATCGGTCCGTCGAGCGTCGCCAGCACCTCGATGGCTCCGGCGGAGCGCTCTTGTGGCAAGAGCGCCGCGAGACGCGGCGTGGCCCCTTCCGTCCTCGCCCTGTCGTCCCGGCAGGACGCGCATACGATCGCGATTGCGATCGCGACGAGCCTCGCGGATCGCCGGCTCAGGTGGCCCGGAGCACGCATGCGGGGAGGCGCTGCAACGCGCGCGCCCCAGCGCGCGGCGGCGTCGCCGTGACGGCTCGGTCAGCGCTCGACGCAGGCGGGCGCTTCGCTCGTCCAACCCGTCGCGGTCGCGCTCTCCTCGCTCGGTCTCGGCCCGGCTTGCTCGCCCACCGGGCGCGGCGGGGGCGACGGCTCGATCGGGATCGGGAGCCCGACCCCGGGCGTGCCCGTCGGGCGCTCGGCGCCGGTCTCGGTCGCGCGCATCCCGCTCATCTCCGTGCGCGCCGAGTCGGTGCTCGTTCGGCCGCCGTTGTCGACGAAGCCGGCCGCGTCGACCGTGCGCGGGCTCGACGAGCGCGCTTCGGGTCGCATGCTCGCGCTCGTGGTCGTGACGCCGCTGGGACAGCGCGCCGGCGCACGGTCGCAACCTGCGGCAGCGACGAGGGCGACGAGGGCGACGATTGCCTGCTGTTTCGCCTTGCGAGGGAGCATGCGCGAGAGCTCTGCACCCCGCGTGCCGCGGCCGGCGCGCGCCCTGCGACAACTGGACCGCAGCGCGCCGGCTCGAGTAGACAGGGGGAGTGCGTCCCCGAGCGGTCCGAGCAACGCTACCAGGCATCGCGGTCGTCGCTGTTCTGCTCGCGGCCTGCGGAGGGCAGGAGCCGCGCGCCGTCCCGCCGGCGCCGCCCGCGCCGCCGAGCGATCCTCCGCTGCTCGCTCGGATCGCGTCCGCGTGCGCGCGCGTCTCGGCGTGCACGCCCACGCAGGACGTCGCGCGCTTCCGGGATCCGGGCGCCTGCGTCGACTGGTGGCTGTCGGAGCCCGACGCCTCGGGCAAAGCCGAACCGCTGCGCGCGTGCCTGGTCGACGCGACCACCTGCGACAAGGTCTCGGCCTGCATGCGCGGCGGCGGAGACGCCCGCGCCGCTGCCTTCTGCGGCCAGCGCCCCGGCGTCGTCTCGGGGTGTGACGGCGACCGCCTGGTGAGCTGCGCCGAAGACGAGGGCCACGAGAGCAGCGTGAGCGACTGCTCGGCCATCGGCGCGAGCTGCCGCGAGGTGAAGGCCGCGGGCGGGCTCGTGGTCCGCGCTTGCTGGTCGGCAGAGAAGTGCCCAGCCGGCGCGCCCGAGGCGCGCTGCGACGGTCCGGACGCGGTGCTCTCGTGCCGCGACGGCGCCTTCGAGCGCGTGAGCTGCCGGCCGGGGACGACGTGCCACGAGCGCACCGACGAGTCCGGCGAGTCCGTGGCGGCCTGCGAGCTGCCCGGCCGCCGTCGCTGCGATCTCCGCGGTGCGCGCTATTGCGAGGACGACCGGCTCGTCGAGTGTGAGCGCGGCGGGAGCCGGAGCACGGCGCGCGTCACCGACTGCGTCGGCTTCGGGCTCCGCTGCCGCGGGGTCGGTCCGCGCGCCGGCTGCTCCGTGCCCACGGACGTGGAGTGCGACAAGGAGCTCTTGCCAAAATGCGAGGGCGACTCCGTCGTGTTCTGCGCCGCCGGTCGGCTGGCGAAGGTCTCGTGCAGCGGGGTCGGGCTCGGCGCTTGCGATCCCTCGGCGAAGGGGTCGATGGCCGCCTGCGCCCGGGCTCCGCGGCCGAACGCCGCGCCGGCGTCGACCGCGGCGCCGGCGGGGAAGTAGTATTGTCCGCGCCGATGCCGGACGAATCGCCGGACAGATCGATCGTGCGACCACCTCACATCTCGCGCTGGGATCTCGACAAGACGTACCTCCGGACGGAGTTCGCCACGATGCGCGACCTCGTCCGGACCGCGCTCGAGCGCGCCGACGAGAAGCGCACCAACCCGGGCGCGGCGACGCTCCTCCGCGAGCTCGCGCAGGCGAAGGTCTCGATCCACATCCTCTCGGGATCGCCCGAACAGATGCGTCGCCGGCTGGAAGAGAAGCTGAAGCTCGACGGGATCGCCTGGGACGACTTCACCCTCAAGCCCAACCTGAAGAACATGCTTCGTCTTCGGTTCCGGGCGCTGCGCGATCAGCTCGGCTACAAGCTGCCCGCGCTCCTCGCCTCGCGCACCGAGGCGGGGGACGCGCTCTCCGGTGTGCGGGAGACCCTCTTCGGCGACGACGCCGAGGCCGACGCCTTCGTCTATTCGCTCTACGCCGACATCATGGCCGGGCGCGCGGGCGAGGAGCTCGTCCACCGCATCCTCGAGCGTGGCCGTGTCTACGAGGACGTGACCGAGGCGACCATGCGCTGCGTCCGCCTGGTGAAGCCCGAGCCGGTCGTCGAGCGGATCTTCATCCACCTCGAGCAGCAGACGCATCCGCGCGATTTCCAGGTCTTCGGCTCGCGCGTGGTCCCGTTCTACAATTACTTGCAAACTGCATACGTCGTCCACGAGGACGGCCGGCTCCCCGCGGAGAGCCTCCTCCGCGTCGCCGCCGAGATGGTGACGCTCCACCGCTTCGACGGCGACGCGCTGGCGCGCAGCTACGCCGACGTGGCGCGGCGCGGCCACCTCCAGGGGACGAAGCTCGACGATCTCGCCTTCGCGCTCCCGGCGTTCGAGGCGACCGCGCCGAGCCCGGCGAAGGACGAGGTCCGGCGGATGGTCGAGCTCCTGCCCCCGCAGGCCGAGCTCGCGCGCGCGAAGTGGAAGCCGCCGGAGGAGGAGCCGATGCCGGACTACGTCGAGCTCGTCGGTCGCCACAACCCGCGCCACAAGAAGCGCAAGAAGTAGCGACGTCCGGCGGCCGCGACTCCCGCGACGTCCGGCGGCCGCGACTTCCCGCGGCCGTGACTCCCGCGGCGCGCGGCGCGACGTCCCGCGCGGCTGGTCTTCTACACCCAGGCGTTGTTGAGGATCTCGCCGACGCCGCCGGCGCCCGGGACGATGTACTGGTGCTCGTCGAGCCCGCGCTCCTCGTCCCAGTGCGTGCCCGGGACGGTGGACAGGACCTTCGACGGCGACAGGCCGCGGTCGAGGCGCAGCGCGTAGATGCGCGTGTCGGGGTGCTCGGCGAGCACGTTCTTGATGAACTCGGGCGTGACCACGAGGTGCATCGTGATGCAGAGCTTCGGCGTCCCCTCGAGGCGCGTCTTGTAGTGCGTGAGCGCGCTGTTGATCGACGAGCCCGTCGCGCCCATCGGATCGGGCACGAGCAGGATGCGACCCTCGACGTCGCGGCCGATCTTCGCGTCGTGCCAGGTCGCGCCGACGACCTTGCCGTCGGCGTCCGTCGCGCGCGACATGAAGAGGTGGTCCTGGCGAACACCGGCCGGATCGATCACCTCGTTCAAGAGGTCGTAGACGATCTGCGAAGGCATCGTCCCGGCGCGCGCGATCCCGACGGTCACGCAGTTGGTCGAGTGATCGAGCGCGACGCCGCGGTAGACCGCCTCGGGCGACTTGATCACCATGCGGGTCGGGACCGCCACGCGCTCGCGCGGGAACTCCTGCGCGAGGACGACCTGCGCGAGGCGCTGGTAGAGCGCGCGGACGAGGGCTCCGACCTCCGGTTGAACCGTCTCTCGCGCGCAGAGCCGCGCGAGCTGCGTCCAGCAGACCGGATCGTCCAGCAGGTGCACGTTCGGCCCGTACTTGTGCTCGATCTCGGGCGCGCGGTACCGGCTCTGGGCGTAAGCGGACTCGACCATGAGCACGGCCTATACCGCGCTTCACCCGGGACGTCACTTCACGTCGTCGCGACGGTCGTCGGACACGCGGGCGCGCCCCGCGTCGCGTCTGCGGAGGGTCAGGTCCAGTGACCCGCGCGGAGCGCGGCGGCGTCGATGACCTTGACCTTCGGCCCGAGCGCCTCGCGGAAGCTGTCCTCGTCCTCGTCGTCCATGATCGCGTCGCCGAAGCCGGCGGCGATCTCCATGGCGGTCGAGAGGATACGGAGGAACTGCGCGAAGCTCGACGCCGCGAGGGTCGGGTTCCAGCGCTCCTGCCCGCTCATCGCCGTGTAGACGGGGCAGTCGCCCTCGGGATCGAGCTTGGAGACATCGAGGAAGTAAGGATCGCCGAGGAGCGAGCTCTCGGCGACGACGATCCAGCTCGCCTTCCAATCGAGAGGGACGGTGCCCCCGTCTTGCGGCGTCTTGATCGTATCCTGCGCCTTCTCGAGCTCGTTCGCGGGGAGCAAGCGAACCCGCTCCACCGGGGTCACCGTCTCGACCTTCGTCGGATCGGCCGACGTGAGGAAGGCGCGGTAGCGCGCGGGGATCCGGAGCTTCTTGCGCAGGTCTTCGACCAGCGCCTTGTCCGCCTTCCCGAACGTGTGATCGATCTTCCGCTTCTGAAAGACGGTCTTCAGACCCTCGACCGCATCTGCCAGATCACTGTCCACAGGAGCCTCGTCCGAAATACTCAAGTCGCCGGCGGGGCCGATCGGCCTCGCGGGCGAAGGGCACGTAGGTTACCACCTCTCGGTCGTCTTCGGGTACCGCTCTTCGCCCGAATCGCCTGCTCCGTCCCCCTCGCGCTCTTTCTCGCGCTCGCGCTCGTCCTTTCGAGCTTCGCACCAGCCCCAGGCGCGCGCGACGAAATGAGCGCGCCTCGGGCGTTTCGAATCGATACGCCTGGGCTCGTCGCCCGCCCGAGCGAGCTCGGCCCGCTATGTGGGACATCCGTGCCGGCGAGGCTCGCGCGCCGCCCGCGCGCCCATCGTGCCCGTCGACAACCACCGGCGCTGCGCTAAGGTCCGCGCCCGCGATGGACGTCTCGCTCGCGCGGTGGGTGCACGGAACGGCTGCCTTCGACGAGGCGCTCGCGCGGCTCCATGGCCGTGGCGAGACCGACTTCGCCAAGGTCGAGCCGAGCGTCCGCGAGATCCTCGAGGCGGTGAAGGCCGAGGGCGATCGCGCGGTCCTCCGCTTCGTGGAGCGCTTCGAGCGGCGCACGCCGGCGGCGCTGTACGTCCGGGCGTTCGACGGAGAGGCGGCGCTCGGCCGGCTCGCCCCGTCCGCGCGCGCAGCGCTCGAGCTGGCCGCCGCCCGCATCACCGAGTTCCACCGGCGCGAGCGCGCGGCGATGTTCCCCGACGGCGGCTTCCGCTTCGAGGACGACGGCAAGACGCTCGGGCTCCGCGTGCGCGCGCTCGGGCGGGTCGGCGTCTACGCGCCCGGCGGCAAGGCCCGCTACCCGTCGAGCGTGCTGATGAGCGCCATCCCGGCGAAGGTCGCCGGCGTGAAGGACGTCGTGCTCGCGACGCCGCTCAGCGGGAAGGCCGACGAGGACGACAGCCTCCTCGCGGCGGCGCACCTCTCCGGCGTCTCGGCGATCGTCGACGCCGGCGGCGCGCAGGCCGTCGCGGCGCTCGCGTTCGGCACCGAGAGCGTCCCGCGCGTCGACAAGATCGTCGGGCCGGGCAACGCCTACGTCGCGTGCGCGAAGCGCCTCGTCTACGGCGCCGTGTCGATCGACTCGATCGCCGGCCCGAGCGAGATCCTCGTCCTCGCGGACACGTCCGCCGAGCCCGCGCGCGTCGCCGCGGACCTCCTCTCGCAGGCCGAGCACGACGAGGACGCCTACGCGCTGCTCGTCACCACGTCGGCCGCGCTCGCCGACGCCGTCGACGCCGAGCTCGGGCGTCAGCTGGCGGCGCTGCCGCGCAAGGAGATCGCCGGAGAGTCGCTCCGCCGTCACGGCGCCGTGTACGTCGTCGCCGATCGCGCCGGCCTCGTCGCCGCGGCGAACGCGATCGCGCCCGAGCACCTGAGCCTCCAGGTCGACGACCCCGAGGCGCTGCTCGAGGGCATCGGGAACGTCGGCGCAGCGTTCATCGGTCACGCGACCCCCGAGGCCGCGGGCGACTACGTCGCCGGGCCGTCGCACGTGCTGCCGACGGGCGGCGCGGTTCGCTTCGGCTCCCCGCTCGGCGTCCACGACTTCGTCGCGCGCACCTCGCTCATCCGCTACACCGCGGAGGCGCTCCGCAGAGACGAAGCCGACATCTGCGCGTTCGCGCGGCTCGAGGGGCTGGAGGCCCACGCGCGCGCCGTGCTCGTCCGCACGAAGCCCACGTCTTCGTAACGAGCGCGAGCGATCTCGACAGAGCAGCCTCCGCGCGCGCATGACGCTCGCGTTCGGCGCCCGTGCGCGCGTTGACGCACGGACCACGGCGTCGCGAGTCATCGTCCTGACGGATCGCGCCGCCGATCGAAGAACCCGCGGCCGATCGCGGCGCGCGCGGACCGGGAGCGGGAGTTGCATTGAGCTCGCGCGGGGACGGCGCGTCGCCGAGGCGTGAGCCCGCGCGACGCTCAAGGAGGTCGGGATGTCTTCGAAGTGGTGTGCTCGGCTCGGCTTGACGGCTCTGGTCATCGGGGTCGCCGGCAACTCTGCCGGCGCGATCGGCTGCGCAGGTGAGCGCGACCCGATCGATCGCGTTCAGGCCAACGC
>JAHBWA010000225.1 GCA_019637195.1 Labilithrix sp. | reverse complement strand
TCGCCCTCGCCGAGCGCACGGCGAAGGGAGACTGAGGAGCGGTGGGTGGGAGGGCGCACGATTCGACCCGAGGAAGTTTGAGCGCAGATTTCGCGTTTTGATAGACTCCGGGCAATGCGGGGTACTTGGCGTTCTCTCTTCGTCGGCATCACCTTCACCACGGGAGTGTCGGCGATCGCCGTCGCCGCGTGCAGCAGCGGCGGTGAGCGGCCCCCGCCGGCCGCCGACGATCCGGCGCGCGACGGGTCGATTCCGATCCGGAGCGACGCGTCTTCGGATACGGACGCGGACGCCGAGGGAGGCGCCCCGCCGCCGGAGACCTGCAACAACACGATCAAGGACGGCGCCGAGACCGACGTGGATTGCGGCGGCAACGTCTGCGGGAAGTGCATCGACGGCAAGTCGTGCATCGCGAAGACCGACTGCGCTGGCGACGCCTGCCTCGACGGCAAGTGCGTCACTCCGAACTGCACGAACAACTCGTCCGACGGCGACGAGACGGACATCGACTGCGGCGGCTCGATTTGCGCCAAGTGCACCATCGGTAAGCGTTGCAGCAAGGCCAGCGACTGCGTGAGCAACTCGTGCGCGAACAATTTCTGCCGCTGCCCGCAGGGCATGGTCGAGACCTCGCGCGCGGGCGGCAACGGCGCCTACTGCATCGACGAGATCGAGGTCACGAAGTTCCAGTACAGCCGATTCATCACGGCGAACGTGCCGAAAGACGATCAAATCGCGGCCTGCAAGCCGCCCGTGAACGACACTTTCGTGCCGCGCGGCGCCTGGCCCGTAACGGAAGCTCCAGCGCTCGGACTTCCCCCGGGCACCATGACGGCGTTCAACTACGCGCTCCCCGTCCACTACGTCGACTGGTGTGACGCGTACGCCTACTGCAAGTGGGCCAACAAGCAGCTCTGCGGAGCGGTCACAGGCGGCGCGGTGGCGTTCGACAAGGCCGACCACGCCGACGCCGGCGCCTGGTACAACGCCTGCTCCGGCCAGGGGACGAAGCCCTGGCCGTTCGGCACGGTCTGGGAGGCACGCTGTAACGGCGGCCAAGGGCTCTTGTTGCCCGAGGACGGTGGGGGCCCGATCGCAAACCAGCGAAACGGGTACGGGTTCGGCGGGGCCAATCAGGATCGCGGCATCTACGCGTCCAACAACGGCACCGTGAACGGAAGCTACAGCATCATCTACTTCGCCGGATGCGGGGGCGGCGTGACGGGCCTGTACCACATGACCGGGAACGTCGCCGAGTGGGAAGACTCCTGCGACAGCAGCGATCCGGATGCCAACTGCCGCGTCCGCGGCGGCTCGTACACCTCCGGCATCGACAACGAAGAGGCCCTGTCCTGCGCCGCCGTGCGCACCCTCCCGCGCGTCCCGCCGGCCCCGGCCCCCGCCGATCCCGATACGCTCGCGGACATCGGCTTCCGCTGCTGCCTGTACTGACGCCTTCGCGATCCGTCCGACGACGGAAGCCGCGTCAGCCTCTCGAGCCCCCGACCCGGAGCAGGCATGTGCCTCTTCATCACGCTCGCCGTGGCTCCAAGGCACGCCGAGTCGGTCCAGCGAATCGCAGGCCGCGAGCTGGAAGCGCGACCGCAGGTCAATACGTCGATCGCGAAGCTGGTAGCACCTCGTGCGACGTTCGTGCTGACGACGGGCGGTTGCTCTTGTGACCTTTTCGGGGCGAAGCGCAACGACGGCAAGGCTGCTGAGGAGGATCGGGGCGCGGCGAGGCGGAAGTACGCAAAGCTCGGGTGGTCAGCCGCGAAGATCGAGCGCGCGATTGCAGCGCGGCACACGAGCGCTGACGGCGGCCGCGGGCTCGTCGGCCTCCGCAACGACGCCCGCGAGATCATCGCCCGGATCGCCGAAGAGACAGGCGACGTAGCGTTGCTCGTTCACGCCTACTCAGGCGACATCGAGAGAGAGACCGTCTGCGCAGCGCAGGGCCCCGTCTCGACGCCCGACGAGCTGCGCTCAGGCAGAACCAGCATTCCGGAGGATCTCATTCTCTGGATTCGTCCCACGCAGCTCCGCAGGCCGGGCGACCAAGCGCCCGGGATCCGACCGTCAAAATCATCCACATGAAACTGACCGCGCTCGAACGAGAGGTGCTTGCTCGGTCCTTTGCTGGTAACCACCCTGGTCTCGCAGCCCTACGTGAGCAGCTCGCTTCCGCCGAGGTGCAGAGCAGGGAGATGACCGGTGTCGGATTCTTTACGAAGCTCGCCCTGGATCCGAACGTGGCCCCCGTTGTCGTGACGAGCCCGCGGGTCGCTTTCGGAGATGTTCAGGCAGAGATTGGCGGTCTCCGTTACGGAGCCGGCTTCGTTGTTTTCATCATGAATGGCCGATTGGACAGCATGGAGGGCTTCACCTACGGAGAACCGTGGCCGGTCCACATCGACACGTTCACGCTCAGAGATGGGCCGGACGCCCATCGGGGGCTCTCCGAGCTTCGATGGCCGTAAGGCCGCGCCCGAGCACCGCGGTCACCATTCAGCCGGTCAAGCCTTTTCGCGGGTAGCTCCCGCTGGCAGGAGCGGTGGGGTGGAGACCTCGGCGGCGTCGGAGCTGTCGCCGTCGAACACCTCGGCGAGGATGCGGACGGTGACCTGATCGAGGTGGGCGCGCAGCGCGCTGGTGATCTGCTCGAACTCGGGCCACAGGGTCTGGTCGATGAAGGAGGCGGGGGCCTTGACCATGATGGTCGTGCGCCGCTGGTTGCGGTACCGGTACGGCTTCAGCTCGTAGCGACGAAGGAGCGTGAGGAGGATCTTCGCCGACCACACGTCGGCCGCCGTAAGGCGGTATTCGATCGGAGGATCGTCCTGCTCGACGGATTGGAGGCGAAGCTGGATCCGGCGTCGAGCCTCGGCGGCGGCCACGCGCTCGCCATCGGTCGTCGCGCCGGCGAAGAGGGCCTCGATGCGGGCGAGCTTCTCACGGAGCTTGGCTTCGTCCATGTCGCGGCGATCGCTAGCCGGAACGCATCCGCGCGCCAAGAGGGCGCGTCCTTGGTCAGCGCGATGTCAGGCCAGCGGCGCTGAGCGCGGTTCTCGCGTCGCCTCGCCGGGCGTAGCGCTCGAGGTCGTACTCGCGCGTGGTCGTCCGGTCCGCTCCCCTGCCCGGCAACCTCCACGGCCCGCCCGGTAACCTTCACGGCCAGGCCCGGTAGCCTTCACGGCCGCGCTCGCGCCATGCTCACAGCTCGGGTGCGGCGGCCGTGGCCGTGCGGTAGCCTTCTCAACATGGGTGACGCGGCCAACATCCGACTTGCGACGCTCGCGGATCTGCTCGCGATCCCCGAGGGCGAGCGCAGGCACGAGATCCTCGATGGGACGCTCATCGAGAAGGAGGCCGCCTCCGGGCGACACGGTGGAGCTCAGGTCCGGATCGCTCGCCGGCTCGGGCCGTACGATCGGCGCCCCGGCGGTCGACACCCGGGCGGATGGTGGTTCGCCACCGAGGTCGAGATCCTCTTCGAGGAATCTCAGGTCTTCCGTCCGGACCTGGCAGGCTGGCGGCGAGAGCACCTCGCCGAGCTTCCCGCCGAAGTACCGGTGACCGTTCGACCCGACTTCGTGTGTGAGATCCTCTCGACCAACCGGCGCAGCGACCTCATCCGGAAGAAGCGCGTCTACCATCGTCACCGTGTCGGCCACTACTGGATCGTCGATCCCGCCGAAGAGACGCTCGCCGTCCACCGCTGGCACGAGGACGGGTATGTCGAGATCCTCGTGGCGGACCGAGACGAGAAAGTACGCGCTGAGCCGTTCGACGCACTCGCCTTGCGCGTCGGCGTCCTCTTCGGCGAGGACGACGACGACGACTGACGGAAGGAAGGAGCCGTGTCCCGCGCGGCAGAGGCAAGAGGACCGGCCCGCTCGGCGAAGCGCGCTGCGCGAGCGCTCGGCGGCGCGACGCGCGAACGCTGGAGGCGCTACGCGCGAGCGCGCGGCGGCGCTAGGCGCCGAGAAAGAACGCGCGGACCTCGCGCTCGAAGAGGTCCGGCGCGGCGTCCATCGCGACGTGAGCCTGACCGGGGAGCTCGACGACGTCGCTCGCGGGGAGCGCGGCGTGGAATCGCTCGGTCGCCTCGCGGAGGAACGCGGGGCTCCGCTCGCCGAGGAGGAACCTCACCGGGATGGGTCGTTCGGCGAGCGCCTCGAACGTCGTCCGATGCTGCTCGACGCCGGCCATCTCGCGCGGGATCGTCGCGGCGGCGGCGACGCGCGCCGGCCACGCGGAGCTCGCGCGGAGGCGCGCGACGTCGGCGTCGCACATCTGGACGATGTCGCGGAGGAAGCGCACGAGGAGCGCCTCGGGATCGGCGACCATCGCGGCGAAGCTCTGCGTGACGGCGCTCGGCTCGGGAGCGGGCGCGGCCGGCGCGTACGGCTCGTAGACGAGGAGCTTCGCCACGCGCGTCCGCGCGGCGGCCTCGAGGGCGAGCAGGCCTCCGAACGAGTGCCCTAGCAGGAAGGCCTCTCCGCCGACCGAGTCGATGAGCGCGGCGACGTCCTCGACCTCGCGTGAGAGCGCGTACGCGCGGCCGTCGTCGCTGGCTCCCCGCCCCCGCCGGTCGAGCGCGTAGAGCGTGAAGTGCTCGCCGAGGCGCCGCGAGACGATCCAGCGCGACGCGTCGCCCGCGATGCCGTGCACCAGCACGAGCGGCGGCCCCACACCTCGCCGGTCGGCCGAGAGCCGCGTGCCGTCGGCCGATCGGAGCAGCACCCTGTCTCGCATCGCGAGACCACCGTAGCGCAACGAAGCGCGGCCTCGCTCGCCATAGGCACGCGGGTCACGAGGAGCACGCGCGCGGACCACGCCCACGACCCGCCGCCGGCCACGCCCACGACCCGCCGCCGGCCACGCCCACGACCCGCCGCCGGCCACGCCCACGACCCGCCGCCGGCCACGCCCACGACCCGCCGCCGGCCCCCCCGATCACTGAATCGGCGCGAGCGGGATCGACACGAGCTTCCGCTGCGCGAGGCCGCCCGGGTACGCGTAGCTCGCCGCGCGGTCCCAGCCCCAGAGCGTCGCCGTGAAGGGGCCGTCGCTCTGCATCCGGTGGAGCCCCGTCCAGCAGACGCCGGCGTCGCTCGCCTGGCCGGGCTTGCCCTTCGTGCCGAGATCGACGCGCGCGAACTCGTACTCCCCGCGCGCCCCGATCGGTTGAAAGTCGCCGATCGCGCCGGCGCACTCGATCGACACGTCGTGGAACGTGCCGCGCGACTTCGCGCGCACGACGACGAGCGACGTGTCGCGGTACGTCGGGTCCGCGTAGAACGAGTACGCGCTCAGGTACTGCCCGGCGGGCACGACGTTGACGAACTCGGGATCGCCGTGGTCGATGAAGTTCGAGTCGCCGCCCGCCGGCCCGGCGAAGCCCTGGACGCAGCCGCTCATGTACATCGCGACGTAGATCGGGTGCTCCGCGTCCTGGGTGCGGACGACGAAGGCGTCGCTCGTTCCGTGCGAGAAGAAGGCGACCTCACCGGCGGACAGCGTGATCGGCGCGCCCGCGGGCGGCGCCGGATCGTAGTCGAGCCGCGTGCCGTCGCGCGCCGCGACGACGCGGTAGCCGACGAGCTCGTGCTCGTTGCCGAGCCGCGGCCGGTAGCCGACGCCGACGTACTCCGATCCCCAGTGCTCGTAGCCGGGGATCTGCTGGTGGAGCGTGTCGCACGCGCTGCTCGTCGTCGGAACCTCCGCGCAGGAGTGAGAGCCGAAGATCGTGGTCGGCTTGTTCGACGTCACGACGCTCCCGGAGAGCTCCTCGTACTGCGCCAGCTGGAGGATCTGTCCGCGCGCGAGCGCGTAGGTCGCCGGCTTGCCGGCGAGCGCGCCGGTCACGCCCGCCCCGTCCGCGATGTCCTTCTTCGGGAGGATCGTGACCTCTGTGCCGTCCTCCGCTGCGACGATGTGCGCGCTCGGCACGCCGCTCCGGCTGGCCTCCCAGGCGTTGACGAGCAGGTGCTGCGTCGACCACGTCGGCACGGGGAGCAGGAGCGTCGCCGAGGGGAGGTAGCTCTTCGCGCCTCCGAAGGGGTAGATCGACGTGGCCGCCACCGGCACGCTCGAGCGCAATCGGAACGCGGAGCCGAGGCCGTTGCCAGTCGGGAGGCCGTCGACGTAGGCCGCCGCGACCGTGCCGCTCGGGCACGGCACGGGCACACCGCTGTACTGGGGCGAGTCGGGGTGCCGGTCGGCGACGAAGAGGATCGCGCTCTCGCCCGGCGCGAGGAGGCCGGTGTGCGGGACCAGGGTCGCGTCGCCCGGGTTCGTCCGGAAGAGCGACTTCGAGATGTCGAGAACCTCCCCTTCGAGCTCGAGCGCGAGCTCCGCGGGCTGGGCCGACGTGTTGACGACGAACGCCGCGTGGCACGACTGGGGGAGGTCGTTTTTCCGGTAGAATCGCGGGCTCTGAAAGTAGAAGTCGCAGCCGTCCGAGCGCCGGTCCGCCGCGGCCGCCGCGCACGGCTCCTGGCAGACCCCCTCGCCGCACGCGAGCTCGGGCGGACACGTCTCGACGGTCTCGACGGTGCACGCGTCGACGATCGCGCGGCCGTCGAGCGAGCACTGCACACGGCACTCCTCGCCCGCGTCGAGGCCGCCGTCGACCCCCGGGAGCACGGTCGTCGGCGGCGCCACGAACGCGTCGCGCTCGGTCGTGCAGGCGACCGCCAGCGCGACGGCGGCGACGGGCATCGCGATCCAGAGGCTCGTCGCCGTCTTCATGGCATCACCACTTCCTGCGGCGCGAGGCTCGCCGACTTGATCTTCCCGTTGCCGAGCTGCCCGTAGAAGTTGGCGCCCCAGCAGAACACCCGGCCGTCGGTGAGCAGCGCGCAGGTCGCGTCGGGGGTCGTCTTCACCTCCGCCGCCGGCGCGGGGAGTCCGACCACCTTCACCGCGTCGTACGCGTGGTCCTTCGTCCCGTCGCCGGCCTGGCCGCTCTCGTTGTAGCCCCAGCAATAGACCGCGCCCGACGCGCCGCACGCGCACCAGCGCTGAGGTTGCACGGTCTGCACCTGCCCGACGAGCGAGAGGACCACCGTGCGCGTGGTCGCGATCTGGACGAGCGGCTCCGGCGCGACGACGGGCGCGGGCAACGCGCGCTCGAGCCGCGGCCCCTGGATCGTGGGATCGACGACGCGCGGGAACACCGCGCCCCAGCAGTAGCCGACGCCTCCCGTCGTGGTGCACGCGTTGTGATCGGCGGCGTCGATCGCCGTCACGGCGGAGAGGACGCTGGCGAGCGGGTACGGATCGGGAAACAGCGGCGAGACCCGCGCGAGCGGAGGGTTCGCGCCCCAGCTCACGAACGTACCGTCCTCGCGCACGGCGAACGCGGCGTCGCCGACGACGAGATCGCGGACGGCGCTCCCCGGCGGCATCGTCATCTCGGTCGGCGGAAGGACCGCCGACGAAGGCCGCGACTCGAACGGCGCGATCTGACCGTTGACGTTGGAGCCCCAGCAGAGCACGCGCCCGTCGCTCGTCAGCGCGCATCCGGTCGCGACGCCGAGCGCGATCTTCTTCGCGGCGGGGATGGCGAGCTTCACGGGCGTACGCGAGGTCGTTGTGGCGACCAGCGGGTTCTGGAGGAACGGCCCCGTCCCCCAGCAGTAGGCGTCGCCGCTGCCGTCGACGGCGCAGTTGTGGTCCAGCGTGACGACGCCGGTGAGCCCCTCCACGCGCTCGGCCTCGGCGCTGTCCCCGGCGCCGCCGTCGACGCCGCGACCGAGCTGGCCGGCGTTGTCGGCGCCCCAGCACGCGACCGTGCCGTCGGCGAGCAGCGCGCAGAACCCCTCCGCGCGATCGCCGAGGGACTGCCCGCGCGTCGTCACGAGCTTGGTCGCGCACGGGTCGCTCGCGCACGTGACGGGGAGCGGGCCCCCGTCGAACGGAGGGGGCGCCGAGTCGCGCACGGAGATCTCCGGCTCGCCGGCGTCGAGCGGCACGTCCGCCGCGTCGGAGCCCGCGTCCGGCGGATCGATCGCGCCGAGGACGGAGTCTTCGGCCGAGCACGCGACGGCGACGGCGCCCGCCGCGACGAGCAGGGCGAGGATCGTCGCCGAGCCGCGTCGATCAAGGAGTCGTCTTGTGGAGTGCATAGCGTGCTCCGACCGCCCAGCGGTCGCTGCTAGAGGAACCTCGGATCCGGTGCACGGCCGTGTCGAGCCACGCGCCGTTGAGCGAGATCGTCGAGATGGCGAAGGCGCCGCCGTCCCAGACGTCGTCGCCTCGAGCGACTACGTTCGTCCCGCCGAGCCAGAGCGGCTCGGACGGCGTCGTCCAGAGCGAGACGACCGGGCGGCTCGCGACGTTCGGGGGGATCGTGAGCGCCGACGCCGCGTAGTCGTCGCCGCTCACCGTGATCCGCGCGAGGGCGTAGTGCCCGTTGAGCGCGACCACGGAGCTCGCGGACTCGACCGCGATGTCCGTGAAGAAGCTCGTGTAGCCGGAGGGGTCCTCGATCAGGACGGTGTCGGGTCGCGGCCCGCAGCGCGGCGTCGGCGGGGGCGGTGGGAAGGGCGGAGGGGGCGCGATGCCGACGGCGTCCGCGACGCGCCGGTAGCCCGCCGACGTCTTGTGTACGACGATCGCGCACGCCCGCACGTCGGTGGGGTTGCCGGTGCGGCCGCCGGCGAACCACATGTCGTCCGGCCCCGTCCCCGCCGCGGCGGTGAAGAAGAGCTGCTCGTCGGGTCGATCGACGTCGGCGGCGACGTACTCCACGCCCCACGACGGGAGCCCGGCGTCGTCGCTCGAGAGCTTGTAGATGGCGTTGCCGAACCAGGCGTAGACGTCGCTCGCGCTCGTGCCGAACACGCCGAGGGCCGCGTGCTCGACGGCGGTGACGCGGTGACGCGGGAGCCCCTTGTAGTGGTCGGGGAACTGGAAGGCCGGCGCGTAGGCGGGGATCCGATCCTCGAGGTCCCAGTGCGTCCACGCCCACGTCGCCGGGCTCCCGCCCCGCTCGCCGCGGAAGACCGTGCGCGGCGCGACGGTGAAGTAGAGCTCGTCGGGGCTCGACGCCCAGAGCTTCCCGACGAAGCGGCCGCGGCCCGACTCGTTCTGGGTGTTGTCGTCGATGTAGCGCCACGCGCCGGCCGCGTCGGTCCACTCGAGGACGCGCACGCCGACCGTCGGGCTCGTCGCGATCGCGAGCGCGGTGCCCGGGAAGGCCCAGAGGTCGAGCAGCGTCAGATCCGAGTCGGGGAGCGAGGTCGCGCACCAGCCCGCGGGGCTGCAGAGCGGGCCGGCGTCGATCGCGGCGTCGTCCGAGTCCGCGCCGGCGTCGGCGGGCGGCCCCTCGGCGTCACCCTCGTTCGGGATCGTCACGCCCGAGTCCGGGGCCTGCGCGACGAGGCCGGGCTCGTCATCGGAGGAGGCGCACGCGGCCGCGGCGGCCAGGGCCGCGCACGTACATGCAACATACATATTACGCTTCACGGCTTGCCTCCGAGCGAGAGGACGACGCCCTGCCCGCCTACCCACACGCGTCCGGGCGACGGCGTCCAGACGGCGGTGAGGTCCGGCCGGCGTCCCTCGAGCCCTGCGATCTTCACGCGCGACCAGCTCGTGCCGTCGTAGTGAAGGACAGTCGCGGCGTCGCCGACGGCCCAGACGTCCGTGGGCGACGTCCCCCACACGGCGCGCAGGTCCTCGGTCGTCGGCACGCCGGCGACGATCTCCCAGAGGAAGTCGTGGCCGCGGTAGCGACGGACAGTGCCTTGCGCGCCCACGACCCACGCGTCGTCGCCGCTCGCCGCCCAGACGCCGCTCAGGCGCGCCCACGTCTGCGTGTTGTAGCGACGGAACGTGGGGGCGTCGCCGTCCGCGCCGGTGACGCGCATCGCGATCCCGCTCGGCCCGGCGGCCCAGAGATCGTCGGGCGACGCGCCGTGGACGGCGCTCAGGTTCCCGCAGCCGATGTCCTGGCAGATCGTGGTGGACATGGCCTCACGGATCTCGAAGGCGCCGTCTCCGGTCACGCGGAGCCTCCACAGGCCGCTCTTGGCGGCCGGGCCGGCGAAGGTGCAGCCGAAGCTTCCCGGCACCGGCTGACCGGTGCAGATGCTCTCGACCGCGCCCCAGAGGTGCGTCGCGCCCGGGGCCGCCCACGCCGAGTGGAGCGTCCGGAGGAACTCGATGTAGTGCTGCGGGCGGGCGGGCGTCGGGCCGCGCGTCCAGCCGTCCGTCGAGGCGGCGCCGGCGTCGGGAAAGTCCACGCCACGCGCGAAGAAGCGGTCGAGCGACACGAGCGACACCTCGGCGGAGTCGCGCAGCCAGAGCCCGCGGATCGACTCCTGGGCGCCGACGTCCACGCGCCGCCACGACGCGCCGTCGAAGTGGGCGAGCGCGCCGAGCGCGCCAGCGACCCAGACGTCAGCCTCGGAGCGGCCGCGGATGACGGTGATGTGAACACGCGGATCGAGGCCGTCGGCCGTCCCGAACGGGCCGTTGGGGCAGAGGACGCCCGCGGTGCACGTGTCGGGGAACCACTCGCAGTCGAGGCAAGGCCCTGCGTCGGCGTCGCCGGCTTCGGCCGCGGCGTCGAGATCCGCGTCCGGGCCGGGCACGACCACGCTGCCGTCCGGCACGTCGACCACGGGCTCCTCGTCGGTCGCGCACGCGCCGAGCCCCGCGAAGACCGAGGCCGCGACGGCGCCCGCGACGATCACGCTCTTCGCCTTCATTTCGCCACCGGTCCGGCGTCGATCTGGTCGCACGGCTCCACCGCACAGCGCCCGCCGACGCAGGCCTGTCCCGCCACGGCATCGCATACGGCCCCGCACCCGCCGCAGTTCTGCGGATCGTTGTTCGTGTTCGTCTCGCAGCCGTCGAGGCGGTTGCCGTTGCAATCCGCGCGGCCGGCGACGCACGTGAGGGCGCACGTCCCGTAGACGCAGGTGGCCACGCTGGTCTTGCCGCTCGCGCCGACGATGATCCCGCCTGTGAAGTCCTCGCACTGCGCGCCGCAGCTCCCGCAGTGGAACACGTCGGTCGCGACGTCGACGCAGCGGTTGTTGCAGAGCGTGAGCCCCGGCGGACACATGCAGACGTAGTTGCCGAAGTAGTCCCGCTGGCAGCTCTCGCCTGCGCCGCAGGCGTTGCCGCAGCTCCCGCAGTCGTCGTCCGTCGTCAGCAGCGTCTCGCAGCCGTTGCCGAGATCGCCGTCGCAGCTCGCGTAGCCCGTCCGGCACTTGAGGCGCCCGCACTCGCCGCCGAGGCACCCGTAGTACATGTTGTCGGGCGCCGCGCCGCCGTCGCCTGCGGGGTTGCACACGTTGTTGCAGCCACCGCAGTTCGCGTCCGAGGTGTCCGTCACGACGCAGGACTTGATCGTGCCCGGCCCGCACGCGCTATGCCCGGAGGGGCATCCGCAGCCCCAGACGCCGTCCCAGCGGATGCAGGGATTCGCCGGATCGTTGCACTCGTTCCCGCAGGCCCCGCAGTTCTTGGGATCGTTGGCCGGCGTCTCGCAGCCGTTGTCGACGATGCCGTCGCAGTCGTTGCCCGCCTGATCCCCGCAGTGGAGGACGCATTTGCCCTCGACGCACTCGAAGATCTCGCGCCCGTTCGACGATGGGCACGCCGAGCCGCACGCGCCGCAGTTTCCGCGGTCGGTCTTCAGGTTGACGTCGCAGCGGAAGAGCGAGCTCGGGCACGTCGTGTAGCCGTCGGGACACCGGTCCGACGGGCAGTACTCGACGAGCGCCGCGCGGTCGTCGTCGCCGGCGTCCGGCTCGGGCGGGCTGACGAGCCCGGGCGACGTCGAGCCGTCGGGCAGATCGTTGCCGAGGATGAAGGGCGTCTTCTCGCTCACGGTGCACGACGCCGCCCCGAACACGACAGCGACGCCGGCGAGGACGACGAAGCCGAGCCTCGACGGACGGCGCGCGCGCTTGAATAGGTCTTCGTTCATGACGACGGTGGAGCCTCGTTCCGCGCGGTCGCGGTGTTCACGGTCGGTTCGCGGTGCGGTCGAGCAGGGAGCGGACGCGCTCTGCGTACGGACTCTCGGTGTTCGTCGCGAGGAACCTCTCGGCGCGCACGCGGGCCGCCGCGCGCTCTCCCGAAGCCGCGAGGGCCTCGATGCGGAGGACCTCGATCTCGTGCGCGAAGGTGCCCC
>JAHBWA010000224.1 GCA_019637195.1 Labilithrix sp. | reverse complement strand
TCGAGGACGTCACCGACGAGGGCATGTGCTGGCGCGTCGATCTGCGCCTTCGGCCCGAGGGCTCCCGTGGACCGCTCGTCAACGCGCTCGCCGCCGCCGAGCGCTACTACGAGACCTGGGGGCGAACCTGGGAGCGCGCCGCGCTGGTCCGGGCGCGCCCCGTCGCGGGCCATCCGGGCTTCGGCGCGCGGGTCATCGAGGCGCTGGCGCCGTTCGTGTGGCGCAAGGCGATCGACCCGCGCATCGCCCGCGAGATGGCCCAGCTCGTCCAGCGCGCGCGGCTCGAGCTGTCGGAGGATCCCGAGCGCGACCTGAAGCTCGGCACCGGCGGGATCCGCGAGGCGGAGTTCTTCGTCCAGTCGCTCCAGCTCGTCTGGGGCGGACGCGAGCCGAGCCTCCGTGACACCAACACGCTCGAGGCGCTGCGGCGGCTGCGCTCGCGCGGGCTCGTGACGGATCGCGAGAGCCGTGAGGTCGAGGCGGCGTACCTCACGCTCCGCCGGCTCGAGCACCGCGTGCAGTTCGCGACCGGGATCCAGACGCATCAGCTGCCTCGCGGCGAGATGCTCGAGACCGTCGCGCGCTCGCTCGGCCACGCGTCCGGTCACGAGCTCGAGCGGGAGGTCGAGAAGACCCGGCGCCGGGTCGCGGCGCGGCTCACCTCGCTGACGAAGGACGGCTCCTGGGGCCGCGAGCGCGCGGGGGCCCCGCGCTTCGAGCTCTTGCTCACGGCGATCGAGTCGGGCGAGGAGATGATCGTGCTGACCGCGATCACCGAGGGCGCGGGCGGGCCCGAGCTCGTGTCGAGCGCCTCGGCCGATCTCGCGCGCCACCTGCTCGCGCTCGCGCGCCGGCCCGACTTCCCGCTGGGCGCGAGCACGCGGGACAAGCACCCGGTCCTCGCCGCGACGCTGCTCGAGGCGCTCTCCGACGCGGCCGATCCGGAGCAGGCCGCGCGCCTGCTCGCTTCGTTCTTCTCCCGCCTCTCGACCCCGAGCGTGTACGCGCGGGCGATGGCCGAGGACACGCACGTCCTCCGCCGGCTCGTCGGCCTGTTCGGCGCGAGCTCGTTCCTCGGCGAGTCGCTCGTCTATCGACCGGAGCTCGTCGACAGCGTCCTCTTCGCCAAGGTCCCGCCGACCGCCGAGAGCACGCGTCGCGACGTCGACGTCGAGATCGAGGAGGCGACGGCGCCCGAGTCGTCCGGCGATCCCGCGCAGGCCGCGGCCGGTCTGACGCTGCCGCCCCGCTCGCGGAGGCTCGCGGACCAGCGCGTCGACAGCGAGGAGGCCTTCGTCGGCGCGCTCCGGCACGCGAAGGCGCGCGTGACGATGGAGGTCGGCCTGGCCGAGCTCGCCGGGGAGCTCAAGACCCGCGACGCGACGCTCGTGCTGAGCGCGCTCGCCGACGCGACGCTCGAGCACGCGACGCGCCGCGCGCTCGCCGAGCGCGGGCTCGAGGGCGGCCTCTCGGTGATCGCCATGGGCAAGCTCGGCGGACGCGAGATCGGCTACGGGTCCGATCTCGACATCTTCTTCGTCTACGACGCCCCCGGGCGAGAAGACGAGCTCGCCGAGAAGTACGTCCGCGCGGCGCAGCGCGTGCTCTCCCTCGTGAGCACGCCGCACGGCGACGGGCCGGGCTACGAGCTCGACACGCGTCTCCGTCCCTCGGGCAGCTATGGCCTGCTCGTCGTGAGCCTCGACGCGTTCGCGCGCTACCACGGGCTGTCGCGCGACGGGACGGACGGCGACGGAGCGGCGGCCGCCGAGCGCCGCGCGGACGACGGGCGCAAGTCGGCCGACTGGGAGCGGCAGGCGCTCGTGAAGGCGCGGGCCGCCGCGGGCGACGTCGAGCTGGGCCGCAAGGTCACCGCGCTCGCGGCGCGCGTCGCCTACGAGCGCGGCGCGCCCGACGCCGCGAGCATGAACCGCCTTCGCATGCGGATGGAGCACGAGCTCGCGCGCGAGGGGCCGCGCCGGCACGACGTCAAGCTCGGTCGCGGCGGCATCGTCGACGTCGAGTTCGCCGTCCAGTGGCTGCAGATGAAATACGGCGCGGATCCGCGCGTGCGCACGACCGACACCGAGACCGCGATCGGCGCGCTGGAGGCGTGCGGCTACCTCGACCCGTCGCTCGCCGCGGTCCTCCGCGAAGGGTACGCGATGCTCCGGCGCCTCGAGCAGGCGCTGCGCATCGTGCACGGCACCAGCGCGAGCCTGATCGAGGAGGGCGCGCCCGGGCTCGCCGCGCTCGCCCGCCGCATGGGCGTCCGCGACGGCGCGCACACGCCGTCCGGCACGGCGTCCGAAGCTCTACTCGAGCGTTACCGCGCCGTTACGCGCGACGTCCGGGCGGCGTACCTCTCCGTGCTCGGCCTCTCGCCGAGAGGATCCATCGACGGAGACGCCTCGCGAGCCAAGGATCCGCTATGACCGGCGTCTCGACGAGGTAGGCCGACCATGCGCGCTCGAACAGCGACCCTCGTAGCGCTCGTGCTCGCGGCCGTCGCTTGCGCCCACGAGGAGCGCCGCGCGCCGGTGGGGCCGTCGCTGGACGGCGAGCCTGGGCCGGAGCCGCGCGCGTCGTCGTTCGGGCGCCCGCAGTACCTCGTCGCCGATCCGCTCCCCGCGCGCGCCGGCGTCACGCTCGCGCTCGGGGCGCCGGGAGTGCACGGGCTCGTCGTCGACACGCGTCGCGTCATCGTCGGGCGCGGCGAGCCGCGCGTCGCGGCGGACGCGACGAACGAGCCGATCGCCGGCGCCGCGGCGGTCCCGCGGCGCTTCGGCGGCGGGTTCGTCTTCTGGACCGCGAACGCGATTTACCGCGCCGACACGTTCGACGCGAAGCTCGTCCCGGTCACGCGCTTGCCCGATCCCATCGAGTCGATCGCGTTCGCGCCGAAGGCGCTCGTCGCGCGTCTGCAGAGCGGCGCGCGGTGGGCGCTTCGACTCCCGGGCGGCGAGCGCGCGGAGATCGCCCCGCTCGGCGTCGCCGACGTCCACGCGCTCGACGACGGGCGAGCGATCGCGATCGATCTCCAGGGCGCGGTCTTCACGAGCGTCGATCACGGCGCGCACTGGCGCGACGTCACCGCGCAGCTGAAGGGCGTGCCCGCGCGGGTCACGAGCACGACGGACGAGCTCTGGCTCTTGGACGCGAGCGCGGGCGCGTCCCGCCTCGAGCTCGACGGCGGCCTCTCGTGGTTCGATCGAGCGCCCCCCGATCGGTCGACCGAGCTCCGGGCCAAGGACCCGCGCTGGCACGGGAGCGTGCCTCCGCTGCGCGTGGTCTTCCACGGCGGCGCGGCGCTCGACGAGTCGACGGCGATCGTCGTCGACTCGGGCGACGTCGCGCGCGTCGATCTGTACACCGGCGAGGTCCTCTCGGTCGTCCCCGGGCGGCTGCCGCCCGACGCGCAGTGCGAGGCCGTGCCGGCCCTGGGAGACGTCCTCTTCGCCTGCGCGTCCCGCGCCGGCGGCAGCGCGTTCGTCGTGTCGCGCACGCTCTCGTCGCAGGCGCCGAGCGTCGAGCAGACGTTCGCGGGGGGCGGCCAGTTCTACGCCGGCGACGACGGCGGCCTCGCCTACGCCGGCTCGTGTCAGGGCACGCCGCCGAGCGGCGGCGGCGGCGCGCGCGTCGTCTGCGTGCGGATGCCGAGCGGCGCGTGGGAGGAGCTGGACGTCGCCGGCCTCGGCGCCGACGGCGGCGCGCCCGACGTCAGCGTCGCGCGCTGGGTGCCGCGCGCCGACGGACACGTCGTCGCCGTCGTCACCGAACCGAGCGCGGGCATCTACGACCCGAGGACGGCGCGCTTCCAGCCGATCGCCGACGAGGCGCGCGATCTCGTCGCTCGCGGCGCGTCGCTCGGAGGCCTGGGGAAGGGTAGCCGCTTCATCCGCATCAAGCGGCTCATGACGAACAGCGGCGTCGTCGACGGCAGCTGGTCCTTCGGCGCCGGCGACGTCCTCCGCGGCTGGCACGGGCAGGGCGAGAGCGTCGAGATCGTCGACGGTGGCAGGCTCGTCCGGTCGCCGTACGCGTTCGAGGTCGTCTTCGCCGGCGCGATGGGCCTCGGACGGTCGAAGGACGGGCGTCTGTACCAGTCGAGCGATCACGGCGCGTCGTGGGTGGAGGTGGCCGCGCCGCCCTCCGGCGCCGAGGCCGTCGAGCTCCTGAGCTGCACCTCGGCGGGGTGCGACCTCGGCGCGTTCTACCGCGTGGGGTGGTCGGCCTCTCCGCCGCGCGTCGCGGCGGCGAAGGTGCTCGCCGCCGCGGCCCCGGAGATCCGCCCTACGCGCGCGGTCGAGCTCTCCTGCCGCGCGCGGGGGGAGGTCTCTTCGAAGTTCATCGCGCGCACCGACGACTCTCCGGATGACCTCGGGCTCGGCGCGGCCCGGCTCCCCGTCGCCGACGAGCGCCACGACGACTGGGGCTACCTGCGGAGCCCGATCCACCGCGGCATCGTGAGCCCGATCCACGAGCCGGTCGCGAGCGCGTCCGAGGCGACGCCCTCGATCCGCGCGCTGCTCTCCGGCTTCGCGACGTCGAGCGGCGGCGACGTCTTCACGGTGACCGGGCCGAACAAGAGCGCGCTCTCGCTCCGCCGTGGCGTGTCGTACGTCGGTCCGTTCGATCCGCAGGCGAGGATCGTCCGCGCGAGCATCGCCATGAGCGACGTCGTGGCCGCGGGGCGTCGCGCGGGGATGACGAGCGAGGAGATCCTCGTGGAGGACTTCACCGAGAGCGCCGTCGCGGTGCCGCTCACGCCGTGGGAGCCGGGGGCGACGTCGGAGCTCGCGCTCCACAACGTCGAGCACGGCCTCGTCGCGATCCTGCGCGGCGAGCGCAGCCGCCTCGCGATCCGCGCCTCGCAGACCGGCGCCAGCGTGATCTCCGGGGTGGCGCTGCCGCAGGACGAGCACGCGCTGCTCGAGGTCGACCCGAGCGGGGCGAGCCGCGTCTTCAAGGTCGGCGTCGCCGGCGCGGCGGACCTCTTCGAGCTCGGCGCGAGCGCGACCGAGTCGTTCT
Source organism: Labilithrix sp. (assembly GCA_019637195.1). GTDB lineage: Bacteria > Myxococcota_A > Polyangia > Polyangiales > Polyangiaceae > Labilithrix. The sequence goes on along the minus strand of JAHBWA010000224.1, from coordinate 7,536 downwards.
ACCCGGCGAACCCCGACGCCCTCGCGGTCGGCCCGAAGGGCGAGCTCGCGATCCTGCGCACGCCGAGCGGGAGCGACCCGCCCTCGACGCTCGATCCGGCGTTCGTGGTCGTCCCGTCCGCGCCGCCGTCGCCGCTCGCGCCGTGGTCGGAGCTCCGGCTCGCCGACGATCCCGCGTGCAAGGCCGAGGCGGGGGGCTTCCGCGCCACGCTGCAGATCTCCGCGCCGTGGATCCGGATCGCGACGCCGGAGCTGCGCGTCTCGGACGCGCCGATGCTCGCGCGGGTGCGCTGGACGCCGAGGCGCGTCTGCCTCGAAGGACTCGAGGTGAGCTTGCCCGACGCGAGCTTGCGCGTGCCGCAGACGTACGGCGGGGGCTACGAGCAGGTGACGTTCGCCACGTGGCTCGTCGGCAAGGGCGGGACGTTCGCGCGCGTCGGCGTGACCGAGGGGATCGAGTGGCGTCAGGCGCTCGACTGCAGCCTGGCGGCGCCATGACCGCCCGGGCGCCGTCCGGCGTCGTGTAGGTGACCGCGAGCACGAACGAAAGAAGGAGAGCCGAACGTCGGCTCTCCTTCTTCGTCTCCCACTGGAGCCCTCCGGGCGCGCTCGCGCGCCCAGGGACGGCCTCAGTTCATCGCGTTGAGGAGGATGTTGATCGTGACGCCGATGGTCTCGAGCACCGCGCCGATGATGATCACGATCATCGCGGTCTTCGCCTTGGCGCGCGCCGTCTGGAGATCGCCCGCCTTCTTCGCGGTGCCGGCCTGGATGGCGAAGAGGAGGCCGATGCCGCCGAAGATCAGGTTACAGCAGAGGACGAGCTGGACGATGCTGAGGACGAGCGGCAGGGTCGTGTTCACGTCCCCGCCGGCGCCCGGCATCATGGGGCCGCCCGGCGGCGGGAACCCGCCCGGGGGACCGAAGCCCTGCGGCGGGGGTCCGCCGTATCCGCCACCCGGCGGGCCGCCGTATCCGCCGCCCGGCGGAGCGCCGCCCGGCGGGCCGCCCGGGGGTCCACCGTAGCCGCCCGGCGGGCCGCCGCCCGGCGGGCCGCCGTAGCCACCGCCGCCCGGCGGAGGACCACCGAAACCTCCACCCCCACCGCCCGGCGGAGGATACCCGCCCCCCGGAGGACCGTAGCCACCGGCGGCGTGAAGATTTCCGTTTGCGCTCGTCGGGTCCGAAATCATCATGAGGTCTCTCCGTCGTAATCCGAGCCGCGCGTCGTCTCCGACGGGTTCGTCCTCGGCCTCGGGAATCGGAGAATCGCATCGACCGTTGCCGATGCCAATTCGAAACGTTTCTCCGTCGTGCACGTTTCCCGACCCGAGCCGTTCGCGTCCGCGCCGCCCGCGCCGCTCCCCGTTCGCCTCCGGCGGGCGGCCCTGACGGTCGCGTTCGCCGGCGCCGTCGGCGGGCTCCTCTATGCGCAGGCGATCCCGTGCGTGTTCGCGAGCCTGTTCCACACGCCCTGCCCCGGGTGCGGCTCCACCCGGGCGGTGCTCGCCCTGGCGCGCGGCGATGTCCACGACGCGCTCCGCTACAACGCGGTCGGGCCGGTCATGGCCCTGTTCATAGGGATCTTCGCCGTTCAGGCGTTCGTCTCGGTGCTCACCTACGGCGATGTTCGGGACGCGGGCGAGGGGCGCCTCGGGTTCGTGCTCAAGCGGGGGATCCTGGTGCTCTTCGGGCTCGAGCTGCTCCTCTGGATCGCCCGACTCTTCGGGGCGTTCGGCGGCCCGGTCCCGGTCTAGAGGAGCGCGCCGACAGCGGCGTCGTTCGGCTTGCGCCGCCGAGGAGCGCGAGATGGTAGGCTCTCGGCCGTGTCGAAGCTCTGCCCGCGCTGCTCCGAGCTCCTCCCGGACGACGCGGGGTTCTGCCCGTTCGACGGCGCGGAGCTGCAGAAGAGCACGGACCGCTTCCTCGGCAAGACGATCGCCGCGCGCTACCGCCTCATCAAGAAGCTCGGCGCGGGAGGCATGTCCGTCGTCTACCTCGCGCGCCACGAGCTGATCAGTCGCCTGAGCGCGCTCAAGATCCTGCGTCCGGAGCTGTCGCGCATCCCCGAGCACCGCGAGCGGTTTCTCCGCGAAGCGCGCGCGGTCAACCGGATCAACCACGAGAACATCGTCGAGATCACCGACGTCGGCGAGTCCGACGGCGTCGCGTATCTCGTCATGGAATACGTCGAGGGCGAGTCGCTCCTCGCTCAGATACAGCAGGGACCGCTCGCGTGGGATCGCGCGTCGAGAATCGCGCTCCAGGTCGCGAGCGCGCTCGCGCGGACGCACCAGACGGGCATCATCCACCGCGACCTCAAGCCGGAGAACATCCTGCTCGTCCCGCGCAAGGCGCTGGCCATCGAGCTGGCGGCGTCGCCGGAGCTCGTGAAGCTCACCGACTTCGGCATCGCGAAGATGATGGGAGAGCCGACGCTCACGCTGAACGAGCAGCTCTTCGGCACGCCGGGCTACATCGCGCCGGAGTACGTGGGAGGCCTCCCGATCGACGGGCGCGCCGACATCTACTCGCTCGCGGTGGTCCTCTACGAGATGGTCACGGGGCAGCTCCCGTTCGAGGGCCGCGGGCAGTCGGACCTCCTCCTCAAGCCGCTCACGAGCGCGCCGATCCCGCCCAGCCAGCGCGTGAGCGGGCTCCCTCCGGACCTCGAGTCGCTCCTCTTGCGCTGCCTCGCGCGGGACCCCGACGAGCGGCCGCACGACGCGTTCGCGCTCCACGACGCGCTGGTCGACATCCTCCGGCGCTTCGCCGTGGGTTCGGTCGCGCCCGGCGCCGACCCCGCGACGGGGAGCGCGCCGCCTGGTCCGAGCGCGGCGGCCGCGCGCGAGCCGCTCGAGACCATCATCGACCGCACGAGCCAGCCGCGGCTCGTCGTCGAGCTCGCGACCGCCGACGTGGGCAGGCTGGTGACGAGCGACATGAGCGCGCGCTGGGCGACGTCGCTCGCCGAGCTCGAGACGCACATCACCCGGGCGCGTCGCGCCGGCGGGGAGTCGGCGCTCGTCGCAGGGCGCGCCGCCGAGCTCGCGCTCGTCGCGGGCGAGATGCTCCCGCGCGTCGAGCGCGCGACCAAGATGGCCTCCGAGCTGCAAGCCCGGGTGGACCGCCTCGAGGCGGTCGGGCGCGAGTTCCGCGGCAACCTCGGGCACGCGATCGACGTGCTCGTGCACGATCGTTCGCGCGAACGCGCCCACCTCGACGCGCTCCGCGCGCGGCGCGAGGCCCTGCAGCAGGCGCTGTCGGAGTCGCTCCCGTCCTCGGACCGCCCGCTGTCGGCGTCCCTCGCCGAGCGCCCGACGGTCACGGACCCGCGCCCGTGGGAGATCGAGGCGCTCGAGGCCGAGGAGCGGCGCGCCGCCGGTGTCGTCGACGACCTCGCGTTCCAGATCGAGACGCTCCAGAAGCAGCTCGACGGCAGGAACGAGGCGCACGAGCAGGAGCTCGTGCGCGCGACGGGCGCGCTCGAGGGGGCGCTCTCCGCGCTCCGCACGTTGACCCACGAGGTCGCGCGGTCGATCGCCGACGGCATCGAGATGCTGCAGCCCACCGGCTGAGCACGGCGCGCGGTCAGTGACGGCCGCGCGCCGTGGAGCGTTCCGCGGGGGGGGCGTTCAGGCCTGGCCGAGCAACCCGCCGAGGCGACGCGGCTTGCGCGGCTCGACGTCGGTGTCGCGGAGGAAGCGCAGGTTCATCACGTTGATCGAGACGTGCGCCAGCATCGGTCCGAGGAGGCTCCCGGTCGCGAAGAAGAGCGCGCCGAAGAGCAGGCCCATGACCGCCGCCCACGCCGCCCAGATCCAGCCGACGCGGCCGCGGAGCTGGTGGAGCGCGCCGAAGGCGAGCGACGAGAGGACGAGGCCGAGCGCCGGCGCGATGAGCCCGCGGAAGAACAGCTCCTCGGCGACGCCGCTCGCGACCCCGAGCACGAGGAGGGTGGCGTCCCCCGCGCCGCGCACGGCTGGGCGGAGGTCGGCGTGGAGCATCCGCGCCCAGCCCCACCGCTTCACGAAAGAGCGCGTCGCGCGCACCGTCGCGGCCCCGAGGACGGCGCCGCCCGCGACGCTGACGACGTGGCGTGACCAGTCGGGCAGCTCGAGCCAGGCCTCGGTCGCCACCGGGCTCGTGTCGCGCGCGAGCGCCACGCCGAGGGTGACGAAGGACAGCGCCCCGTAGACGGCCAGCGCGAGCGGAGCGGGGCCGCGCCGGACCACGCCGCCGGGCGGAGTGGCGAGAGCCCGGGCTCGGGACGAGGCAGCGCGCACGGCCATGATCGCTCTCCAAAACCTTGCACGGCCGAGTCTGGGCGGCAACGCCGGCTGGGCTTGCGCCGGCCGGGAGCGGCGCCGCGGCGCGGGTTGGGCCGCCGCGCCGCGCCGGCAGGTGCATGGCCGCCGCAAGGCCGGGGCGAGCTCGAGCCGCTCGGTCCGAAGGAGCGCTGGCCTCGTGGGGCGCCGCCGGTCCGACGAAAGTCTGAAGGGGTGTACGGCGGGTCTGGTAAAGTCGGATGCCGTCTCGGGGGACGCCCCGGACCACTGCAGATGATGACGAACGAAGAACGACCTCGCGTCTTGATCGTGGACGACGAGAAGTTCATCCGCGACATCCTCGCCGACTTCCTCGGCATGGAAGGCTACGTCGTCCGTACGGCCGAGGACGGGCAGGCCGCGCTCAGCGAGCTCAACCACGCGCACTACGACCTCGTCATCAGCGACCTGAAGATGCCGCGGATGGGCGGGATCGAGCTGCTCGAGCAGATCGGCAACGCCGCTCCGAACGCGCTCACCGTCATCATGACCGGCTTCGGCACCGTCGAGACGGCGATCGACGCGATGAAGCGCGGCGCCTACGACTACATCCTCAAGCCGTTCAAGGTCGAAGAGGTCATCCACGTCGTCCAGCGCGGCCTCGAGAAGCAGCGGCTCGCGGCGGAGAACCTCCGCCTGAAGGAGGCCCTCTCGCTCTACAAGGTGAGCGAGGCGATCGCCGCGAGCCTCTCGCTCGAGGAGGTCCTCGCCACCGTCGGCGAGACGGCGATCCACGAGATCCACGCCGACCTGGCGTCGACGTGGCTCGACGACGGCGAGGGCGGCTACTTCGAGCGCCAGCGCCTGCTCCCGCCCAAGCACCTCCGCAGCGTCACGCTGAAGGACATCAAGGACACGAGCCTCGGCACCTTCGCCCCGCAGGCGATCGCCGCGCACCTGACCGAGGACTCGACGCTCCTCGAGCATGGTCGCGACAAGGTGATGCGCTTCTTCGACAAGGAGCCGGAGCTCCCCGTCGAGTCGCTCATCGCGGTCCCGCTGCGCATGAAGCAGCGGGTGCTCGGCTGGATCTCCGTCGCCAGCTTCACGAAGGGCAAGCGCTTCGACGAGGGGCAGCGCAAGCTCCTCTCGATCGTCGGCTCCCGCGCCGCCGCCGCGATCGAGAACGCGCGCCTCTACGAGGATCTCCGCGCCACCTTCCAGCAGACGATCGAGGGCCTCGCGAAGGCGATCGACAAGATGGACCGCTACACGGCGGGCCACTCCGAGCGCGTCGCCACCTACGCGATGTACCTCGCGACGCGCCTCGGCCTCTCGCCCGAGCAGATCGAGATCGTCCGCCAGAGCGCGCTGATGCACGACATCGGCAAGATCGGCTGCGTGTTCAACCTCAACAAGCCGGGCAAGCTCTCGCAGGACGAGTACGAGGCGTTCAAGCGCCACCCCGGCTACGGCCGTGACATCCTCGAGCCCATCCGCTTCCTGCACCCGCTCATCCCGGGGGTGCACCTCCACCACGAGCGCTGGGACGGCCGCGGCTACCCGCTCGGGCTCAAGGGCCCCGACGTCCCGCTGATGGCGCGCATCATCGCCGTCGCCGACACGTACGACGCGATGACGAGCGATCGCGCCTACCGTCGCGCGCTCCCGCACGAGGTGGCGGTCGCCGAGATCGAGCGCTGCTCGGGCACCCAGTTCGACCCGGAGGTCTCGCACAGCTTCTGCGAGGGCCTCGACGACTACCGCGAAGGCGAGATCGGCAAGGGGAAGTCGGTCCCGGAGTAGCCCTCTCGGCGCGCATCTGGCGCCGACCGGCGCGAGCGCCGCGCGGGTCGCCGCCTCGGCGCGACCGTCGAGCTCGACCCGTCACGCCCTCGTGGCCGCGCGCCTACGCTCGGCCGTGGCTTCCCTTCGGCGGGTCCGCGCGCTAAGTGCCGCGCATGCTCGAAGACCGTCTCCGGGAGTGCCTCACGTTCGACGACGTCCTCCTCGTCCCGGCCTACAGCGAAGTGCTCCCGAAGGACGTCGACGTCCGGACGCGGCTCTGCAAAGGGGTCGACCTGAACGTCCCTCTCGTCAGCGCGGCGATGGACTCCGTCACCGAGGCGCGCGCAGCGATCACGATGGCGCGCGAGGGCGGGATGGGCATCCTCCACAAGAACCTCTCGCCGGCCGATCAGGCCCGCGAGGTCGAGAAGGTGAAGCGCGCCGAGAGCGGCATGGTGCTGGCGCCCGTCACGGTCCACCCGAACCAGCCGCTGCGTGAGGCGCTCGCGACGATGCGCGAGCACGACGTCTCGGGGCTCCCGGTCGTCGAGGGCGATCGCCCGGTCGGCATCCTCACGGCGCGCGACATCCGCTTCGAGCGAAACCTCGATCAGCCGGTGAGCGCGCTGATGACGAAGGAGCTCGTGACGGTCTCGCCGGGCGTCCGCACGGACGAGGCGCGGGAGCTGCTCCACAAGAACCGCATCGAGAAGCTGCTCGTCGTCGAGGGCGGTAAGCTCGTCGGTCTCATCACGATCAAGGACATCCTCCAGGCGGATCGCAACCCGCTCGCGGTGAAGGACGAGAAGGGCCGGCTCCGCGTCGGCGCGGCGATCGGCCCGGGCCCCGATCGCGACGAGCGCGTCGACGCCCTCGTCGCCGCGGGCGTCGACGTCATCGTCGTCGACACCGCGCACGGCCACTCCAAGGGCGTCATCGACGCCGTGCGCGACATCACCAAGCGCCACGGCGTGCCGGTGATCGCCGGCAACGTCGCGACCGCGGACGCGACCGAGGCGCTGATCGACGCGGGCGCGTCGGCGGTGAAGGTCGGCATCGGCCCCGGGAGCATCTGCACCACCCGCGTCGTCGCGGGGATCGGCGTCCCGCAGATCAGCGCGATCAGCGACTGCGCGCGCGTCGCCGATCGGCACGACGTGCCGATCATCGCCGACGGCGGCGTGAAGTACTCCGGCGACGTCACGAAGGCGATCGCCGCCGGCGCGGCCGCCGTCATGATCGGCTCGCTCTTCGCGGGCACCGACGAGTCGCCGGGCGATCTCGTCCTCTTCCAGGGCCGCAGCTACAAGGTCTACCGCGGGATGGGCTCGCTCGGCGCGATGAAGAAGGGGAGCAAGGACCGCTACGGTCAGGGCGGCACCGCCGACGAGAAGCTCGTCCCGGAGGGGATCGAGGGGCGCGTCCCGCACCGCGGCTCGCTCGCGTCGATCCTCCACCAGCTCATCGGCGGTCTGCGCTCG
>JAHBWA010000223.1 GCA_019637195.1 Labilithrix sp. | reverse complement strand
AAGCGCCCAGGCGATCGCGAACATCGCGCCGGCGGCCACCGGGACGCCCCACTCGGTGGTCCACTGGGCGATCACGTTCTCCGGGTGCGTGAAGACCCAGTAGCCCGTACCGGTCCGGACGCTCGGGAAGGTCGCCTCGAACGCGCCGCGTCCGACCCCGAAGAGCGGGAAGTCGCGGACGAGGTCGAGCGCGTTCACGACGGTGTCGATCTTCGAGAGGTTGTTGTTCGCGAATTTCGCGCGTGTCCCGTCGAAGGCCGACATGAGGAGCACCGCGGCGCCGCCGATGGCGACCGCCACGACGACCAGCGGCGCGGCGACGCGAGCGCGCTTCGCCCGCCGCGCGCCGAAGGCGAGCGCGGCGACGACGAGCGTCCCGAGGAGCATGGTCGCGGTCCCGCCTCGCGAGTACGTCCAGACCGTCGTGGCGCCCAGCAAGAGCACGATGACCAGCGCGAGCGGCCGCGGGAGCACCTCCCGACGCTCGACGACGGACGCGAACGCGAGCAGCACGCCGATGTTGACGTAGGCGGCGAGGTGGTTCGTGTTGAGCAGCGGCGCGACGTGGTTCGCGAGGTAGGCGTAGCTCTCTACGGGCTCGTAGAGGCCGAAGACCTTGCGCGCGCCGAGCACCGGGTGAACCAGCGCCGCGCCGGCGATCGCGACGGCCGAGACGAGCAGGGTGCGCTCGAGGAAGGCGACCCCCTCGGGCCGCCGCGCGACCCGCAGCGCGCCGACGAAGACGACGAGGTACGTCACGCCTCGAAGGAGCTGGACGCGCGACGCCACCGGCTCGAGCGAGAGGCTCGCGAACGCGGGCCCATCCTCGCGGAGCGGGCTCAAGGAGCGCGCCCAGACGTCCGCGTTCGCGCCCGCGAGCGCCGCGAGCACGCCGCGCGGGAGCGGCACGATCTGCACGGCGGTCCACAGGACGAGGACCGCCGCGACCGCGACGAGGACCGTCGCGGCGGGCCGCGGCTCGAGCGGCTCGGCGTCGAACCACACGAGCCCGGTCGCCACCGCGGCCAGCAGCGCGACCGCAGCCAGCACCGGCGTGTGCAGCGCGCCGAGACCGAGGCCGCTCAGGAGGACGGCCGCCGCGAGGAGCCAGCGGCCCGCTCGCCCATCCTCGAGGAGGAAGCGAGCGCCCTCCGACGAAGCCCATCCGCGCCTCCGAGCCATGCCGCCCGGAGCTTACTACTGGATGCCCCCGCGGGCGGTCAGAACCCCACGACGAACGCCATCGAAGCGCCGACGAGGACGTGGAGCCGCGCGTCCGCGTCCTCCGGCATGACGTAGGCGGGGCCTCCGTCGACGAGGAGCTCGAGCCCGAGCGACGGGCCGAAGACGTGGCGGAACCCCACGCCGAAGCGCCCGAGGAGGTTGTCGAGGACGTAGCGCGACCCGGTGATCATCTGGCGCTCGTAGCCGAGACCGCCGCGGAGAAGGATGTGGTCGCTCGCGAAGCGCGAGACCGGCAGCCGGAGCTCGACCCCGGCCATGAGGAGCGGTCCCGAGCGCGAGGTCGAGGCGCCGGACGTGCCGATGCCCGCGTAGCCGAGCTCGCTGATGATGCTGACCGTAGGGCCGGTCGAGTAGCGGAGCGCGGCTCCGACGCCGTACCCCAGCCCATCCGTCTGGGTCGCGCCGTCGCCGAAGAAGAAGCGCGGCAGGTGGACGAAGGGGCCGAGCACGATGCCCGAGCCGTAGCGGAGCGGCGAGCTCTCCGCGGCGTCCGCGAGCTTCTCCTGCGCGGCGTAGTAGTCGTACGAGCGCGTCGGCGACGACGACCTGCCGTCCTCGGACGAGTCCGACGACGAGGACGAGTCCGACGACGAGGACGAGTCCGACGACGCGCTCGCGCCGCTGCTCCCGAACGAGACGCTCGCGCGGGCCTCGCCGTCGTCCTTCGGAACGTCGCGATCGCGCGGCTTCACCGACCGCGCCGACGGCCCGCCGGTGCCGGTCTGCTCCTCGAGCGCGCCGAGGCGCTCGCGGATCTGGTCGGAGTCGGGAGCGTCCGGGTAGGACTCGAGGTAGGCGCGGTAGTCGTCGATCGCCGGAAACGGGTGCCCGAGCTTCTCGTGGCACAGGCCGCGGTCACGACGGAGCGTGGGCTCGACCGTCCGGCGGATAGCTGCGTCGAACGAGGTCAGCGCGCCGGCGCAGTCGCCGGCGCGCGCGCGCCCCCGCGCCGCCTGCGCGTCGGCGTCCCCGGCGTCCCCCCGCCGCAGGTTGATGCGGCCGCTCGACGAAGAGCCGGGCGCCGTCCCCTTCGGTTGCGCGCTCGCGGGGAGCGTGGCGCAGAGCACACCGAGGAGACACGACGAAGCAAGGAGGCCGAAGAGAGCTCGACGCATGGCGGGGAGCGTACGTCAGCGCCACGGTCCGCGACACAATTCGGCTATCTCGACGCGCGCGACGGCGCGGCCCGAACGTCCGCGAGCGTCCCGCTTACGGAACGACTTCACGACGCGGCGGACCGGCGTCGAGCCCGAGGTTCAGCAGCACGCGCGGACGCGCGCCCGCGTCGCCCGGAGCAGCGGCGTCTCGCTGCGAGGCGCCGCCGTCACCCGCCACGCCGCCGTCCGCCGACGCCTCGCGCGACGCGAGCCACTCCTTCGTGGCCCACGTCACCTTGCCGAAGCGGCTCGCTTTGTGGAAGTTGCCCTGGCCGAGGATCGGCGACCACGCCGTCCCGCCGTTGTTCGCCATCGCGTAGAAGTTCATCCGCCACGTGTCGCCTGGCTTCGGCGGCAGCTGCTTGGCGCCCTTCTCGAAGGCCTTCCACGGGATCGCGGCCTCGACCACGTACCCTTCGTCCTTGTCCGAGCTGTCGTCGATCGTGCCCTTCACGACGACGGCAGACCGCATCTTCGGGTCCCAGTCCTCGTGCCCGAAGGGGCCTTGCGGCTCGACCTTCGGTTTGTTGTACCCGTCGAACTGGGACCTGAAGACCTTGTTCTGCGGGTTGATCTGCAGCTCGTAGTAGTTGACGTTGTCGCCGTCCCCGTCGGGATCGATCATGATCTCCGACGTGTGACGCGTCCACGTCATCGGCTGGCCGGTGGCGGTCCAGTCCTTCGGCTGCGCTTCCTTGCTGGTGAAGTGACCGACGACGTCGGGGTCCTTGATCTCGATGAGCACGTACATGTGCTCGTCGTCCCACAAGAGCTTCGCGGCGCCGTTGACCGGGAACGAGGTGTTGGGCTTACCCGTTCCCACGTCGACGAAAGGGCCGGTGCTCGCTGCGCCTCCCCATGCCTTGTCATCGCCCTTGCCGTCGATCACGATCTTCTCGCCGGCGGCGAGCTTGCCGACGGAGAGCTCGGGCAGATCGAGCGCCCCACGCTTGCCGGGCTCCGCGGGCTTCGGCGAAACGCCCGTCTTGATCTTCGCGACGATGGCTCGGTTGTCGCCGTCGTTCGGTCCGCTGATGGTCCGGAGCCGCGCGTCGCCCTTGTAGATGCCGACGTACACGATGGTGTCGGGGCCGCGGAGCTCGGTGGGCATCGTGAACGACTGCTCGTCGGCGTAGATCTTCCCGCGCTCCCACTTGTCGGGGCCGAGCACCTGGCTCTGCCCGCGCGCCTCACGGAGCGGCCCGACGCTGTCCATGCCCTCGTGGCGGTCGAAGCCCTCGTGCTGGATGTGCGTGAAGAGCTTCCAGCCCTCCTCGACCGGCTCGTCGCAGCGCCAGTAGTAGGTGACCTTCACCGGCGTGCCCGGCCCCGCCTGCGCGGGCTCGACCTTGTAGCCGACGAGGTGGACCTTGTTCTCGAAGTTCACGTCGGTCTTCTTCGCGTCCGCCGGGACCGCGTCGAGGATGTGGGCCTTGAGCCGCTCCTTGTCCTCGGCGCTGATCTGCGTCTTGCCCCCGACGCAAGCCGGAGCGAAGGGCACCATGCCGAGGGCGGCGATGAGGACGAAAGTTCGCACGAGGCCTCCTTGTCGCCGCATCTAAGACGCCGCCGGCGAAGAACGCAAGGCTCGTCACCGCGCCGCAGCGGCCGCGCGCGCCCCCTTCCGAGCCGATGGAACTGCGCGAAATCGCGTGGGACGGCGCGCGCGAGCGAAGCTCCGCCGCGCAGGCATCGCAGGCGTCTCAGGCGCCCGATCGGCGAAATGTCGCACGGTTCGTCGACAAACTCCGGGCGGTCGTCCGCATTCGATCCACGTCGGGGGTCCTCGCGGCCACACAGCAGGTGTGCCGCGCGTCTCTCGTCCGCTCGGGCTCGCCCTCGTCTCCGCCGCCGCCGCAGGGATCGTCTTCGCATGCGCGGAGACGAAGCCGCAAGAGCTGACGAGCGCGCCTCCCGACCCCTCCCCGGCCCCCGCGACCCCAGACGCCGGACCGCTCGAGACGCCGTTCACACCGGACGACGACGCTTCGATCGACGCTGGGGCGCGCGTGGTCGACTTCGAGCCGGTGTCGACGGGGCCGCTGACGAGGCCCATCGAGATCGCGGCGCGCGCCGGACGCATCTACGTCGCCGAGCAACCTGGGAGGCTCCGCATCCTCGGAGCGGACGGCTCGACCGACGCGCTCGCGCTCGACATCACCTCGCGCGTCACGCAAGGCTACGATCAGGGCCTCCTCGGCTTCACGTTCCATCCGGGCTTCCCCGCGACGCCGTACCTCTACGTCGCGTACACGGCGTCACACCCGGACGATCCGCCCCCAGCCGACGTCGTGATGCAGTCCGTCGTGGCGCGGTACGAGTCGCTCGACGGCGGACTCACGTTCGCCGCGGACACGGAGAAGCGACTGCTCGTCTGGGACCAGCCGGGGGTGAACCACAACAACAACAGCCTGGTCTTCGGGCCGGACGGCTACCTCTACATCGCCTCCGGCGAGGGAGGCAGTCAGACGGACTTCACCTACGGGAACGCGCAGAACAACGACAATCTCCTCGGCACCATCCTCCGCATCGACGTGGACGACGGCGATCCCTACGCCATCCCGGCGTCGAACCCGTTCGTCGACGGCGGCGGGCTCCCGGAGATCTACGCGTACGGCCTGCGGAACGTGTGGCGCTTCGACTTCGATGTCCCGACCGGACGCCTGTTCGCCGGCGACGTCGGCCAGCTCTCCTGGGAGGAGATCAACGAGATCTTCCCGGGCGGGAACTACGGCTGGGCCGCCCGCGAGGGCCGCGAGTGCTTCGACGGCGGTCCGGGCTGCGACGGCTCGTTCATCGATCCGCTCATCGTCCACGATCACACCGAGGCGAACGCGATCGTCGGCGGCGTCGTGTACCACGGGACGAAGATCCCGAGCCTCACCGGCAAGTACGTCTACTGCGACGCCGGCTCCGGCTACTTCTGGGCCGCGACGATGGACTCGCTCACCCCGACCCCGATCCGGATCCACTCGGAGCCCCGCATGCGCGCCGTCTCCATCCGGCTCGACGAGGACGGCGAGATCCTGGTCGCGCAGCACGCGGCGGGCCGCGTACTGCGGATGGTCCCCGCGTCGGCTCCCTGAGAGAGGCGACCGCCCACCCCGGCGCGCCTCAGCGCCGGCTCTTCTTGCGGGCGTCCTTCTCGCGCTTGCGCTGCGCCTTCTTCGCGTTCTTCTCCTTGTCGGAGAGCGCCTTCATCTTCGTCATGCTCTCGCCCGGGGCGCCGCCGCCCATCCCGGGGAAGCCGCCCATACCCGGCATGCCCGGGAAGCCGCCCATGCCCGGGAAGCCGCCCATACCCGGCATGCCCGGGAAGCCGCCGCCCATACCCGGGAAGCCGCCCATGCCGCCCATCTGGGACGCGGCCTTCTTCAAGTTCCGCATCGCGCCGAGCTGCTTCATGCCCGGGATGTTGCCGAGCAGGCCGCCCATGCCGCCCATGTTCGACATCATCTGCTTCATGAAGAGGAAGCGCTGGACGAGCTCGCTCACCGCCGGCTCCGGCGTGCCCGAGCCCTTCGCGATGCGCGCGACGCGGCCCGGCTCGCGGATGAGCGCGTAGGGGTCCTTCTTCTCGAACGCCGTGAAGCTCGAGATCATCGCCTCGATCTTCACGAGCTCGCGATCGTCGAGGTTCACGTCGCTCGGGAGCTGATCCATCCCCGGGATCTTCCCGACGATGTCCTTGAGGCTCCCCATCTTCTGGATCATCCGGATCTGCGAGAGGAAGTCGTCCAGGGAGAAGTCTCCCTGGAGCATCTTCATCGCGTCCTCGGCGGCCTTCTCCTCGTCGACGACGTCCTGGAAGTCCTTCATCAGGCCGACGACGTCGCCCATGCCGAGGACGCGGCTCGCCATGCCGTCCGGCCGGAACTCCTCGAACTTGTCGGTGCCCTCGCCGATGCCGGCGAAGCGGACCGGCGCGCCGGTGACCTCCTTCACGCTGAGCGCCGCGCCGCCGCGCGCGTCGCCGTCGAGCTTCGTCAGCACGACGCCCGTGAGACCGAGGCGGTCGTGGAAGCCCTTCGAGACCTTCACCGCGTCCTGGCCGATCATCGCGTCGACCACGAGCATGATGTTCTCGGGACCGGTGCGCTCCTTGATCTCCGCGAGCTCCTGCATGAGCTTGTCGTCGATCGCGAGGCGGCCCGCGGTGTCGTAGATGATGACATCGCAGCCGAGCCGCTTGGCCTCGGCCTCGGCCTGGGCGCAGATCTCGACGGGCGACGCGCCCGGGACGCTCCAGACCGGCACGTCGATGCTCTTGCCGAGCACCTGGAGCTGCTCGACGGCGGCGGGGCGCTGCATGTCGGCCGCGACGAGCAGCGGCTTGCGCTTGTCCTTCTGGAGGAAGCGCGCGAGCTTCGCGCACGTGGTCGTCTTGCCCGATCCCTGGAGGCCGACCATCATGATGCCGGTCGGTCCCTTGTCGGCGAACGTCAGCGCGTCGCCCTCGGCCGTCATGAACGCGACGAGCTCGTCGTGGCAGATCTTGGTGAACTGATCGCCCGCCGAGACCTTGATGGCCTCGCCGTCCTTGGCCTTGGCCTTGACGCGAACGACCTCGCCGAGCGCCTTGTCTTTGACGCGCGCGAGGAACGCCTTCACGACGCCGAGCTCGACGTCGGCCTCGAGGAGGCTGAGCCGCACCTCTCGCAGCGCGGCGTCGATGTTCTGCTCGGTGAGCTCCGTCAACCCGGCGAGGCGGTTCTTTGCCTGCCGGAAACCCTTCGCGATCGCGTCGAACATGCGGTGTGTCGGGGGCTTACCACGGTCCCTTCGGATCGGAAACGGGCGGAGGCGGATCGTCCCCGAGGCGGGGGCGCGCGGGCCGCGCGGGCCCTCCCGACGCGAGCCCCCTGCCTGCGACGGCGCTTCGGGGCGGCGAGGGCGGAGCGCGACCGCAGTCGAGCCTCAACCAATGGATATGCATATTCATTTGGCGGTCGCCGCGCCGCGAGCTCGCGGCGCGGCGCGTCCCCGCGGTCCCGTTTGGGTGCGGGCGCTGCGCCGCGGCCGTCGGGATCCCGCCGCGAGCAGGCGCCGACTTGGGCGCGACCCGCGCGCCGGATCCGGGCGTGGTCGCGCGCGCCGGCAGCCGGTGGAGACTACGGGTGAGGCCGTTCCGACGGCGCACGATCGACCGTAGTCTCGAACGCCGTGAGCCGCCGTCCCGCGTCTGTCCTGCTCGTCGTCACCCTCCTCGGCTGCAGCAGTGCTCCCCCCGACGGCCGCGCGCCGGCGCACGCGAGCACGGCGCCGGGGACGCAAGCCGCTGCGCCCGCCGCGAGCGCGGGCGTCGCCCCTTCCGCGGGAGGCGCCTCGATGACGGTCGCCTCCGCCGCGAACGCCTCGACGCCCGACGCCGGCGCGGACACCTCCCCTCCGGCCGCGCCGCCCCCGGTCGACCGCGCCGGGAAGGTGTGGCCGTTCCACCCTTGGGATCGCGCCGAGGCGGTCACGTTCAACCGGTTCGCGATGCGCCCAGGCGTCCCCCTCCACGCATACGACGAGCGCGGCTGGAGCCCGCACCTCGCCGAACGGAAGCGACTCGCCTCGGCGCAGGCGAAGAGCGCGGTGGACCTCGTCACCGAGACACGAGGAGACGTCCTGATCTCCGCGTGCCCCTTCCCGCGGCACGCCGTCGTGCTCTTCGACGGCGACGTCCCCGTCGCGAGCATCAACGTGTGCTTCTCGTGCGGCGACATCCTCCTCTGGCCGCGCTGGTCGATCGAGCCCGCGTCGGAGAAGCTCACGAAGAGAGGGCGCGCCGAGCTCGAGCTGCAACGCAAGAAGCAGCTCGCCCTCTACGACAAGGTCTTCCCACAGTGGACGAGCTTCTTCCGCGACGACGTCGGCCTCGCGATCGACGAGCCTCCCCGAGACGAGCCGCACTGACGCGGCCCTCCCCGAGACGAGCCGCACTGACGCGGTCCTCCCGGAGACGAGCCTGACGGGCGCGCGCGTCGCAGGAGCGAGCCGGCGCCCGCGACGCGCGCGCCCGTCAGGCCTCTTGCGCCGCCGTCTGCACGTGCACGATCAGCGGAAGCAGGTTGCGCAGCCTGGGCACGCCCCCGAAGGTTCGGAGCGCGCAGGCGCCGATCCCCCGCCAGCGGCCATACGGGACCGCGCGGACCCGTTCGACGCGCGGACTCCACCGCCGCAAGACGTGGTCGATCTCGTCGCGGCTCACCCCCCACGGCATCGGAGGCACCTCGTAGTGCGCTGTTTTGTGGAAGCCCCGAAGGGTCTTCGCAGAGAACCAGCGCGGGATCGTGTCGAAGGCGAGCTCGACCCCCGGGAAGCGCTCGACGATGGTCGTGAACAGGCGCTGAACGTCGGCTTCTTCGAAGTACATCAGGAGCCCCTGCGCCGTCACGAAGACCCGACGCGAGGGGTCCACCTCGTCCATCCACGGATCCGTTCGGCTCGCTCAGATCCGGTGCTTGCGCTTGAGCGCTTGCACGTCGTCGTCGCACTGCGCGAGGCCCTCGTGCCCCTGTTTGAGGAGCACCTCGGCCTCGTCGAGCTTCGTCGGCAGCGCCTTGGCCTCCGGCGAGCCCTTGTCGAGCGTCCCGTTCTCGAGCGCGGCGAGGCCCTTCTCCACCTCGGACTTCAAGCGCAGCGCTCGGGCCGTCGCCTCCCCGGAACCGGCGCAGTCGTCGCGCGTCTTGCAGACGTCCGGCGCGCTGCACGGCGTGGCCTTGAGCGCCTCGACCATGGCCGGCGTCGACGCGTGATCCGCCGACCGGAAGCGGGCGACGGCGACGACGACGCTGTGCGCCTCGCGGCGCTCGGCGCTCTCGCACGCCGCGAGCACGAGGACCGAAGCGACGAGACCGAGCACGACCGGACGACGAAGGCTCACGACAGCTCCACCTTGCTCCACATCTCGCGGAGCATCTTCTCTTTGCGGCGATCGGTGCGCGTGATGACGCGCGCGACGCCCCACGCGGCGAGCAGCTCGCCCTCCTGGCCGAGCGCCGGCAGGACGCTCCGCCCCGTGACGAACGTGTTGCCGAGGCCGGTCCGGATCGCCTCGCCGGCGAGCCCCTCGAGCTGAGGCGGCGCCACGCGGAAGCGCGGCACCATCGCCTCGGCCTCCATCGAGCCGCCCGTCGCGCGGAGCCGCGCGCGATCGACCCGCTGCGCGCGGAGGCCCCACGACTTCTGCCCCACGTTCGGGTCGCCGCTGCTCGGGTTGCGGAAGTCCCACAGCGGGCGGCCGTCGTGCGGTGAGTCGCAGATCAAGAGGTGACGTTCGAGGAACGGGAGGAAATCGAGCACCGTCCCGAGGATCTCCTCGCGCGCGCGCTCGATCTCGGCAGACCGGTCGCCGTCGTCGTCCTCGAAGAGCGCCTCCGCGACGAGGAGCGCGGTGTCCGGCGACGCGCCGGTCACCTTCTGGAGGTGCACCGGGCGACCGGACTTCGGGAGGAGGAAGGACTCGGTCGCGAGCTCCTCGGGCAGCCCCTCCGCGCGCACGACCATCGAGACGACGAACCGCCCGCCGGAGGGGTCGACGTCGGGATCCTTGTCGCTGCGCGACGGCTCGAAGCCCTGCGCGAGATCGAGCAGCTCCGGCGTCGGCATGTCCGACACGACGAACGTGACGCCGACGGGCGCCTCGTCGCCGTCGACGACGACGCCGCGCACCTTCCCGCCTTTGTGCACGAGCTCGCGCGCGCGGTCGTTCAGCCGGGTGTCGCCACCGTGCGCGCGGACGCGCTCGAGCAGGAAGTCGACGAGCTCGTCCTCGCCCGCGGCGAGTCGGCTGACGCCGCGCGTCCACGCGCCGTGGAGCCGCGCGAGCGCGAAGGCGGGGACCGCGCCGTCGAGATCGCTCGCGAAGCGCGCGGGCGCCGTCACGACCTCGCGGAACGCGTGATCGCGCGGGAACTCGGCGAGGAAATCGCTCCCGTCGAGGTAGGGGAGCGTCGAGAGCACGCGCGCCGTCTCGCGCCGCTCCCAGAAGCCGCCCGGCGGCCAGACGGCGTCGCGCTCGAACGCGGCGTCGGCGGCGGCGTTGGTGCGCGCGAGCTCGGCGTACAGATCGTCGACCACGCGCCGGACGGCCGGGAACTCGCGATCGATCTCGCGCGCGAAGAGCTGGGTGTCGGGCGGGAGATCGAGCCGCATGTCGGGCGCCAGCACCTGGAGCATCGGGTCGAGCGACGAGAGCCGCCGGCGGAACGTCTGCGACTGGGCGAGCTCGACGAGCACGCGCCCCCACGCGGGCGACGACGCCGAGAGGAACGTGAACGGGCGCCGCGCGAGCGTGAGGCCGTCGTACGTGTACGTCGGCCGGCGCCAGCCTTGGCCGAGGACGAGCACCCGCCACGACCGCCGCGCGAGCAGCGCCGCGGCGGCAAGCGCGCCGACGCCGCCGCCGAGGACGACGACGTCGTAGTGCTTCGACGACGAGCTCATGGGCCGATGCGGACGCGCACGCGAGGCCGGCCGCCCTCCGGGTGCTCGACGGCCACCCGGTCCTCGGCGATCCACTGGAGCACGATCGGCAAGAGCTCGTGCTCCTTCTGGAGGATCCGCGCGGTGAGGGTCGCCTCGTCGTCGGTGTCGAGCACGGGGATCGGCGCCTGCGCGATGATCGGCCCCGTGTCCGTCCCCGCGTCGACGAAGTGGACGGTGCAGCCGGTGATGGAGACGCCGTACTCGAGCGCCTGACGCTGCGCGCGCACGCCCGGGAACGCCGGCAGGAGCGCCGGGTGGACGTTGACGACGCGGTTCGGGAAGGCGTCGAGCACCGTCGGAGTCACGAGGCGCATGAAGCCCGCGAGCACGACGCAGTCGACGCGATGCGCCTGGAGCACCTCGACGACGGCGGCGTCGAAGGCCTCGCGCGACGCGAACGCCTTGTGATCGACGACGATCGCAGGCACGCGCGCGGCCTTCGCGCGGTCGAGCGCCTTGGCCGTGGCGACGTTCGACACCACGACGCCGACCTTCGCCTTGAGACTGCCGGCCTCGATCGCGTCGAGGAGCGCCTGGAGGTTCGTGCCCGATCCGGACACGAGCACGCCGAGGACGAAGGGCTGCTCTCTCACGGGAAGATCACCCGCGCCTCGAACTCGGTGTCCGCCGGGACGCGCACGACCTCGCCGAGATCGATCGGCGCCTCGCCCTGGGCGGCGAGCGCCTCGGTCGCCCACGCGGCTTGGTCCGCGGGGACGACGAAGACGAAGCCGACGCCGAGGTTGAAGACGCGGCGGAGCTCGACCTCTTCGACCTTCTCGGCGATGAGCTCGACGATCGCGGGCCGCGCCCACGGCGCGCCGAGCCGCACGCCGAGGCCGTCGGGCAGGACGCGGGGCAGGTTGCCCGGGAGGCCGCCCCCGGTGATGTGGCTCATCGCGCGGACGTCGACGCCGGCGCCGAGCACGGCCTGCGCGTGGCGTGAGTAGAGGCGGGTCGGGGCGAGCAGCGCCTCGGCGACGCTCTTTCCGGCGAGGCGCGCGGGGCGGTCGGCGGGCGCGAGCTTCATCGCGTCGAACAGCACGCGCCGCGCGAGCGAATACCCGTTCGAGTGCAGGCCGCTCGAGGCGACGCCGATCACGCGATCGCCGGCCGAGACGCGCTTGCCGTCCACGATCGCCGGCCGCGAGACGACGCCGACGGCGAAGCCCGCGAGGTCGTATTCGCCCTCGGCGTACATGCCCGGCAGCTCCGCCGTCTCACCGCCGAGGAGCGCGCAGCCGGACTCCTTGCAAGCCTCGGCGATGCCCTTGATCACGCTCTCGGCGACGCCGACCTGGAGCTTTCCGGTCCCGAAGTAGTCGAGGAAGAAGAGCGGGCGCGCGCCCGTGGTGATGATGTCGTTGACGCACATCCCGACGAGGTCGAACCCGATCGTGTCGTGGACGCCGGTGAGGAACGCGACCTTGAGCTTCGTCCCGACGCCGTCGGTGCCGCTGACGAGCACCGGATCGACGATCCCGCCGGGGACGGCGCAGAGGCCGGCGAACCCGCCGACGTCACCGAGCACCTCGGGGATGCGCGTCATCTTGGCGAACGGCTTGATTCTCTCGACGAGCTCGTCCCCCGCGTCGATGTCGACCCCGGCTTCACGGTAGGAGATGGAACCCATCGGCGTGACCCTTAGTCCCGAAGCCCGGTCGCGACAACAAGAGGGCGCCGGCGCCTCGAACCGCGGGCGAAAAGCGCGACCGTCACCGCCCGCGTGACCCGCGCGGCCCGCGGGAGCGCCCCCCGAGCTGCGCGTGCCTCGGCTCGCGACGATCGACGCGGCGGCCGCCGTCGGCGCGCCCGGCCGTCGCGCGGGCGCCGGCGTCGAGGTGCGATCGACGCGTCGATCGAGGCCGAGAAGTTGCGCCCGCTCCGGCGACCGTCGTCCACT
>JAHBWA010000222.1 GCA_019637195.1 Labilithrix sp. | reverse complement strand
CCCGGTCTTGGAGCCGGCGAGACGGCGCCAGAGCCACTCTTCGGAGCGGGTGGGAGTCCAGCGCATGCGGCGAGCGCGGTCTTCGAGGAGCTGGCCTGATGAGGGGAGACGAGAGAACGACCGAACATGAAGACCTCCGGTAGGCCGGCGCGTCCGCGCGCCGAGCGAAGTCTCAATGCGTCGACGGATCACGACGAGGGGCGGCGCTTCGCGCTGCCCCTCATCGCGACGATCGGGGCCGATCCGCCTCGGCGATGGGCATCAACTAGTCGGCGCGCGTTCCCATCAACCAGTCGGATCGGCAACAACCTGATGAGGGGAGACGAGAGAACGAGCGAACACGAGCACCTCCGGTAGCCAGGCGCGTCGTCATCTGCAACGACCTTCGTTGCGAGGAGCTCCGTGATGGGCCTATGGTCGGACCTCGCCTTTGAGCTTGCCCGTGGCCATGAGGTGCGCGGCGAACCCCCGGGCGGCGGGATCGGCGGCCACCGCGAGAAAGCCGAACCGATCGACCGTGCCGGTAAGTTGAAGGTTGCCAATCCGTTGGTTGAGGGCCCTCGTCAGGGCGTCCTTGCCAGTGTCCACCTGTTTCGTGAGATCGACCCTCGCTCGCGAGCGGAAGTCCTCCCTCAAGGACGAGTGGAGGATCCAGTCGGCCACCTTGAGCAAGACATTCTTCGTGTGCACCGAAAACTCCAGGGTCGGGAAGGAGAGCATGTGGCTCGGCACGTCGTAGTGAGGAGTGCCTTCGAGGTACACCCATCCGCGGAATTCTCCACCCAGGGTGGCCTTCAAGACGACCTTGCTCCCGAGAGCGAACACCTCGACGTCGGTGACCTCGACCGACGGTGAGCCTACGGGCGGATAGTGCGCCGGGCCATGGTCCAGGCCCATCGCCTTCTTCAACTGGAGCGTCGCCTCTTCGTTCGCTACGTAGATCGGGAGGTCGATGTTGAAGGTGTCGCCGACGGGGCCCGTCGTAAGGTTCGGCAACGCGGGCGCCGAGCTGGACGGTTCCTGCCCGAGCGTGACCCGAGGCTGAGCTTCGAGGAAGACGCCCAACGAGAGCTGCTCACCCATGGCCTGGAGCTGCGTCGTCCTGACCGCCTGCGGACGAAGCTCCAGCCAGGAGCCCTCGGCGATCTTGATCGGCTTCCACGCATCCACCCACGCAGCCTCGGCCTTCGGTCGAAGCGTCACCGCCGATTGAATCTTCTCGTCGATCTTCGACGAGAAGCCGTTGAGCACCCTCTGCATCGCTCCGACGACCGAGTCCGTGACGTCGCGCTTGAGGACCGTCACCTCGCATCGGTTCTTGGGATTCACTGGATCGGCGACCGTGCTGGACTTGATCGTCCAATCGTCGGCGATCGTGACCGTGCTCGAAAGCTGTACGTTCGCGGTTCGGAGCGGCTCGCCGTTCGTGCCGCAACTTCCGAGAACGGGCGGCCCGCAGAAGAGTCCAAGGTTTGGGCGTGCTTTTCCCCTGGCCCAGTAGGAGACCTCGGCACCCATCGAGAGCTTGCTTCCGGAGGCGGAGATCGCGAGCGGTCCTCGCGACACGTTGTACCCCGCGCTGATGCCGCTGTCTTTGCATCGGTCCGCCCCGCCGTTGATCCATACGTTGTATGGCTCCTCGCCGACGCTGGGCGGAACGATCTGATTGGCGTAGTCCTTCACGGGGCTGAGCGGCGCAATCAGGGGCAATGACACCTGCGACGGGGGCGCCGGTTGGAGCTCCACCGGCGTCGGGTCCGGCATCTGCGGTTCCACGCTCGTTCGGCAACAAGCGGTCGCGAGCAGAATGGTCCCGAGGAGCTGCACTGAGCTGGTGACACGTGCCATCGTCATCTCCCTTTCCATCGTCATGAGCGGCGATCGTGTCCGCCAGGAGAGCGTGGCTGCGACCGCCGGGCCATCACCCCGCGGGCCTACCCTTGGACCCAAGTCGGATAGTCCGCGGACCGGATCTCGCAGACCTACGCTGCAGCGCATGAGTCATGTGAGAGAGCCTCTCGAACCGCACCCTATCGTTGTCGCGCCGGGTGGGCCGTTCCCCTTGTGATCGAGCCAACTACCGAGCTCCGCGATCCCACGTGTGAGCGGTGAGTGACCAGCGGCGCCGCGATCCTTCGGGATGGGCGTCGTCTCTGCGTCCATCGCTCGGCTCCGTCCCGGCTGCGCCGTGGTGGGGGCTGGTGTACGATTTCGTCCCCATGCGACAACCGGTGGAGGACGAGACCGCACGCGCGACGGCTCACGGATTCCCAGTTCAGACCGTGAGGGTCGTCGTCGCCGGGGGCGGAGGTGTCGCCGAGGGGGAGTCGGTCAGCGTCGGCACGGCGCAGGACAATCGCATCGTGCTCGCCGATCGTGCCGTGTCGCGCTACCACCTCGAGATCAGCGCGACGACGCGTGGGATCCGCGTTCGGGATCTCGGGTCGACCAACGGGACGTTCCTCGGCACGACGCGGATCGAGAGCGCCGAGGTTCGGCCTGGGACCTCGCTGCGTGTCGGGGACGCCGTGCTCTCCGTCGAAGCCGGGGCAGGGACCCAGGTGGACCTCCACCAGCGCTCCACCTTTCACGGGCTCGTCGGGAGCTCGGCGCCGATGCGCAGGTTGTTCTCGCAGATCGATCGAGCCGCGCAGTCGTCCGTCTCGGTGCTCCTCTCCGGTGAGTCGGGGACCGGCAAGGAGCGCGTGGCCGACGCGCTCCACCGCGCGAGTCCCCGCGCCAGCCAGGCGCTCGAGGTCGTCGACTGCGGAGCGCTCGTTCCGACGCTCGTCGCGAGCGAGCTCTTCGGTCACGAGCGCGGGGCGTTCACCGGCGCCGCCCGCCAGCACGTCGGCGCGTTCGAGCGCGCACACCAAGGCACGCTCCTGCTCGACGAGATCGGGGAGCTGCCGATGTCGATTCAGCCCGCGCTCCTCGGCGCGATCGAACGAAAGCGGATCCGCCGGCTCGGGGGCAACGTCGATATTCCGGTCGACGTGCGCATCGTATCGGCGACGCACCGCGATCTCCGAGCCGAGGTGAACGCAGGGCGCTTTCGGCTCGACCTCTTCTACCGGATCGCGAGCGTCGTCCTCGTGGTCCCGCCGCTCCGCGAGCGGATGGCGGACCTTCCGGCGCTCGTCGAGCATTTCGCGCGCGCTGCGGGGTACGCCGGGCAGCTCGACGAGCTCGTGTCCGAGGCTGCGCTGACCACGCTGGGGCAGGGGCGATTCGACGGCAACCTCCGCGAGCTGCGCAACGTCGTCGAGGCGCTGCTCGCGATGGGCGAGCTGCCCGCGATGGCCACGGCAGAGGGCGCGACCGATGTGTCGGAGGCGCTGCTGACGATGCCGTACAAGCAGGCTCGAGCGGCCCTCCTGCGCGACTTCGAGGAGCGCTACATCGGCGCGCTGCTCGAGCGCGCCGGCGGCAACATCGCCGCGGCGGCCCGGGTCGCCGGGATGGATCGCTCATATTTGTCCGAGCTCGTCTCTCGGATCCGGCGGCAGAGCTGAGGTGTCGGCTCACTCGACGCGTACCACCGTCCGCTCGGGTGGATCGCGGAGCACGACGTAGGTGACGGTCGAGGCGATGGCCGCGGTGCCGATCGTCGCGAGCCAGAAGATGGGGCTCGACCAGAGCGGCTTCGACTCGACGAGCTTGCCCTGGTGGAGGAGCTCGTCGACGAGCTTCGACGGCGTCTTGGGCGATGTCGCGTCGTTCCCGACGACTTCGGCGCGCCCCCGGACCTCGCGGTCGAAGTAGAGCAGGCCGCGGATCTTCGAGCGCTCGGGTGAGAGGAGGACGAGATAGCGGGCCGGCACCGCGACCGACAGGAGCCGAGCCGACTCGACCGATTGCTCCTCGCTCATCGACTCGTAGCGAGTGCGCCACTGCGTCGCCGCGACGTCGGGAGGCGCGCTCGGCATCGTCACCTCGATCTTCTTCCTCGGGGCGTCGAACGCGACGCGACGCATGGCGGGTAGCGCGCCGTCGGCGGTCGCTCCGAGGAGATGCGTCCCGAGCGGCGCCTTGATGACACACGGAGCGATGCAGCTGTCCTCGCGGCCGTCGATGCGGATCGACGCGCGCGGCGCGTTCGCCGTCACCTCGACCTCGGCCGACTCCGTGTTCGCGACGCGCTGGATGGCGCGATCGATCAGGTTCTCGACATCGGGCGAGGCGTCTCGCGCGTCGGGCGGCATGCGGAGCCCGAGGACGGCGAACGTCGACGCGTCCGATTCGGCGGCGGCGATCTGATCGCCTGCCACCCGGCAGGCGACCCGCCAGAAGAGGTAGCGCGCCGCGTTGTCGCGGTCCTGCGCGTCGAGGAGCGAGACGAGGCGCGCGTCATCGCCGAGGGCGGCGAGGCAGCCGTCGACGTCGGCGGCCATGTACTTCTTCCGCACGAGGCCGATGTTGGTCGGGTCGCCGGCGGACGCGACCCCGAGGGAGCCAACGGGGGCCGGCGCGACGAGACGGAGGGTCGCTCGCGCGACCGGGTGGCTCTTCAGGCCCTCGGCGACGGCCGCCCTCGACTCCGGGCTCCCGCCGACGACCACGGCGACCGGGACGTGCGCGCGCTCATTTCGGCCGGCGCAGCCGGCGAGATAGAATCCGCCGATGACCACGCTCCACTGGAACCAGCGTGCCTTCGGCCACCGACTCGACGCGTAGCGCATGTCTCTCCTCGCATGATGCAACAGCTTGGGCGATACGAGCTCTCGAGATTCATCGCTCGAGGCGGAATGGCCGAGGTCTTCGAGGGCTACAGCGTCGGCGCTGGGGGCTTTCGCCGTCGCGTGGCGATCAAGCGACTCACCGCGGCCGACGCGGGGGATCCCTCGATGCTCCGTATGTTCCTCGACGAAGCGCACATCTGCTCCGCGCTGCATCACCCCGGGATCGTCGCCGTGCTCGACTTCGGCGTCGTCGACGGCGCTCCGTTCCAGGTGATGGAGTACGTCGACGGGGTGAACGCGGCCGAGGTGCTGCGCCGCCTCGCCGCGAGCGGTCGCGCTTCGATCCCCGAGGTGCTCGGCCTCCATGTCTGTCGCGCGGTCGCCTACGCGCTTGCGCACGCCCACGAGGCTGCGGACGCCGATGGGCCGCTCGGGATCGTGCACCGCGACGTGAAGCCGGCGAACATCCTGCTCTCGTGGAACGGGGACGTGAAGCTCGCGGACTTCGGCGTGGCGCTCGGACGGCTTCGTCAGGAGCGGACGGAGGCGGGGCACGTGAAGGGGACGCTGAACTACATGGCGCCGGAGCAGCTGACCGGCCTGGCTGTCGACGGGCGCGCCGACGTCTTCGCCCTCGGGTGTGTCCTGCATACGCTCATCACCGGGGTGAATCCGATCTCCGCGATGTCCACGTCGCTCGCCCTCCTCGGCGGAGTGGAGCCGGCCCTCGAGCCGTCGCTCCCCGAGGACGTCCGCTCGATCATCGAGACCGCGATCGCGGGCGAGGTACAGAAGCGCTTCGCCTCCGCTCAGCGGATGGCCGAGGCCCTCGACGTCGCCGTCGCGGCGCGCACCGGGCGCGATCCTCGCCTCGATCTCGAGGAGCTCCTCGCCACGTTGCGCGCCACCCCCTCGGCGCCGAAGCGTGGAGCCCTCGATCAACTCCTCGATATCGCGTTCGTCCAGCGGCCGGACACCGCGCGGGACTTCGAGACGGTCGACCGCACGACGAAGACACATCGAGATGCGCCGCCGACGCTCGCGCTGCGGCCTTCGGATCATGTCGCGCCCGCTCCCCTCGTGGCGAACGCGCCGATCCCTGGGCGCACCCGGAGGCTGCTCCCGACATGGTTCGTGTTGGCGCCGCTCCTCGCCGTGCTCGGCTTCGGCGCCTGGACGTTGCGTCGACCTCCCGTGCCTGTAGCGGGCTCGCCTCCGTCGCCCGTCAGCGTCACCACCTCGTCGCCCGCGCCGACGTTCGTGAGCGAGAGCCCCGCCCCCGCCTCGGCGCCCCCGGTCGCCTCGGCGATCTCGATCGCCTCGGCGATCCCGATCGCCTCGGCGACCTCTGTCGCTCCTTCACGCCCTCCGGCAGCGCCGCCGAGGGCGACCGCGAGCCACCCTGCGACATCGACGGCGCAGATGACCGGGTCGGGCTTCGTCGCGTTTCGAGCGCTCGAAGGCGCCACGCGCACGACCATCGTCGTCGACGGCGTCGCGCGCGGCTTCGCCCCGAAGGTCCTCGAGCTGTCCGCCGGGACCCACCCCGTCTCGTACGTGAGCGGGTCGGGCGCGGTGTTCGGGGCGACGCAGGTGATGGTCCGGCCGGAGTTCAGCCGCGCGTCGCCGGCGGTGATCGACGTCGCGGCTGGACCCGACTGATCGATCACTGCGCCGCGGCGTCGATGGCATCGCAGTCGACGTTCGCGAGGCGCTCCCCGACCGCGATCGTCTCATCGAGATGCAGGTAGGCCTCCGACGCCGCGTCGTAGCGGGGCCACGTGAGCGCGCCAGCGCCGTTGGGGTCGCCGTGCGCGGCGAGTCGGTTCCAGTAGTCCTGCATCGCGTTCGAGAGCGAGGCGGCCGCGGGGTCGGGGGCGTAGCCGTCGAACGAGCCGAACGTGTGGAAGACGAAGGGGACGTCGATCCCGTGGGTCGCGCCGACGACCGCCCCGGCGAGGCCCTTCAGCTTCCACGTGAAGTAGTAGCGGTGCACCGGCTCCGTCTGATGGGCGGTCAGCAGCCGCGCGATCCGTCGCGCGGGGCACGTCCACGTGGCGTCGGTCGTGACCGCGATGAGCGCCTTCCTCGGGCTGGCGAAGCGCGACGTCGGGTACGCGAGCTTGACCTTCGCCGCCCGCTCCGCGCCGTAGAGCTGGATCAACGCCGCGCTGTACTCCTGCTCGGTGGAGACGTTCGGGACCATCTGCGAGGTCTCGTCGCCGTTCGTTCCGAGAATGATCGGGACGTGGTTGTGCTCCCCGCGAGCCATCGTCTCGAAGCCGTTTCGAGAGAGGACGTAGCCGTCGACGAGAGGAGTGTAGCGAATACCGCTACGATCCAGCGGTCCGAGCGCCGTGGGGACGCGGACGAAGTCCTCGGCGCTCCGCTGGCGCATGCACGCGGCGACGTCCGGAGCGGCGTCGCAGCCGACCGCCGCGACGAGCATGGCCGTCGCCGTCTTTCCTTCGGCGAGGGTCGTCGTGTAGATGCCGCCGCTCTGCACCGCGGCCGCGTGGAAGAGCCCCGCGGAGCGCGGAGAGGTCACGTGGACGAGCGTGTCCTGCGCGCCGGCGGACTCGCCGAAGAGCAGCACCCTCGACGGATCGCCGCCGAAGGCGGCGACGTTCGCTTGGACCCAACGGAGCGCTGCCTGTTGATCGAGGATGCCGTAGTTGCCGGAGACGCGGGGCTGTCGCTCGGCGTCGAGCGCGTCGTGGGCGAAGAAGCCGAGCGCCCCGAGGCGGTACTCGATCGTGACGACGACGGAGCCGGTTCGCGCCGCGAGCATCGCTCCGTCGTAGATCGGGTCGGACGCCGTCCCCTGAACGTTGCCACCTCCGTGAATCCAGACGAGGACGGGGGCGCTCGCGGCGGCCTCGGGCGCCCAGACGTTGAGCGTCAAGCAGTCTTCGTCGCCGATCGGAGCGCCGTCCCGCAGCTGAGGGCAGGGCGGTCCGAACTCCGTCGCGGCGCGCGTCCCGTCCCAAGGAACGACGGGTGCGGGCGGTCGGAAGCGCAGGTCGCCCGTCGGCGGCGCGGCGAACGGGATGCCCTTCCACACCCAGAGCGCGTCGTGCTTCACGCCGCTCACGAAGCCGCCCTCGACCCGCGCGGTCCCTGGGGGCAGGGGCTCGGGCGACGGGCTGTCGGGCGGCTCGGTCACGGGGGCCGGCGGTGAGGCAGGGGGATGCGTCGCCGGCGGCTCGGAGCTGCACGCCGACAAGAGGGCGCAGATCGCGACGAGGGATCGGGCGTTCATGGCTGGCGCACCTCCGGCCCGCACGACGAGACGCCGTCGACGACGGGACCCGAGTCGTCGCAGAGCACGACCTGCCCACCCGCGAAGAAGACGCTGAGGGTGCCTCCCGACTTCGCTCGAATCGGACGGGCGACGTCCTGGAGATCGGCGGTGACGACGAGAGATCCGAGCGCACCGCCTTCGACCTCGAACGACGGTCCGCTGAGCGACGGGCCGCCGCCCTGCGGAGCGAACGACAGGCTCGCGGACGCGGTGTCGTGGCCCGCGAGTCGAACGCTCTCCTTGCCGGCGATCGCGGCGACGTTCTCGTCGAAGGCGCTGGCGTTCGGGACCGTCGCGTTCGTGCCCGGCGCGAACCAGACGCCGAGGTGGGTCGTGGTCTCGGTGGGATCAACCAGTCGGGTCTCGGCCCCGGCGAGCTCGCAGGCCGCGCCGGCGGGGATGAACGTCACGCGGATCCGCGCGCGATCGACGGTGACGCGCTCGCTCTGGGACAGCGGTGGGATGCCAGCCGCGCGAAAGACCGGGCCCATCTGCGTGCCCATGGCGCCCGACTCGGGAGCCCACTGCCAGCACGCGTTGAGCGGCGCGTCGGAGAGGTTGACGACGCGCAGGGTCATCGTCCCGTCGTCGGGGCGCTCCGTCCCGCCGTCCGGCGGCGCAAAGATGTTCGGAGGCGGATTGCTGCCCGGAATGTCGAACTCGGGGAGCTCCGGGATGCGGAGCCGCTCGAGCCCGAGGTCCACAGCGTCGTCGCGCTGACAGGCCGTCAGGAGGACGAGCCCCAGAGGGAGAACGCGGAGCGAAGTCTTCGTAGGAAGCATGCGCTCCGTTGAGCAACCCGCGGGCCAGAGCCTGCTCGCGAGCGCACCGGCGGAACCTCCTGCGCGGACCGTAGGCTCGAGCCCGCGCGACGCCGGTCGTCGAGAGCAGCGCGGCGCGTCGACGGGCGCGCGCGTGGAGCACCGCACCGCAGGGCGCGTGGGCTCGAACCTACGGTGTAGGCTGCAGCCTACGACACGTTCAGAGCCGGAGCGCGGCGAGGGCGCTCGGGAGGTCGGGGGTGCCAAGCGCGGCGCAGGTCCGGACAGCCGCTTCGCGGCAGTACCCGAAGCGCCCTTCGTCGAGCTCGAGCTGCACGCTCGCGCGGCTCGAGAGCGTCATCGGGCAGCTGAGCGAGCAGCCGATGACCTGGTCGAGGTCGGCCGCGCGCGGATCGTCGAGCTCCCCGCGGTCCTGCGTCGTCGACATGACCCGGACGAGCACCCACTCGTCGGGCGCGGACGCCATGAGCTCGGCGATGTGCGAACGGAGGGCGTCGCGGAGCGTGGCGTAGTTCGCGTCGACGACCGGGCTCGCCACGCCCATTCCGCCGTCCCTCGGGACCTCCAGGAGCGGGGGCACGCAGTGGACGCGACGATGGATGACCGCGCAGTGGTCCGCGCGTTCGGCGCACCACGTCGCGAGCCGCGTCGCGGATCGGCACTCGATCTCGCCACCCACGCGGAGGAGGTCGACGACGGCACACAGCGGCTTGCCGTTGGCGCGGGCGGAGAGCGGCTCGCCGTTGGCGCTCGCGGCGCCGAACGTGCACGTCCCGTAGCACGGTGACGTGGCGTTGAAGCAGCCCTGGACGCACTCCAGACGCCGCGTGATGGCGGGACCGCCCAAGCCGGGGTAGGTCGCGCGACAGCTGTGGCTGCAGTCCTTGAAGCACGATTCGAGGCAGCGCCTCCCGACCTGCACGTCGTCCTCGATGCAGTTGAACCCGCTGAGTGTTCCGCCGTCGGGAGACGAGAGGACGATAGTGGTCGTATGCACGATCTCGTCCTGGCAGCTTGCCACGGTCAAGCTCCCGGCGAGCAGGACGACGAGCACAGAGGGCCGAGCGTTCATGAGTGAGCTCGTTCGATTGTAGCGAAGACGGACGCGGGGGAGCCGCTCGACCTCGACAAAGCAAGACGCGAGCCGCGATCGAGCTCACCATGTTCCGTAGAGGGCTCGGAGTGGACGTGGTCGCGACGAGGCGTCGCTATTGAATTGCGCCGCCTCCGCGTCGTCAGTCGGTGCGATGCCCGTTCGCCGTCGAGCGCTGGAGACGCTGGCGCCGGCGCGGCTCGCGAGCGTGTGCTGGCGACACACGCTTCGCTTCTCGCTCCTCGCCGTGTGCGCGGCGTGCGTGTCGCGTGGGGCTGCGGCCCCGAGGCCGCCAGCGCCGCAGCCCTCGACGCCGCCGGTCGCCGGTGCCCTCCCCGCGCCGGACGCGGACGAGCAGCCGGGCGTGCTCCAAGCCTGCCAGGGCGCGCCGCTATTCCGCGCGCCGCGAGGCTGGGGCTCCGCCGAGCTGACGAGGGAGCGTCCGCGCGTCGTCGTGCGCGTGCTCGTGCCCGATGAGCCGGACGTCACGAAGGGCGAGGGGGAGGTCGGGGTGAGCGGGGCCTCGCGCGCGTTCGGCGTGCGCGTCGTCGACATGGCTTCGAAGACGACCGTGCAGGAGGGGCAAGTCATCGGTCGATGCTTCGAGAACGTCGTCCGTCCCGGCGCGGGCGAGCGCTGCGTCGTGTTCGAGTACGACGGCGACGACCGAGGACGTCCGCTCCGCTTCGAGTACGACTTCGCCTCGCGAATGCACTACCAGGCCACCGAGACCACGTACGAGCGCGGAGCTGCCGACGCCGTCTGCCCGTCGCGCTGAGTCAGGCAGCGGCTGCCGGTGAAGCGGGGAGCCTCGCGAACGCTCGCTCCGCCCGGTCCCTGCGCCGCTGAGTCGCGCGCCTCGATCCGCGAGCGCGACGTCGCCGTCCGCGCCCACGCGAACCACTCCGACTTC
Organism: Labilithrix sp.; assembly: GCA_019637195.1. GTDB lineage: Bacteria > Myxococcota_A > Polyangia > Polyangiales > Polyangiaceae > Labilithrix. The sequence continues at coordinate 2,061 of JAHBWA010000222.1, read as the reverse complement.
GAGTGGGGACTTTGCGGCGACCGCTCTTCGCTAGCGGACGAACAAAGGTGCAGGTTCGGAAATCGTTGCGAGGTAGGAGCAGCGCTCCCCTTACCGATCGCTAGAGGATTGCACGCGGCTGAGCTGGCTAGCTTATTGCTTGGGAGCTGGAGCGGCTCGCCGAAGGCGGGTTCGCACGATGAGAAGGCGCGCGGCTCCGGTGAGCCACGCGCCGCACGGACGGCGGAGCGCGCCGAGCTCGACGGAGCCCGGGGGGAAGTCGAGGACGCCGCGCGCGATCTCCGACGCTGCCGGCCGCGGGGCAGGGGGGACGAGCTCGGGTCGAGGACCGGCGCCGAGCGGCGGATACGGAGGAGGCGCAATGCAATCGCACGCACGAGAGTCCAACGCGAAGCGTGGCCTTCGACGCCTCTCCTTCGTGATCGCGCCCGTCGCCGCGCTGATCGCGATGCTCGCGGCCTCGTGCGGAACGAACGAGCCGGGCGTGACCGCAGGCGGCGCGCCGACCGACGAGAACACCGCGTGCCTGACGCCGAACGAAGGATGCCCCTGCAGCAGCGCCGACGCCGTCGTCGACTGTGGAAAGGTGGAGCAGCGCTCCGGTGACTACGTCCTCTGCTCCAATGGCTCGCGCAGGTGCGTCGCTGGAGCGTGGGGAGCCTGCTCGAGCGAGTCGCTCACGACCAAGTATGTCCCGCTCGATGGCGCGGGCGCGATCCACACGCGAGCGCTCGGCAGCTCGCAGCCCTGCCCGGCGACCGGTCCCCTGTCGAACCCGTGCGATCCCTACTGCACGCAGATGGTCGACGATCCCTCGGGCTTGGTGCCCGAGGGTGGCCTCACCGTCACGGACGCGGGCCTGACCATCGCCAGCGACGCGGGGCTCGACGCGTCGGCCCCGGGCGTCTTCGTCTCTCAGCCCGGGGGCACGGTCGCTTGCACGGGAGCGAACAACGCGATCGTGAGCGGGGCGTGCTCGGGGGCGCCGGGGCCGCTCGTCAACTGCCAGCAGGACCACCACTGCGACCCGACCGTCAACCGCTGCCTCTGGAATGCGGGCCCTGGGTACCAGGACCCGGCCGCCGGTGGGCCGGACCTCACCGTGAACGCGCCGTGCGGTCCGGGCGGCGGCGTCTCCGCGATGGTCTCCGTCTGCAACCGCGGGACCGCCGCCGTGCCCGCCGGGGCGGACATCGTCCTCCAGCGCACCGCCGGTCCGAGCCCGCCCGACGGCTGCGCGGTGCTCACGGGCGCCCTCGACAGCTGGACCTTCGCCCTGACGGCTTCGCTCGATCCGGGCGCGTGCGTGGCGTTCGACGTCCCCGACGCGACGACCGGCAACGGGTTCATCACGGTCAACGCGGGCCCCGGCGGCGCGCCGGTCGCCGAAGGGCCGGGGCGCTGCGCGAACAACTCGGCGGCCTGGCGCACCGACGGCCCCGCAGGATGCGGCGCCTGCACGACGTGCAACACGCGCGTCACCGGCAGGGTCTACGATCCGAGCGGCGCGAGCCCCACGGCGAACGCCAACAACATCGGGCTCGCGAACGTTCTCGTCTACCAGCCCGCGTCGACGCTGGTCCCGTTCGTCGACGGCGTCGCCTGCGACACGTGCGCGTCGCTGTCGTCTCCGGTGCAGACGCAGACGGTCACGGCCGTCGACGGCACCTTCACGCTCGACAACGTCTCGCCGGGGGCCGCCGTCCCGATCGTCGTCCAGAGCGGTCGGTGGCGACGCAGGGTCAACGTCAACGTCTCGAACGTCTGCGGCGTCAACGGCGCGCCCGCCATTCCCAACGGCACCTTCCGGATGCCGAGGAACGCCAGCGAGGGCGACATCCCGAAGATCGCGATCGTCAAGACGCACAAGGAGGCGATGGAGTGCTGGCTGCGCAAGGTCGGCATCGACACCGCCGAGTTCGCGCCGCGCACCGCCGCGGGGCCGAACGTGCGGCGCTTCCAGACGTGGGACGCGAAATCGGACGGCCAGTCGAACACCGGCGGAATGAACCCGGTCTCGATGCGCGCGAACGCCGCCGGTGGCCTCTACACGACCGACGC
>JAHBWA010000221.1 GCA_019637195.1 Labilithrix sp. | reverse complement strand
CGCCTGGCCTTTCATCCTCGCCGGCGCGACCGCGGGCGCGAGCTCCGCGACCGCAGCGCCCGCGCAGGCGCCGCCGGTACCCGGCCCGCCGGGGCCGACGCCCACGCCGGGCCCGACGCCAACCCCGCCGCCGGTACCGTCTCCTCCGCCCCTGCCGTCTCCGACGCCGGCACCGACACCTCCGTCCCCGACCCCGATCCCCGCGCCGACGATCCTCGACGCGGGGCGCTGACGCGCCGCCCGTCCTCGAAACGCGGGGCGCTGACGCGCCGCCCCGGTCAGCGCCCCTTGTCCTTGAGGCGCTTCCTCAGCGCGAGCGTGTTCGTGCGCGCGCGTCGCCGGCTCTCCGTGACCGCCGCGAAGCTCGCCTGGCGCTCGGCTCGCTCGGCTCGCTCGCGCGAGAGCTTCTGCCACGCGGTCAGGCGCGCCTCCGAGAGCTCGCCGGCCTCGAGCGCCGCGCGCACGGCGCACCCCGGCTCGCGCGCGTGGCCGCAGTCGCGGTAGCGACACGCCCCGGCGAACGCCGCCACGTCGTCGAAGGTGTCGTCGTCGAGCGAGCCCTCCGGGAGCCACGGCTTGAGCTCACGCATCCCGGGGGTGTCGATGAGGAGGCCGCCGCCGGGCAGCACGAAGAGCTCGCGGCGCGTCGTGGTGTGGCGACCGCGCCCGTCGTACGCGCGGACCGCGCCCTCGAGCTGGACGTCCCGGCCGAGGAGGCGGTTCACTAGCGCCGACTTGCCCACCCCCGACGAGCCGACGACGGTGGCGGTCGTGCCGCGGGGGATCCGCGCGAGGAGCTCGTCGACGCCGCGGCCGTCCCGCGCGCTCGTCGCGAACGCCGGGGCGAGCGCGCCGACCCGCTCGAGCACCAGACCGATATCCTCCACGAGGTCGGCCTTGGTGAGGACGATCTGGGCCTCGGCGCCGCCGGCGGCGATCGCGACGAGGTAGCGCTCGAGCCGGCGGACGTTGACGTCGCCCTCCACGGAGGTGACGACGAAGACGCGGTCGACGTTCGCCGCGATCGCCTGAGGCTCCGCGCGCTCCCCGGCGGCCTGACGGAGGAACGCCGTCCGCCGCGGCAGGATCGCCTCGACGACGACCTCAGTCGTGTCGGCGCCGGCACGCGCGACGAGCGCCCAGTCCCCGACCGCGACGCCGCCCTCCGCGTCGCGGAGCGCGCGCGAGCGCAAGCTGGCGAGCCGGGGTCCCTCCCGCGTCCAGACGTCGACTCGTGCAGCATACACGGACGCGACCCGCGCGGGCGCGAGGCCCGAGCCCGCGGGGACGTGCCCTGCGAGCGCGTCCGACCAGCCGAGCTCCTCGAGCGTCAAGACCTCCAGCGGCGTGCGTTCCATGGCGGCATAGTCGACGGTCGGCTCCCGCTCGGGGAGCCGCGGCAAGCGTGGCACCGGCGCGCCGTGCAGGCAATCCCGAGCGCGCGCCGGGGCCCGCGCCGCCCCGGCTTCCGGCCGCGACGCGCAGACGTGTGGTACGGAGGGGAGATGACGCGCTCCGCGACGGTCCTGCTCATCGAGCTCGCGCTCTTCGCCATGCTCGCGTGCGACGACAAGAAGCCCGCGACCGACGACGCGCCGAGCGCGCCCGCGAGCTCGCTCACCGCGCCGACGCCGAGCGCGCCCGCCGCCGAGGCCGCGCCCAAGACCGCGGCGGCCGAGGCCGCGCCGAAGGTGCCGGACGCGATCGCGGCGCAGCACGTCCTCGTCGCGTACAAGGGCGCGAAGGGCGCGGCGAAGTCGGTCACGCGCGCCAAGGCCGACGCGAAGAAGCGCGCCGAGGAGGTCGTCGCCAAGGCGACCGGCGGCGCCGACTTCAGCGCACTGGTCGCCGAGTACTCCGACGATCCCGGGAGCAAGGAGCGCATGGGGAGCGTCGGGAAGTTCACGCGCGACAAGATGACCAAGCCGTTCTCCGACGCCGCCTTCGCGCTCGCCGTCGACGAGGTGAGCGGCGTCGTCGAGTCCGACTTCGGCTTCCACGTCATCAAGCGGAACCAGTGAGCGTCTTGCGCGGACGGCGAAGCCGTGGTTCGTTCGCGGGGTGAGTCGCGCGCGCTCGCTAGGTGTCGTCGTCTTCGCCTGCGCGGCGCTCGCGCCCGGCCCGGCCCGCGCCGACGGCGGTGACGCCGGCGACGTCGGCGCGCTCGAGGAGCAGCTCGACGCGGAGCACGCCTCGCTGTCGTCTTCGTCGCTGGAGCTCGCGACCCGCGACTGCATCGAGGCCTGCCGCGCGCTCGGCTCGATCCGTCGCGCCGCGGAGCGCATCTGCGCGCTCGAGCCCGGCCCGCGATGCGACTCCGCGCGCGAGAAGGCGGCCGACGCCACGCGGCGGGTGCGGGACGCGTGCCCCGACTGCGCGATCGCGGCCTCGCCGGTGGAGCCGCCGCCGTCGCCCGAGCGCGCCGTCGCGATGGAAGCCGCGACGACGCGGCAGGCCGAGGCGCCGGGCGGGTGCCGCTCGTGCACGGCGACCGGCGCGGGCCGCACGGGGGTCGATGCCGGCGCCCTCGTGCTCGCGGCCCTCGCGGCCCTTCGCCTCGCCGGACCACGCCGGCGCCGGGATTAGAGCTTCCGGCCCTTCAAGAGGTCCGCGAACGTGCCGAGCGAGCGCGGCGCGCCCTTGCCCTTCGCGGCCTCGAAGTCGGCGCGCTCCTCGGCGCCCTTGGCGCCCTTGATCGAGAGGCGCAGCCGGCCTTCGCCGGTCTCGAGCACCTTCGCCGTCACGCGCGTGCCCTCGGGGAAGGCCTTGCGCAGGTCCGTTCCGCGCGGCACGCCGAGCTCGGCGTTGGGGACCAGGCCGCGACCGGCGCGCCCCTTGGTGCCGTCGACCTGGACGAAGATGCCGTAGGTCTCGATCCGCTCGACGGTGCCCTGCACGACGGCGTTCACCTTGAGGTCCGCCGAGACGAGCGTGACGGTGGAGCCGACCTCGGCGCCGTCGGGCGCCGCGACGAGGCCGATCTTCTTCGTCTGGCGATCGAGCTTCTTCACGACGACGCGGACCTCTTCGCCCTCGTCGGCCTTGAAGTCGCGGCCGAGCTCCGAGACGTGGAGCAGGCCCTCGACGCCGGGCGCGATGCGCACGAAGCGCCCGAACTCGGTGCTCCGGACGACGGTGCCGGAGACGACGCGGCCCTCGGCGACGTCGAGGCCCTCCCACGGATCGGCGGCGAGCGCCTTGAGCGACAGCGTGATCTTCTTCGTCGGGCCGCGCTTGTGCGTCGGCTCGACGTCCTTCACCTCGCGGACGGCGACCTCGACCAGGTCGCCGGGCTTGAGCGCGTCGGCCACGGCGACGCTGCGGTCGTGGGCGATCTCGGAGCGCGGGATCATCCCCTCCACGCCGCCGAGATCGACGAACGCGCCGAAGTCGCGCACGCTCGCGACCGTACCCTTCAGGATCGCGCCGGGGACGATGTCGCTCATCGCCCGCGCGGCCGACTCGCTCGCCTCGCGCTGGAGGAGCGCGCGCCGCGAGACGACGACGTTCTTGCCGCCGTCGCGGAAGTCGGTGACGACGAAGCGCAGCGACTGCCCGACGAGCGCGTTCGCGTCCTCGACGAAGTGGTTGCTCGCCTGCGACATCGGGCAGAACGCGCGGGTCCCGCCGCCGAGGTCGACCTCGAGGCCGCCCTTGTTGATCCCGGTGACCTTGCCCTCGACCGCGACGCCGGACTCCTTCGCCTGCTCGATCGAGGCGAGGTTGCCGGGCCGGCCGATCGACCGTCCGAGCCGGACGGAGCCGCTGGCCTCGTCGACCTCGACCACGTGCGCGCGGAGGGTGTCGCCGACCTTCACGTTGATCGTGCCGTCGGGGTCGCGCACCTCGGCGGCCTCGATGAACGCCTGCTGCTTGCCGTCGAGCTCCACGAAGACGAGGTCCCGTCCCACCTGGATGACGACCGCCTCGAGGCGCTCGCCGATCCGGACGTGCTTGCGGCGAGTCGGCGCCGAACCCTGGCCCTCGAAGAGCGCCGCGAACGAGTCTCCCATCGTCTCCGTCTTTTCCGAGCTCATGATGCGTGGGCCCCTTCTAGCACGTCGCCCCGACGGCGGTGCCCCCTGCGAGGGCCGTTCTGGCGGGCGCGTCCGGGGGGCCGGGGGCGCGGGCGGGCCCCTCGACCCCGCGCCGGGCCTACTTCACGTCCGGCGGGCGATCCGTCGTCGTCGAGACCTCGCCGAGCGCCCAGCGGAAGTTGTCGAGCAGCACGCTCGAGTCGAGGATGCCGTCGCCCACGTCCCAGATCATGAGGTCGAGCGTGAACGTCTCCTCACCGAGGATCGGCGCCTGGGAGTAGAGCCAGCCCGTGGCGCCGCCGAGGGTGTGGGGCGCTTGCGCGCCGCAGGAGGTCCCGACCAGGCCGAAGCCCGTGCCGGAGAGCTCGCCGGGGCCGCTCGGGCACTTGGAGAGGCCGAGCGACTGCGCCCCGCAGCCGAGGGGCGCGCCGGGCGTGCAGCGGTCGAAGAAGCCGTTGTTCACGCTCACGGGGTTCTGGAGCGAGTCGAACGAGATGTTGTCGGGCTTGCCGCCGTTGTAGCTCGCGGCGTTCAGGTACGCGACGAAGCCGTCGTTGTACTTCGTGCAGATGAACGCCGGCCACTCGCCCGAGTGGAAGTTGAAGTCGAACGCGAAGCCGCTCGCGTTCTTCGGCGCCTTGAGCTCGAGGTGCAGGTCGACGACGTCGTTGACCTCGCGCTCCTGCGGGCAGCCCTGCGCTCCTTTCGGGAAGCCCGGCGGCGCCGTCCCGTTGCCGCCGCTCCCCGGCACGGCGCCGTACCAGTCACGCCCCCGGCTGAACGGCTCGCCGGGGGAGCCGTTGAACTCCTGCGCGTAGCCGGTGCTGAGGACGCCGAGGCGCTGCCCCTCGCGCGGCTTGACGACGTCTCCGAACTTCGCGAGGAGGCCGTGCTGCCCTGCCTGCGGCGGATCGCTCCGGCCGTGCCCACGGGTGAACCTGGCCGAGACGAGGCCGTAGCCCGCCTCGCTCGCGCGCGTGCAGATGCCCATCCCCCGCGCGAAGCTCTCGGCGGTGTCGCCCGCCTCGGCGTCGTCGCAGGTCGGGGGGTTGTCGACGACGCCGTCACCGTCGTTGTCGCAGCCGTCGTTGGGGACGTCGTAGTACGACGGATCCTTCACGCACGGGCGCGGCGGGCCGGCGTCGTTCGTCTCCTCGGTGTCGAAGCGGTCCGTCGTCGCGGGCCTGTCGGTCTTCTTCAGCGTCGGCACGGGCTGCGCGCAGCCGACGAAGAGCGCGACGACGGAGAGGACGAGCCCGCATGCCGAGAGGCGACGTGTCATCGGTTCGGACGACTCCCCCTCATGTGCGCCGGTTCCCCATGCTCCTTACAGTGTTCACCGTCCGGCGCCCCCTCGCCAGATGGACGGCTTTCGATCCATGGCCTTGCGCCCGCACGCGATTGCCTGAAAGAGTAACCCACCGTGGCAGCCCCCAAAGTCGTCTCCGCCAAGTGCCCGACCTGCGGCGCGAACCTCCCCGTCTCGCCGGGCGTCTTCCAGGTCACGTGCCGCTTCTGCCAGAACGTGATCCACGTCGAGCACCGCAAACCACCGCCGGAGGTGCGCCCGTTCGGCGCCCCCGGGGCGATGCCGTCGCGCACGCTCTACGTCGATCCCGCACTCATGAACGTCGGCCGGAACGTGGGGCTCATCATCGCCCTCGCCACGCTGATCCCCGTCCTGCTCCCGCTCGTCTTCGTCGGCGGACCGTGGGCGCTCCGGTCGTGCAAGAGCACGGTCCGACCGTTCCCGGTGACGTGCGGCCTCAACGAGAACGTCACGGTCTCCGGCGACTTCGAGACCACGGGACCGCTCGTCACGAGCGCCGCTCACAACTGCAAGCTCCACATCAAGAACGCGAAGCTCAAAGGCGCCACGCTCCTCAAGACGGACTCGTCGAACATCGAGCTCACGCTGGAGAACGTCACGCTCGAGACGACGGACATAGCGGTCCGCAGCGGCGCCAACCTGAAGGTGAGGGCGACCGGGAGCACCCTCACCTCCGGCGCCGCCGTGTTCGACAGCGACGCGAACATGGCCGTCACGCTCCAAGGGACGACGCTCGAGAGCAAGGGCATCGCCGTCAAGTCGAAGCACAACCTGAAGATCGACATGGAGGGCGGGAAGATCCGCGGACAGCGGTCCGCCATCGACGCCGACTCCAGCTTGACGCTGACGATGAAGAACAACGCGGAGATCTCCGGGGCGAGCGGCACCGCCGTGAAGGCCTCGTCGTCGTTCAACCTGGAGGCGGAGGGGGGCAAGGTCGACGGCGCGCTGGTCTTGACCTCGAGCGCGAAGATCGAGGCGACCGGACTCACGATCGCCGCCAAGGGCAAGGCGATCACGGCGACGTCGTCGTTCAAGCTCGACCTGACGGACGGCGCGGTCACCTCGCTCGGCGACGCCGCGATCCAGTCCGAGAGCTCGTCGGACATCGAGCTCTCGAACACTACCGTCCAGGGGGCGACGAACGCGATCATCACGTCGAGCAACTCGAAGGTCCGCGCGTCGAAGAAGTCGCGCATCGTCGCGCTCGGGGGCAGCGCCGTCCTGAGCTCGTCGAGCGCCGAGCTCAGCGTCGAGGACGCGTCGCTCGAAGCGACGCTGAAGGCCTTCCGCGGTACGTCGAGCAACGCGATCACGCTCGCGCAGGGGGCGCGCCTGATCGGGAAGCAGGGCGGGATCTACGCCGAGAACAACCTGCGCGTCGAGGCGTCGGGCGCGACGCTCGAGGGCGGGAGCGGCGCGGCGCTCACAGCCACGGTCGGCTCGCGCGTCTCCTTCAAGCAGGGCGTCCTCAAGGGAAACCCCGCGCTCCAGTTCGAGCGCAAGCCCACGAGCCTCGAGCTCGACGGGACGCGCATCGAGGGAGCGCAGCAGATCCCGCCGCGCTGAGCCGCGTCGGATCTGCTACGGAGAGCGCGATGGCGATCACGGCTCCTCTGCTCTGGCTCGACGGAGCGATGGTGGCGTCGAGCACGGCCGGAGCGCCGCTCATGGGCCACGCGGCGCAGCGTGGGAGCCTCGTGTTCGACGTCGGCTCGTTCAACGCGACCTCGCGCGGTCCGGCGCTCTTCCGGGCGCGCGACCACGTCGCGCGGTTCATGCGGTCGGCGCGCATCGTCGGGCTCGAGCTCGCGGCGGACGAGCCCACGCTCGTCGACGCGGCCAGGCGCGTGGTCGCCGAGAGCGGGAGCGAGCAGGGGCTCGTGCGCTGGTCGGCCTTCCTCGACGCGCGCGAGCCGGACCTCGTCCCGCGCCATCACGCCGCCCACGTGGCGGTCGCGGCGCAGACGCTCCAGGATCCCCCGCGCCGCGAGCCGCTCCGCGTCGCCGTCTTCGACGACGCGCGGAAGGCCGCGCCCGACGTCCTGCCCCCCGACACCAAGGCGGCCGCCGCGTACCTCGGGCCGATGCTCGCGCGCAAGCGCGCCATCGCGAAGGGCGCGGACGAGGTCGTCCTGCTCGATCGCGACGGCGACATCGCCGAGGCGCCGATCGCGAACGCCTTCGCGGTGGTCTCCGGTGTCCTCTGGACGCCGCCGCTCGGGCGGGTGCTCCCGGGGATCACGCGCGACACCGTCCTCGCGATCGCGCGCGCGGAGGGGATCCCGGTGAAGGAGGAGCGCCTGTCGCTCGAGGTGTTCGCGGCGGCGGACGAGGCGTTCCTCACGGCGACGTCGCTCCCGATCGCCGCGATCGGCTCGGTGAACGGGCGTCCGCTCCGCGGGGCGCCCGGTCCGCTGACGAGCCTCCTCGACGAGCGCGTCACGGCGGCGCGGCGCGGCGAGGATCCTGCGCGCGAGGGCTGGCTCACGCTCGTGCGCTGAACGCGGCGCTAGGGCCCTGCGTCGCGCGCGAAGGCGTCCCAGAAGGCGAACGCTTCGTCCAGGTAGACCTCACGCGCGCCGTGGCCGCCGGCGTGCTCGACGACGCGCGCCGGCCAGCCGGCCGACGTGAGGAACGCGCCGAGTGATTTCGGTCCGCCGTGGGTCGGATCGCCCGAGGCATAGCCGACGTAGAACGGACGCTTGCTCGCCCCGGCGGCGCGCGAGCCGGCGAGCCCCGTCGCGCCGCCCGAGGTGGCTGCGTATCCGTCCACCTCGACGGCCCCCGTCAGCGCGAGCGCCGTGAGGAAGTACGCGCCGCTCGACGAGCCGGCGAGGTAGACGCGCTCGAAGCGCCCGAGCGTGGCCTCGAGCCGGGTGCGGGCCGCGCTCCACTCGGCGACCATGTCCGCGGCGTAGGTGGCGTGATCGCCGGCGCTGGTCGGCCACGCCCACCAGTCCTTCGCGCCGGACGGGCCGATCCCGCGCCGCCCGCGCGGCAAGAGCGCGACCGCGCCCGCCCGAGCGACCGCGGCGGCGACGATCCGCTGCACCTTCTCCTTCTGCGGGCTCCTCGGGGTGGGCGGGACGATGCCCGGGAGGTAGACGAGGAGTCGCCTCGGCGCGCGCAGCGCGCCGGCGGCCGGCACGAAGTAGCAGGTGCCCTCGTCGAGGCCGCGCCACCCCTCGAGACACCAGTCGGTGGGCACGTCGGGCAGCTCGGCAGCGAGGCCGGCGGACGACGACGACGCGGCGCTCGAGGACGACGACGACGCGGCGCTCGGCGACGACGACGACGCGGCGCTCGAGGACGACGACGACGCGGCGCTCGGCGACGACGACGCGCCCACAGGCGGCTCCGCCGGTGACCGCTCGTCGACGCTCGCGCGCCGGCACCCGACCGCCCCGCACCAGAGCACCGCGAGCGCGCCGGCAGCGAGCCAGGCCCCGAGCCGCCCGACGGGACGCCCCCCTGCGCGGGCCGCCCTCACGACCGCCGCTCGATCCGCGCGAGCGCGCGGCGCGACGCGCATGTCGCGCCCGCGGCTCACTTGCAGCTGGCAGGATCGGTGATCGTGCAGACCCCGTTCGTGCAGCGCGCGGGCCCGACGCACTTCGGGCCGTCGCCGTCGCTGCACGCGGCGCCGTCCGCCGCGGGAGCGACGCACGGCCCCGTGCTGGCGCCCGCGGCGAGCTTGCATTCGGCGCCGCCGGTGCAGGCCGTGACCTTGTCCACACTGAGCTCGCACTGCCCGCCGGGCGGCGCGGTGCCGATCGCGACGCAGACGCCGTCCCGCGGGTGGCAGTAGAACCCCTTCACCGCGTCGCACGGGTTCTCGTTCAGCTTGAAGGTGCAGGCGACGCCCGCAGCGAGCGGCTCTGCGCAGACGCCGGCGTTGCAGCCGAGCGTCGGGAGGCACGGCTGCTTCGCGCTGCACGCGTTGCCGAGCTTCGCGTAGGCGATGCACCGCTGGTCGACGCACGTGAGCCCGTGCTCGCAGTCGTCCTGACGCTCGCACGCGCCCCCGGCGACGCCGAGCGACGAGCACGCTCCGCAGGGGCTGCCCTGCGCCAGACGGCACAGGCGGTTCTTGCACTGCGCGTCGTGGCCGCAGGGCGTGCCGTCGTCGAGCGCGCCCGGGAGCGTTCGGCAGGTCTCGGGCAGCACCCGCCCGAGCGCGTCCGCGCACGACGCCGACCGCACGTCGCGCGCGCACTGCGCCGCCCGGTCCGGCGTCGCGCTCGTCCCGTTCGCCGTGAAGCTCGACGCGCAGTTGATCGTGAAGCGGGCCGCGCAGGCCGCGCGGTCGGTGAAGAGCGTCGCCGAGAGGAACGGCGCGCACTCCTCCAGCTTGTCGCAAATCGCCGTCGCCGCATCGTCGCAGGCGGTCTCGGGACGGATGGATGCGTCCCCTTCCGTGCCGCTGCACGCGACGACGACGGCCGAGAGAACCGAGACCGCGAAAGCCGCTCGCCTTTGCCCCATGGGCAGAACGATACCCAATCTCGCCGGCCCCATGCGCCGATCCCGAGGACGGCGAGCGGTGGTACGTTCTGCCACATGGCCGAGTCGCGGCGAAAGAAGTCGTACCTGCTCGATCCTCGCTTTCAGCTGAAATGGACCAGCTACCTCGTGGTCGTGGTCGTGCTCGTGATGGCCGGCCTCGGCTACGTCATCGCGCGGACGGCCGGACACGCCTCGGACACCGCGAGCCTCGCGGTCGCGCAGGCGGAGAAGGCGTACGAGGAGTCGAAGTCCAACAACATCCTCACGCGCCGGACGATGCAGCTCGCGGGCGGAGACAACCCCGCGCTCCAGAGCGTGATGGATGAGTCGCTCGACGAGGTCGACGCGCAGTCGGAGAAGAACCTCGCCGAGGTGCGCAGCGTCCAGGCCGAGATCGCCTCCGACAGGCGGAAGCTCCAGCAGCTCCTCGCCGGCACCGGAGTGCTGCTCGTCGCGCTGCTCGCCTTCATGGGCATCGTCATCACGCACCGCATCGTGGGGCCGGTCCACAAGATGAAGCGCTTGCTCCGGCGGGTCAGCACGGGACGGCTCGTGATCGAGGAGCGGCTCCGGCGCGGAGACGAGCTCGAGGATCTGTTCGACACGTTCCTCCAGATGACCTATTCGCTGCGCGCGATGCAGGTCGCGCGGCTCGCCACGCTCGACGGAGCGCTCCGCCAAGCCGAGGCCTCGCCGAGCACGCCCGCCGACGTCGTGGAGGCGATGCGCGCCCTCCGCGCCCAGCTCGTCCTCGGCCTCGAGCCGCGGCGGGCCTCGATGATCCCTCCCCCGTCGAAGTGAGGTCGCTCCGATGAGAGACATCGTCGCCGCCGCCATCGATCAGCTCTGCGCCGCCTTCGAACGAGGCGGCTACAACCCGACCCCGATCATCGACCTCGGCGTGCTCGTCGTGATCGCCGACGGGGTCGTCGACGACAAGGAGCGTGAGGTGCTGCTGGACCTCTTCCAGACGCTCCTCGACACCAAGCTGTCTCCGGAGGTCGTCGACCACCTCGTCACCGCGAGCGTCCAGGTCGTCGAGGCCGCGGGGGCCGAGTCGCGAGCGCGGCTCGTCTCCGAGATCCTGCTCGACTGCGACGCGGTGGAGCCCGGCGTGCTCGTCGCGCTGGCGGTCGCGTACGCGAGCGAGGGCCTCTCGAAGGAGGAGCGCGTCGTGATCGAGCGCATCGCGGACCACGCGGGCCTGCCGCGGGCCCGGCTCGAGCAGCTCATCGCGCGCGTCCGCCTGCGGGCCGACGGCGGAGATCCGATGAGCGTGCGCAGCCTCCTCGCGGCGGCGCCGCCGAGCTCGCCGACGAGCTCCCCCTGACGCCGCGCCGATGACGGCGCGCGCGAACCTTTTGCGACCGCGACGGCGGAGGGGCGCGCTACCTTCGAGCGATGCTCGACGACGCCAGCCCCACCTCGCCTTCGGGCGGGCCCGCTCGCTCCGATGCGCTCGTCTTCTTCGGCGCGACGGGGGACCTCGCGCACAAGAAGATCTTCCCTGCCCTGCAGTCGCTGGTGCGCCGCGGGCGCCTCGACGTCCCCGTCGTCGGCGTCGCCAAGTCGGGCTGGGGCCGCGAGCAGCTCGTCGCGCGCGCGCGCGACAGCATCGTCACGCACTCCAAGCTCGACGAAGACGCGTTCGGCAAGCTCGTCGCGAACCTCCGCTACGTCGACGGCGACTACGGCGACCCCGCGACCTTCGCCGCGGTGCGCGCGGAGCTCGGCGCGGCGACGCGTCCGCTCCACTACCTCGCGATCCCGCCGAGCATGTTCCCCACCGTCGTGCGGCAGCTCGCCGAGTCCGGCTGCACGAAGCACGCACGGGTCGTCGTCGAGAAGCCGTTCGGGCGCGACCTCGCGTCGGCGCGCGCGCTGAACCGGACGCTCCACGAGGTCTTCCCCGAGGAGTCGATCTTCCGCATCGACCACTACCTCGGCAAGGAGGCGGTGCAGAACATCCTCTACTTCCGCTTCGCCAACGCGTTCCTCGAGCCGATCCTCGACCGTCGCTACGTCGAGAACGTCCAGATCACGATGGCGGAGTCGTTCGGCGTGAAGGGCCGGGGAAAGTTCTACGACGAGACCGGGGTCGTCCGCGACGTGATCCAGAACCACCTGCTCCAGGTCGTCAGCTACCTCGCGATGGAGGCGCCTTCGAGCACCATCCCCGAGGCGATCCGCGACGAGCAGGCGAAGGTGCTGCGCACGATCCGGCCGATGAGCGCGGCCGACATGGTCCGCGGGCAGTTCCGCGGCTACCGCGACGAGCCCGGAGTCGCGAGAGACTCGTCGACGGCGACCTACGCGGCGCTCCGCCTGCACGTCGACTCGTGGCGATGGGACGGCGTGCCGTTCTTCGTCCGCGCCGGCAAGTCGCTCGCGCGCAACTGCACCGAGGTCACGGTGGAGCTGAAGAACCCGCCGCAGGTCGTCTTCAAGGAACCGCCGCCGAAGATGGGCAACTACTTCCGCTTCCGGCTCAGCCCGGACGTCATGATCGCGCTCGGCGCGCGCGCGAAGAGCCCCGGGGAGGCGATGGTCGGAGCGCCGACCGAGCTCTGTCTGGCCGAAGAGGGCGCGCAAGGAGCGGCGGGACGCATGGACGCGTACGAGCGGCTCCTCGGCGACGCGATGAGCGGCGACGCGACGCTCTTCGCGCGTCAGGACGTGGTCGAAGCGGCGTGGGCGATCGTCGACCCCATCCTCCACGACCCCAGCCGGATGTACGGCTACGAGCCGGGCTCCTGGGGACCGCCCGAGGCCGATCGCCTCGTCGAAGCGGTCGGAGGCTGGAACCTCCCGCCGCCCTGAGCCGATGGGCTTTCCCCATGGGCAGCGGCCCCCACCCCGCGAGCTCCACCGATGTTCGCAGGCCTCACTGTGGCGGACTGCGACGTTCGCGCCGCAGGCGACCGCGCCCTCCATCGGGTGGCGGACGTCACTGTGGCGGAGCTCGACGCCGCCGGAGCCGGCGGATCCCCATACGCGCGACGATCGCGCGGCGCGGGGGGACACCGGACGCGGCAGGCCTCCGACAAAGCGGGCGGAATCGTTCTCA
>JAHBWA010000220.1 GCA_019637195.1 Labilithrix sp. | reverse complement strand
AAGACGTAGTTGCCCATCGACGCCAGGCACATGTCGGTGGAGCCGGGCATCGTCGGCGGGTTCTTCACCTTCTCGTGGAAGGCGATGATGCGGCCGTTCTGGTCGATCTCGAGGACGCCGAAGTCGCTCGCCTCGCGCTTCGGCACGGGGATCGCCGCGACGGTGGCAGCGGCGTTCCGCGCCACGTGCGCGTTGATCATCTGCCGCACGTCCATCTTGTAGACGTGGTCGCCGCCGAAGATGGCGACGATCTCGGGACGCTCGTCGGTGATGACGTGCTGGCACTGGTAGACCGCGTCGGCCGAGCCCTTGAACCACGAGAGGCCGGTGCGCTGCTGCGCCGGGATGGCCTCGATGAACTGGTCGAGCATCGGCGAGAGGCGCCAGACCCGCGCGATGTGCTCCTCGAGCGAGGCGCTCTTGTACTGCGTGAGCACCTTGATCCGCGCGAGCCCCGAGTTGACGAAGTTCGACAGGACGATGTCGATGATGCGGTAGCGCCCCGCGAACGGGACCGCGGGCTTGGCGCGATCGAGCGTCAGCGGATAGAGGCGCTTGCCCTCGCCGCCGGCGAGGATCATCACGAGCACCTGGCTGGGATCGTAGGAGGGACCGAGGACGGCCATGAGCGGGCCGCAGGATAAGGCGAACTGTCCGCGTTCGGGAGGTAGAATGAGGGCCGATGACGAAGCGCCGCGCACCGGACGCCCCCGCGAGCCCCGAGGGAGACCGCTCGGCTCCCGCGGTCCTGGCGCTCGTGCCGCAGTCGGACCCGGGGCAACCGGTCGCTGTCGACCCGGGAGCGACCGCGGCGGGGCCGTCCGTCTCGGCGGGGAGCCTGCCCGTGCCGTCTCCGGGGGACGTGGCGGCGGTCCTCGGGGCGGCGGCCGCCGCCGCGCGGCGGGGCGTGCCCGGGGCCATGGCGACGGTGCTGGAGCGGCACGGCTCGGCGCCCGGGACGCCCGGCCAGAAGCTCTTCGTCGCCCGGGACGGCGCGGCCGTCGGGACGGTCGGCGGCGGAGCGGTGGAGCGCGCCGTCCTCGAGTCCCTGGTCGCGCTCGCCACCGGCGCGAGCGCGAGGCACGACGTACGCACCTTCAAGCTCGGCCCCGAGCTCGGGATGTGCTGCGGCGGGCGGCTCGTCGTCCTCCTCGAGCCGATCGCCGGCCTCGTGCCCTCGCTCGTCGTCGGCGCGGGGCACGTCGCCACCGCGCTCGCGCCGCTGCTCGCCAGGGTCGGCTTCGCCGTCACGGTCGTCGACGCGCGCGACGCGTGGGGTGAGGAGGGGCGCATCGCCGGAGCGCGCTCCGTCGCCGGCGAGTTCGACGAGGTCGGCCGCGACGTCGATCCGGCCGGCGCTTGCCTCGTCATGACCCACGACCACGCGCTCGACCAGCGCGCGATCGAGTGGGCCCTCCGGCGTGGCTTCGCCTACGTCGGCGGCGTCGGCAGCCGCGCGAAGGCCGAGCGCACGCGCCAGCGCCTCGAGGCGAAGGGCTTCACCGAGGCCGACCGCGCGCGCGTGCGGATGCCGATCGGCGCGGACATCGGCGCGCGGACGCCCGACGAGATCGCCGTCTCGATCGCCGCCGAGCTGATCGCCTGGCGCAAGCAGCGCTGACCCTCCCGGCGAGCGGCGCCGCGCCCTCGCGGGCGCTCAGTGCCCCGAGGAGTCCGGGCGGCCGCTCGCCTCGAAGAGGAACCAGACGCGGCGCTCGGTCTCGTCGATCCAGACCTCGATGAGGCTCGTGGTGGCGTAGTCCTCGTGTTCTTCGCAGATCCCGTGGGCCTCCCGGAGCCTCGACGCCAGGGCGACGTTGTCCTCGCGGAGCTCGGCCAGCATGTCCGACGGCTCGACGTAGTCGGCGTCGTTGTCGAGGACGTGCTTCAACTTGTCGATCTGCCCGATGGACTTCAGCGTCTGTCCGCCGATCTTCCGGACGCGCTCGGCGATCGGGTCGGTCATCGCGAACACCTGCGTGGCGTGATCGTCGAGCAAGAGGTGGTAGTCGCGAAAGTGCGGGCCGCTCATGTGCCAGTGGAAGTTCTTCGTCTTGAGGTAGAGCGCGAACACGTCCGCGAGCACGGCGTTCATCGTCGCTGCGATGTCCTTGATCGCCTTGCGATCGAGGTCCGTCGGCGTAGCGAGGACGGCGCGGCGCTCACGCTGGAGGTCCCCGCGCTCCCGGGTCGAGATCAGCTTGGTCATGACGAGTCTCCTCGCCGGCCGCTTGCGAGGCGGATGCCACCGCCGCGTGGAGCCCGCCGGCCCTGTTCGTCCCCCCTCGAGCTCGAGGGTCGGCGTATGATCACCGGATGACCCGCTCGTCCACCTTCGAGCTCGTCGTCAACGGCCGCGCGGCGCTCGTCGACGGCGTCCCGTCGAACACGACTCTCCTCCAGTGGCTCCGCGCCACCGGCCGTACAGGGACGAAGGAGGGCTGCGCCGAGGGCGACTGCGGCGCCTGCAGCGTCGCGCTCGTCGACGTGAACGCGCACGGCGAGCGCACGTACCGCGCGGTCAACGCGTGCATCACGCTGCTCCCGATGGTCGCCGATCGCGAGATCGTCACCGTGGAGGGCGTTGCCTCGCCGGACGGCCTCCACCCCGTGCAGCAGGCGATGGTGGACCGCTACGGGTCGCAGTGCGGGTACTGCACGCCTGGCTTCGTCCTCTCGATGTTCGAGGCCTACTACCGCACCGATCTCGCCGACGGCGGCGGCGACGCGCGCGCGAAGATCGGTGACCAGCTGAACGGGAACCTGTGCCGTTGCACCGGCTACCGCCCGATCCGCGACGCGATGCTCGACGCGCTCGAGGCCAAGCGCGCCGGCGCCGCGCCGCCGCGCGAGGACCTCTTCCAGGTCCGCCTCTCGAAGACCGCGCCGATGCCGGCGTCGCCTGCGCTCGAGTACGAGGCCGGCGGGCAGGCGTTCCTCCGGCCGACCTCGCTCGAGGAGCTCTACGCGATCAAGGCCGAGCACGGCGCGCGCGCGGAGCTGATCGCGGGCGCCACCGAGATCGGCGTCTACATCAACAAGCAGCACCGCCGGTACCCGCTGCTCGTCTCGACCGACGGCGTGCGCGCGCTCGCGGCGATCGAGAAGGACGACGCCGTCTGGCGCGTCGGCGGCAACGCCACGCTCACGTCGCTCGAAGAGGCGCTCGCGGGCGAGTATCCGATGATCGACAAGATGCTCTGGGCGTTCGCGTCCAGGCAGATCCGGAACCGCGCGACGCTCGCCGGGAACATCGTCACCGCCTCGCCGATCGGCGACATGCCGCCCATCCTGCTCGCGCTCGACGCCCAGGTCGTCCTCGAGAAGGCGAGCGCGGGCGCGACGGCGTCGCGTACGGTGCCGATCTCCGAGTTCTTCACGGCGTACCGGAGGTCCGTGCTCGCGCCCGACGAGGTCGTGCGCTGGGTGATCCTGCCGCGCAACGCGCCGGCCGCGAACGGCGGCGCGCGGCGGATGGACTCGTACAAGGTCAGCAAACGTCGCGAGCTCGACATCAGCATCACGGCCGCCGCGTTCGTCGTCGACACCGACGCGTCGGGCGTCGTGACCCACGCGCGGCTCGCGTTCGGCGGCGTGGCGGCGACCCCGGCGCGGGCGAAGAAGACCGAGGCGCACCTCGTCGGCAAGAGGTGGGACGACGCGACGCTCGCGAGCGCGCGCGAGATCCTCGCGGGAGAGTTCACGCCGCTCGACGATCACCGCTCCGGCGCCGCGTACCGGCGCGATCTGGTGGTGAGCCTCTTCGAGAAGTTCTTCCGCGGCGAGCGGTCGAGCGCGCAGGACGAGCTCCTCCTGTTCGAGCCGACGCCGCGCGGGCCGCGGGAGGCGAGCGATCCGAGCCGCGCGCTCGGTCACGAGAGCGCCGTCGGCCACGTCACCGGCGGCGCGCTGTACGTCGACGACGTCGCTGCGCGCCGCGACATGCTCGTGATCTGGCCGGTGAGCTCGCCGCACGCCCGCGCGCGCGTCGTCGCGGTCGACACGGACGAGGCGCAGCAGCAGCCGGGCGTCGCCGCGGTCCTCACCGCGAACGACGTGCCCGGCATGAACGACGTCGGCGCCGTCCGCCACGACGAGCCGCTCTTCGCGGCGGTCGGCGGGGAGGCGAGCTTCCAGGGGCACGTCGTGGCGCTCGTGGTCGGCGCGTCGTACGAGGCGTGCCGCCTCGCCGCCGCCAAGGTGAAGGTCGAGTACGAGCCGCTCCAGCCCGTGCTCGGGCTGCGCGACGCCATCGCGAAGGAGAGCTACCACACGCAGCCTCACGTCATCCGCCGCGGCGACTGCGACGCGGCCCTCGAGATGAGCGCGCACCGCTTCTCGGGCGAGATCGAGATCGGCGGACAGGAGCACTTCTACCTCGAGTCCCACGCCTGCTGGGCGGAGCCGGGCGAGGACGGCGAGGTCTTCGTCTCGTCCTCCACGCAGCACCCGACGGAGGTGCAAGCGGTCGTCGCCCACGTGCTCGACCTCCCGCGGAACAAGGTGACCGTGCAGTCGCCGCGCATGGGCGGCGGCTTCGGCGGCAAGGAGACCCAGGGCAACGGCTGGGCGGCGTTCGTCGCGCTGGCCGCGCAGAAGACGGGCAAGGCCGTTCGCGTGCAGCTCGATCGCGACCTCGACATGGCGCTCACCGGCAAGCGTCACCCGTTCTTCGCGCGCTTCGACGTCGGGCACGACGCCGACGGTCGGCTCACGGCGGCGCGCGTCGCGCTCGTCTCCGACGGCGGCTGGGCGCTCGATCTCTCCGAGTCGATCACCGACCGCGGCCTCTTCCACCTCGACAACGCGTACTACGTCCCCGCGTGCGATTTCTCGGGCCGCGTGGCGAAGACCAACGTGGTCTCGCACACCGCGTTCCGCGGCTTCGGCGGGCCGCAGGGCATGGTCGTGATGGAGGAGATCCTCGACCGCGTCGCGCGCCGGCTCGGGCTCGGTCCGGAGATCGTCCGCGAGCGGAACCTCTACCGGGGGACGGGCGAGACGAACACGACGCACTACGGACAACCGCTCGACGACGAGCGCATCCCGGCGATGTGGTCGCGCCTCCTCGAGACGTCGCGCTTCGCGGAGCGCCGCCGCGCGGTCGACGCGTTCAACGCGGGGAGCGGCGAGGGCGTGAAGCGCGGCCTCGCGATCACGCCGGTGAAGTTCGGCATCTCCTTCACCGCGACGTGGCTCAACCAGGCGGGCGCGCTCGTCCTCGTGTACCGCGACGGCACGGTGCAGGTGAACCACGGCGGCACGGAGATGGGGCAAGGCCTCTACACGAAGATGCTCGGCGTCGCGATGCGCGAGCTCGGCGTCCCGGCCGACGTCGTCCGCGTGATGCGCACGCAGACGGACAAGGTGCCGAACACGTCGGCCACCGCGGCCTCGAGCGGGTCGGACCTCAACGGGCAGGCCGTGCGCGACGCGTGCGGGGCGATCCGCGAGCGCCTCGCGCCGATCGCGGCGGAGCTCCTCTCGGCGGAGTCGTCGATGGCGGTCCCGGCCTCGGCGGTCGTCTTCGAGCGCGGCGTCGCCCGCGCGCCGCAGGTCCCCGGCGTCGAGATCCCGTTCGCGCGCGTCGTCGATCGCGCGTACATGAAGCAGGTGCAGCTCTCCGCGTCCGGCTTCTACCGGACGCCGGGCATCGGCTACGACCGCGCGAAGGGGAGGGGGCGCCCCTTCTACTATTTCGCCTACGGCGCGGCGGTCGCCGAGGTCGAGGTCGACGGCTACACGGGCATGAAGCGGGTGCGCGCGGTGGACATCCTCCACGACGTCGGCGAGTCGCTGAACCCCGGCGTCGATCGCGGGCAGATCGAGGGCGCCTTCGTGCAGGGCATGGGGTGGCTGACGGGCGAGGAGCTTCGCTGGAACGCGCAGGGCAAGCTCCTCAGCCACTCGGCGAGCACCTACCAGATCCCGTCGATCGGCGACGCGCCCGAGCGCTTCGACGTCGAGCTGTTGCCGAACGCGGCGCAGCCCGGCGTCATCCACGGCAGCAAGGCCGTGGGCGAGCCGCCGCTGATGCTCGCGATCAGCGTGCGCGAAGCCATCCGCGACGCGGTCGGCGCGTTCGGCGCGCTCGGCGGCGAGGTACCGCTCGCCTCGCCAGCGACGCACGAGGCGATCCGCGCGGCGATCAAGGCGCGGCTCGATCGCTCCGCGTCGTCCTCTCCGGCGCGGGCGGCGGAGTAAGGACGGCGCCGCGCGATCACGGGTGAGCGGACGCCGTCGGTGCGGTCGCCGGGCGCTCCGTCACGTCGCAGCCGTGGTCGCCGGCGACGATGAACGCGCGGCGGCAGACGACGACGAAGCGGCCGCGCTTCACGATGTCGTACTCGATCCGCTCCTCGAACATCCCGCGATCGCCGCGTAGGCCCTCGAGCTTGCAGTCGTCGCCGCACCCGGCGGCCTGGTCGACGGTGCTCCGCGCCAGCGCGCGCACGCCGGCGTCGTCGGAGAAGACGTTGGCGTAGGCCGTCCACGCGCAGAGCACGACGAGGAGCACGGTGAACGTCGAGAAGAGCTTTCGCGCCACGACGCGACCCTACGACGTCGACGGTGCGCGCGCCATGGCGGTTTCGTCGAATTTCGGTAGAGCTCACATGAGGATGCGCAAGGTGCGCACGCGCCGCGCGGGTGGAGCGTGGTGCGCGCGGGCTTCGCGGGTGCACGTGGGCTTCGCCGTGCGCGGGCCTTCGGGGTTGCGAGCGCGGCACGCGGGGCGTGCGTGTGGAGCGCGGCACGCGGAGCGTGCGTGTGGAGCACGGCACGCGGGGCGTGCGTGTGGAGCGCGGCACGCGGAGCGCTGTGCGCTCGTGCGGCTCACCAGGGCATGTAATCGTCTTTGGGCGTGCCGGGCTTGTTCGTGGTGCTCGAGGCGCGCGGGCCCGCCGGGGTGCTTGGCTTCTCGTGCGGCGCCGGCGCGGCCGAGCGGGCGGGCGGCTGCTGCGCGCCCGGGGCCGCCTGCTTCGCCGTCGTCGGAGGGGGCGCCGGGGCTCGTGACGTGCCCGCGGCGGCGCGCGGTTCGCCCGTCGCGGTCGCGCCCGCGGTCATGCCCGCCGCGCTCGCCGTCATGCCCGTCGCGCTCGCGGTCGTACCCGTCGTCATGCCCGTCGCGCTCGCGGTCGTGCCCGTCGCGCTCGCGGTCGTACCCGTCGCGCTCGCGGCCGCGCTCGGCGTCGTCGCGGTGCCCGCGACCGTGTCCGTCGCGGAGGGCGGCATGGGGGCCGACGCCGCGGTCTCGGCGGTCGGCGGACTCGGGGCGGTCGTCGACATCGCCGGCGGGGGCTCCGTCGCGGCGGCCCTCTGGCGATACGCGAACGTCCCGCCGACGATCGCGAGGATGACGGCGATCGCGCCGATCCCGGCGATGGCGCCCCACGGAGGCCGGACGGGCACGCGAACCGAGGTGGGAATCGCCTGGTTGTCGACCGTCGCGTAGACCCCGGGAGAGGTGTTGTCGCCCTGGCGAGCAGGCGCGCCGGGCACCGACTCGAACCGCGCCGCTTGCACGGGGATCGTCGCTCCGAAGAGCTGCGCCGGGCCCGCCGGGGCCGGGCTGCCGAGCTCGGGCGCCGACGGTGCCCGAGGCGGCGACGACACGGCGTGGGCAGGCGCGGCGCCGGGCATCGAGAGGTGCTGGAGCGTCGGTCCCGTCTGGACGCGCGGCTGGAGATGAGCCTCCGAAGGCGCGCCCGGGTGCGCTGGGCCGCCGAGCTGCGGGCCGCCGAGCTGCGGGCCGCCGAGCTGCGGGCCGCCGAGCTGCGGGCCGGCCTGAGGTGACGTCGCCCCCGAAGGCTGCGCTCCGACCGGCGCACCGGAGGGGGGCGCTCCCGCGAGCGGCGTCGCGCCGAGCAGCGCGCCCGCGGGCGGTGCCTCCGCGGGGCCGAGCGCCGCGCCTGGCGGCGTGCCGAGACGCGGCTGCGGTGAACCGCCTGGCGGAGGTCCGGCCGCGGAGTCGCGTTGGGCGGGGGCGACGCCAACTCCGGGCATCGTCGGCGGATGCGCTCCATGCGGCGGCCCGGCCGTGGCCCCCGAGGCGCCCGGAGCGGGGCCGTCGCCGGTCGCCGACGCCATGGTCGCCTCGCGCGCGAGCCGCGGATCCGTCGGCTCGCGACGCGGCGCGCCCTCCATCATGGGCGTCGGGGGCACCGCCGTCGGCTCGATGGCCACGCTCGGCGCGTCGCCGGTCGGCGCGCGACCGGCTGCGGGCCTCAGTGGAGACACGGGCGCCATGTGGCGGAGGAGATCGTCGACCTCGGCGCGTACGGCGTCGTCGTCGTCGCCGCCGGACGCGCTCTTGAGCGCGGCGCTCACGGCGCGGAGCTCCGTCGCGAGCTCGCCCGCGCTCGGCCTGCGCGCGGGGTCCTGCTCGAGCGCCCGCGCGACTACCCGGCTGAGCTCGGGCGGCGCTGTGGGGACGAGCTCGCTCAGCAGCGGCGCGGGCTTGAAGCAGCGCGAGAGCCCGACGCCCGGATCGTCGTCGAACGGACCCTTG
The DNA here is from genome assembly GCA_019637195.1 of Labilithrix sp. Lineage (GTDB taxonomy): Bacteria > Myxococcota_A > Polyangia > Polyangiales > Polyangiaceae > Labilithrix. The sequence goes on along the minus strand of JAHBWA010000220.1, from coordinate 4,541 downwards.
CCGGCGAGCATCTCGAAGAGCACGAGGCCGGCGGCGTAGACGTCGTTCGGGGGGCCGGCGGCCTTGCCCTGCATCTGCTCCGGCGCGGCGTAGTAGAGCGTCCCGACGAAGCCGCCGGTCTTCGTGATGCGCCCTTGCGAGACGCGTCCGTCGCTGTCGAAGATGTGGACGATGCCGAAGTCGAGGACCTTGGTGACCGTGCCGCGGGGCTGCTCGGCGAGGAAGATGTTCTCGGGCTTGATGTCGCGATGGACGATGCCGCGGCGGTGCACGTACTCGAGCGCGGAGAGCACGTCGGTGACGACCTCGATGGATCGGAGGCGCGTCAGACCGACCCGCTTCATCGTGTGGCGGAGATCGACTCCCTCGAGCTTCTCCATCACGAAGTAGCTCACGCCGTCCTGCGTGGTCCCGATGTCGTGGACCTGGACGACGTTCGGATGGCTGATCCCCGCGAGGACCTGGGCCTCGCGCTCCATCCGCTTCGCGGCGCCCTCGTCGTTGCGGATCTGATCGTGAATGACCTTCGCGACGTACCGCTTCTTCAGCCGGACGTGCTCGATCTCGTAGACGACCCCCATCCCGCCCGCGCCAATTTCGCGGACGACCTGGTAGCTCGTGCCCTCGAGCATCTGACCAGGACGAAGGACCCCCATCGCGACCCCCAACAACGCTACCAGATTCGCTTACCGGTCGCCGCAGCGCGATCAATTTGTCGGTTTGCCCGTTTCGCGAGCGGGGCGGCGAGGATCGCGAGCGGCTCTTAGACATGATCGATCGCCGCTCACGCACGGTCGCGCGCGTTGCTCCCGGGGGGCGGGCCGGTCGACGACCGCGAGGGCGAGGCCGGGTGTGGCGCGCTCGCGGTCAGGCTCAGAAGGTGCCGACGACCGTGAGGCCGGCGTCGCGCGCGCCCGCGAAGGGGACGATGCGGGCTCTGCCCGCGGACGGCTTCTCGGCCGGAGCCGAGACCAGGAACAGCACCGCGCCGCCGAGCGCGAGCACGCCGCCGCCGATGAGGAACGCCGTGCGGAGGTCTCGGCCCGTGTTCTGGTTGCTGGTCTCCGCCTGCAGGTTCGCGCAGGCGACCCTGTTCGCCTCGGCGTTCGGCCCGGGGCTGCACGCGGACGCGCGCGGCTCGGGCAGGGACTGGCGGATCGCCGTCGCGTTCTCCTCCGAGGACTGCGCGCTGACGTGGAACGCGATCCCCGCGCCGACGCCGACGAGGCCGAGCCCGAAGGCGCCGAGCCCCACGGCGCGTCCGGTCGTCCAGAACCCCGGCGTCTGCTCCTCGGGAGGGGGGACTGTCACGTCCTCGTAGAGGGTGCGGCTCGCGGAGCCCTCGTCGAGCGGCGGCTTCTCGGTCAGCGTGGCCTTGGTGATCGCGCCCACCTTGCAGTCGACGGTGACGCTCTCGACCCTGCCGCGCGAGGTCGACTCGACGACGTGCTTGCCTGGTGTGACGGGGATCGGGTCCGTCCTGTCCGGATCGATCGGGCGGCCGTCGATCGAGACGCGCGCGCCCGGCGGCGCCTCGACCGAGATCTGCGCGACCTTCTTCGACAGCTCGGCGATGGTCTCGGCCACGCGCTGCCGCTGCGCTTCGGTGACCTTCGGGTCGGGCGGCGTCTTCGCGAACTGCCGGTAGTGCTCGAGCGCCTCGAGGAGGTGACCGGAGAGCTGCTCGGCGCGCGCGAGGTTGTAGAGGATGGCGGGCGTCTTCAGCAGCGCCCACGCCTGATTGAACTTCAGCCGCGCCGCCTCGTGATCGCCGCCCTCCGCCAGCTTGATGCCCTCCTCGAAGCGCGCCCGCGCCTCGAGCGTGACGCTGTCCTCCGCGCTCGCCGTCACGGGCTTCGCCGGCTCTGCGGCCGCGCGCTCGCTCATCGAGACCAGCAGCGCGCACACCAGGGATCCCCGCGCGGCGCTCGTCCAACGGCGGGCTGCGCGGTTCGGCGAAGCGACTCGTGTCGGCGCGGTCATCAACCAGGTCATCCCCTCTCGTGTACGCGGCGCGCGACGTCGATCCGACTGGAGCGGCCCTCCGCGCTCGCCGTGCACTCTACCACCACTCGTCGGGGCCCGGCTCGCGCGCCTCGCGCCGAAGTGGTGGAAACGGGATCAAGGCGAGAACCGAGCGGCGACCATCCGCTCGTGGCGTCCCGCGATGAGCAGGCGGCTCGGGTGACGACGAGCGAGGCGTCGCGACCGCGCTCGATCCGCCGATCGGCGTGCGACGGCTCGTCGTTGTCTCTCGTTGCGTGCGCCTTCGTTCCCGACACGTCGCGCCCGGCGCGGCGAGTGGCTCAAAGCGTGCGGATGAAGTCGGCGCTCGGCGTGACGTTCGCAGGCGCGGGGGCGGGCTCGGCGGGCGCGACCGACGGGGGCGCTTCGGTGCCGGCCGCAGGGAGGCGACGCGTGGTGGGGGGCGCGGGCGCAGGCGGTGTGACGGTCGGCGCGCGCGTGTCGGAGCTCGTCGTCTCGGCCGCGCCCGGCGCGCTCGGCTCGAGGAGCTCGCTCGGGGGTGGCGGGGGCGGGATGTCTCGAGCCGGCCCGCTCGTCGGATCGACGGCAGGCGGCTGCTCCGTCGGCGCGGCGTTGGCGGCGAGCGAAGCCGTCGGGCTGGGCGCGGTGCTCCGCGGCGACGCGAGGAAGGCCGCGACGCCGATCCCGCCCGCCGTCATGATGAGCGCCACGGCCGTCCAGGTCGCCCACGCCGGCGTCCGTCGCGGGCCCGGGATGATCGCGGTCGGGAGATCGCGACGCGCGACGTCGGGCGAGCGCGGCGGCCGGCGGGCGTCCGGGCTCGAGCGTCCCTTCTCGAGGTGGTAGTCGACGAAGTCCCGCGCCGCCGGCGGCGTCCGCGGCGTGCGGCCAGGCCGATCGAAGCCCGCGAGGAGATCTTCGGTCTCCTTCAGCTCCGCCGCCGCGCGCCCCGCGCGCTCGTCCCGTTCCGTCCCGTCGGATGCCATCGGCTGCAAGCGCACAGCGTAGCGCATCGGATCGGGCCGGGCAGCTTTGTGGCGGCGGGCGAGGCGCCGCGCCGCGCCGCGCCGCGGCGCGGGTGAGCACGCGGGAGCGATCTCGTTCCCGTTCAGATCGGTGTGCTCGGGCGTGCTGCCCGAGACGCCGATAGCCCGCTGCGTGCCGGCGGCGCCGGTGGCCCGCTGCGGTGCCGGCGGCGCGGTTAGCCCGCTGCGTACCGGCGGCGCCGGTGGCCCGCTGCGTACCGGCGGCGCCGATAGCCCGCTGCGTGCCGGCGGCGCCGGTAGCCCGCTGCGGTGCCGGCGGCGCCGGTAGCCCGCTGCGGTGCCGGCGGCGCCGATAGCCCGCTGCGTGCCGGCGCGGCCCATCGTAAATGTCGGATATGTCAAAAATGACGAATGAAGTCGCCGCTGGCGGTGGGCTTGGGCGGCGTCGTCGCGTTCGTCCCTGGGGTCGTCGTCGGCGGCGCGGTGGTGGCGCCCGTGGCTGTCGCCTTGGCGTGCCCCGTGGGCGCGTGCCCCGACTTACCCGCCGACGGGGGCGCGGTGACGCCGCGAGCCGTGGTGACGATGTTGCCCCCTGCTGTCGCGCTCGCGCCCGCTCCAGCGCCGTTCGGGGTGCCCGTCGCGCTCGCCGGCGTGGCCTCCGTCGTCTCCGCGCCCGTCGCGCCCGCGTCGCCGTTCGCCGTCGGTCCGCTCTCCGTCGCTGCGCCGGCGCTCGCGGTTCCGGTGACGTTCGTTGCGCCGCCGCCGTTCGCGGTGCCGTCCGCGGCCGTGCTGCTCGCTGCCGCCGCGCCGCTCGCCGCCGGCCCGCCGGTGCTCTCGCCGCCGGCCGACGTGGACGAGCCGCGCGTGACCACGACGATCGCCGCGGTGACGCCGAGCAGGATGAGCGCGCCGGCGAGCGCCACGAGGCCGGTGCGCGATCGTGGCAGCGCGCGGCGAGCGTCCGAAGACTGCGACGAGAACGTGTCGCGCGACGCGGGGGGGCCGGCGTTGACGCCGGAGCTCGGCAGGACCTCGTCGAGCGTCGCGGCCGTCGCGGCCCTCACGCCGCCGCCGCTCTGCACGCCCGGCTGCGCGTTGGCCGGTGTGCGCGGCGTCGTCGGCGCGGCGTCGTCGGCGCCGCTCGCGCGCCGGGCGTCGCCGCGCGCGACCTGGCCCGGCGCCGGCGAGTGGGCGTCCGGGTTCGACTCGCGCTCACGCTTCGACGGGGGCTTGCCCGCCACCGCGCCGAGCCCAGCGAGCAGCGTATCGGTGCCGGGCGACGTATTGTCCTGCCTGCCGACGCCTTGCCACGTCGAGCCCCCGCGTACCGCGTCGGGTGGCACGCCGATCAGCGGCACGTCACCGAGCCGATCGGTCGCCGGCACCGCCGCCGCCATCCCCTTGCTCGGCGCGTTCGACGTCGAGGTGATCGTGCTGAGCACCTTGGAGAGCGGCCCGTTTCCGCCCACGGCGATCGGCTCCCCCGCGTCTGCCCCGCCCGCGCGCGCCGCCGCGACGGCTCCCGCCACGGCCGCCGCCGCCACGCCGGCCACCTGACCGCCACCGCCC
>JAHBWA010000022.1 GCA_019637195.1 Labilithrix sp. | reverse complement strand
ACGGTCGCCGAGCGGGTCCGCGCGGCGGTCGCCGCGTGCCGGATCGCGGGTCTACCGTGGAACGTCTCGATCTCGATCGGCACCAGCTCGCTCGACCTCGACGCCCACGAGTCCTTCGACACGATGCTGGCTCGCGCCGACGCCGCGCTCTACGCAGCGAAGCAGACGGGACGCGACCGCGTGGTGTGCGCGGTCCCCGGCGATGCCGACCGCACGGCGGCCTGACGAGGCGCTCGGCGCGGCCTCGCGCGGAGGCAACATGGCCCGCGGCTACCTGAGGTCGTAGACGCGGAGCTCGTTCTCGGAGGAGAGCGGAACGAGCAGGCGCTTGCGCTTCCGATCGTAGTCGATGTCTCCCGGTGACTTCACGTCGCCGACGGCGATCCGCCAGTCGCCCCCGGGCGTCCCGCGGAAGATCGCGCTCGCGGACCGACTCGCGACGAGCAGCTCGCGCCCGGCGCCGGCGATCCCGGTCAGCTCGCCGTCGGGGAGCACGTGGATGTCCTCGAGCGCTCCGTCCTTGGTGATCGCGAAGAGCTCGCCGGTGCGGAACATGACGCCCCACGTCTTGTCGGGTGTGCCCAGCAGGGCGGTGGGCCCGGCGAGCGATCGCTTCGCGACGAGCATGACGTTGGTGACGTGCTCGTCTCGGTAGATCGAGTAGACCGCGTCGGTCCCCGAGGGCTCGAACCCGTCGCCGGCGGCGTTGGGCTTCATGCCGGCGTCGGAGACGAAGACGCGGCCGTCCGGCGCGAGCGTGATGTCGTCGAGGTACGTCGCGCCTTCGACCTTGATCTCGCCCCTCGGCGCGCCCGTCCGGCGATCGAAGACGCGGACGGTGTCGATGTCCGCGACGAACAGCTCGCCTCCGCGGAGGGCCATCCCCTTCGGCGCGTTCAGCACGACCTTCTTCTTGCCGGCCTCGATCCATCGGAGGAGAAGCTTCTTGCCGTCGGGGCTCAGCTTCGAGATGAAGCCGTTCCCGTCGCGGGCGGTCGGCGGCCCGTCGACGTTGCTCACGAGGTACGTGTCGCCCAGGTCGTCGTGGATGACCGAGGACGGTCCGCGGAGGCCGTCCGCTGGGACGAACTTCAGCACGGGATCGAGCAGCGGTCGTGAGGCCTTGAGCGACGGCCTCAGCCGAGGCTTGTCCTCGGGAGGCGGTTCTGCCTCCTCCGCGGGCATCGTCGCCGATGCGATGCTCGTCGTCGCGGGGCCAGGCGGCGGGCGCTTCTTGCAGCCCGCGCCGAGCACCGCGAGGACGACCACGCTGACCTGCCCAATACGACCGAGTGTGCCCTTCGAGCCCGTAGTCTTCACGCATGGACCGATAACCAGCGCTGGCGCCTCTCCCAAGTGGTGGAGCGCCGCTGGAGGTGGCGCCGCAGCGACACTGCCGGCGCGCGACGACTCACCGCGCGGGGCGGGCCACGAAGGAGCGTCCCGACGGGAGCACGCGTACGAGCATCGCGATCGACGCGGCGCCCGCGCCGAGCACGGCGACGCCGGCGAAGCCCCACGCGTCGAGGACGCGACTCGCGACCGCGGAGCCGATCGCCATCCCGAGGAACATCGAGCTCACGAGGACGGCGTTCAGGCGGCTGCGAGCCGTCGCGTCGAGGCCGTACACGATCGTCTGATGGGAGATGAGCGACGCGTGGACGCCGAGATCGAACACGATCGCCCCCGCGATCAGGACCGGGAGCGACGCCGGCGCGACCGCCATCGCCACGAACGACGCGATCACCAGCGCGACGCCGCTCCGGATGACCCGCTCGGGCCCGCGCTTGTCGGCGATCGATCCCGCGACGGGCGCGACGAGGGCGCCGGCGGCGCCCGCCAGCCCGAACGCGCCCGCCACCGCGCTCCCCATCCGATACGGCGGCTCCGCGAGCGCGAGCGCGAGCGTCGACCAGAAGCCGCTGAACGCGACGGCGAGGAGCGCCTGCGCGAGCGCGGCGCGGCGGAGCGGCTCGGCGCGGCGGAGCAGGCCGAGCGTCGAGCGGAGGAGCGCGCCGTACGGGGCGATGGCGGTCGGAGTCATCGTCGGGAGGCGCACGGACGCGAGCGCCGTCACCGCCGCGACCGATCCCGCCGCGCCGAAGTAGACCGCGCGCCAGCCGAAATGCTCGCCGACGATCCCGCTGACGACGCGCGACAGGAGGATCCCGAGGAGCAAGCCCGTCATCGCGGTCCCGACGATCCGCCCGCGGGCCGTCGGCGGCGCGAGCGCGGCCGCCGCGGGGACGAAGTCCTGCGCCGTCGTCGCGAGGAGACCGACGGCGAGGCTCGCCGCGGCGAGGAGCGTGATCGACGGCGCGAGGCCCGCGAGCACCAAGGCCAGCGCGAGCGCCGCCCCCTTGATCGAGATGACGCGTCGCAGGTCGAACCGGTCACCGAGCGGCGCGAAGAGGAAGATGCCGCTGGCGTAGCCGAGCTGCGTCAGCGTCGGCAGCCAGCCGACGGCGCTCGGCGTCGCGTCGAGGTCGCGCGCGATCGCGCCGAGGATCGGCTGGTTGTAGTAGAGGCTCGCCGCCGACAGCCCGGCCCCGGCCGCGAGGAGGGCGACGAGGGACATGGGCACGCCCGCCGGCTCGCCGGGCGCCGCGCGCGTCGAAGGGGTCGTCATGGGCCCGATCATGACAGCGCGTGCCGTCTTGCGGAAGGCGCATGAGTTGTCATTTGGTTATGCTTGTTACGTATGACCACGAAGTCCGATCGGCTGGCCCTGATGGAGACGTTCATCCGGATCGTCGAGGCGGGCAGCCTCTCGGCGGCCGCGGCCCAGCTCGGGACGTCGCAGCCGACGATCAGCCGCCGCCTGCGCGCGCTCGAGGGCTCGCTCGGCGTCCCCCTCCTCCTCCGCACGACCCACGCGATCCAGCTCACCGGCGCGGGCGAGCGCTACGTCGCGCGCGCCCGCGAGCTGCTCGCCGACTGGCGCGGCTTCGAGGCCGCCCTGCGCCGCGACGACGACGTCCCCGAGGGCACGCTCCGCGTCGTCGCCCCGCACGCGTTCGGGCAACAGCAGCTCGTGGCGCCGGTGACGGAGTACCTCCGGCGCTACCCGGCGATGACGATCGACTGGCGCCTGCACGACGGCCCGGTACGCCTCGTCGAGGACGGGATCGACTGCATGATCCGTGTCGGGGCGCTGGAGGGCGAGTCGCTCGTCGCGCGGAAGATCTACGAGGTGAAACGGATCGTCGTCGCGGCCCCGACGGTCGTGGGCACGCGCTCGATCACGCGGCCCGCCCAGCTCGCCGCGCTCCCCTGGCTCGCCATCGGCACCTTCTACCGCAATCGGCTGCGCCTCGAGAGCGAGCGGGGCGCCGCGTCGATCCGCATCGGTCCGCGCTTCGTGACCGACAGCCTCTTCGCCCTCCGGAACGCGACGCTCGCCGGCGCCGGGGTCGCGGTGATCTCGGAGTGGCTCGTCCGCGACGACCTCGCCGCGGGCCGCCTCGTCCACGTCCTTCCCCGCTGGGAGGCCCCGTCGCTCCCCGTCTACATCGCGTACCCGCAGGCGCGCTTCTACCCGGCGAAGCTCCGGCGGTTCGTCGAGATCATGCGGACGGCGTTCAGCGCGTCGTAGCGCGGAGCAGACGAGCCGGCGGAGCGCCGGTGGAGAGCGCGCGCGCGTCCGCGCGCCGGCGAGCCGCGTCGAGCTCAGGGGTCCGGGAACGGACCGAAGACGTCGACCTCGACCCCCGGTGAGAAGTGGACGGTCTCGAGGCGCCCGCCCGCGAGGCCCGCGGCGGCGAGGATGCTCTCGTCGAGCGAGAGCACGTTCGCGGCGTGCGCAGGATAGGGCGTGTGGTGGACATGGCCCCTGAGCGGGACGCCGCGCCGCTCGACGAACAGGTAGTAGCGCTCGAGGAGGAAGTGCTGGAGCGTCCCGTCGACCGACGCCGGGAGCTCCTCGCCGATCTCGTAGGCGATCTCGAGGTTCGCGGCGCGGCCGCCCTCGCGGCGCCGCGAGCGGAAGTCGACGCGCTCGCCCGAGCGCGAGGCGGACATCGACGCGTGGAAGTAGGGGAGCGCCCAGGCGAGGCGGGCCGCGCGGACGGCGAGCCACGAGCTCGCCTCGAGCGAGAAGAAGAAGACGCCCGGCGCGCCGCGACGATGCACGTACGTGCGGAGGTTCGTCTCGAGGAAGTCGAGGCCCGCGCGCCGCGGCATCCACGACGTCCGCGTGTCCTCCATCCGGAAGGGCACCAGCCCGACCCACGCGCGGCCCTGCCAGAGATCGAGCTCGAACGACGCGGGGACGAGCGGACGGACGACCTCGGCGGGGAACGACCAGTGGACGAAGAGCAGCTCGCGCCAGCGTTGGCTCCCGGCGGGCGCGAGCGCCGGGCGGCGGGCGGGGCCGACGCGGTCGAGCGCGGCGCAGTCGTCGTCTCCGGGGCCGGTGGCGTTCGTCATGGGCAAGCGGGGGGCCCAGCGGCGATGGCGCGCCGTCCGAGGATCGTTCTATCCCATACCGTGCATCCGCTCGCCGTGGAACGGCCGGGAGGTTCCAGCGGCGGCTCGACGGTGATCATGGGGAGCCGCCGTGTGGATCGTCGTGGGCGGGCCCCGTCGAGGCGGGCGCGGCAAGCGCGCGGTATCCCACGATCGCCCACTTGGCCTCCTGTTTGCACCTCGTGGCGGCATGTTCTCCTGGGGGGACAAGGCGGCAGCCGCGGAGGCGGGATCGACGGGGCGTGACGCGCCCGGCGGGAGGCTGCCTGCGAGCCCCGTGTCGGCCGTTCGAGCTCGCGCCGCGGTGCGCTTCGAGGCGCGCGCCTGCGCGTTCGGTCGTAGCGAAGGTGCGCGCCGATGCGCCTGACCGATGGAACCCGCTTCGTCGGGCGGGAGGAGGACCTCGGCAGGATCCACGCGCTGCTCGCCGCCGGCGAGCGCGTCGTCACCGTCGTCGGGCAGCCCGGCATCGGGAAGACGCGCCTGGTCCAGGAGCTCGTGCGCGCGGACGCGCGCGGCGCTTCGTTCTGCTCCCTCGCCGAGGCGGTGGACGTCGAGGGCATCGTGCGCGGCGTCGCGTCGGGGCTCGGCGTCTCGCTCCCCGCGATGGGCTCGCCGGTCGCCCAGCTCGGACGGATCCTCGTCGATCGGCCGGTGCGGCTGCTCGTCCTCGACAACGTGGAGCAGGTCATCGCGCCCGTGCGTGAGGTGCTCACGATGTGGCGCGACTTCGCGCCGGACGTGAGCTTCGTGGTGACGTCGCGGGAGCGGCTCCTGCTCGGCGGCGAGGTCGTCCACGAGCTGTCGAGCCTCGCGCGTGAGGCGCGCGGCGACGTCCCGTCCGAGGCGCTCGAGCTCCTCCTCGATCGCGTCGCGCGGGCCGGGCGGACGTACGCCTCCGCCGATCCCGAGCTCGCGCACCTCGAGGAGATCGCCGCGCGGCTCGAGGGGCTCCCGCTCGCGATCGAGCTCGTCGCGCCGAGGATCGCGCTCCTCGGCGCGCGGACGGTCGCGAGGCGCCTCGCCGAGCGCAGCGATCTCCTCTCGCTGTCCCCGCTGCGCGCGGCGCTCGAGTGGTCTTGGTCGCTGCTCTCGCCGGCGGAGCAGCGCGCGCTCGCCCGCACGTCGGTGTTCGTCTCGGGCTTCACGGCGTCGGCGGCGGAGGTCGTCCTCGGCGAGGACGCGCTGGAGCTGCTCCAGGCGCTGCGCCAGAAGTCCCTGCTCGTCGTGACGGGGGACCGGTTCGGCTTCGCGTTCAGCGTGCGCGACCTCGCCGCGGAGAAGCTGGCGGAGATGGAGCTGCGCGGGCCCACCGAGGTCGCCCACGCGCGCTGGTTCGCGGAGTGGGCCGCCGCGAGCGAAGAGCGCGCGGACGCGCCCGACACGCTCCACGCGCTCGCCCTCGAGCGCGAGAACCTGCTCGTCGCCATCCAGCGCTCGCTCGGCACGGGCACCGTCGACGGTATCGCTCGCAGCCTCCGCCTCGCGTCGGGCCTCCACACGCTCGCCTGGACGCAAGGCCCGTTCGACGGCTACGAGGCGGTCCTCACCCAGGTCGTCGAGGCCGCCGAGTGGGCCGGGCTCGAGACGACGGCGGTCGCCTGGGCGCTCGCTTCGCGCGGTCAGGCCCGCCGTCGCCTCGGCCGCCGCGAGGAAGCGGTGAGCGATCTCACGCGCAGCGTCGCCATCACGGAGCGGGCCGGCGATCTACGCTTCCAGGGGCGCGTGCTCTGCAGGCTCGGGACCGCGCTCGCCGATGCGCGCCGCTTCGCGCAGGCGACCCAGACCTTCGAGCGCGCGCTCGAGCTCGCGCGAGCGAACGACGACCGCGTCTGGGAGGCGTATTGCCTCTACGGGCTCGGGCTCGTCGCGAACGAGAACGGCGAGGCGGAGCGCGCGAGTGAACGGCTCGATCGGGCCGCGCGGCTCTTCGCCGGCGTGGGCGCGCGCGCCATGGTCGGCTACGCGTCCGTGCACCTCGCGACCGTGTGGCTCAGCATGGGGTCGTTCGAGCAGGCGCTCCGCTGCTTCGACGTCGCGCTCGCCGCGCACCGCGAGACCGGCAACGCGTGGTGGGAGGCGCTCACGATCTGCGGCCTCGGAACGGGGCACCTCCTGCGCGGTGACCCGGAGGAGGCCATTCGCCACTTCGACCGAGGGCTGGCGGACCTCCAGCGCATGGGCGACGAGCGCAGCTGGGCGGTCTACCGGGCCTTCCGCGCGCTCGCTCTCCACGCTCGCGGCGACAAGGCCGAGGCCTGCGCGGACCTGGCGCACGCCGTCGACAGGGTCCGCGGTCGCGGCGACGTGCGGTCGACCCTGCTGCTCCTCGCCCAGCTCGGAGGGCTCCAGGCCGAGCTGGACGACGTCGACGCGGCCGAGCGTTCGCTCGCGGAGGCGGAGCGCCTGCTCGCCGGGGTGGACGTGAAGGCAGCGTCCGCGATCCTCCCCGCCGAGCGGGTGATCCTCGATCTCGCGCGCGCGAGAGAGGCGGAGCGGCGTGGACGGCACGACGAGGCGACGGAGGTCGTGGCGCGGGCGCGGGCGTCGTTCGCAGCGCTCGAAGGCACCGGCGAGTCGTCGGAGCCGTCGCTCGAGCGCTCCTTCTACTACGTGCGGCTCTCGTTCGATCGCGCGCGGCGAGCGCTCGCGGAGGCGCGCTCGGGTGCGCCTCCGGCGGAGGGGCGGGCGTCGATCACGATCGACGCTCACGGGCGCTGGATCGTCGCGAGCGACGGCCGGCGCCACTCGCTCGCGCGAAAGGTGACGCTTCAGCGGCTGCTCCGACGCCTCGCGGAGGCGCGTTCGACCGCGCCTGGGCGGCCCGTCTCGAGCGAGGACCTCGTCGTGCTCGGGTGGCCCGAGGAGCGCGTCGGGTACGACGCCGCGATGAATCGCCTCCGCGTGGCGATCGCGCGCCTGCGCCAGCTGGGGCTCGAGCACCTGCTCGTCGGACAGCGGGGCGGGTACTTGCTGGACGCGGAAGTCGTCGTCCACGCGCCGTCGCTCCCGGGCGACGCGCGTAATGATTCGTAATTGGCACTCGAGACCACCACGTGGGTAAGCAAGCTCATGACCAGAACATGCCAGACTCTCCGCCTTCTCCTTGGCTCGCTCCTCCTCGCGTCCGGATGCGCCGTCGCGGACGAGAGCGAAGACTCGAGCACGAGTGACGGGAACCTCGAGGAGGCCGCGGTCGCTCTGCCGGCGGCGTGTCGGTCCGCGGAGATCGTCGCGCTGTCGCGACCACACTCCAGCGCGCGGCCGGCCGGCGAGAAGTTCACCTACCGCGTATGGTTCCGCAGGCCGGCGAGCCCCGAGCTCCCGACGGTGGTGCACATCCCCGGGGGACCGGGGACGCCGTCGATCGGTCACGATCAGGCGTGGGTGCCGCCGAGCTACGGCCTCGTCACCACCGATCCGCGCGGGGTCGGGTGCAACCAGACGGCCGCCGCGGCTGCGCGGGAGTTCTACCGCACCGACGAGCTGGCGAACGACGTCGTCGCCGCGATCGACGTGCTCCGCACGAAGGGGATGGGGAAGTTCCTCCTCCATGGGCACTCGTACGGGACCGTCCTCGCCACTCACGTCGCGCATCTCCTCGCCGATCCGGCGCGGCCGCAGCCGGAGGCGGTCATCCTCGAGGGCGTGCTCGCGCGGGCCTTCACCACCGAGTGGATGGCCGCGTCCTACGTCGACGAGTGGAGCTTCCAGAAGGCCACCCTCTCGCCCGCGGTGCGGAGCGCCCTCCGGGAGCCGAAGCCGCTCGGATATGACGGCAAGACGTGGGGCAACTTCTTCATGGTCATGACGGCGCAGCTCGGCCCCGACGCGACCCAAGCCGCGTTCCAGCTGCTCGATCCCGACGCCGCCGGGAAGGCGGTCCCCGAGAACATCGAGAAGCTCCAGACCCTGATCGACGCCTTCGGGAAGCTCGAGGTGAGCGCGGGCCCCTCGCTCACGCTCCAGCAGCACGTCGCGTGTCGCGAGCTCACGAGCGATCTGCCGGCGGACAACGTCGACGTCGTGCTCGAGGGGGGCGAGATCGTGAAGGCGCCCGACGTGGGGACCCTCTGCGAGGGCTTCGAGCTCGAGCGCCCGTTCCACGTGCGCGACCACCTCTATCCGTTCCGCACGTACTACTTCATCGGCGACCACGACACCGCGACGCCTCCGTGGCAAGGCAAGCTGCACTTCGACACGCTCGCCACCGCGGATCGCGTCGAGGTCGTCGTGGAGGGGGCCGGTCACCTGCCGCTCATGCGTCACCTCGCGCCGTGTGGTCCGTCGCTCGTCGAGGCGGTCGCCGCGGGCCAGGGCTTCGGCGACGCGCTCGCCGCCTGCGGAGCTCCCGTCGACGTCCGCTTCGGCCGCGCCGCTCCCTGAGCCACGCGCGGTCCGTGCGCGGGCTCCCGCGCTCCGTCCAGGCCAGGCGGCGTCGAGGCGGACACGGGCCGCCGCCGCCTGCTCCGCGCGCGAGGACGCCGTCGACCGCTTCAGAGTCGGGCTCCAGACGACGCGGGTCGCGCAGCGACGCGACGCGCGTAGGATGGAGCCGATGATTTGGTGGTTCTTCTTCGACGAGCGAGAGGCAGAGCTCGTCGCGCACGTGCTCGAGCTGCTCGGTCCGAAGGCGCGCGCGGAGGCCGAGGGTATGCTCGCGCGGCTCGAGGGGCTCGCGGTGTGGATGAGGAACGCGCCCTCCATGTCGGCGTCGTGGGACGTCGAGACGGAGCGGGCGTTCTCGGAGGAGAGCCTCCTCGCGCAGCTCTGCGAGGTCGACGACTACGACCTCGATCTCCACGTGCCGACCAAGGCGGTCGTGGGGCAGGCGCACCTGATCGCCAAGATCAACTTCTTCAGGGCGCTCGGCTACATGGTCGCGGCCGAGCGCCTCCCGGCGGAGTTCGGCGAGCGCGTGGAGCGCGAGGTCGCGCAGTCGGTGTACACGAAGCTTGCCGAGGAGCTCTTCGTCACCATCGTGACCGATCGGCGCGCGACACGCGACGTGAAGATGGGGGCGGCGCGCTTCCTCTACCAGATCTGGGAGCATCGCCTCCGCATCGAGATCGACGACTTCGCGCCGCTGCTCGAGTCGGCGTGGGCCGCGCGCTCCAAGCTCGTCCCCGTGCTCGGGACGATGCTCGGCACGCACGAGCTCTTCCGGCTCTTCCAGGAGGCGCGAGACAAGCGCTTCCTCGACTACTTCGGCGAGGACGAGATCTCGCCGGAGCAGGGTTTCGCCTTCGAGGAGTTCCTCTTCGGGCTCTCGCACGAGGAGATCGGCCGCATCCGCGCGACCATGACCGCCGAAGGCAAGGCGGTCATCTCCCTCGACGAGGCCCGCGCGCTGCTCGGGCACGCGCCCCCCTCGTCGGGCGAGCCCGGCGGCGCGCTCGCGCTCTACGCGAGCTACAAGCGGAGGCGCGTCAACGCGATGCACCGCGCGCTCACCGGCGCCGAGGGCCCGAAGAAGACCGCCGAGGAGTACGTGATGATCGCGTACGTCGCCGGCGGCGCGAGGCCTTCGAACGTCCGTTGAGCGGGCGCGGACGCCGCGGCTACTCCGAGACGATCTGGAGCGTGATCTCGCTGCCGGCCGGCGGGAGGAAGCCGCTCGCCATCGTGCAGAGCGTCGCCGTGAGCGGCTCGGACGCGGGCGCGTCGCCGGTCTTCACGACCTTGAAGAGGACGCTCCGGCCCCGGTTCGCGATCGCCTGCTTCTGGTCGATCTCCGGGATACGGACGAGCGTCCCGTAGGGCAGCGCGTCGGAGTTGATGCCGAGCGCGGCGTGCGTGACGTTGCCGTTCCCGTTGATGACGAACTCGTCGATCGTCGGTCGCATGTACTGGTTCTGATCGTCCTTCATCGGGACGCAGTTCTTCGAGACGAAGCGCGCCGTGAGCTCGCGCACCGGCTCCGGCGTCGCGTCTCCGTCCGGGTCCTGATCGCCGTCGGCGTCGCCCTCGCCGTCCGCGGGGAGCTCGGGCTCCTCGCCCTCGCCGGTGAGGTACTCGCCGAAGACCCAGCCGCCGCGCTGCTTGATCTTCCGCGCGAGTCGCTCGTCGAGGAGCTCGACCTTGTAGAAACCGTTGGTCGGCAGCGACTCCATCACGCGGACCTCGGTGCCGACAGGGAGCAGGCCGAGGATGTTGGCCGAGCTCTCGGTCGACGGCGTGCGCCGGATGCGGAGCGCGGTCGTCGTCTCGACCACGGTGCCTTCGGCGACGCGGCCGGAGAGCGCCGCCTCCGCTCCGGTCTCGCCGTCCTCGAGGGGAGCGGCGCAGGCGGAGAGGGCGACGAGGGCGAAGCCGAGAGCGCGGAGGAGCGGGGAGCGGACCATGTGTGTCCTTTGCGCAAGGTGTATGCCGACGGCCCGACGTCCGCTCCTCAGGGATGATCTGCCTCCGATTCCCGCGATTTCGTGCGGGGGCCACGTCGTACCAGTGGCACGGCGGGCCCCGGGTCGCCGCGGGCGGCGATCCAGGATGATCCGCGACGGCGTCGACGCGCCGCTAGGCGCGCTTCTTCTTCTTCGGGCGCATGCGTCGTCGGAGGAAGTCGACGAGCGCCTTGAGCTTCGGCGGCGCCTCGCCGCCGCTCGGGTAGGGGTAGTAGAGGAAGAACCCCGGGAACGACGGGCAGAACTTCTCGAGGACGGGCACGAGCTCGCCACGGTCGATGTACGGGCGGAGCGAGTCTTCCATCCCGATCGTCAGGCCGACGCCGTCGAGCGCGAGGCGGTGCATCACGCGCGCCTCGCTCGTGTTCACGCGCGCGTCGATCGCGATCTCGAAGTCCTTGCCGTCTTCCGTGAACTCCCAGCGGTACGGCGCGGGGCGCGCGTACACTCGCCAGCCGATGCATTCGTGCGCGTGGAGATCGCGCGGGTGCTTCGGCTTCGGACGCGCGGCGAAGTAGCTCGGTGATCCGACGACGATCTGTCGCTGGTCGCCGGACACGCTCACCGCGACCATGTCCTCGGCGACGAGCTCACCGAGACGCACGGCGGCGTCGAAGCCGTCGGCCACGATGTCGATGTCGTCGTCGTCGACCGCGAGGTCCAGCTTGATGTCGGGATACTCGGCCAGGAACGCCGCGACCGTTCGTTCGGAGAGGAAGGTCTCGGCGATCGACGCCACGTTCAAGCGGAGCGTCCCCGCCGGACGGCCGCGCAGGTGCTCGAGCGTCTCGAGCGTCGCGCGCACGTCGGCGAACGCCGGCCGGAGGCCGTGGAGCAGGTGCTCGCCGGCCTCGGTCAGCGCCACGCTCCTCGTCGTCCGCGTGAAGAGCGGCAGTCCGAGCCGCGCCTCGAGCTGACGCACCGACTGGCTCACGGCGGACGCCGTCACGCCGAGTCGCTGCGACGCCGCGCGGAAGCTCCGCGCCTCCGCCACCGCGACGAAGGTGTCGAGCCCGCCGAGGTCCGTTCGCATTGCGTAGTGAAACTACGTAATGCAGCAACGAACGACAAGTGGCGCGACGTAGTGGGGTCGCTTAGGGTTCTCCTCGGGTGAGCGAGGCAGCGAGGGCTGCCGGCGACGACCCGAGAGAGACTCGCGCGACGCGCGGCGACGTCGCGCGCGGAGGACCGCACGGGCGGCCGCGCGCGTGCGGGGGGCCGCACGCGCGCGGCGCGCGCTCGTGAGCGAGCCGACGCAACGAAGGAGAAGCGAACCATGCTGTCCATCAACGAGAAGGTCGTGGTCATTACGGGAGCGAGCAGCGGCATCGGCGAGGCGACGGCGCGCTTGCTGGGGCGGAAAGGAGCTCGCGTCGTGCTCGGCGCGCGTCGCCTCGCCGAGCTCGAGCGCGTCGCGGCGGACGTGCGCGCGCACGGCGGGACCGCGGAGGTCCACGCGGTCGACGTGACGAAGAAGGAGGAGGTCGAGTCGCTCGTGCGGTTCGCGAAGGAGCGGTTCGGGCGGCTCGACGTCCTCGTCAACAACGCCGGCGTGATGCCGCTCTCCCGCCTCGATGCGCTTCGCGTCGACGAATGGGATCGCATGATCGACGTCAACGTGCGCGGCGTGCTCCACGGCATCGCGGCCGCGCTCCCGATCATGAAGGAGCAGCGCTTCGGCCAGTTCGTGAACGTCTCGTCGGTCGCCGGTCGCCAGGTCTATCCGATGTCCGTGGTCTACTGCGCGACCAAGTTCGCGGTGCACGCGATCTCGGAGGGGCTTCGCCTGGAGTCGAAGGACATCCGCGTGACGGTCATCACGCCCGGCACGACGGAGTCGGACCTCGCGACGACCACGCGCGACGAGGCGGGGCGCGCGGCGGTCGTGGAGTTCCGCAAGCAGCTCATCCCCGCCGACGCCATCGCGCGCGCCGTCGCGTACGCGATCGAGCAGCCGGAGGAGGTCGACGTCAACGAGGTCGTCGTCCGGCCCACGTCGGTCACGTGGTGAGCGCGGTCTCCGCGTGATCCGAGCCCGCGGGCGGCCACGGCCGCGCGGCGCACGGCGAGGCGACGTCGTACAATCCATGAGGACTGCGTCGGTCCGTCCGGGCGCAGTCCTCGGGCGCCTCGGCCGACCGTCGGAACCCTTCGGGCCGTCGACGCGACGGGGGTTCCCTCGCTGCCTGGTGAGGGGGCTGGCGAGCTCGGCCTCGCGTATGCCCTCGTCCCGGTGACCTGAGCGGCACGCTCACGACGCGACTCGCACGCGGACCGAGAGCTCGTCCACGGTGAGCGGTCGTTCGTCGCTGCGGAAAGCGACCACCTCGAGAATGGCGCTTTTCGGAGGCGTCGCGCGGCGATCGGATCCAGCCTGCGTACATGCGCCCGCTGCGACTCCTCCCGGAAGTGGTTGTCTCCCTCGTCGTCTCGTTCGTGTCGGTCTCGACGGGGTGCAACAAGCCGGCGTCCGGCCAGGGGCAGCAGGTGCCGGGACAGCCGGTCGAGACGCGCGCGGCGAACGCGCCGGATCAAAGGCCGGCGTTCGAGGGGCAGACCCGCGCGCCGTACCGCACCGCGGGCGTCGCGTTCGACGTGCGGGTCGTCGCGCGCGAGCTCGAGCATCCGTGGTCGCTCGCGTTCCTGCCGGACGGGCGCATGCTCGTGACGGAGCGGCCCGGCCGGCTGCGCGTCATCGCCGCCGACGGAGCGCGCTCCGAGCCGCTCGCCGGCGTCCCGCGGGTCGCCGGCGCCGATCAGGGCGGCCTCCTCGACGTCGCGCTCGCGCCGAGCTTCGCCCAGGACGGCGCCGTGTACTTCACCTTCTCGGAGCCGCGCGACGGTGGCAACGGCACGGCGCTCGCTCGCGGGCGGCTCCTGCTCGACGGCACGCCCCGCGTCGAGGGCCTCTCGACGATCTGGCGGATGACGCCCACGCTCGACTCGTCGAAGCACTTTGGCTCGCGCATCGTATTCGCGCCCGACGGCAACCTCTTCGTGACGCTCGGCGAGCGCTCCGATCTCGAGGGCAGGCGGCAGGCGCAGCGGCTCGACAGCGCCTTCGGGAAGATCGTGCGCCTCAGGCCGGACGGCGCTCCGGCGGCGGACAACCCGTTCGTCGGACGCGAGGGCGCGCTCCCCGAGATCTGGTCCATCGGTCATCGCAACGTGCAGGCCGCGGCGCTGCACCCGACGACCAAGGAGCTCTGGATCGTCGATCACGGTCCGCGCGGCGGCGACGAGATCAACGTCGCGCGCCGCGGACGCGACTACGGGTGGCCGACGATCTCGTACGGCATCGAGTACCGCGGCGACAAGATCGGTGACGGCTTGACCCAGAAGGAAGGGATGGAGCAGCCGCTCTACTACTGGGACCCGGTGATCGCGCCGTCGGGAGCCGCCTTCTACGACGCGGAGCTCTTCCCCGCGTGGAAGGGGAGCTTGTTCGTCGGCTCCCTCGCCGGCAAGCACCTCGTCCGCCTCACGCTCGACGGCGAGCGCGTCGTCGGCGAGGAGCGCCTGCTCGTCGATCGCGGACGCGTGCGCGACGTCCGCGTCGGGCCGTCCGGCGCGGTCTACGTCCTGACGGACGAGGACAACGGCGAGCTCCTCGAGCTCGTGCCCAAGCGCTGACCGTCGCCGCGGAGGCCCGCCCAGGTCGATCGGCGAGGCCTTGCGCGTCGCGCCCAAATCACACGCAAGGTCGATAGGTTGCAAAATCGGAGATCGCCGTGTGACGAGATCGCGCGAGGCGCGACTACCTCGGCATGAACGCAACATTCGCGCGGTGTCGACCGATCCTCGCTTGGCTCCCTCTCGCCGTCGTCACGCTCGGCGGAGCCACCACCTGGGCGATCTTCCTCGGCGGGGGCCTCCGCAGCATCTTCGCGTGGCTCGCGCTCCAGACGCTCGTCCCGCTCGGCGCCCTCGCGCTCGTGGTCGGGACGATCGCGCACGCGCTCTGGAAGCGTCGCGGCGCGTCGCGCGTCGCGGTCACGCTCGCCGTCGGTCTCGTCGGCCTCTGGCCTGCTGCTTGGCTCGCCGGGCAGGGGATGATCGCGTATCCGTACCGGCTCGCGGCGACGTCCCCCTCGGCGACGGTGCGGCTCCCCACCGACGCGCCGATGCGCGTGCTCTGGGGTGGCGACGATCTCGCGCACAACCGTCACGCGATGATGCCCGACCAGCGCTGGGCGTACGATCTCGTCGTCGAGCCGGCGCTCACGAGCTCGGAGCGGCTCGAGGACTACGGTTGCTGGGGGACGCCGGTCGTCGCGCCGATCTCGGGCACGGTGCACCTCGCCCACGACGGTGAGATCGACCAGGTGCCCGGCAGACCCTCGAACGAGCTCCGCGCCCCGCTCGGCAACCACGTCGCGATCGCGCTCCCCTCCGGCGGCTTCCTCCTCGTCGCTCACCTGCAGAAGGGGAGCGTCGTCGCGCGCGAGGGCGAGCCGATCGCGGAGGGCACGCCGATCGGCCGGTGTGGTAACTCCGGCAACACGAGCGAGCCGCACGTGCACATCCATGCCCAGCGCCAGGACCCTCGAGGCAGGCCCGTGAACTTCTCGGAGGGGCTGCCCCTCTTCTTCCGCGATCACGACGGCGCGCCGATGCCCCTCGGCGGAGCCGACGTCGTCGACGATGGCCCCGTCGCGACCGGCGCGATCGTCCGTCACCTCGGCGGCGCGCGGGCAGCCGCCGCCCGCGATTGACCAAACCGAAAGGCGACCGTGGTCCTCCCGACCCCCGACGACGAGAGGTTCCGAGCGCTCGCGTCGCGCAACGCCGCGGCGCTCGCGCGCCTCGCGAGTCACTACGAGGCGTCGCCCGAGGCGCGCCGCGATCTCGAGCAAGAGATCCTCGTCGCGCTCTGGCGTGCCCACGGGAGCTTTCGCGGTGAGAGCTCGGAGCGTACGTGGGTCTACCGCATCGCGCACAACGTCGCGGCCACGTACGTCGCGCGGGCGATCCGCACGCGCCGCGACGCGGACGTGCCCGAGCCGGAGCCGCAGCGCGGTCCCGAGGAGGTCGCGGGAGAGCGCGAGGCCGTACGCCGGATCGAGCGTCGCATCCGCGCGCTCGATCTCCCGAGCCGGCAGCTCGCGCTGCTCGCGCTCGAAGGATGCACCACCGCGGAGATCGCGGAGATCACCGGGCTCACCCCCACCAACGTCACGACGCGGCTCTCGCGGCTGCGCAAGGCCCTCGCGAGCGAGGAACCGACATGAGCGATCTATCGAATGGCCCCGACGGTTGGGACGCGCTCGGCGCAGAGTGGCGGCGAGACGAGCCGAGCTCGTCCTTCGCCGACGTCGATCCGGCGGTCATCCGCGCGCGCGCGGAGAGCTTCGCGCGCTCGATTCGCTGGCGCAACGCGCGCGAGGTCGCCGTCGGCGTCGCCGTCGCGCTCGGTGGCGTCGGGATCGCGGTTCGCGCGTCGTCGTCGTTCGGCTGGTTCGGCGGCGTCGCGATGGCCGTCGGCGCGCTCGTCGTGTCGGCGACGGTCGCGCTGCGCGGACGGAACGCATCGCCGCCTCCGCCCGACGCGCCCACGCGCGACGTGATCGCGTTCGAGCGCGCCGAGCTCGGGCGCCAGGCGCGCCTGCTCGAGCGCGTGTGGCTCTGGTACCTCGCGCCTTTCGTGCCGAGCATCGTCGCGATCTACGCGGGCTCGCTCCGCGCCGCGTTCGCCAAGCCCGATCGCACGGGCGGGATCGTGCTCTCGGTCCTGCTCTTCGGTGTGACCGTGGCCTTCTTCGTGCTCGTCGGCTGGTGGAACGCCCGCGCGGCGCGAGAGCTGCGGCGGCGGATGAAGGCGCTCGAGGAAGGCTCGAGCTGAAGGGCGTGCCCCTCGACGGTGTTGGCCTCGCGGCGCCCCCCTCGTAGCCTTGGCGAGGAAAGGAGTCGCTCGCAGATGTCACACGCAGCCTACCGGATCGGCGCGGAGCCGACGGTCTCGGTCATCGTCACCACGGGGAACGAGGTCGCGGGGTACCGGATCACCGACTACCTCGGGCTCGTTCGTGGCGTCATCGTGCGCTCGCCGAGCATCGGCCAGGGCTTCATGGGCGCGGTCCGGTCGATCGGCGGGGGGAACATCAAGGAGTACGCCGAGGTCTGCGAAGCCGCGCGCCACGACGCGTACCAGCAGATGCTGAGCCACGCCACCGAGCTCGGCGCGCAGGCGATCATCGGGATGCGCTACGACGCGACCGAGTTCATGCAGGGCACCACGGAGGTCCTGGCCTACGGCACGGCGGTGAGGCTCACTCCGTCGCGGGAGTAGCGCGAAGCGCGGCGCCCCCGGGGGCCACCGCGCGCGCATCGGTCATCCTTTGAGAACGGCCACGGGCTCGAGCCGCAAGCGACGTCGAACGAGGTCTTCCTGGTCTTCCAGGACCTCGGTGATGTCGCGGTAGGCTCCCGGCGCCTCCTCCACGAGGTCGGCGGAGAGGCGCTCGGGGTAGACGACGCGCCGCATGACGCGCTCGAGCGCCTCGGGACGGATCGCGCGGCGCGCCTCCTTCCGGCTCATGACTCGACCCGCGCCGTGGGAGCATGAGCCGAAGGCGTCCTCGTTCCCGAGGCCCTCGACGAGGTAGCTCGCCGTCCCCATCGATCCCGGAATCAAGGCACGCGTGCCTCTCGGGACGGCGACCGCGCCCTTCCGGTGAACGAAGACGTCGCGCCCGTGCCAGCGCTCCCGCGCGACGAAGTTGTGATGGATGTCCACGCGGTCCTGGACGTCCACGGCGACGAAGTCACCGAGCACGTCGAGCGCTCGCGCCGAGAGTGCGTCGCGGTTGGTGCGTGCGAAGTCGAGCGCCCACGCGACGTCGCGCAGGTAGGCGCCACCGCGTTCCGTCTCGACGTCGAGGCCTGCGAGCACGTCGGCCTCCTCGGAGGCGATCCGCAGGTGATGCGCGGCGACCGCAGCGCCGAGGCCCCGCGACCCGGAATGAACGAGCAGCCACAGGCCTCCCTCCGGATCGCGATCGAGCTCGAGGAAGTGATTGCCGCTGCCGAGCGTCCCGAGGTGGCGTCGAGCCAGCGCCTCGCGGGTGCGCTCGAGCGAGCGGGTCGATAGCGGCGGAACGAAGACGCCGTCGGGCACGTCCACACCGCGCCCGCGATGCACCGCGTGGCCCGTCGGGATCGCGCGACCGAGCGCCTGGAGGATCGCCTCGAGGAGGCGTCGGTCGAGCGCGTGCGCGTCGACGCCGACCCGGAGCGCGGACATCCCGCACCCGAGATCGCCGCCGAGCGCGCGCGGCACGACGGTCCGCTCGGTCGCGAAGACGGTCCCCACCGCGACCCCTTCGGCCACGTGCGCGTCCGCCATCGCCGCGACGAACGCGACGACGTACGGCTGGCTCGCGATCCGCTGGAGCTGGCGGACGGTGTCCGGCGAGAGCGCCCGCGCCCAGACGCGAATCGGCACGCGCTGCCCGCGCCCGGGCTCGAAGATCACCCGGAACACGGCACACCTCCGTCGTCGTCGAAGGCTCCGTCGTTCGCGATCGCCACGCCGTCGAAGACGAAGCGCAGATCGGGGATGCGCTTCATCTCGACGGCGTCCGCGAGGCGAGCGCGGAGAAAGGGGGTGACGCGGACGAGCGCGCTCTCGGCGCTGCGCCTTCGCTCTGCTCGCGCCGCCAACGCGAAGTGGACGCGCGCGTGGCGGTAGTCGACGGACAACACGACGGCCGTGATCCGCACGTCGGTGAGCGCGGGGTCGGACACGTCGTCGCGCATCAGCGCGCGCAGCTCTTCGAAGATGAGACCTTGAACACGCGGGTGCCGGTAGCCGGCACCTTCTTCTTCTCGTCGCATGGAAAAACGGCTCCCGGCGCGGCGAAGACGCCGCGCAAGACAACATCACGCTCCGCTCTCCGCGGCGGCGTGACCGGGCCGTTTCGAAGACGACGAGGTACGCGCTAGATGCGGTGAGCGGAGAGACTCGAGAAACCGTGGTGAGCAAAGGGCTTCATGGTCCACCTCCTGCCGCGCGACGCGCGACTCGGGCAATCTGACCTTGGCCGCCGAGGCTGTCAAGGCGGGCTCCGCTCGCCGGCGTGCTCTGCCTCACCGCACGTGAGCCGACACCGTTCGGCGAAACATTCCGGGAGGCATGCCGACCTTGCGCTTGAACGCGCGGCTGAGGGCGGTGTCGGAGTCGTAGCCGACGCGGTTGGCGATCTCGGTGAGCGACGCGTCGCTGGAGGAAAGGAGCACCTTCGCGCGATAGATCCGCCAGTTCGTGACGTAGTCGAGGGGCGACTCTCCGACGGCCGACGTGAACGCGGCCGCGAAGCTCGAGCGCGAGAGCCCCGCTTCGCGCGCCATCCCTGCGACGGTCCAAGGCCGGCCGAGCTCGGCGTGCACGGCGCGGATCGCCTTTTCCAAGCGTCGATCGTCGAGCGCCGTGACCCACCCCGGCGCGAAGGTACACGCGTCGGAGAAGAGCGCGCGCATCGCCTGGACGAAGAGCACGTCAGTCAAGCGGTCGAGGACGAAGCTCGCGCCTAGGCCGTCCTCTGCCGTCTCTCTTCCCATCAGCGCGAGGGTGCCTTTCAGGAGCTCGGCGTGCGTCGCTCCGAGGGGCACGTGGACCAGCGGGGGCATCGGCGCCACGAGCGGCTCGGCGGCGACGGGGTCGAACGAGAAGCGGCCGATGAGGAGCTCCGCCGGCTCGCCCGCGCCGCCGTACTCGACGACGCATCCGTCGTTCTTTGCGGCACGGAGTGACTGGCAGCCGACCACCGTGCTCTCCGGCGTATCGCTCAGGTCGAAGGCGACGTCTGGCTTGATGATGAGGCAGCCGCCGGTCTCGACCGGCACGGGCGTCCTGCTCCCGGTCCAGCGCAGCCAGCAGCGCCCGCGCGCGACGACGACGAGCCGCCCTTGCGTCCCGGTCGAGAAGCGGACGCCCCAAGGGGCTCCGAGCTGGAACTGCGCGTAGAGCGAGCCCCCGACCCGCATCCTGCCGATGACCTCGTCGAAGGGCCCCATGTGTGTTCGTCGTATGGGACGATCGGTCAGGAAATCAAGACTCTGGTTTGTTGTTCGTCCGAGATGCGGGCCCTAACGATGGGGCATGACCAAGCAGGAGCCCACGATGAACGACGCTCGCCTCGACACTGTCCTCGTCACCGCGGCCACCGGCCGCCAAGGCGGCGCCACCGCGCGCGCGTTGCTCGCCGAAGGCACCAGAGCGGTGCGCGCGTTGGTGCGCAACGCGGACGCGCCGAACGCCAAGTCTCTCGCGGCGGCCGGCGCCGAGCTGGTCGTCGGGGACCTCGACGATCCGGCTTCGCTCCGCGCCGCCTGCGCCGGGGCGCGGGCGGTGTTCTCGATGCAGTCGCCGATCGGCTCCGCGACCGGCGTGGACTACAGCAAGGAGCGCGCGCAGGGTAAGAACCTCGTCGAGGCTGCGCTCGCCGAAGGCGTCGGGACGTTCGTGCACACCGCGACGTCCGGCGTCGGCGACCACCGTGACGTCGAGGGCTGGGCAGAGGGACGCTGGAAGTCGCACGAGGTCTACTGGGAGAACAAGCTTGCGACCTGCGAGCTCGTGCGCGACGCGGGCTTCGATAGCTGGACGATCATCCTGCCCGCCACCTTCATGGACCACGCGATGCTGGAGCCGGCGGGCTTCGCTGACGGGCGCCGACTGATCTCGGTGATCAGGACCGAGCAACCGATTGCGCTGATCGCCCCGGAGGACATCGGCAAGGCGGCCGCCGCGGCGATCAACGACCCCGCCACGTTCAACCGTGTGACGCTGCAGCTCGCTGGCGACTTGCTCACGCTCCCCGAGATCGTCGCGATCCTCTCGCGCCTCGACGGCAAGGAGTACATCGTTCAGTCGGGCACGATCGCGGAGGCGGTCGCAGCCGGCCTGCATCCCGCGATCGCGCAGGGCATGACGTGGGTGAACGTCGCGCCCTTGCTGGCGCGGCCCGAGATCGCCCGCTCGTACGGCCTCGCTCCCATGCGCTTCGAGACGTGGGCCCGCCAGCAGCGCGGAGCGATCTGACCGTCGCCCCGCCGCCCGCGCGGAGCCCAAACGCCATCGCAGACCGAGCGACGGCGCGCGGGCGCGAGCTCTGGTCGCGCCGTCGTCGCGGAGTGCCGGTACGGGGCGGCGCCCGCCGTGGACGTGCCGCGTTCAAAGCTGCTGCGCGACGAGTCGGCCGATCTCTGCGTGCGCTCCTGCGAGGCTCGGGAGGGCCGCGTCGCTGTCGCTCAGATACGCCGCGACGAGGACGGGCGCACGACCGGGCGGCCAGGCGATCGCGACGTCGTTGACCGAGCCGCGCTGGCCCGTGCCCGTCTTGTCGCCGGCGGACCAACCCGCGGGCAGGCCCGCGCGAAGGCGATCTCTGCCCGTGTCGGAGGTGCGCATCCATCCGAGCAAGCGCTCGCGGCTCGCAGCGGACAGCGCGTCGCCGCACAAGAGCTCCCGCATGAGGAGCGCCATCGCGCGCGGGGAGGTCGTGTCGCGAGGGTCTTGGGGCGTGTTGTCGTTCAGCGTCGGCTCGTCGCGATCGAGCCGCGTCACGGTGTCTGCGTGCTGGCGAACGAACGCCGTGAGGCCCGTGGGCCCGCCGGTCTTCGCGAGGAGCAGGTTCGCCGCCGTGTTGTCGCTCACGGTCACGGCTGCCTGGGCGAGCGCCTCGACGGTCATCGTCCCGTCGGTCACGCGCGCGCGGGTGACCGGTGCGTGATCGAGGAGGTCGTCCGAGCCATAGGCCACGCGGTCATCCAGCGACAGCTCCCCCCGGTCGACGCGCGCGAGCACGGCCGCCGCGAGCACCCACTTGAACGTGGAGCACATCGCGAACCGCTCGTCGGGCCGGTGGGCGAGCTGACGTCCCGTGCCGGTATCGAGCGCGAAGACGCCGACGCGACCGCCGACCGTCTCCTCGATTTCGGCGAGTGAGCGCGGCCCGCTCCTCGGGACGTTCGCGGGGCGTTCGTCGCGCGCCGGCGCGCAGGCGGCGGCGAGCGCGCCGAGCGTTCCATGGAGGAGCTGTCTTCGCGTCCAGTTCCGGTTCATCCGCGCGCGGAACGCTCGCACGCGCAGGGGAGGCCGGCAAGGTCTCGAGGTCAGCGCGCAGCGCGGCCCGGGGGCTTGTCCGGGCGCGCTCGGGCCCCCAGACTTGCAGGACGCGAATGCATCGACCTTGCGGACACCGCGCACGCCCGCTCGTCGTCTTCGGCGTCGCGCTGGCGTTGCTCTCGACGTCGTGCGGCACGCTCGCCCACCTCTTCACGCGGGACGTCGCGGGCGACTGCGTCGTGCTGCATTGCCGCGAGGGCGACGCGCACGCCTACCGGGCGTGCGAGAGCGCCTGTCGCCAGGCCTATCCGTAAGGCGAGTGACGCGCCTGAACCGCGTGAAATGACGCGGCTAAGCGGCAGAATGCGCGGGCGCGGCCGCCTCGACGAGGACAAGCCAGGCTCGGCATCGCATAAGATCCGGGCGTGCTCGTCCGGCTCGTCACGACGATCGCGATCGTCCTCCCGATCCTCGGGGCGCGCATCCTTCGCGGTGAGGCGATGCCGTGGATCGTCGTGGTGATGGTCGCCTTCTTCGGCTTCGGCACCGGGCGGATCGTCGAGCGCCTCGTCGTCGAGGGAAAGACGCGGCATCAGCGCCGCGTGGGCTGGGCGCTGATGTTCTCGTCGAGCGCGCTCGCGTGCCTCTGCGCGGTCTCCGGCAGCATCGCCGAGATGAGTGAAAAGGTCGTCGAGTGGACCGCGCGCGACGCCGGCCCGTCGCCACCGGCGCCCGAGTGGGAGCACCACGAAGGCAAGTGGCTGCGCGTCTCGGTCAGCGCGAGCGGCGTCTGCGCGCTCCGCGGGAGCGACCGCGCCGTCGTCTGCTGGGGCGATCCCGCGCGCGGATGGCCGGAGCAGGAGACCGTCGCGAGCGGGCTCGGCGCGTCGATCGACGACGTCGCCGTGACCGATCGCGTCGTCTGCGCGCGGTCGGCTCTCGATCGGGCGGTGCGCTGCGGCCCGCCCGTCGGGGACAAGCGCGAAGCCACGCGCGACGCGAGGGCGATCGGCAGCCTGGCCGCGGGCGCGAAGCACGCGTGCGCGATCGGCGCGGGCGGGAGCGTCACCTGCTGGGCCGATGACGCGCCCTACGGTGAGACGCTCGTAGAGGGGATCGGCGGCGCGGCGGTCGAGATCGCCGCGTCGGGGGCGCAGGCCTGCGCGCGGACCGGGACCGGCGTCGCGTGCTGGACGTTCGGGCGCGAAGCGCACGCGGTGAAGGGGCTCCCCGCGGTCTCCGCGATCGGCGTCGGCCCGGTCACGGCCTGCGGCGCCGCCGGCGGTTCACGGCTCGTCTGCGTCTGGCCAGGACCGGCGGAGGAGGTGCAGGGGTTCTCGAACGTGCGCGACTTCGCCGTCGGCGAGGACCACCTCTGCGGGGTGCAGAGCAGGCGCGTCCGCTGCCGCGGGAAGAACGACCACGGCCAGCTCGCGCGCCATGACCTCGCCGACACGGGCTTCCACCAGGTGCCCGGTACCGAGCTCCACGACGTTGGACCGATCGCGATCGGCCCCTACGCGACGTGCGCGATCGACTTCGACGGCGACGGCGAGCTCGTCTGTTGGGGCAAGCGTGTGAAGCGCTGAGCGAGGTACCGAACCCTACTTCGACGAGGGCCAGCCACACTCGGTGGGCGCGTCGACGCACTTCATCGTGAGGGACTTCGTGACCTTGCCGTCGACCTTGCAGGTACACGAGGCGACCTCGTTCTCGTAGCCCTGGCACTCGGCGCTGTAGAGGTGGCCGTCGCGGCAGGTGCCCGCCGGCTGGATCAGGCACCCCGTCGGCGGATCCTGCGGGGTTTGGCCTTCGACGAGCGGGCTCGTCATGACGAACGGGCACTGCTGCGTCGTGCTCTGGCCCTGGGATCTCGGGAATCCGCAGACGAACCCAGCCGCGGGGCACGCCGCCTTCACGGTCTTCGTCTCGACGCCGTCGAGCATGCACTTGCAGGAGACGACCTTGCCGTCTCCCGGCTCGCACTCGGCGCGGTAGAAGTGGTTGTCGCGGCACGTGCCTGCCGTCTCGACGATGCACTGTCCCGCCGGATCCAGGTACCCGAGGGTGCCTGGGCAGACGAAGTCGGCGTTCGGATCGGTGCCGGCGTTCTCGCAGCTGCCCCCGCAGCTCGCCTGCCAAGCAGCGACGAGGTCGTCGTTCGTCAGCTTGTTCGTGTTCGGCAGGTCGAACGCCTGGCCGGTCGTGCACGAGCAGCTCGCGCCGCCGGCTCCGCCGTTGCAGAGGACCCGCGGCTCTCGCAGCGAGGAGCACGTCCATCCGTTTGTGCTGTCGCTGCAGGTGAGGCCCAGATCGCACGCGAACGTCGGCTTCGGCGGGCACGCGGGCGCGCCGCACTGCTGGGCCATGGCCGTGACGGCCGTATCGGGGGGCAGCCGCGCCCAGGTGCCGAGCGTCACGTCGCTCCCCTCGCAGTGGCACTCGTACGGGGGGCCCTTGTCCGGCGCGGTCCCCTTGCATACGACGCCCTTCTCCCCCACCTGCGGCACCCTGCAGTCCAATCCGGGGAGGGTCTCGGCCCCGGTGGTCGAGCCGTCTCGCGACGGAGCGGCGAGCGCGAACCCGTGGCATTGGTTCAGGTAACAGTACGTCTCGTCGGCGGCCGTCGGCGCCCAGAGCGAGAAGTGGGTGGTCTTGCCGACGACGGTGCTGGCGGTCGTCTCGTCCGCGCCGTACGGCGTCCACGCGTTGCCGCCGGTGCCACGGAACAGCATCAGCGCTCCCTTCCCGTCGGCGCGCTTCTTCGACTCGTCCACCCGTACCGTGACCGTGACCGGCTTCAGGAACGTGACGTCGTCGGGCTCGAGCACGTAGAGCCCGCCGGCGATCTGCGTATCGGCGGGCAGCTTTCGCGCCGTCGGGTCGACCGCTTCGTGGATGACGATGGTCTTCGTCTCGGTGAGGGCGCCTTCCGGGATCTCGATGGTGACCGCGCCGCCGGTGACCGTTCCGCCGGCGGGCCCGACGTCCTGGCGCGCGATCTCCCTCGTGACGAGGGGCTCCTCCGCCGAGGTGGAGCAGCTGATGCAGGCGAGCATCACCAGGGCGCTCGCCGCGAGCGCACGACCGAGCCATCCACGTGCAATCCCCATGGGTCTCTCTCCGAAGAAGAGGGTGACCTTAGAGGGTACAGGGGGCCTCGCCCACTTGCACGCTCTCGTTCGCGGCGGTGGGGCGGTTCGCCCGGGACCGTCCCAAGTATGGGGGGAGCCATGGGGAGGGGCGCGCACGCGGCTCGCTTACAACCGTCGTCGAAGGAGACTCGACGATGAACAAGCTTCACCGTGCTCGGCTCGTAGCCACCACCGCCACCTTCCTCGCTGTGGCGACGTCGGTCATCGTCGCCTGCGTCGGCGACGACTCGCCGGCCGGCCCGGCGACGCCCGACAGTGACGGTGGCGACGCTGCGAGTGACACGGGCTCGCCCGAGCCGGAGCCGCCCGATGCGGGCAGCAAGGCAGATGCGGATGCGGATGCGGCCGCCGACGCTGGCCCGGCGTGCGACAAAACGAAGCCCTTCGCGGCGCCGGTCGAGGTCACCGAGCTGAACGGGACGCCGTCCGGAGGCGCGCGCCTCACGGCCGACATGCGCACGGTCTACTTTCACGCCGGAGGAGGGAGCGCCGGCCGTCTCTACATGGCGACCCGCGCGAGCTCGTCCGGCCCGTTCGGTACCCCAGTGCTCGTCCCGGGCCTCACGACGTCGGCACAAGACGGAGGGGCGGCCGAGCACGCGACGATTCCCGCGCTCTCCCCGGACGGCCTGACCATCTACTTCCAGTCGTTCCGGAGCGCCCCGGCGCCGTCGGCTACGGTCAACCTCTGGACTGCGACGCGCGGATCGGCGGGCGCTTCGTTCGGAGCCCCCTCGCTGGTGCCGGAGATCAACGGCGCGGAGAACACCGGACAGCCCTTCGTGACGGCGAGCGGCACGACCCTGTATTTCTCGCCTCGTCGCGGTGGCAGCGGCGCCGCGAACGTCTTCATTCATCGAGCGCCTATCAGCGCGCAGGGAGTCGTCGGTCCCGCCGAGCCCGTCGACGAGCTCAACTCGGGCACGTCGCGCGAGGAGGCGCCGGTCCTGACCGTCGACGAGCTGACGATCTACTTCGCGCGCGACTATGACGTCTGGTCGGCGACCCGCGCCGACACGCAGTCGGCGTTCTCGGGCCTCGCGTCGGTCCCCAACGTGTCGGACGAGACCGGGCAGGACTTACCGACCTGGATCTCGCCGGACGAGTGCGTGCTCTACCTCCAGAGCACGCGGACCGGCGACAGCAAGATCTTCGTCGCGACTCGGCCGAAGTGATGGCGCTCACCTCGTCATACGTTCGGATGGCCACCGCCGTCGTCGTCGTCCTCCACTCTACGACCAAGGGCGCGACGAGCGCGCCGTCGAGCTCCCTCGCCGTGGGCGAGGTCACGTACGAGGTCCAACGATGAGGAGGTAGCGCGTGATGCGCCGCGTCCCCGGCCAAGCTATTGTCGTCCGGCGGCGAGGAGATGCGGAAGGGAGTCGGCGACAGGCGGAGACGCGTGCTCGTCCTCGAGGACGAGCACGCGACGCGCGAGCGCATCGTGCGTCTCCTCGACGGCGCACGATGCGCCATCGACGTGGCCTGGGCCGGGGACACGGGGGGAGCCGCGCTCGCCTGGCTCGACCGCGGAATGCCGGTCGACGTGGCCCTCGTGGATCTGGGGCTCCCGGACATCGCCGGCTCGGACGCCGTCCGCGCCATGGTTCGAGCACGGCCGGGGCTCGCCGTCGTCGCGCTCACGATCTTCGACGACGAGCCGACCGTCCGCGCCGTGCTCTCGGCTGGAGCCGCGGGTTACCTCCTGAAGCCGGTCAGACGCGAGCCGCTGGTCGACGCGATCATCGCTGCCGCCGCGGGGGGAGCGCCGATGACCGCGTACGTGGCGCGTATCGTCCTCGACGCGTGGAAGCTCGAGTCCGCCGCGGCGGGCGCCGAGCAGAGAAACGAGCTCACCCGCCGCGAGCGCGACGTGCTCGGTCTGCTCGCGCGTGGCCTCACCTACTCCGCCGTCGCCGCGGAGCTCGGGATCGGCCTCGGCACCGTCCAGGGATACGTCAAGAGCATCTACGGCAAGCTCCAGGTCAACTCCAAGGCCGAGGCGCGCGCGCGCGCCCGGCAATTCGGGATCACGTGACCGTCCGGGACGCGGCCGCGGAGGTGACCACGGCGGTCGACGGCGCGCAGCGCACGGTCGCCGGGCTCGCGCTGGTCGGCGGCGCGATGGCGCTGCTCCTCGTGAGCTCCTTCTTCGCGCCCGTCCGCGACGCCCTCGGCGTCGGGCCCCTCGCCCTCGCCGTCACCACGGGCGCCATGATCCTGGCGATCGCGACGGCGACGGTGACGTTCCACCGCGCCGGGCCGCAGAGCAGGAGCTTTCGCGTCGCGGAGCGAGTCGAGTCGAGCGTGATCGTCGCGTCGCTGCTCTCGCTCGCCTACGTGTCCTCGGGGCGCCCGCTGTTCTGGATCCTCTACCTCGTCTTCGCGCTCCTCATGGGCATGCTGCCCGCGCGGGTGCCCTTTCACATGGTCCTGATCGGCGGAGGAGCGCTGCTCGCCGCCCTCGCCCTCGCGATCCTGGCGCGCGATCCGGGCGGCGCCATCGTCGCGCTGGTCAGCGGCGCCTTCGGCCTCAACTTCGTCTACATCCTCTCCCGTTCGGCCCAGCGCCTCGCCGCTGTCTCCGCCGAGCGCGAGCGCCTCGCCGCCGAGCTCGGCGCCCTCCGGATCGAGGAGGAGCGTCGCCGCATCGCGCGCGATCTCCATGACGGCGTCGCCGGCGACCTCACCGCGCTCACGGCGCAGATCGACTCGCTCCGCGAGCGCAGAGACGACGAGGTCGCTCGCGACGCCGGCGCGGTCGAGGCCGAGCTCGAAGCCGTGAGCGAGCGCGCGGCCCGCGGCGTCGACGATCTCCGGGCCGTCGTCTGGGCGCTGCGCGAAGAGGCAGGCTCATGGAACGACACCGCCGCCTACACCGCCTCGCGCCTCGCGCAGCTCTGCCCTCGGGGCGTCGAGCTGCGGGTCGAGGTCGAGGCCGCCGAACGCTCGCTCGACGGTGCGCTGCGACTCCACGTGGTCCGCGCGCTCCAGGAGAGCGTGCGCAACGCCGTGAGACACGGGGCGCCGCGTACGGTGAGCGTGTCCATGCGCTGCGATTCGACCGCCGTGCTCGTCGAGGTCGTCGACGACGGCGCCGGCATGGACGCGGCGACGCTCCGCGACGTCGAGCGGCGTCAGGTGGGGGGCCTCGCCAACCTCCGGCGCCGCGCGGCGGAGCGCGGCGGCGCCGTCCGCGTGGGCGTCGGCGCAGGCGGTCGCGGCCTCCGGGTCGCGCTCCAACTGCCGATCGCCCCACCGGCGCCTTGAGGAGCTCGCGATCGTGTCGGCCCCGCGTCCCCGTTCGTCGGGGGCGTCACGAGGGACGGGAGGGCAGAGCTCGGCGGGGATCGGGACGCCTGCGACGAAGCAGTCAGCGAAGGTGACGGGCGCCGGGGCTCAGACGAAGGATCGGCCGGACTCGCCGCCGAGCGCCCGGGCGCGGCATCGAACGACGAGCACGACCCCGCCGCTCAGGACGGCGCAGAAGAAGCACCAAACCGAGACGAAGCCGGCCGCGTAGACGCGGCCGACGACGGCGAACGAGACGAGCACCAGCAGCCCAAGGCGCCCTGTTCCTCGCACCGACGACAGCAGCAAGGGCACGACCACGAAGGCGGCGTAGACGTAGGGGAGGCTCGGTTTCAGCGGAACGTCGATCTGGACCCAATAGTAGATGTTGCCGAACGCGATGCATGCGTCCGACGCACGGAGCGATGCACATCCGAAGAGGTACGAACCCAGGAGGAGGCCACCGACGCCCGCGGCCTTCAGGAGTCGCATCCTGGTGCGGTTCGGCTCGATGAGCGAGAAGGCGAGCGGGACATAGCTCGGCCAGATCAACAGCGCGAAGAAGAGGAAGACACGTCCGACGACGGTGGCACTCTTCCCGAACGGCGCGTCATCGAGGATCAGCCAGAGGACGCCCTCACTCGCTTGTTGCGCCGCGAAGAGGATCGGGATCCCCGCGACGGCGAGGAGTCGTCGCGACGGTGATTCCCGGATCGCGACGCACCCGAGCGTGGTCAGGAGCGCCGCGGCTCCGAAGCTCGCCTCCGCCGAGAAGCACACGACGTTCGTCAGTCGGCCGCTGGCGGCGGCGTCGGCCGTTGCTTTGGGCCGTTCTGGGCGGGCGTCGCGTCTCCATTCGTCGCGGGGACGGGAGGCTTCGCAGATCGAGGAGACGCCGTGAGCGGCTCCGCGTGCGGCGTCAGCTTCCGCGACCACGCGTCGACGCCGTCCGAAAGCAGCTTGAAGACCCTCGTCGAGAACATCCCGGCCAAGAGGCCGAGGAGCGAAGCCGTCGCGGGGCTCGTGTACATCGTCATGTTCGTTCCTGCGAACGGAATGCTCCCTCCGCTGAGCACGAGGTAACAAACCGTGCCCCCGCCGATGGCGCGGAACACGGTTCGGATCTCGTCTGCCTTCTCGCTCCCCGGAAGATAGACGCGGATCAATGCGCCGCCGATCGCCGCGACGACGATGAGAACGGCGAAGACGTCTCCCGACGCGGTGCGCTCGGCCGTCCGTTTGAGGAACAGCAACGCCGCGCCCTGGCGAAGCGCCTCGCGGAGCGGCCGATCCGTCAGCTTGACCGCGTCGTCGGCTTCTGGGCAGGCCAGGCTCGGGTCATCGAGCGCAGCGAGCTGACAGCTGATGAGCTTCAGATCGACCGGCACCTTGTTCTCCGGACGCAAGGGGCCCACGAGGATCAGGCTCGTCACTCGCGTTCGGAGCGCGCGCAGCTTCTCGCGTTGCTGCTCGAGCGTCGCGCGCTGCTCCGCGACGCGGGCCTCCTGCGAGCTCCCGATCAACGCGAGGGCCGCCGCGACCTCGTTCTCCCGAGCCGAGATCAGCGCCAGGACCTTGTCACGACGCTGCAGCTCCTCGATCGCGAGGATGCCGATGAGCGCGATGTACGCGACAGCGAAGCCGCGCGCGAAGCGCACCACGTAGTACCGAAGGCTCCGATCGCCCGTCTGCGCTCCGCTACTGCTCGCCGTCTCGGTCGATATCGGAGGGTCGCCGTCGTTGTGCTCGCTCCCGTGCTGGCTCGTCATCTGCCCCTCCACGGCTCAGTCGATCGCGTTCCGTCGAACCTCACCATCACCCCGAGGGCTTACCCGTGGACCCAGTTCGGATAGTCGAGAACGAGATCTCGCGGCCTTACGGGGCCTCCTGCGTCACGTCGAGAACGCCGCGGGCTGTCGTTGTCGGCCCGTCTGGGCTGCTCCGCCAGCGTCGCTACCAGCGGACCGGCAGGCTCTGATGAAATGGCGTGCCTACTTCACCGCGGCTCGCGAGCCGAAGTCGTGGCGCCGGTAGCGCCACAGTCCGGCCACGAGCCAGAAGGCGATCACGACGCTCAGATGGGCCGCGGGCCAATGCCACTCCGCGTGCGGCAGGCCGCTCGGCTTGCCGTAGGAGAGGTGCGGCCACGGGATGAGCGAGTCGACCTCGGGGAAGAGGAGGCCAAAGTTGTCGATCGCGGTGACAATGGGCCGAGGGAGCCAATGGGGGAATCCTCCGACGACGTTCGGGATCGTCCTCACCACGAATGGCACGCCGAGGAAGACCAAGTAGGTCTCGATGGCCGTCGCCGTCAGGGACAGACAGAACACGGCCGCTGCGAGCGCGAAGAGCGGAACGAGCAGGCCTACCCACGCAGCCGCCACCTCTGCCGGCGACATGGCGCCGGTCGTGACCCCGGGGATCGCGAAGCCGACGTGGACGATCGCGATCACCACCCCGAGGATGACCGAAAGCGCAGCGAACTGGGCCGCGGCGATCTGGCCGCGCCGGACGCCGCACGACAGGGCGAACTGCGTCGTCCCGTTGCGGCGCGACTCTGGCGCGACAATCGCCGCGAGCAGGACGATCGTTACCGGTAGCCAGTCGCGGACCTGCTCGGCGAGTCGCTCGAGGTTCGCGCTCGCTCGCCGCGTTGCCACGTCCCAGCTCGCGCCCTCTCCGATCGCCCGCTCCATCGTTCGCTGGATCCCGTAGTTCGCCGCGAGCACGCCGAGCGTGGCGAGGACGATCACCCAGAGCATCCGACGCCGAACGAGGTCGCGGAGGAAGACGCCGATGAGCCCTCGCAAGGTCACGTGGGTCGCTCCTTCCGCGTGGCGTCGAGGTAGAGAGAGAGCACCGAGGCGCGAGGCTCGACGCGCCTCGGAACTACCCGGAGGCTCACGAGGTTCGCAAAGAGCTCATCGTCCGGGAGTCCGCAGCGGATCAGCACCAACCCGGGATACCGGGACGGCTCGTACCCAAGTTCCCCCGCGTCGAGCTGCGCGGTGCACGCAACGTCGACGTGCACGTCGCTGGCCCGAGCTCGGCGCGCCTCCGCGAGGAGCTCGTGCGCGCGGCCCGCCAACACCACACGTCCGTCGACGACCACCGCGATGTGACTGCAGCTCGCCTCGACGTCTCCGAGCAGGTGCGAAGCGATCAGCATCGTCCTCCGCTCGTCTCGAAGCGCGCGGATCAACTCTTCGAACTCGACGCGCGCCTCGGCGTCGAGGCCGGCGGAAGGTTCGTCGAGGACGAGGAGCGGAGGATCGGCGATGAGGGCCGCCGCGAGCCCCACGCGGCGCGCCTGTCCCTTGCTGAGGACGGCGACCCTGCGCGACAGCAGGTCGGCGACGCCTGCGAGGGTGACGACACGTTCGAGCTCCGAAGCCACCTTCTCGACGCCGCGGAGCGCGCACGTCGCACGAAGCGCCGCGTGAACCGAGAGGAACGGAGGCAGTCGCGTGTCCTCGAGGAGGACGCCGCACGACCGTCCATGCCGCGGTGTCGCCGACGAGACGCGCTGCCCCCAGAGGTGCACCGATCCCGTGGTGGGTTCGAGCAGGCCCAGCATGCAGGAGATGGTGGTCGTCTTCCCCGCGCCGTTCGGTCCCAACAGCCCCATGACCGATCCCGCCGGCACGTCCAGCGTCAGGCCGCGCAGCACCCAGACCGGCGGGCGGAGCCCACCGCCGAACACGAGGTGGACGTCGTCGAACCGCAGGATCGGCGCTGCTGTCGTGGTCAATCGTCCTCCGAGAGGTCGCGGATGCCGAGCTTCTTCGCGATGCGGAAGAGCCCTCCGTACGAGAAGCCCTTGGACCGAGCGAGCACCTGTCCGCGCTTCGTGATGACGAACGTCGTCGGGAGCGCGGTGACGCCGCCATCTCGTGCGAGCGCGCCCGTCGCGTCGACGTAGAATCCGAGGTGAGACAGCCCGATGTTGGCGAGCTGGCGGCTCGTGTGTTCACGGTCTTCGTCTGCCGAGACGACGACGAAGATCTCGGCCGAGCTCCCGAGCACTCGCGCGAGCTCGGGGAGCTCCTCCTGGCACGGGCCGCACCACGGCGCATAGAACGCGACGACCGCGCGTGGGGTCTTCATGCGGTCGAGCAACGACGCCGTGGCGCCCGACGCGTCGATGACCGGCGCATTCGGGAGGCGTGGCGGCAGCTCGAGCTCGTTCAGGACGCGCGCGTTCTCGACGGCGCTTCGAGGCGCGAGTGACGAGCGAGCCCTTCGTCCGATGGAAACGGAGAGCATGGCGAGGATGACGAGCGCGGCGGCCGCCACGAGGTCGCTCCGCGTCGCGCGCCGAAGACGCCAGGCCTGCCAGCGGCTGAGGGGTCTCATCGGCATGCCTCCGCCAGAGGGATCGAGGACGTGATGGTCGAGTCCGTGTCACGCGCGTCCGATGTCGACGTGACCCACTTCGTCCACGACATCGGCCGCACCGAGCCCATCTGCTCCCGGTACGCCGCAGCATGCGGACCCCAGAAGTCGTCGTAGACGGCGTCGAACTCGGCGATGACCGGTGTGCGAGTGACCAGCCCGGCAGGGGGGCGCGTGAAGCCTGCGACGTCCGCGGTCAGATCGAGCGTCGCCCACCCGACGCCGTCGACGAACGTCGCCACGTAATAGCGGCCCGACGCCGAGATGAATCCATAGGCGGGGATGCCGACCTGCCGGGCCGCCATGACCGCGACGACGAAGGCGCGGTGGGCGCTGAAGGCGCCGTCACGAATCGACGCGCAAGTGTCATGTGCCCGGCTCTGCTTCTCCTCGGTGTCCCGAATGCCCGCGGCGGCGCGGCGGACGATCCGCAGGAGCTGCTCCGTGTGCGGCGGCGCACCGGCGGTCTCCCGTGCCCACCGCTCGAGCGCCTTGCAGCGACCGAGGTCGTGGCCGCCGGCTTCACGAGCGTTGGCGGTCGCGTCGAGCAGCGCCTCGCGCTCGAGCGATGCGAAGGACGGGGCCTCCGGCAACGCCACATTCTCGTCTCTCGGCGTGCGTACGAGCGCGTACGCCGAGTACCGCATCTCGCGATGAATCCGGCCGGCGTACTCCCATGCCACGACGACGTTGCCGTCGACGTGCATCACCCGGCTCGGAGGCGGCGTCGCACGGACGTCGAGGACGTCTTGGACGCCTCCGAGCGTCATCGCGAGCGGCGCGACCACGATCCCTTCCGCGACGACGAAGTCACCTGGACCGTCACGGAACCTGATCTCGGTGGAGACCACGTGGAGGTCGGAGCCATCGGGATGCGCGGCTCGCCACTCTGACGCGGCATCGCAACGCGCATCGGAGAACGAGGTGGCGCGGACGTCGCCGCCGCGATGAAGAAGCAGGATCAGGGCGACGGCGAGCACGACGAGCGCCGTGACCGTGGACGCCGCTGCCCAAGGACGAGGCCGCGGCGGGGCCACGGCCCTACGTTCGTCTCGCGTGTGCGTGCTCATGCCCCCTCGTGTCGGATGCTAACCGTTGTCCGCCCGTAGGGCCTGGAGAATCGTGGCGGCGCCATGGCGAAGCGAGCCGAATGCGATGTGACGGCTGGCGGCGAATTCGATTCGCCGCACGCGGGTGGTCGTGTCGGGCGTTGGCTCGCAGGTTATCCGGGCTCTTGTGCGATCTCGTGCTCCCGCACGAAGCGCACTCCCGTGAGCGGTCATTCCGCCGTCTCCGTCATCACGCCTATTTCGGTCAAACGCTCATCACCGTTTCAATGGCGCTCGTGCGCCCGAATCCCTGCGCCGACGGCCTCGTGCGCCGCGTCGCTCTCGCTCACTGCCGGGCACCTCGCGGGCGGCGGTGGCGACGGAGCTGCCGCGAGGCCGTCGGGGCCGAAGTGGGTTCGAGGATCGAGCCGCTCTCGTCGGCACCGCGTCGAGCTGACGCGAGGGCGACAGCGCGGCCGGCGGCGTCGAGACGACGAGCGAGGGCGACAGCGCGGCCGGCGGCGTCGAGACGACGTGCGAGTCGGTGGAGGCAGCTGTCGGCGCGCCGATGAACGCGACGCTGGCAGGCGCACGGATAAACGCTGCGAGGCCGGGCCACGCGCGAATCACCACGAACGCCGACGTGCCGCCGCCGGAGACGACGAAGAGCGATAGCGTGACCAGTGGTGACGAACCGCGTAGCGAGTCGCGATCGCGTTCGGCGCCATCCCGCAGGCCGTGGGCGCCGAGAGGACTTTGCGCGCGACGGCGAGCAATGCACCTACCCGGCCTTGCATTTCGTCTCAATCCACGTGCAGTCGTTGCGGCAGGCGCGGATCCTCGGTGTCGGCGGCGACCGTTGTCAGCAGCTCGCGGGGCACCTCGAGCTCGACCACGTGCACCCGAAGGCGCTCGGCGGCGTCGACACCGCCGAGACCCTCAGGGTTCGCTGCCGGGCGCACAACCAGATGTACGCCGAGCCGGTCTTCGGTCGCTCTCACGTCGAGCGCCAGATCCACTTGCGCCAGCGCAACTCCGTGGGTCGTCGTCTTGGCTGCGTCGAGCGATGGTGCGACAGTGAGAATTGCGCAACTCTCGGCAGGTTGCGTCCCTGCGCGCGCATCCTTGGACGGAGGACGCGGCGGCGTGGCGCGGGGGTATCCGACGCCAGGGGCGATCCGCGGGCTTGCACCACGTGCTCGACCGAACTCGACCTCACGAAGGCGCGATGCGAAGCGCGGCGATTTCAAGGCTATCGTCGAGGGCTGTCGTGACGCGCACGCTTCATCAGCATCCGATCCTCTTGCGTCCCGTGATCGACGAAGGCCGGATTCGCCTTCCCATTCAGGACGCGCGGCCAACCGCCGGCTCCCGGAGAGCTCGGCGATCTGACCGGCTGGTACATCAGCGAGGACGGCCGCCAGCTCGTCATCCACGACGGTCCGGTCGAGGCGGAGGACCCGTTCAACGACATGGTGAGCGCGCTCGCTGGAGTCCTCCCGGACATGCACCTCGTGTCCTACGACGAGGATCAGAACATCGCGCTCGCGCTCTCCCGCGGCCTCATCACGGAGGTCGTGTGCGCGAACGGCCAGGGGAGGGTCACGACCGTCCCGATCCAGGAGTTCGTTCGGCGCGCGCGCTTCCTCGACATCGAGAGCTCGCAGGGGTTCGTGCCTCGGCTTCAGCTCGTTGACCTGCGCGAATGAGCGCGAGAAGCGCCGCGGTCCGCGCGCCGTGCCGTCGCGATCGAGCCGTGAGAGCCACCGCACTCGTCCCGACACCTCATCTTGCCCCCGGCGCCGAGAGCTGCCCGGGTTTGGAGTGGTTCGTGCGGGAAGGCGCGGCTTTGGCCGCCCGGTCGTGGTACTCGTGGGAAATCCATATTCGCGTCTTTCACGGTGATTGGGGATCGAACGATGCGCTCGACGATCATGGGCTCGCTTTGCTTGGTGGTCGGTTTCCTCTCGTCCGGCTGTTCGATGCTGTTCGTGGAGAGCACGCCCCCGAACGCCAGCAAGCTCCCGACATCGGAGCCGCTCGAGTGCACCACGAGCCAGGTCGCCCCCACGGTCGATTTGGTCATGACCGGCTTGCAGGTCTTGCGAACCGCCTACGCGGCCTCGCAATCCGACGGGGCCTATCGCTCGGTTCCGATCAGTCGCGGCGCCGACATCGGCCTCGGGATCGGGCTCACCGCGGCCTACGGTGCCTCGATGATCTACGGATACTCCGAGACGCGCGACTGCCGGCAGGCGAAGGATGCGCGCGCGCGCCGTCGACGGCGGGAGGAGCAACGGAAGAAGCGCGAAGCGCCCGCGGCCGCGCCCGCCTTCTCGGAGCCCAGGTGGAAGTGGACGCCTCCGCCCCGTCAGCCCGCTCCGCTCGTCGAAGAGCCGCTCGAGGAAGAGCGCGAGCCGGCTCGCCCGTCTGCTCCGCCCGCCGACGCGCCCGCCGAGGAAGCACCGACGCCCGACGACGACGCGCCGTAGTCGCGCGAGACGCTCCGGTCGACACGACCGCTCGAGCACACACGTCGTGCTTTGAATGAGCCGTGCGAATCGCTCGCTCCCTCGTCGCCGTCGCCACGCCCCTGATCTGGCCCGCCGTTGTCGTCGTTATCCCCTTTGGGCATCACCTTCGGCGCGGCACGCGTCCACGCGGAGTCTCAGCCATCGCCACCGGAATGTACGGCCTCCGAGGTCACCGCGCATGCCGATGCCGGCGCACTCCAAGCCCGCGCTTGCGGCGATGGCTTCGACTGCGCACGTGCGGCCAATCGATGCTCCGGGCAAGCGACGTGTCCGAGGCGCTCTCGCGAAGAACGACGCCGGCTTCTACGAGACCACCCATCCGCTCGCTTGTACGGCGGAGCTGAGCAGCAGCGACGCGAGCACGACGGTGCCCTCGACGAAGAGCGGCGACGCCGATCGCGACTCGGGATGCTCGATGCCGCCGCGCGCGCTCGGCGACTTGACGCTCCTGGCCACGCCGTTCGGGCTGGGCCTCGTCGTTGCCCTTCGGCGCACGCGACGTCGCTGAGCGACGCGCGCTCCGGAGGTCGTCGCAACGGACGCACGCTCGAGCGAGGTGAGGTAGGCGGCGACCGCATCGACGCGCATCGACGCGCATCGTCGTCGCAGATCGAGCGGCGTCAGTCGCCACACGAGGGCGATGACGCCCTTCGCCGATCTGCGCGCTCGCACAGCGCCCAACCACCGTCCTCCGTGCGCGGTCACTCCGATGGCGCGTCGGTCCGAACGGTGGGCCTCCGCAGCACGGCGATGATCCGGGCGCGCATACCTGGCGTGGCGCGAGGACCGAGGCCGCCTTGTTCGAGCGTCACCGCGAACGCGGCGGCATCGATGCTTCGTCCCTCGACGCTCGCGTACGACGCGTGTTCGTACCGCGGCGCTTCGTACCGGGCGCTCGCGGAGCGTCCGACGGTCGCCTCGAGGGGCGTACCTCGCTTCAGGATCCCGAGCGCGAACGTGGAGGGGCCTGTCTGCGTGACGCTCGTCAGCATCGTGTGGCTCCAATCGGGATCCATGACGAGCGGCGCGATGCCCAGGCGTCGAATCGCCGCGTTGGTGGCTGCCGGATCGACGCTCGGACCTCGAGCGCGCTCGAGGCTCGCGATCATCGTGGCCACGAACGGATCGGTCATCGAATACGGGGTCACCCGATGGTCCGGAGCGCGCCCCGCGGCGATCGCGGCCGCCGGATCGGCGTCTTCTGCCAGCACCGTGGGCCAGTACTGCGGGTGATAGACGTTGAACCGACGCCCGTCGTCGGCGTGCGCGCGGATGCCGTCGCCCCCTTGCGCCACCGACACGAGGGTCAGCGTGTGCGTGCTCGAGCCGACCGGCGCAACGGGAGACGCACCCGCCGCAGGCGACGCAACGGGTGGAGTCGTCCCGCACCCTGCAAGGACAAGAACGATCGCGAGCGCCCGCGCCGACATCAAACCCCTCCTACGGCTCGAGATGTGTAAAGGATCTCCGGCGAAACGCCCGATCTTTCGCTGGGCCCGACTCCGTGAGGGCGATGGGCGGGCGCCCAAGCGGGGCGGATCCGTCGCTCCGACGCTCGATCGCGGGCTTACGACGGTCGGCGGCGTCCCGCCAGGCCTGGGAGAGCCCCTCCGAGCTGAGGAGCGGCGTGACGGACATCTGGCGGGAGCAGAGGTGCAGCGCATACGAGCGCGGGGAACGTCTGGTGGGAGCAGGAGTGGCATCGTCGGGAGCGTTGGCTCGTGGTGCGGGAGCGCCCCGACGTCTCCTCCGAGCCTCGGCCCCGCGTACCGGCAGAAAGAGTAGTCTTCGGCGCCATGAGCGCCTTGTCGTGCGCACGTCCGAGCTACCGCAGCGGCGCTGTCGCTTTCGTCGTGCTCTGGCTCGGGCTGAGCGGAGGGATACTTCTCATCCCCGGCTGCTACGGTCGCAATTGCGAGGGGGCCACCGAGACGTTCGGCGACGAGCCGGGGGAGGGGCAGTTGGTGACCGAGAACACGTGGGAGTCGAGCCCGAGCGACGGCGACTGGCTCTGGTTCCCTCGACAGCGCGTCTATTCCTTCAACATCCCTGCGCTGAGCGGTCGTACACCGCTCTTGCCTCATGCCTTCATTAGCGCAAGCCCCGCTCCGAACAGGCAGGGTGGGGAGTTCACCAGCGGCGCCGGCAGTCCGGTGGTGTTCTTCGCACAACGTCCGAACGGCATCGCCGTCAAGAACGACACGTGCACGGACTACTTCCTTCGCGTCGTGCTCGAGCTCCCGCCATTCCCTCCCGCTGCGCCCGACGGCGGCCTGGCTAAGCCCGAGGTGGACGCCGGCGCAGCGGACGGAGCCGAGCAAGCGGACGGAGGCCGATGAATCCGCGCGGTAGATCCGACGCGTCAGCGAGCGTGGTAGTCGGGCTCGTCCGAGTACACGAGCTTGCAGGTCCTCTGGACGCAAAGATAGGCGTGCGTCCGGCAGGCGCCCGCGCGGACGCCGCCGCATTGCTCGGGCGTGCATGTCCTCTCGAGCTCGTCGCTCGCGCGCGCGGCGTCCTTTCGATTGATGACGTGGCCGGTGCACGGCATAGGGCAGCAGCTCGGCGCGGGGACGCAGTCTTCATCGACGGAGCAACTCGTGTCGAGCGCGAGGGGCACCGTCGACGTCGGGCCAGCGTCTCTCTTGCGCTCGCACGCCGCGCACGCGAGCCACACGAAGACAACGAGCGCGACGATGCGGATCTCGTGAGCGCTCATGGTGTTTGAAGCGTACCGACTTACGATGCGCTTCGGGACGACGAATCGCGATGTAGGCGCTGCCGACCAGGCTTCTGGCGTGGGTCGCACGGCCGAGCATGATTCGCGTCGACCGTGTTGCTAGACGAGTGACATGGGAATGGAGACCGACAGCGAAAAGCCGGAGAGAGCGCTCACCGATCAGAGCCTCGCCGGAGAGAGGGGCGCCGCAGATCGAGTGCTCGAGCATCACAAGCGGCAGGTAGAGGCCAGGGTCGACTCCGATGTGGCCCGATCGCGCGCCGCCAATGAACAAGCTCGACATCGCGCCCGAGCGCAGACGGACGCCGGG
Organism: Labilithrix sp.; assembly: GCA_019637195.1. Taxonomy (GTDB): domain Bacteria; phylum Myxococcota_A; class Polyangia; order Polyangiales; family Polyangiaceae; genus Labilithrix. Next base: position 48,274 of record JAHBWA010000022.1, on the reverse strand, counting down.
ATCGCGAGCACGCTCCCTCCGCACGATCGCGCCAAGCTAGAAGCGGAGCGTCGGCTCCACGACGAGGCGTTGGAGCACGAGCGAGCGGTCGCCGACGCCAAGCTCGAGGCCGAGCGATCGGCGCGGCGGCGCGCGATTGCCGAGCTCCTGTCCGCCGAACGTGAGCAAACGAACGAGGACCTTCGAGTGGAGCGGGAGCGCGCCGATGAGCAGGTCGATGCCCGAGACGACGCCTTGGCCTCGATCAGTCACGAGCTTCGCAATCTCATCGGTATCGTCAGCATGAGCGCCGAGACGCTGGTGTGCCGCGCGGGAATCGAGGGCGGCGATTCCGCTTTCGACGATAGGGAGGCGCGCCGCATCTCTCGGGCGTCATACCGGATGCTGCGCCTGGTGACCGACCTGCTCGATGTCGCGCGTATCGGCTACGGTCGACTCTCCATCGACAAGAAGCCCAGCGACCTGAATCTCCTTCTCGAGGATGTCCGCGACGCCTTCACCCCGGTGGCACACGCCAAGAGCATCTCGCTCGACGTGAACAGCAACGTCGGCTCCGAGACCGTCTTGCTCGACAGCGACAGGACCTATCAAGTCCTCGCGAACCTCCTCGCCAACGCCATCAAGTTCACGCTGACCGGGGGACACGTCGAAGTAGAGGCTCACCGCGACGACGACGAGCTTCAGCTTTCGGTGCGAGACACCGGGCCCGGAATCGCTGAGAGCGAGCGGAGCGCGATCTTCGAGCGGTTCCATCAGCTGCCGAATCAGGCGAGCGGCGGACATGGTCTGGGCCTCTACATCTGCCGCGCCGTCGTCGACGCGCACGATGGACGTATCTGGGTCGATAGCGTACTGGGCCGTGGCAGCGTCTTCCACGTGGTGTTGCCCGTCGGCTGATCGTCGGGCACCGGGCACGATGCCTCGCCGGCACCGGAGCGCCGTCCGCGGTCGATCGCCGCGGCGTTCGGCTACGCGGACCAGGCGCGCTTCACGCGGGACGCGAGCGACCTCGCCGGCGTCGCTCCGTCGCCCCTCGCCCGTGAGAGGTCCGATTCGTTCAAGACGAGCGACGCCGTCGGGGAGTAAGAATCCCGCATGAAGATCGTCCCCGACATGGTCGGCCTCGTCGTCGCCGACCTCCCCGCCGCCGCCCGCTTCTACCGCATGCTCGGCCTCGACTTCCCCGAGGTCGCCGCGGGCGAGCCCTACGTGGAGTGCAAGGTGAACGGCTACCGCATCTCCCTGAACGCGGCGTCGCTGGACAAGGATCTCACCCCGGACTGGGTCGCGCCGCAGGGGCAGCGCCTCGGCCTCGCGTTCCTTTGCGAGTCGCCGAAGCACGTCGACGACACTTACGCGGCGATCGTGGCCGCCGGGCACAAGGGCGTCAAGGCGCCGTGGGACGCGTTCTGGGGCCAGCGCTACGCGATCGTCGAGGATCCGGACGGCGCGCACGTCAGCCTCTTCTGCCCGCTCTCCTGATCGCTCAGCGCGCCGTCGACCGCGCGCGGGCCATCCCCTCGACGAGGAACAGCGCGAGCGCGAGCCAGACGAGGAGGAAGCCCACCCAGCGGGACACCGGCATCGCCTCGTGGAAGACGAAGACGCCGCAGACGAACTGCAGGGTCGGCGAGATGTACTGGAGCGGGCCGAGGGCGCTGAGCGGCATCCGGTTCGCGGCGCCGGCGAAGGCGAGGAGCGGCGTCGCGGTGACGACGCCGGTGGACACGAGGAGCGCGCTGGTCGTCCACGAGCCGTGACCGAACGTCGCCTGGCCGCGGGCCTCGAGCAGCACGAGATACGCGAGCGCCGGGAGAGCCAACAGCGAGGTCTCGATCGCGAGGCTCTCCACCGCGCCGACGCCGGCTCTCTTCTTGAGGAGCCCGTAGACCCCGAAGCTCGTCGCGAGGGCGAGCGCGATCCACGGCGCGCGACCGTAGTCGACGGTCAGGATCACGACCGCGAGCGCGGCGAGCCCGAGCGCCACCCACTGCGCCCGGCGGAGGCGCTCGCGCAGGACGACGACGCCGAGCATGAACGTCACGAGCGGGCTGATGAAGTAGCCGAGCGCCGTCTCGACGACGTGGTGATGGTTGACGGCCCAGATGTAGAGGCCCCAGTTGGCACCGATGAAGCACGACGCCGCCGCGAGCAGGCGAAGGCGCCGCGCGCCCACGGCGCGGATCCGAGCGAAGCCGCCGGAGCGCGCGAGCAGCAAGACGAGGAACGCGAGCGACCACGCGATCCGATGCGCGAGGATCTCCGTCGCGCGAGCGGGGAGGAGGAGCGGCCAATAGAGAGGGAGAAAGCCCCACGAGCAGTATGCCGCGACCGCCATCAGGACGCCGCGCTGCCTCTCGCTCACGGCGGGGACACTACTTCGGGATCGCGCGGGGAGGGGAGCGGAAAGCAAGGCAGAGGCTGACGCGCTCCCGGGGTCTCTTCGATGCCCTCGCAGGACGGCGGACGAGACGCCGCGGGCCCGAGGCGCAGAGCAGAGAGGATGGGGCGTCTCGACCTACGTCCCGCGCCATGGACGACGCCGTCCCCTGCGCCCTCGGGGGGCCTCGAGCGCCGAGAGGATCGAGCGCCTCGACCTACGCGCTCGCGCCATGGGCGACTGGTCGTTGGTGGATCCCGTGCTCGTCGGACGCGCGATCCGTTGCTACGGTAGAGGGAGGCGTATGAGCACCGACCTTCGCTCCCAGATCATGGCCGTGATTCGCGAGAAGCTCGGTGTCTCGGCGGAGCAGGTCACGCCGGCGGCCTCCTTCACCGACGACCTCGGCGCGGATTCGCTGAGCCTGATCGAGCTCACGCTCGCATTCGAGACGGAGTTCGAGGTCGACATCGCCGTCGAAGACGTGGCGAACATTCGGACCGTCGCCGAGGCGATCGACTACGTCGAGGCGTGCGTGCGGTTGCGCGGCTGAGCGTCGACGGCGAGCGCGTTCAGGTCCTCCGCGCCCGCTTTGCGGTCGCGCTCGCCTTAGGCTTCCGGCTCACGAGGCCGCGGCCCCAGCGTTCGATCGCGCAGGCGACCTCGTTGAAGGAGCGGCCTCGCTCGGTGAGCTCGTAGGCGACGCGTAGCGGCGGGCCGGGCTCGACGCGGCGAACGAGCAGCGCCCGCTCCTCGAGATCCTTCAGCCGCTGCGAGAGGACCTTGTCGCCGGGGCCATGCGCTGCCGCGGAGAGCTCGTTGAAGCGCAACGGTCCTGCTTGGAGGACATTGAGGACGAGCGCCGCCCAGGGGAGGCTCAGGACATCCATCGCGAGGCGGAACGCCTGGCATTGCGAGTCGACGGTCGTCTTGATCACCAGGAGGTAGCGTAGACGATCTGCTTTCCAAGGGATAGCTACTTGACGTGGGATAGTTGAAGTTCAACGATGCTGTCCATGAGCCGACGCACCATCGTTCGCAAGGACATCACGCCGCCGCCCGCGCCGGGCTTCATCGGAGAAGGGCACACGGCCGTCGAGGTGCTTCGCCCGGTCGCGCTCTCGAAGAGCGATCCGTTCGTCCTCTTGATGGATGATCGGCTGGACATCCCGCGGCGCCGCCACATCGGAGGAGCGCATCCGCATGCCGGTCTCGAGACGGTGACGCTCGTCCTCGAAGGCTCGCTCGTCGATCGCGACGAAGGCGAGCTCTCTGCGGGCGACGTGATCTGGATGACGGCCGGGCGCGGCATCATCCACAACGAGTCGGTCGAAGCGTCCGGCCGCTCCCGCGTCCTCCAGCTCTGGATCGGTCTCTCGGCGAAGGACCGTGATGCTCCGCCGCGCTTCGAGATCGTGCGGAAGGCGAACGCACCGCGGATCGAAGCGCCGGGCGCCCTCGGCCGGCTGTACAGCGGTAGCTCGGGCGCGCTCCGGTCGCCGACGCTGAACCACGTGCCGGTGACGCTGCTCGAGCTGAGCCTGGAGGCGGGCGCCTCGTTCACCCAGGAGCTTCCGGGCTCGTACAACGGCTTCTTCTACGTGATCGAGGGAAGCGTTCGGGTCGGGCAGGACACCGTCGCGAAGGGCGAAGTCGGTTGGCTCGCTCCCGGCAACGAGACGGAGCTCACCTTCACGTCGGGCGACGGCGGCGGGCGCCTCGTGCTCTACGCCGGCGAGCCGATCGGCGAGGCGCTGATGCAGCACGGTCCGTTCGTGGCAGGCTCACCGATCGAGATCATGGAGTTTCACCGGCGCTTCCAGCTCGGCCAGTTCACCAAGATGAGCGAGCTCGCGCAGGCGGCTCGTCTCGGCGGCTGATCCCCGCGCTCCGGCGAGCGCGGGTACGGTCTGCTCTTCGCCCCATCGGCGCATCGACGGCGATCATCCCCGCGGACGCTCCTGGTGTCCGACGCGGACCTCCATCGTCGGGTGGCGGGCCGAGAAGCGGCGGAGGCGCTCGAGGCTGTCGGCGCTCCGCCGCTTGTCGGCGGAGAAGTCGCCCGGCTCCACGCCGTGCTCCCAGCCCCAGGCGGTGTGGCACGCGTCGCCGGTGAAGAGGATCGCGCCTGTCTTCGTGCGGGCGAGGTAGGCGGTGCTCCCGCGGGTGTGCCCGGGCACGAGGATCGCCCAGAACGATCCGTCGCCGAAGACGTCGACGACGCCGTCGAACACGCCGTCGGGATCGGCGGAGAAGCGCCACACCGCGAGCGGAGGCTTGTTCTCGAGCGCTCGATCGACGATCGGGGCGACGAAGAGGTTCTCGAAGCTTCGCGCGCTGCTCTCGCCCGGCCCGACGAAGACCGGGGTGCCCGCCGGCACGTCGCGCATTCCCGAGACGTGATCGACGTGGAGATGAGTGAGGAACACGCCGGAAGGCGCGCGCCGCTGGCGCTCGATCCACGTCTTCGTGTCCGTGCGCCGCTTCATCTTGTCGACGTGGGCGACGCGCGCGGCGAGCCCGCGGATCACCGCCTCGTCCGGGGCGTCGAAGAGCGCGCGCTCCACCCCGGTGTCGACGAGGAACGTCCCGCGCGTGGGATGGGTGACCGCGTGGAACGCGACGTGGATCGGCTCGTCTCGATCGGTGAGCTTCGCGCTCTTCGCCTTGGGGTGATCGAGGTTCAGGAGCCCCGAGAGCGGCACCTGCCAGTCGGCCCCGATCACCGTCTCCACCGTCAGCGGCCCCGGCTCGTCGACGAGCGCCTCGAGCGACGCGGTCGCCGCGGCCGCCCCGAGGCTCGCCGGCGCGTGGGGATGGGAGGTCGCGCTGCAGCCGATTGCGCCGATCGCGACCGAGGTCGCGACCACGCCACCGGCGAGCGCGAGCACGACGCTCCGAGCGGTCTTCTTCGTGGAGGTCTTCATGGCCCTGAAAGGTGAGCCATGCTCCAGCGCATGAAAACTGACGTAGTGGGCATGGTACCATGCACGTGTGAATGTCCCCTGGGAAGAGGTCCAGCTGTTCCTCGCGATCGCCGAGGCGCGCAGCGTGACGGCGGCGGCGCGGCGCCTGCAGATCACGCAGCCGACCGCGAGCCGGCGACTCTCGCAGCTCGAGTCGCTCCTCGGCGAGCGCCTCTTCGTGCGCAGCGTCGAGGGGGTCGCGCTGACGCCCTTCGCGGAGCGGATGCTCGAGCCGGCGCGCCGGATGGCGGAGTGGGCGGGCGAGGTCGATCGCGCGGCCGCGCGAACGGAGAGCGCTCCGCGAGGCGTCGTCCGCATCACGGCGCCGCCTGGCGTCGCCTTCGAGCTCGTCGCGCCGTTCGCCGCGTGGCTCCGCGGGGTGCTCCCGGACGTCACGCTCGACGTCGTGTCGTCGGTGCAATACGTCGATCTCGTCCGCCGTGAGGCCGACCTCGCGCTCCGCATCTCGGACAGCGGCGGGCAGAAGGAGCTCGTCACGGTCGCGTCGCTCGCGCACGGCGTCGGCGTCTTCGGCTCACCCGCGTACGCCCGCTCGCTCCCGAAGAGTCCGCGCCTGACCGACATCGCGTGGATCGGCTGGGCGCCGCCGCTCGATCACCTCTCACCGAACCCCGAGCTCGCGAAGCTGGTCCCCGGCTTCCGGCCGATCTTCGCCTCCGACGACTTCCTCGTGCAGCTCAGGGCCGCGGAGGCCGGGATCGGCGCGATCTTCCTCGGACGGGCGCGCCATCGATTCTCCGCGTCGAGCCTCGTCGAGCTCGACGTCGACTTCGGCAATCTGAAGCGGTCGCTCCACCTCGTGTGCGCGAAGCGCGCGCTCGACATCCCGCGCGTACGCGCCGTCGCCGATCTGCTCGCCCGCGAGCTCGAGAAGGCCAGCGAGCCGCCGCGATCCGGGACTCCCTCACGGCGGCGAACGTAGCGGATGCGATCGCGGTGACCGCACCCTCGCGGGCGTCTCGCGTCGCGTCGAGGCGCAGCGCGCACGGCGCCCTGTCGACGAGAGTCTCGTTTACGAGGTCACGAGCAGAGCAGGCTAGCCCGCCTCGCCCTGCGTGCCGCAGCCACGGAGCACGATGACGCCGCACGTACGCGAGCGCCGCTCCGACGGAGAATGAGCTCGGCTCGGACGACGAGGCCGCTTGCGTTGGCTGCGTGGATTTCGGCGGCCAGCGGGATGCTCGAGAAGGTCACGGCGAAGAAGCTCATGGTCGCGTCGGAGGACGGCGGGCCGCTGGTCGACTGGCTCGATCCGAAGGCCGACTTCCCCGCGAGTCAGTTCATGGACCTGCTCGAGTCGCTGGCGATGTCGATGCCGGTCTCCCATCGACATTGGTGCGGACCGCGGCCTTGGCTGCACGCGTGCACGTGGTACGACGACGGCATGGACGAGTCGCTCGCCACGCTCGCCACGCTGGTCGGCCTCGACGAGGTGCCGGCTCGGCAGTGGGGCGTCAACGATTTCGAGCCGTTCTTGGCGGATCTCGAGCGCACCGCGGCGAGCCGCGGCGTCCGCGAACGGCTGTACGTCGTAGAGCGCACGCAGAGCCACCTCGTCGTCGGCTTCGAGACCGACGTGTTCGACCGGCTCGTGTCCGAGCGACTCTTGCTCGCCCACGCACCGGAGCGCGGCGGTTCGGAGTAAGGGGCCCGAAAGATGTCGCGGATCCCGAGCTCTCCGGCCGGCACGCTTGGCGCGCGCAGCCGAATGGGGCCAAGGGAGACGATCCTCCTCGGATCCGTCGCCGTGAAGAGCGGGGCGCTCGCCCTCCTCATCGCCAGGTACGTCGTCACGATGCCGATCCTTGCTTCGACTCGGCGACGTGATCCTGGATACGATGCGCCCATGTCCGAGCTGACCTTCCGTGACTTCGCCGGCGCGATCATGGGCAACGACACGGCGCGCGCGGGAGAGGTGCTCGAGGAGCTCCTCGGTCTCGACAAGGCGGCGGGAGCGGACGCGGCGACGCACTTTCAGCGGAGCATGGCCGCCGATCCGACCTTCATGGCGAAGGCGATGGGCCTTCGCAACGCGGTCACCGGCGGGACCGACGAAGAGATCGCGGCGCTCCTCGGTGACTGCTTCGGCATCGTCGGCGGCGCCGTCGCCCCCGCGGTCACGGCGCTTCGAAAGAAGTACCCAGCACCCCAGTGAGCTCGTGGTCGGCGTCGTCTCCGCGGCGATCGCCATCGCAGGCATGGGCCTCGCCCTGGCGAGGCGTGAGAACGTACCGCCTCCGCAAGGGGCGCACCGTTCGCACTCGTCGGGCAACGCTGCAACGCTTGGAAGCTACGGAGTCGCGCCCGAGTCTTACGGCTGAACCGCACGCCGTCTTCTCCCACGGGTGAGGTTGCGTACGCGGCTGCTCACATGGCCGTCCGGTGCCCTCTCGCTCGACGCCTCCAGACCTACTCGGATCGCGACGCGCGCGCTTTGGAGCTGCTCTCGAAGTTGTCCTCGATTTCGCGGAGCAGATCCGCGAACGCGCGTCCATGTAAGCGGCGCTCATCTCGCGTCGGGAAGCTGCTGACCGTTTCGGTACGCACGCGGGATCGCGTGCCCGCGACCGCTCCCGTGCCGCTCGCGTCGATCTCGAGCGATCAGGCGAGCGCGTCTCCCATCGCCAGCGCGGAGGTGCGGCCACCGACGACGGTGACCTGAAGGAGCTTGGAGGCCGTCTTCACGCGCGACGCGAGGCGATCGCGGGGACGGCAAGGAGCTCGGGCCCGGCGATCTCTCCCTCCGCGCCCATCGTCGTGGCGCGTGCGGCGTGCGCCGTGGGCCGTGCGTCATGGCCCTGCGACACGAATCGCACGCCCTCCCGCCCATCCAGTCTCCTGCCGTCGCCATGGCGGCACGGGCTCCGTTCGGCAAGCTCAGTGCATGGCACCGCGGTGTGCCCGCGTGCTCCATCTCCGCTCCCGCCGATGGGGGGAAGGTCGACGGCGGCGAGCGCCGGCCGGTGATGCGACGGGCACGTGCGCGGCGTGCGCACGACGGGGCTCGCGATGGCTGGGGTTTACGAGACGTTCTTGAAGGCGAGGCTCGCGCGCTTCGGCGGCGCCGGCTTCTCCGCGTTCATGGGGGGGAACACGCGGTCGCGCGGTGGGAAATGGGGCACGCGATCCGATCCGAATGATGAGACTTGTCTTCCGAATGATCATTCGTAAAATACGTCCCATGCCTCGGGCAAGAACGAAGAGCGTCGCCGCCGTCAACGTCCTCGACGAGCGACCCAGGCTCGGTCGGCGCGCGCAGCTCGTGCGGGCAGACATCGTCCGGTCCGCCGCAAAGTCGTTCGCGTCCAAAGGCTTCGCCGGAACGACGATGGAAGACGTCGCACGCGACGCAGGCTTCGCGCCGAGCTCGCTCTACGGCTACTTCTCCGGCAAAGAGGAGCTCTTCGTCGCCACCCTCGACAAGATCGCCGAACAGCTCCTCGAGGTCTTCGACGATCGGCTGCTGCAGGAGCTCCCGTACGTCGAGCGCATCCTCTGGAGCCTGCGGCGCGTGTGCCAGCTCATCGAGCCGAACCGAGAGTTCTTCGTCCTGCTCTTCGGTCACGCGCCCTTCATCGAGTGGAACGCGTCTTCCTCGGCCGAAGCGTCGAACGTCGGCAAGCGGGCCTATCGCCGCCTGATCCAGCGGCTCGCCGACGAGATCGCGGCCGGAGATCCGCGCAAGCCGTCGCAGGCCGAAGCGCTGGACCTCGCCTACGTCCTCTCCGGTGCGTTTCAGACCTGGGTGTTCCGATGGCTTCACGGGGACATGCCCGACGGTCTCCAGGAGAGCCTCTCGCGCCTCTTCGTGAGGCTCCACGTGCTCCTCGACGTCGAGGCGCAATGAGCGGGCCGGACATCACCCGCGAGGGCGCGCCCGCGCGGCTCGACACGGTGGGACGCCGCGCCCGGGCGTTGCCGCTCGGCCTCCTCCTCCTGTCCATGAACGGGTGCGGTGGTCATGGGGAAGGGCATGACCGCCCGGGGACCGCCTCCGACCCGCCGCTCCAGCTCGCCACGACGACGACCGTGGCGTCGCCGACCTCGGGGGTCGTCGAGCTCTCCGGAGTGCTGGAGCCCGAGCGGCGGGTCGCGCTCGCGTCGAGGATCCATGCCCGCGTGAGAGCGCTCTCCGCAGAGGAGGGGCGACGCGTCCGAGTCGACGAGACGCTCGTGCAGCTCGACGTCCGCGATCTCCAGGCGCGACGCGCGCAGCTCCTCGCCAGCCGGACGGCGGCGGCCGCGCAGGCCGATTGGTCCGAGGGCGAGCTGAAACGATCGCGCGCGCTCACCGCGAGCGGGGCCCTCCCTGGCGTGCAGCTCGACGAAGTGCGTCGGGGCCGTGACGTCGCTCAGGCGTCGCTCTCCGGCGTGAACGCGCAGCTCCTCGAGCTCGACGTGAACGTCGCGGACGCGACCATTCGGGCTCCGTTCGCCGGCGTGATCGTGCGCCGGACGGCGGAGCTCGGTCAGCTCGCCGCCCCGGGGCAGCCGCTCCTGGTGCTCGAAGACGACGCGACGTTGCGCGTCTCGATGGCCGTGAGCGCCGCGGAGGCCGCGGCCCTCACGGTCGGCCAACGCGTCCCCCTCCGAATGGACGGTCCGCTCTCCGGTGACGGTACGATCACGGCGATCGTGTCCTCCGGCGATCCAGGCACGCCGGGGCTGCGCATGATCGTCAAGTTCGACAACTCCGCGCACACCTGGCGGGCAGGCGCCGTCGCCCATGTGGCCCTGCCGCTCGCGAGAACGAAAGCCGCGACCGTGGAGGTCCCTGCCGGCGCAGTGCGGTACCGCGGCTCGCTCCCCGGCGTGTGGGTCGTGCGCGACGATCGGCTCGTCTTCGCCTGGGTCCGAATCGCGAGGACGACGGACACGACGACGCAACTCTCCTCCGGAGTGGGGCTCGGCGAGCGGGTCGTGCGCGACGGCGGAGATCCTTCGCTCCGAGACGGACTTCGCGTGGAAGCGACGCGATGAGCGGTGGAGGCAGCTTCTCGACGCGCGTCGCTGCGTTCTTCATCCGGTCGCACCTGACCCCGCTGCTCATCGTCGTGTCGATCGCCCTCGGGCTGTTCGCGACGGTGACGACGGCCAAAGAAGAGGAGCCGTCGATCACGATCGCGATGTTCGACGTAGCCATCGCGTGGCCGGGGCACGACACGGCCGACGTCGACGAGCGACTCGCGCGTCCCGTGGCGGCGTGGGTGCGAGAGCTGCCCGGCGCAGAGCACGTGCTGTCAGCGTCGGCTGACGACGCGACGCTCCTCGCGGTGCAGTTTCGGCAGGGGGTCCGTCGAGAGGACGCGTTCACGCAGCTCAGCGAGCGATTGAACGCGCGAAGCGCGCTCCTCCCCGAGGGGGCATCCGTCGTGTCGTTGACCCCGCGCGGGGTCGAGGACGTGCCGGTGCTCGCCTTCTCGATCACCAGCGACGCGAGCAGCCCAGAAGAGCTGCGGCGCCACGCGGTCGCCGTCTCACGCGCGCTCGAGCAGCAGTCGAATGTCTCGAGCGTGGCCGTGCTCGGCGGGGCCCAGCGCGCGTTCCGCGTCGAGGTGGATCCCGCGAGGCTCGCCTCGTATCGGCTCGACGTCGACGCGGTGAACGGGGCGATTCGACACGCGAACCTCGAGCTGCCCGTAGGCCGCTTCGAGAGCGGCACGCACGTCGCGCTCGTCCGCGCGGGGTCGACCCTCGGGTCGGTGCACGATCTCGAAGGGCTCCCGCTCACGGAGACGAGCGCGGGCGTCGTCCGCCTTCGTGACGTGGCGTCGGTGCGCGACGTCGTGCGCGAACCGACGGCCTACGTCGCGCACGGCGGCCGCGACGGCGCTCATGCTCGTGTCTCCGATTCGGTGACCATCATGGTCTCGAAGGTGACAGGGGCAAATTCGGCAGAGCTCACCCAGCGCCTCCGCGCGTGGATGTCCACCGAAGGCGCGCGCCTGCTGCCGGAGGACGCGAACGTTCACGTCGCGCTGGACACCGGCGCGACGGCGGAGGAGCGGGTCACGACGCTCTTCGAGCACATCGGTATCGCGACCGTCGTGGTGGTCGTGTTGATCGGGCTGTCGCTCGGACGTCGCGAGGCGGCGATCGTCGCCATCGTCATCCCAGCGACCCTCGCGATCGTCCCGTTCGTCTACCAAGCAGCGGGGTTTACGCTCAACCGCATCACCCTCGCGGCGATGATCTTCGCGATCGGCATCCTGGTCGATGACGCGATCGTCGTCGTCGAGAACGTGCATCGGCGGTTCCAAGAGGACGGCGGTCGTTCGGTCGACCGCCGAAGCCTCGCCGCCGAGGCGGTCGGTGAGGTCGCGAACCCGACCATCCTCGCGACGTTCACGGTCGTGGCGGCGCTGACGCCCACGGCGTTCGTCTCCGGCATGATCGGTCAGTACCTACGGCCCCTGCCGATCGGCGCGTCGGTCGCGATGGTGTTCTCGTTGGTCATCGCGCTGACCGTGACGCCGTACCTGAGCTACCGCATCCTGCGGCGTACTCACGCCGACCACGCCGCCATCCCGGCCTGGCTTCGGCTCTATCGACGACTGCTCGCGTGGGCGCTCGCGCGGCCGCTGCGCGGGGCGGGAGTGTTGCTGGCGGGGGTGTCGCTGCTCCTCGGCGCGCTCGCGCTCCTGCCGACGCGCACCGTGCTGGTGAAGCTCCTGCCGGGGAGCGACGCGGCGGACATGAGCGTCGTCATCGACCTCCCCGCTGGCACGTCGCTCAGTCGCGCCCACCAGGAGCAGAAGCTCCTCGCGACGAAGCTCCTGGAGATCCCGGAGGTCGAGTCTCTCCAGGTGTACTCGGGACGATCGGGGCCTTTGACCTTCCAAGGCGTCGCTCGTCACTACATGCTCCGAGCCGAACCGCATCAGGGCGAGATCCAGCTCCAGATCGCCCCGCGCGAGAAGCGCTCGCGTGACAGTCTCGCCATCGCGGAGGAGGTTCGCCGCGTCGCCGACGCCCACCTCTCTCCAGCGGGCGCGATCTTCACGGTCGCCGAGCCGCCGCCGGGACCGCCCGTTCAAGCGGCGCTCGTCGCAGAGATCTACGGCGCCTCCGAGGAGACACGGAGCGAGACAGCGGCGCGCGTGCACGCCGCTTTCCTCGCCGAGCCGTCGCTCGTCGACGTGGACTGGACGCTACGGCCGTCGACGCCGCAGACCGTCCTCAGGACGGACACGACGAGCCTATCGCTCCACGCCGTCATGGGCGCGCGGCTCGTCGCGAGCCAACGCGCGCTGTTCGCGGGCGATGCGCTGACGGAGCTCGATCTCCCCGGTGAGGCAGAGCGTGTCGCCGTCGTCGTTCAGGCGACGGACGCGGCACGGACACAGCCGAACGACATGCTGGACGTCCGCGCGGTCTCGATGCGCGGTGCGTTGGTACCCGTCGCCGACGTCGCGCGGCTCGCGCCTCGCGAGGGGCGACCGCCGCTGCTCCGCAAGGACCTCTTGCCTGTGGTGTTCGTCATGGGCGAGATGCGCGGGGCCGAAGCACCGGCGTACGCCGCGCTCGACATCACCCAGGCGCTGCGACGTGAGGGGGTCGACGTCGACGTTCAGTGGGTGGAGCGCGCTCCTGACGCCGCGCGCGCGACGTTGCGCTGGGCGGGGGAGTGGACGACGACCTACGAGCTGTTCCGAGATCTAGGCGTGGCATTGGCCGCAGCGCTCGCGGTCATCTACGTCATGCTCGCCGCTTGGTACGGCTCCTACGTCACGCCGATCGTCGTGATGATCCCGATCCCGCTCGCGCTCGTCGGGGTCGTCCCCGCGCACCTCCTCGCAGGCGTGCCGCTCTCCGGGATGGCCGTCCTCGGGCTCATCGCGCTGGCCGGAACGATGGTGCGCAACTCGATTCTGCTCGTCGACTTCTCGCAGGAGAACCGCGGCGCTGGTCACTCCGTCGTCGATTCCATCGTGCTCGCGAGTCAGGCGCGCGCGCGACCGATCCTGCTGACCGCGGGGACCATCATCTTCGGTGACGGGATCCTGTTCTTCGATCCGCTCCTCCAGGGGCTCGGCCTCACGATGGCCTCGGGGGCGCTCGTGTCCACGCTGCTCACCCTCGCGATCGTCCCGATCGCTTACGGCATCCTCGCGACGTGGACGAGCGTTGCCCCGCGCGCGCGGTGACGGATCCCGAGCGGGTTCACTCCCGACTCTTGACCGAGCTCTCGCCGCTCTGGCGCCGGTGACGCGTCGAGCGGGCGGCGTCCGCCGGCGTCCGTGGCCGTGCGCGCGTGGTCCTGGGCTCTCCGCTGGAGCGCACCAGTGAACCCGAGCGCGCGCCGGCGACGATGGTGCGCACGGCGGCCTCGAGCAGCTCGGGCGTCAGCTTGCCCGGCGACCTCGCGTACCACGCGTCGACGATCGCCCCGAGCATCCCGAGCAACAGCTGCGGGTCGGTGTCCTCGGGGAGCTCGCCGCGCGCGACAGCCCGCGTGACCATCGCGTACCAAGCGCCGCTACGCTCCTTGACGGCGTCGCCGATGACGGCGCTGACCTCGGGGTCGTACTTCTCCGCGAGCAACCGAGCCCACGCCCGCCCTTCGATGCGGTCCTTGAAGCTCACCCTGCGCTGGAAGGCCTCGGTGAGGTCCCGCTCGAGCGAGCCCGTGTCGGGCAACGGCACGTCATGCACGAACCTGCGCATCCAGTCGACGGTGGCCGCCACCAGCGGCTTCTTGCCGGGCCAGCGCCGGTAGATCGTGGTCTTGTTCACCCCCGCCGCCGCGCTCACCGCGTCCACGCGAAATGCCCTGTAGCCGGACTCGGCCAGCTCGGCGACGGTGGCCACGAGCACCTGCTGCACGACGCGCTCGCTGCGACCGCCGAGCACGCCTCTCGTTCGACGCGTCTCGGTACGCTCGGTCAAGGTGTTCCGGGAGCTCCTCGGCGGCGAGCGTAGGCCGCCGCGCGGCTAGATGGCAAGCATGAGTTGCCATTTGCCGCCGCCGCAGTACGTTGAGGAGATGGCAACATGGAGTTGCCATCAAGGGTGTCCGATGGTCTGGTATCAGTTCCCGGCGTACTTCTTCGGGGGCGCCTTCGTCGCGAACTTCGTCCTGCACTTCGTCTCGGGGATGCTGGGGCGTACGTTTCCGACTCCGTTCGCCTCGCCCCCGTTCCGCGGGCCGTCGTCGTCGCGCGTGAACGTGCTGTACGGGTTGTGCAACCTCGTCGTGGCCTACGCGCTGCTCTCGCGCGTCGGAGACTTCGATCCGCGGAGCGGGTCGCACGTGGGCGTCTTCGGGGTCGGCCTCGCCGTGACGGCGCTGTTCCTTGCGCGCTCCCTGGCGCGGCTTCAACGGCGGGCCTGAGACGTGACGACCTCATTCACGCACGACAGTCGGCATCTCGCGGAGAGCTACGAGCGGGGGAGCGATCTCCAGTTCGAAGGGGGCAAGCGCCTCGTCGAACGGCTCGGGCTCGAAGAGGGGGCGCGCGTCCTCGACGTCGGGTGCGGGACGGGGCGCCTGACACGGTGGATCGGCGAGCGCCTCGGGCCGAGAGGGAGCGTCGTCGGTATCGACCCGCTCGAGGAGCGCATCCGCATCGCGCGCGCCCACGGCGACGCAGCTCGGTTCGAGGTGGGGCAGGCCGAGGCTCTCGGCGCCTTCGACGACGCGAGCTTCGACGTGGTCTGTGTGTCGTCCGTCCTCCACTGGGTGTCGGACAAGGCGAAGGCGCTCGCGGAGATCCGTCGCGTGCTCCGACCTGGCGGACGCCTCGGTGCGACGACCATTCCACCCGAGCTCTCCGCCGCCGGCACGGTGTCCCTCGTCCTTCGACCTCTGCTACGACGCCCGCCCTACGCCGGTCGGGTCGACCTCTCCGCGCTCGGCTCCGGCAGACGCTGCACGACGACCGACCTCGTCTCGCTCGTCCTCGAGAGCCGACTCGAGCTCGTCGAGCTCCACATCACGCAGCACGCGAGCCATCACGAGAGCGGCGAGGCCTTCCTCGACTTCGCCGAGGCGAGCTCGTTCGGCAACTTGCTCCGCATCGTACCCGACGATCTGCGCGCGTCGCTTCGCGCGGATCTCGTCTCGGGATTCGACGCCTTGAAGGGCCCCGATGGCGTCGTCGTTCGTGGTTGGGGGATACTCTTCGTCGCGACGCGGACTTGATGAGCCCGGAGGCATTCCTCGTGCGCCGAGCAAAGCCTCGACGAGGAGGAGAGCCATGCAAGCCCGACATGAGCGGAGACCGCGAGCAGCAACCCATCGGGTTGGACTCCCACCTGGCCAAGGAGGAGCCGCCGCCGGAAGCGAGTCTTGCGGGCCGTCCAGCCGCGAACGGCCAGTGATACGGAAGACGACTTCGCCTATGCTCGACATCGTATGGATGCGTCCGTGTTCTCGATAGGCGACGAGCACTTCAACGTCCACGAAGCCCATGTCCGGTTTCACCGCGAGACCGACGGTGACCCGTGGCTCATGAATCTCGAGATCGTCACCACGCCGGACGATGAGGAAGACGACTCGCCGCGGCTGGAGCTCCACCGCATCCCGCTCGGCGTGCTCGACTGGCAGACGCTCGAAGGCACGAAGCGTCGGTTCGCCGATCCGATCGGCGACGACGTTCACGAGCAGAACGTCTTCTGGGGGCCGCATTTCGAGAACGTTGGTGATCTCACGGTCGTCTTCGGCGACGTCGCCGCCGACGGGATGCTCATCGAGATCGACGGCGTATCGTTCCGTCCTGTCTTTGGTACGGCGGAGGAGGAGAGGGTGGCGTTTCGGGTACGCGCGCGGTGCGAGCTCATGAAACCACCGCCCGAGCAATGGAGCGCGGAGCCCCCGCTCGGCCGAAAGACCTGCCACGCTTGCAGCGGCGTAAGCTTCGATCTGGTCTCGACGTGCCCGACGTGCGGCACCGCCGGCTGGTGGAACCCATCCACGCCTTAGCGCGTGGTGAAGAGCGCTCCTCGTCGATGTCGCGCGCGCGATGTCGTGGAGTTGCTCGGCCTACCGAGGTAAGGGGAGCGGCCTCGTCCTCTGGCGATCCGCTGGTCGTGCCGAGCGGTTTACGTAAATCCTTGCGCGCTGGCCAGGGCGCGAGTGCGTTCCTACGCTGGTAACCCATGATGCTCCGCGATTGGAGTTTGGTTCTGGCCATCGGTTGCGTCGTCGCTCCGGCCTGCACCTCTGGGTCCTCGGGCTCGTCGGGGTCCTCGGGCTCGTCTGGGGCCTCAGGTTCGTCGGGCTCGTCGGGGTCCTCGGGCTCGTCGGGGTCCTCGGGCTCGAGCGGCACCACTGGTGACGGCCCCCAACTTCCTGAGGGCACGCTCCTCTATCTTCGCGGCGAGGGGGAGGACCTCGACCTGATCGTCGCGCGCGATCTCGCGAGCGGCGACGAGCGCGTCATCACCGATCTCACCAGCGAAGGCAGCTCGGGGTTGGATATCCGAGGATACGCGCTGTCGCCCGATCGCCGCCGGATCGCCATTGCCTCGCTCCGCAGCCCGACGAAGGAGGACACCGCGACGGGCCTCGCGACGC
Organism: Labilithrix sp.; assembly: GCA_019637195.1. Lineage (GTDB taxonomy): Bacteria > Myxococcota_A > Polyangia > Polyangiales > Polyangiaceae > Labilithrix. The sequence continues at coordinate 31,389 of JAHBWA010000022.1, read as the reverse complement.
GGGCGATCTGGACGCTCGCCATCGACGGCACGGACTTCCTCCGCCTCACGCCCACCTTCCCCAAGGACGATCAGGGGCGAAGCCGGTTCAGCTACAACGTCGCGGACCCGGTGTGGAGCGCGGACGGATCACGGGTCCTCTACGACTTCGGGAGCTACTGGTACGAAGGCACGACCTTCTCGGGCGGGTCGGTTCCGTGGAGCGTTTCGGCCGCCGGTGGGGAGGCGCCGACGAGCTTCCCCACACAGTTCGGCTGCTCCGTCATCGATCCGGCCCGCAACCCAGCGACGGGTGAGCTCCTCTTCATCCACAGCGTGTGCGTGCCGGGACAAGGGGACGGGGACGGGCTCTACCTTTACCCCGCGGACGGTGGCACGAAACCGAAGAAGCTCCTCGGCTCCGCGCACGTCGACGGTAGCGTCGACGTGTACCTCGAGAAGGCGAGCTGGATCTCGGACGGGAGCGGCTTTCTCTTCCTCGGAGGGACGTTGGAGTCCGACTGGAGGCCGAGCCTCCTCGCGTACGACATGCAGGCCGGCACGGCGTCGCCGCTCGTCGTCCCGCCGCAGGGCTCGGCGATCGTCAGCGTCGCGATGTCGCCCGACGCGTCGAAGATCGTCTACTGCCTCCGCAGAGGCGACTCGACGTCGGATCTCCATCTCATCGACGTCAGCGCAGCGTCACCGACCGACACGCCGATCACGACGGATGGGAAGAGCTGCTACCCATCGTTCTGACGCGCTCCTCACGCCGCGCTTCGGTGACGGTCGGTCCACCCAGCAGGCGGCCTTCGGGCTCGTGCATCCGTTCGCGCACGGAACGCAGAGCCGTCGCGCTACGGTTCGCCGTCGTCGCGCTCCTTCGTGAGTGATCGGCCACTCCGATCCGGGAGGTCTGCGGCCGCGTTGCGCCTGGTTTCTGGGGGGATGAAGCTCAGCGTCACGCGGCCCGTCCGATCCATGACGCCGCTTCGAGCAGCGCCGTACTCACGCGCACGAGCGCAATCGTAGGATCGGGTGGGATAGCCTAGTTTTCGGCCTACGCCGCAGGGGTGCGCGGTGTTTTCCTCGCTGGAATGAAGCTCGCGGCAATTTCTGCACTTCGTGCGGTCGCGTTGTGGCTCGTCTTGATCATGGTCGGCTCCTGCTCGTTGGGCGAGCCGACACTGACGGGGCACGACTCGCTTCCGCTTCCCCGCAGCGGGCCGGTCTCGAGGGACGCGCGCGGTACGGGCGCGATGACGCCCGCGCAGCGTGCGGCGTACGTCGCTGCGGTGCAGCGCGAGGCCTCTAGCTCGCACCGCCTCGAGCCCACGGTCCACGGCTTTCGCGGCAAGAGCTCGACGGCGCTCCGCGCCCGCTTTGGCGCGGAGGGTGTGGAGGTGGCCGCCGGCGACGAACAGCCGTCGCACCAGTGGCGCGCGGAGGCGACGCGATGGGGCTGCGAGGGCGAGCTCATCCCCGTCACCGAGACGACACCCGAGGCCTCGGACAACCGCGCGACGTACCGTCGTCGCGGGTTCGACGAGTGGTACGTCGTCGGGCCGCTCGGGATCGAGCAAGGCTTCACGGTCACCGCACCGCCCGCATGCCGCGCGCGCGGTGGGGAGGGGGTGATGATCGCCCTCGCGTCGAGCGGGCTCCGCGCGCGGCTCGAGCCGAACGGGACCGCCGCGGCGCTGGTCGATCCGACGGGCAAAGAGGTCCTTCGCTACACGGATCTCTACGTGGTGGACGCCGCGGGGAACGAGCTCTCTGCCGAGCTGCGAGTTCAGGCAGGCGCGCTCGCGATATGGTTCGATGACCGCGGTGCGACGTATCCGGTGACCGTCGACCCGCTGATTGGGGTCCCGCAACAGACGCTCATCGCGAGCGATCCGGCGCCTTCCAACGATTTCGGCGGCTCGGTGGCGCTCAGCGGGGACACCGTGGTCGTCGGAGCTAGCGGGAACGCGGACTTCGAGGGAGCCGCGTACGTGTTCGTCCGCTCCGGCGGGACATGGTCTCTGCAGCAGAAACTCACCGCGGGCGAGGACCCCATAACCCGCCGAATCTTCGGCACGTCGGTGGCGGTCAGCGGGGAGACCCTGGTCGTGGGCGCACCCCGAAACGGGGCCGACTCGGCAGCGGCCTACGTGTTCGTCCGCTCGGGCGGGACATGGTCCCTCGAGCAGAAGCTCACCTCGAGCGTCTCCATGGCCAACTTTGGCGACTCCGTGGCGCTGAGCGGGGACACCGCGATTGTGGGCGCGCCGTACGAGGACTCCTATCGGGGAGCGGCGTACGTGTTCGTCCGCTCCGGCGGGACATGGTCCGAGCAGCAGAGACTCGCCCTCAGCGCTCCTGCGCCATACGACTCGTTCGGCGCCTCGGTGGCGCTGAGCGAGGACACCGCGGTCGTGGGCGCGCGCGGGAAGGACTCCTATCGGGGAGCGGCGTACGCGTTCGTCCGCTCTGGCGGGACATGGTCCGAGCAGCAAAAGTTGACCGCGGGCGACGCTGTCGCCGAAGACTTTCTCGGCGGTTCGGTGGCGCTGAGCGGTGACACCGCGGTCGTGGGCGCGAACGGGAAGGACTCCTATCGGGGAGCGGCGTACGTGTTCGTCCGTTCCGGCGGGACATGGTCCGAGCAGCAGAAGCTCACCGCGAGCGCCCCGAACGTCTACGACCACTTTGGCGGGTCCGTGGCGCTGAGCGGCGACACCGCGATCGTGGGCGCGCGCGGGACGGAGGCCCAAGGAGCGGCGTACGTGTTCGTCCGCTCCGGCGGAGAGTGGTCCCAGCACTCGAAGGAGACCGATAGAAATCCGGGGCTCGGCGACCAATTCGGGGCCGCGGTCGCCGTGAGCGGCGATACGGTCGTTGCAAGCGCGCCCTTGAAGACCAACGGTCAGGGCGCGGTCTTCGTCTTGCTGCTCCGTCACGCCGACGGTGACGCGTGCGCGAGCGGCTCCGAATGCGCGAGCGGGTTCTGCACTGACGGTGTCTGCTGCAACGTGGCCTGCAACGGGGGCGCGTGCGACGCGTGCTCGGTCGCGGCCGGCGCCGCCGTCGACGGCACGTGTGCTTTGTTCACCGGCACGGCGTGCGACGACGGCGACATCTGCACCCCGATCGACACGTGCCAGGCTGGCGTGTGCACGGGTTCGTCCCCGTGCTCGGGCGCCGGGGCGTGCGCCCCCGTCTCCGGCGCGTGCACCTGCGACGCGGGGTACGCCGGCTCTCTCTGCCAGTACAACGACGCCACGACGTGCAGCGGTCACGGCGCAGCGCAAGTGGACGGCTCGTGCACGTGCGACGCGGGCTTCGCGGGCGCGAGCTGCAACGAGTGCGCGACGGACCACCACGACTACCCGACGTGCACGTTCTGCCGAGCGTCGACCACCTGCGAGGGCCACGGAACGTGCTCGGCGACCGGCTCGTGCGCGTGCGCCGCGGGCTACGCCGGATCGTCGTGTCAGTACAGCGACGCCGTGACGTGCAACCAGCACGGCACGGCACAAGCGGACGGCTCGTGCGTGTGCGCGTCCGGCTTCACCGGCGCGACGTGCGCCTCGTGTGCGCCAGAGCACTATGGTCCAGGCTGCAGGCATTGCGCCGAGAGCGCATGCGACGCCCCCGACGAGTGCCACGAGAGCGCGACCTGCGGCCCCGACGGTCAATGCTCCTACGCCGCGAAGGCCGACGGGACTCCCTGCTCTACAGGAGCCTGCACGTCGGGCGCGTGCGTCGCGCCGAACGACAGCGGGGCATCCGGAAGCGGCGAGGGCAGCGGGACTTCGTCCGGCGGCCCCGACGGCTCGACGAGCGGCGCGTCCAACGCGGATGGATCCGACGACTCGGGCGGCTGCTCGGTCGCTCGAGGGCGCGCCTCCGCGTCTGGCAGCGCCGCGGGCTTCCTCGGAGCGGTCACGCTCGCCGCGGTCGCTCGCATCGCGCGTCGGCGTCGCGCGCGACGGTAGCAAAGCCGTCACCCGAGTCCGCACGCGCGCACACGACGCGCGACGTCGACGATGCGGTCTCCCTCCTCGACCGGTACGCCAAGCTTTGCAGACACGGATGCGAGCAGGTGCCTGTTCTGCTCGAGGATCGCCGGATCGCCAGGACGTTCGAGCCACGACCCCTTCCGACTACGGCGGACGCGGTGCGGCCGGCCTCCGATCTCGAGAAAGGCGCTCACCATGGATTCGTCGGTGACGAGCGCGTTCTCGCGGCCGAAGGCGAGCAGGACACGCGCGACCCATGGATCGAGTGCGTCTCGTTCACGCTGACTCGCCAGTTCGACCTTCGGGCGCACGTCGTCGGTCATTGCCTCATTCCTTGCTCGGACGCAGTAAGGATGGACGCGGGATGATAGCCTGCGGCCTGGTCATGCCGAGGCCGGGCGAAGTTGCCGTGACGCGCACGCTCGCAGGCGTCCGTCTGCTCGTCGGCTCGACCAGAGCTCGGCGCCCCGCCAAGACTACGCGACAGATCCGACCGTCCAGTGCGACGAGGCGACCGTGACGAAGCGCACGGACGGACGGCGAGCCACGTGCGCGGGCTCGTGCGTGCGCTCACGATCGCGATGAACGACGCACGGCACGGAGTCCGCCGGTACTCGCCGCGACGAGGAAGACAGCGCCGGGCAGCACGTGAGGGGTCGAGCCGGCTCACGGATCGCGCCCTCACGGGCGTGCCCCCGCGGCGGAGGGGTATGCTCGGCTCATGGGAATCGACGCAGGCGCGCTCGGGAAGGTGCAAGACGCCGCGCGGGGTGTCCTGTTGTTCGCCGACGTCGTCGAACCGAGCGCCACGACCCATGACGGCGTCGTGGTGGAGATCGGAGAGGACGGCCGATGGGTGCCGCTCGACGACTCACCCGCGGCCGGAGCTCGCGCCGCGCGCGCGTCCGCCACAGTGAAGAGGCCGAGTCGGACAGGTCGCGAGGACCCGTTCTCGACCTTCGGGGCCGCATCGAGCGCTCGGTCGCCTCGCCGCGAACGCCGAGAGAGCCGCTCGGGCGCGCGATGCGAGCCACGGTGGAGCGTCGAGAGCGCGGGCCGCGTCGCGGACCTTTCGCGGCCGATGCGGGCGCTCACCAGGCGACCGGCGCGGCGCGCGGGACGGTGCCCGTGCCCGGCGGCGTGCCGACGCGAAGGTCACCCCAGCAGAGGAGCGTGTCGTCGCGGCGGACCGCGCACGAGCGGTCCGCCGCCGCCCTGACCGCGACGGCGCCTTCGAGCGCCACGACGCGGACCGGTGACGTTCGATCGACGAGCTGGCCGTCGCCGAGCTGCCCGTGATCGTTCGCGCCCCAGCACCACACGGATCCGTCTCGCTTCCGCGCACACGAGTGCGCGTGGCCGAGCGCGAGCTCGACGACGTCGTCGAGACCCGCTATGCGTGTCGGCACCGGGTTCGGGACGTCGTCGCGCGAGACGTGACCCGTGCCGAGCTGCCCGGACACGTTCCAGCCCCAGCACGAGACCTCGCCGTTGCGGTGGAGCGCGCACGTGTGGCCGAACCCGGAGGCGAGCCCGATGACGTCGGAGAGCCCGTCGACCAACACCGGCCTCGTCCTCGGCTCGTTCGCCGACACCCCGAGCTGGCCGACGTCGTTCTTCCCCCAACACGCGACGCGACCGCTTCCGAGCCGCGCGCACGTCTGCTCGCCGCCCGCGGCGATCTCGACGACGCCGTCGAACGGAGCATCCCCGAGCCCGACGACACGCACGGGAGCCCTGCTGCTGTCCGTCGTTCCGTCTCCGAGTCCGGCGGGCAGGTTCTCTCCCCAGCAGCGCACGGTCCCGTCCGCGTGACGCGCGCAGGTGCGCGTGCGTCCGCACCGGAGCTCGACGGCCGGCGGCAGATCGACGATGCGGTTCGGGACAAGCGCCTCCGCGGCCGTCACCGCGCCACGCGCTCCGCGCACGCGGTCGCCCCAGCAGTAGACCGCGCCCGCCGCGAGCGCACAGCCGTGCGCGACGCCCGTGCAAAATCGCGTCCGCGCGCGGCACCGCCACGACGCCATCCTCCTGTACCCCCTCCTTCCCGAGTCCATCCGTATCACCACGACAGCGCACTGCGCCGTCACGCGCTCGGACGCAGACGAGCGCGCTCCCGAGCGCCACGTCGATTCGCGAAGGGACGTCGCCCCCGGATCCCGCTCCGCTCGAGGCCGTGGTCGACGGGGATCCGCTCCCGCCGACTGCCGCCGTATCGCTACCGACGGCCCGGGGCCGGTGACACGCGACGACGAGCGACACGACGCCGAGCAGCGCGACCACGCGATCCGCGCGGCCCGTCCGACCAGCAAAGCGATCTCCCATCGCGCGGTAGGATACGCGCGACGCAGGCCCAATCTTCCATCGTCCTCGCGCGGACGATCGGGTGGCCGCGCCGGCTGATCGTCGCCGAGCCGCGGATGCTCGCGGAGTCGAAGTCGAGCGCGAGATCGACGGCGATGTGCTCGATCGCTGGATCAGGCCGCCTTGGCGAGGATGCCCTCCTCGCGCAGCGCTTCCGTCCGCACAGGAGCGTAGTCGCGCGGCGCGCCGACGTTCAGCTCGACGCGGAGCTCCTCGACCGGGCGCGCGAGGATCGCGGCCCAGTCCACCGCCGGGAGCCACGCAGCACCGCGACCACGGAGGAAGCCGTCGAGGACGAGCCCGAGGTGCCCGCGGGCGAGGCCCTTGGCGAGCGCGACGACGACGATCGCAGCGATGGCCGGGTTCTTCGTCTGCGCAGCGGAGAACGCGAGGAGCGCGATCTCACCGACGACGTCCCCGTGGTAGCCGGTCACGGCGTGCCACAGATCGTGCGAGTCGCGCAGGATCGCGTGGACGCGATCCTCGTCGGCGTTGCGCGCCATCGCCGTCCGCCCCACCGCGCTCGCCTCGAGGAGCCCCTCGGCGCTGATGCCCTCGGCCTCGACGAAGGCGAGGTACGCGCGCCCGAGCGATCCCTCCGGCAGCGCGCGGAGCATCTGGCGGTCCGAGAGCACGCGCGCGAGGTCATGGCTCCGCTCGAGGATCGCCTCGCCGCCGCGCGAGCGCCGGAGCCTCGCCGCGAGTCGGCCGGCGGTCGCGCCGGAGAGCGCGTCGATGATGGTGAAGACCTGCGGCAGGTCGTCGGGGTTGCGGACGAGCGCGCGGAGCGCCTTCGCCGCCGTGGGAAGGTCGTAGCCGCGTTGCCGTAGCCGCTCCGTCACGCTCATGATCGCCACCGTGCCTTTCGAACTACCGACATCATTGTCAGTAACTGCTGCCGACATTGCTGTCAATAGAGGCCGCTCCCGGAACGTCCCGGCCCCTCTCGAACGCTGGTAGAGGAGGACCGATGACGACGAAGAAGCGAGCTACCCCCGCGCGAAAGCGGCGAACCGCCGAGGAGGCGCGGACGGCGATCCTCGACGCCGCCGAGCGGAGGCTCGTCGAGGCCGGCCCGACCGGCATCCGCCTCCAGGAGGTCGCGACCGACGTAGGCGTCTCGCACCCGACGGTCCTCCACCACTTCGGCAGCCGCGAGGCGCTCGTCGAGGCGGTGCTCGAGCGCGTCATGCAGTCGATCTACGCGCCGATCCTCGAGACGCTGCGCACCACCTCGCTCGAGGAGGACGCGATGACGCACCTGCTCGATCGCGTCTTCGAGGCGGTCGAGCAGCGGGGGCACGCTCGTGTGCTCTTCTGGCTCGCGCTCCAGGGCGCGACGCTGCCCGACGAACGCGATCCGCTCCGCGCCGTGGTCGACATCGCGCACGACCTTCGCCGGCAGCGGAGAGGGACCTCTAGCCGAAGCCCACGATCACCCTCGCTCGAGGACACGCGCTTCGCCGTGGTGCTCGCGACGCTCGCGATGACGGCCAAGAGCGTGCTCGGCCGTCACCTCTTCGAGAACATCGGCCTCGGCGGAGACGACGCCGTCCAGCAGCGCTTCCGCGCGTGGCTCGCGAAGCTGCTCGTCAAACACCTCGAGTCGGCCTGACGCTTTTTGCCAGTCGGCCGTCGCTCGGATGCGTACGGGGCGATCCCCGTTGCGGACGGAGGGTCGCTTGCCGGTACGGGCATGGTCTGCGGCCCCGGCGAGCTGGCCAGCTCCGTAGGGCTCCGTGCTCCTCCGTGTTGCCTCTCCGCGAAGCTCTTGTACCTTCGCGCGCGGGGGGACGTGAGCCCGCGAGGCGACGCGCGCGGGTGCGCGTCGCCTCCGGATGGCCGCTGAACCTTGAGCCCGCCGCGAGCGCGACGTGACGATCGCGAGCAGCCATCGAGGGCGTCCATCGCCTCAGCGATCGGATGGGGAGCGCGCGTTCGTTCACGGCAGGTTTCGCCCGACGTGCTGCGCGGCTCGGCGCGGGGGTGATCAGGGCCGCGTGTAGCGCAGCGCGCGCCACACAAGAACGTGTTCCGGGGTAACGGTGATCCACGCGAAGAAGGGAGCCACGTAGAGTCTAAGCTCGCGCTGGCCCTCGAACGTGACTACGCGAAGCGAGCCCTCACCGGACGCTGCGAACCGCTGGATCGCTTCGTCGATTTCGGCTGCAGCGCGCTAGTGCATCCGCTCGAGATCACGGACGGCGAACGGGCTCCATTCGACCGTTCGAGTCATTCGTCGCGCTGAGATCGCTCCGTGATCCTTGCTGTCGCTGTCGCACCGGACACGAAGGGCTGCTTGTCCGCGCGCGCCTCGCGGAGGGCTTCGAGCTCGGCAGCCGTTGCCTCGCGCTCATCCTCAGCAGCATTCGCGACGGCAGCCGCGACGGGATCGAGCTCTGAGACCCGCGCGGCGTTCGGACTCGACATGACCAAAGGCTACCACGTCGAGCACTTGCGAGCCGGTGGCGGAGATCGACATCTTGCAGAACCCTCGCTCGTCGGGGATGACGTGCGCGCTGCGCTTCAGTACGCGGCCGAGCTCGCCCACGAGCAGCTCATTCCGCTTCGTGGAACGGGGACGTGATCGCGTTCAAGATCGACGAGAACCTGCCCATCGAGGTCCGCGAGCTACTCCGACAGGGCGGCTTCGACGCGTTGACCGTAGTGGAGCAACCTCGGTGGGCATCCTGACACGGACGTCGCCGCTGTGTGCCGCTCGGAGGGTCGCGTCGTCCTGACCTTCGACCTCGACTTCGCCGACACCACCCGTTACCCGCCGGCCCAGCTACGCGGGGATCATCGTGGTGCGGCTCACGCGGCAGGACAAGGCGCACGTCGTCAACGTCGTCACCGCGCTCGTCCCCCATCTCGTCGACGAAGCCGCGCTGCGCGGACGTCTGGAGCGATGGTTCGTGCCGGCGGGGCGCAGCTCATGAGTCTCGCGCGCCGAGATCGAGCTCCCTACCGGTCTGTGCTTCGCTTCCCGCCGCTCCTCGGAGCACGAGGGCCAGACCTCGTCGATCGTGCACGTCGAGGCGCTCGAACACCTTGGCGATCTGCTTTCGCACGGTGTGGAACGAGGTGCCCGTCACGGCGGCGATCTCCTTGCTCGAGAGGCCCTCGGCGAAGAGCGTCGCGACCTGGCGCTCCCGCGGCGGCAGTGCCTCGGCGCGGCCCTCGTAGAGCATCGCCTCGGGCGGCGTGCGACCCATCGCAGCCTCGGCGATCGCGAACACCTCCGCGAGGGCGGTCGCCGTCTCGGCCGCCGCGCGAGGAAACGCGCGCGCACCCGAGCCGCGGTACAAAAACATGAGGCCCACCATCTGGCCGCGGAAGACCACGGGGGCGCCCATCACGTGCCGTACGCGCGCCGGGCGGAGCACCTCGTTATAGACGAGGCCGAGGTCTCGCTCCCGCGGACCATAGAGGTCGTCGTAGAAGAACGCGTTTCGTCCTCGGGAGAAGCGGCACCAGGGCTCGAGCTCGCGTCGGTACCGCGAGGGGTTCGCCAGGTAGGCGTCGGTGAAGCGGAGCCCGGCGTCGATGTAGATGGGTCGAGCGTTGCTCCACCGTGTGCCGGGACGGAAGAGCGCGCCGTCGAGCCCGAGCGTCTTCTGCATCGTGGCGAGCGCGCGCAAGCGGAGCTCCTCCGCCGTCGGTACGACGCTCACGGCGTCGAGGATCTGTCGCGTTGCGCGGTCGAGGTTCGAAAGCGCCACAATTTCCGAATATGCCCGGGACGACCGTGCGTGGCAAGGCGCGGATCAGCGGCGGCGCCTCGTGCGAAGGGCGAGGACGAGGGCGAACAGCAGCGCGGCGCCGCTCATCCAGGCACTCGCTCCGCTCGCTACGCTCGAGCAACCGCCGGCGCCCTGGCTCTTCGGGTCGGCGCCGTCGTCGAGGGCTGGCGTCTTCGCCTCGTCGCTCGGCGAGCCCGCCGGTGGCTTGGCAGGTGCGTTGCCGTCCGACGTGACGGAGACCGACGCCTGCGCGGTGTTGCCGAGCGAGTCGGTCACCGTGATCGTGTCGGTGACGTTCGCGGTGGCGCCGGCCTCGTACACGCCGGCGGCGCTGAGCGAGCCACCGGACAGGTTGCTCGCCAGGGACCAGACGAAGCCGGTCCTGCTCCCGCCGGCGGCTTCGAAGGTGATCGCGGTGCCCGGCTTCGCGTTCGCTGTCTCGGGGCTGACGCGAAGCGCCTTGCCCACCTCGACGGCGACCGTGCGGGACTCGCCCGCCGCGTCGGTGACCTTCACGATGTCGGTGACGGCGCCCTTCGGTCCCGCGGTGTACTTGCCCGTGGCCGCGTCGATCGCGCCGCCGGAGGCGTTGGTGGCGAGGGACCACGTGAATCCTCCCGCGCCGCCGACGGCGGAGAACGCGATCGAGCCGCGCGGCGGTGCGCTCGGGCTCGCCGGGGAGATCGCAATGCCGCCATCGATCGACACGTTCACCGTCGCGGTGTTGCCGAGCGAGTCGGTGACGAGCACGGCATCCACGGTGCTCGAGATCGAGCCCGCGTGGTACTCGCCCGCCGCCGTGATGCTCCCGCCCGACGAGTTCGTCGCGAGGCTCCACACGTAGCCGGTCTCGCTGCCGCCGGTCGCCTGGAAGGTGGCGCTGCCGAGCGGCGGGACGCTCGCGCTCGCGGGCGTGATCGTGATGCCCGGGCCGACGGCCACGGTCACGGTGACGCTCGCGCCGGACTCGTCGCTGGCGTGGAGGAGATCGGTGACGGCGCCCGTGCGTCCGGCGACGTAGGCGCCGGACGCGGACACCTCTCCGCCCGAGAGGTTCGCCTGGAACGAGAACGCGGGGACGCCCACGCCGCCCGTCGCGGTGAAGCTCTCGGTGCCGCCGGGCGGCGTCGAGGCCGTGACCGGCGTCACGGCGAGCGGAGCGCTGACGCTGACCTGCGCGGTCGCGGTGTTGCCGAGGGAGTCGGTCGCGACGACGCTGTCGACGCTCGGTCCCGTCAGACCGGCGTGGTACTCGCCGCCCGACGTGATCGAGCCGCCCGATGCGTTCGTCGCGAGCTCGAAGACGATCCCGGTGCCGCTCCCGCCCGACGCGGAGAACGTGCGCAGGGCGCCGGACGCAACCTCGGCGGAGCTCGGTGCGATCTGGAGGCTGGGGCCAACGGTGATGTCGACGGAAGCGCTGTTCCCGATGCTGTCGGTGACCCTGATGCGATCGACGGCGCTGCCGGTATTGCCCGCGGTGAAGCGGCCGGTCGTCGGGTTGATCGAGCCGCCAGAGGCCGAGGTCACCATGGACCAGTGGAAGCCCGTGCCGCTGCCGCCGACGACTGTGAAGACGATCGAGCCACGCGGTGGCGTGGTCGGGCCCGCCGGGCTGATCGCGAGCCCGCTGCCCACCGAGACGGTGACCTGGGCCGAGTTGCCGAGCGAATCGACGACGCGCACCTGGTCGACGGTTTGAGGCGTTTCGCCCGCAGCGTAAGCGCCCGTGCTCGCGACGATGGTGCCGCCCGAGGCGTTCGTGGGGAGCTCCCACGTGAAGCCCGTGCCCGATCCGCCGGTCGCGGTGAACGCGATGCTTCCACGCGGGGGCGCGCTCGGCGAGCTCGGCGCGATCGTCACGCCGGCGCCGACGGCGATGCTCCTCGTGACGACGGCGCCGTTCGTGTCGGTGACTCGGATCACGTCGGTGACGTTCGGCGTCGGCCCCGCCGTGTACGCGCCCGCCGTGGTGATCGTCGGAGCCCCGGAGGCGGAGGTCTGGAGCTCGTACGTGTACGGCGGCTGGCCCGCGCTCGCGGTGAACGTCGCGGTCCCGCGTGGCGGGACGGTCGCGGCGCTCGCGGCGAGCGCGAGCGGCGCGGTGACGGAGACGTTCACGGACGCGGTGTTGCCGAGATCGTCGGTGACGCGGACAACGTCGGTGCCGTTGCCGGTGGACCCGGCCTTGTACGCGCCCGTGGCGGCGTTCATGGAGGCGTCGCCGCCCGAGTGCTTCTCGAGGGTCCAGCTGAAGCCGCTGCTATTTCCGCCCGTTGCGTCGAAGTCGATCGTGGCGAGCGGCGCGACCGTGAGCGTCGCGGGCACCGACGTGATGGTGATCCCCGAGGTGACCTGGACGTCGACGTCCGCCGAATTGCCGTTCTGGTCCCTGACGCGGACCGAGTCCGTGACGTTGCCGATGCTCCCCGCGGTGTAGACGCCATCGGCCGTGATCGATCCGCCCGATGGCGCGGGCGTGGAGACGAAGCTCCACGTGTACGACCCGTTGCCTCCGCTCGCGGTGAACGTCACGCTGCCGCGCGGAGGGCGCGTGACGTTCGAGCCCGGCTGGATGACGAGCGGATCCCCGGTGGGGGGCGGGCCGCCGCTGCTGGCACCGCCGGAGGTGCTGGGGTCGCCCCCGGATTCGGAGCCATGGGCGTCCATGCCGTCGGAGAGCACGCGGAGGTTGTTCGTGCTGGGCGCACCGAGGTCGGTGCCGCTGACGCGGCGGAGGTTTCCCCACGCGGCGGACGGCGCGCCACGTCGCAGCTCGTCGACCAGATCGCGGGAGAGCGCGTACGGGGTCTTGCCCTTCTCCTGTGCAGAGCGGGAGAGCGCGGCGAGGGCCAGCGTGTACTGGGCGCGCTCGCGATCGACCGTCGCGATCGGCTCGTCGATCCGCGCGGGCGCCTGGGTGATCGTGGAGAGACCCGAGGCCCGCGCGACCGCGGAGTTCGCCATGTTGATCGCGTCCGCGATCTCCCCGCCTTCGTCACGCAGCGAGGGGACGAGCCGGGACGCGACGTCCGTGAGCAGCGTCACGGCGACGTCCTGTCGAGGCACCGACGGGAGCGTGAGCGACAGCCGCTCCGTGTTCGGTCCGGTGTTCCCCGAGACGATGACCCTCACCGGGCCCGCCTCGGCAGGCAGGGAGAGCTCGAACCGGCCGAGCGCGTCCGTTCGGCCCGTGGCGAGCACCCGGCCGAGGCCGCCGTCGGGGTGCACCGCGCGAACAGAGACCTGACCACCGCCAGTCGACGTCAGGCTCGCCGTCCCTCGCAGCACCGGACCGGCGGTGGCGATCTCCTCGCCGCCGCTGCAGCTCGTGCCGAGGACGACACAGAGTACGAGGAGGACACGGACGAGGATCGCGAACGGAGAACGGATCATGGACTCGCCTCTACGGGACGGTGACGTCACGGGCATGATCGCCAAGCGTACGGGGGCGCTCGGGTTCTTCGCGATACCTCGCGGTGAGGTATCCGCTCAGCGGGGGGCGCCCGGATCGACCTGGAACGCATGGCTCACCAGCGTCCCGCTGTCGTCCGCCATCGTGAGCTGCCACGTCCCCCCTTCGAGAGGCGGCGGGACGGGGAGCGGGCTCGAGGTGCGATCGCGGGCGGGCTCGAGGCGAAGGCTCGACCCGTGCTTCTTGCCCGACGGGGAGGTCCAATCGACCCGCACGTCGTGGCTCTCCGCGTAGGGGCTCCACACGGTGAGCGCCTGGAGCGCCGTCTCGCTCGGATGGACCGCGCGGAGCACGGTGAAGTTTCCGACGTCGTCCTCCTTGCCCATGACCACGAGCCTCGGACCCGGCTCGGCCCCTGGGACGACGCGGGAGGCCGTCGCGTCGGGAGCCACCACCTCGAAGCCTCCGCTCTTCAGCCGCGTCGTCCCGTCCCAGAGCGCCATCGTCCAGCGGCCCTCCTCGAGCGGCAGCGGCGCGTCGAGCGGAAACCAGTTTCGCGCGGTGTCTGCGGCCGGCCTTAGCGTCTTCCCGTAGGTCCGTCCCGAAGGGGAGATCACGTCCACCCGCACCGTCTTCTGGACGCCGAGAGGGACCCAGACGATCCGCACGTTGACCCGCTCGAAGGAAGGCACCTTCTCGAGCGGGTGGAAGACGTTCTTCTTGTCCTTCGTGCACACGTCCACGGCCTTGGGCCCACGCGTCATCGTCTCGCCCGGAGCGAGCTCTTTCCCGGACAACGGGCGGTACCCGACGAGGCGCTGCCCGAGCTCCGCCTGCATGCCGAAGTACCATTCGGAGCAGAGCGCCTGGTACGTCGGCACGAGCTCCGGGTGCTCGCCGGCCAGGTTGTTCTGTTCCGTGGGGTCCGTCTCCAGATCGTAGAGCTCGGGCTCGAGCGCCTCCTTGCCCATGCGGGCGATGAACTTCCACTTCCCGTCGCGGAGGCCCCACTGCTCGGGGAAATTTCGCTTGAAGAAGTAGGCGATCCGCGGACGGTACTCGGCCGCGAGGAGGTTCTGCCCCACGATGTCGGTCGCGTGGAGCCCGGCCGTCTCGGCGATCGTGGGTAGGATGTCGGCGGTCGCGCCGATGCGATTCGACACCACGGGGCCGCCGCGGATCGCCTTCTTGTCGATGGCGATGAGGAACGTGCGGACGTTCTCCTCGTAGATGCGATTGCGGTGCGCGAAGTTCCCGCGGTGGAGATCGCCGAAAGCCTGCCCGTGGTCGCCGGTGATGAAGACCACCGTGTCGTCGAGCTTCCCGCGCCGCTCGAGCCCGCTCCACAGCGCGCGGAGCACGCTGTCTGCGTAGTGGACGGAGTTCTGGTACTTCTCCGCGTCGCTCTTGCCCTTCCGTGGCCCCTCGTATCCCGGAGGAACCACGTACGGGTAGTGCGTGGAGATGGTCAGAACGGCGGCATAGAAGGGCGCCTTCGCGTCGAGGCCGTCGAGCCAGCGATCCATCTCCGGGACGATGAGGTCGTCCCGGCCGCCCCATGACCCGAGGCGAAGCGTCTTCTTCACGTCGTCGTTCTGGGTGCCGAAGTCCCAGTAGTGATCCCAGGGGAGCTGTCCGTAGAACGCGCCCATGTTCCCGTCCATGAGATCGCCCGAGGAGATGAGGCCGGTCGCGTAACCTGCGTCCTTGAACACGGAAGGCAGCGTGGCGGCTCGGTACGGCTTCTCGAGGTCCGTGAACACGCTCCCCCACGTGGTGCCGAAGCCCCCGGTCTGCATCGGCACGTGCGAGAGGATGGTCGCGGGGTAAGCCGCATAGACGTACGGGAGGTGCACGGAGCTCGGCTGCATCTCGTGCAAGAAGGGCGCGATCTCGGGAGAGAGGCGTCCCCCGTCGCGAAAGAGCTGCTCGGAGCCGACCGACTCCAGCACCACGAGCACGACGTTGGGACGCGCATGCGCCTCGCGCATCGCGCGGTACGCGGCCACGAGCCTCGTCTTCGCGTCCGCGGGCTCCTCGCGCCCCGGCGATCGCGGCTCGTAGAGCGCAGGCGAGAGGCGGCCGGTCTTCACGCTCGACTTCCAGGAGCCCGTGGGGCGCACGAGCGCGACGAGGGGATGGCGCTCGAGCTCGTGGTGCGGCAGCGCGAACGTGACGACCGCGCTCACGGCGAGGAAGGCGGCCGCGGCGGCGCGGGCTCCGAGGCCCTTCCGATCGATCCATGGCAACGCCGGCCGGAGATCGCGAACGACCAAGCGGTGCTGGAGCACGCCGAGCGCGAGCCACAGAGCGATGTTGACGAAGAAGAGTGGCCCGGTCGCCGAGAGGAACACGGAGACGGCCTGATCGATCGCCAGGAATCTGCCCTCGTGGAGCGAGCGATCGACGTGACCGTGGAAGAAGCCGTAGACGACCTGATCGACGACGACGTAGAGGTTCACGGCGAGGAGGAGCGCGAGGAGCGCCCACCGGCACGCGGTCTTGGCGCGACCTTCTCGCAGCTTCGACGCGATGACGGCGTAGATCGCCCCGAGCAGCGCGGACACGAGCAGGTGCTCGAGCTGGGCGAAGGGGAAGAGCGCGAGGAACCTGAGGGCGGCCCAGCCGCCGTCCGCCGCCGCGAACACGTGGGCGAAGTAGCTCTCGAGCTCGACGACGAGGAGGAGCGCGAGGTGCGAGAGCGCGATCGCCATGGCCGTCGGGATCGAACGCTTCGAGGCGGTGCTCAACGGAACCTCGCGCGCGTCGCCTCGCGCTGGGCGGGGTCGACAGACTCGAGGAGCCGATCCATCACCCGATCGGCGTGTCGCGTCTTCTCGAGGTTGTGCCGCGGCGTGCTGTACTCGACGTGGCGGTTTCCGTCCGTCGTCAACCTGAGCCCCCGCGTCGCCGCGTCCTCCGCGAGGCGATCGACGGCCGTGCCGTCGAGGAGCAAGCGATCGCCGAGCGCCTTCAGCGTGATCCCGCGCCGTCGTTCGACGATCGAGAGGAGCTCCGCCATCTCGCTCGACGCCTCGAGCTGCGCCACGGCCTCGGGGCGGATCGCGATCGGCGCATCGCTCGCGACCATGCAGCCCTGCGAGCCGAGCCTCCAGAGCGTCACGTGAGGGAGCTCGGCGCGGAGCGTCGCGAGGATGCCCTGGACGTCGTCCGGCGACAGGTGATGGAACTGCACCCACTGCTGCAGCACGCCTCCGGGACGCAGGTGTTCGCGGATCAGCCGGTACATCTCGCGGCTGTAGAGGTTCGAGGCGCCGGCGAACCAGACCGACGTCGTCTCGATCGTCACGAGGTCGTAGCGCGTTCGCGAGCGCAGGAGGAAGTTGCGGCCGTCCTCGAGGTGGAAGAAGACCCTCGGGTCGTCGACGATGCCGTCGTTGGTGAGGGCGAACTCGTGCCGCGCCGCCTCGCGGATCCCCGGCGAGATCTCCGCGATGTCGATCGATCCGAAGCCCGCCGCGGCGACGACACGCGCCGTCTGCCCGGTGCCGAGGCCGATGACGAGGGCGCGATCCCGACCGGTGACGAGCGCGGCCGGCACGAGGCCGAACGCGATCTGCTCGATGACCTCGCCGGCGTCGTTGCCCTGGAACTTCCCGTTGGTCAAAAGGGTCTTCGTTCTCCCCGAGGCCACCACGGTCGTGAAGCCGCCGGCGAAGTCCTCCGTGAAGCGGAGCAGGCGGGTGCTCTCGGTCACGAACCCGCGCGTGAAGTAGACGTTCGTCCCGGCGGTGAGGTCGAGCCGGTTCCACGGCGGAAGGAACGCCGCGAGTCCGAACGTGAAGAGCGCGGCGAGGACCAAGACGAGCGTGGTCGCTGGGCGACCTGCCCAAGGAAGCGAGCGCCGCGCGAGCGCGAGCGCGAAGAGCGAAGGCAGCGCGCCGAGGAGGCGGGAGGTCCGCTCCGAGCCGATGCTCGGGATGAGGACGAACCCCGTGACGAGCGCGCCGGCCACGCTCCCCACGGCGTTGAGGGCGCCGAGGCGTCCGGCGTGGCGATCCCCCTCGCTCCGAGGAAAGGCGGGCGACCGGAAGAGAGAGGGGTAGATCGTCCCGAGACACACGCTCGGGACGCCGACCAGGACGCCGGCGATGGCGAACCGAACGACCTCGCCGCCCGCGAAGGAGTCGACGTCCTTGCCCAGGATCAGGATCCAGCGCGGGGCCCGGTCCCAGAGCGCGCCGGTCGTGAGGACGGCCACCGACGAGAGCAAGAGCGTGCCCGGCAGGACCCACGGGCGATGCCGCTCGCGGCTCGCCAGCACGCCTCCGGCGAAGAGACCGAGCAGCACGACGGTGAGCAGGATCGCGAACGCGTACACCGCCATCCCGAGGACGGCTCCAATCAGGTGCAGCCAGAGGACCTCGAGACCGAAGACCAGGAAGCCCGAGCCCACCGCGAGCGCGGCGAGCAGGCGAGGGAGCGGCGCCCGCGAAGCGCGGGGCGCGACGGGCGCGCCGAGCCGTCGCGGGAAGTCGCGGGCGATCACGAGCCCCGCGATCACGACCAGCGCTTGCGAGCCCGCGACCGCGAGCAAGGCGCCGTCGATGCCGAATCGCGGGAAGAGCAAGTAGGGCCCACCGAACGCGCCGAGGGCCGCGCCCATCACGTTGAGCGCATAGAAGCGCGCCATCGACCGAGGAACGGCCTCGCGCCTCTCGCCGGCGAGCCGCTCGAGCACGCCGACGACGGCCGGGTAGCTCGCCCCCATCGCGATGGTGGGCGGCAAGATCCAGAGCGACGCCACGATGAGGCGGGTCGCGAAGACCAGGCTTCGATGGTCGCCTGCCGCGACGACGAGGCGCGCCGCGAGGCTCTGGGCGCCGGCGAGGCCTATCGCGAGCGCGAGCGCGGCGACGCCGACGAGCGCCTCGACGCCGACGTAGACGCCGAGCGGAGTTCGAGCGCGGTGCGCAAACCTCCCGTAGCCCACGCCTCCGAGGCTCAGGCCGGCGAACGTGCAGGAGAGTACCAGCGCACCGGCTTCGGCGGACGATCCGACGACCGTGCTCAGGAGCTTCTCGAACGCCTGCTCCACGATCAGTGCGCTCGCGCCGGTCGCGGCGACCAGACATCCGAGGACGACGTGGTGACGGCTCATTCAACCCGGGCAGCGCGCGCGATTGATACGGTCACGACCCGATCGTACGGACCGACGCCCACCGAGCGATACCTCACGTGAGGTATCGATCGACGGGCTGCGCGATGGTCGCCAGCCTCTACGCCAAGCGCATCGGCTCCGAGGGGCGTTCCGCTCTCTGAGGCCCGCTGGCCCGAGGTCGAACGGGCTCTCCTCATCGCCTGCGGTTTCGCTGAATGAACCCTCGTGGCCGGCGACTGACTCGAGCCGACCTACCTGCGCTGGTAGAGCCCGTGCTTCTCGGCCTCGGTCGTGAACGACGAGGTCCTCAACCGCCACTCGTTCATCGCCAGCTTCGCTCGCTGAGCCCACGCGGCGCGTCTTCCGTCACCGCTCTCGTCCTCGAAGCGGCTTGGGCAGCTCCTCCCGCGGGCCGTCGTCGCGCCGGCCCTGCCAGCGGGTGAACAGCTCGACCCGGCTGGAGACGCCGAGCTTGCGGTAGACGGACAGGACGAGCTGGTGCGTTCCTCGCGTCGAGAGTCCCATCGTCGCCGCGATCTCCTTCTCGGGGTACGGTCCGAGGAGGAGGCGGTGGACCATGCTCTCGCGTGGGCTGAGCGCGACGTCATCGATGACGCCGCGAGCAGCGCTGAGGCGCGCGAACGGCAGCGCGAGCGCGGGCAAGATTTCGAGCGCTGCCTCGCGATCGCGCGCGGAGAAGGCGCGCTCGCCTCGACGCCGATCGAGGCCGACGTGGAGTCGTGCGCGCGCGCCGAGCGGGATCGCGCCGACGAGTTGATCGCGCAAGTCGAGCGCCTCTTCGAGCAGGACGAGATCCGGGTGCTGCGACCGCTCGGGCGTGAGCTCCGATTCGCGAGCGAGCCAGAGCCCCGGGCGCTTCGTGTGCGGGCTCGTGCTCGCGTCCTGGAGATAGCTCGAAGAGCGAAGGATCTCGTCGACGATGGCGCTGGCCCTCGCGTCGATGGCGTTCGCGCGATGATGCAGCTCGACGCGGAAACCGTCGTGTGCGTCCGTACGTCGCCGCGCGGGGGCTCCGCGCTTGGTGGCGAGCATGAAGTAGCCGTTCTCGGCGCGCGCCTGACGGAGGAGCAGGCGGAGCGCGCGCGCGGCGGCGGCCTCCGGCTCGGCGAGCGACTGCTCGACGATCGAGGCGACCTCGCGGAAGAGGTCGGAGCGCGCGCTGCCGCCGGACACACGCTCAGCTTAACGCGAAAGTGCGTCAGGGGAGGTGGACGACTGGGAGCGCGCTGCGCCTCAGACAGAACGCTCCGACGGTGAGCCTCTCGTTGGTGAACGGATTGATGTGGCCGACGTAGCGGCAGACCGCGACCTGCGAGTTGTGGATGTCGGTGTACGCCGTAGCGTGGAGGTGGCTGGAGACGGCCTTGGAGCATCCGACGCCGGCAGCGAAGGTCGACCCCGGGCAGGTGAGGCGGACCTCGTGGTCGAACGGACACCCGTTGATCCCACAGGAGTGCTCTTCGACTCGCTCGTAGGATCGGCTGAGGGTGTCTTCGGGACGTACGCATGACCAGGTTCCGCCGTCGAACGCGACGAGCTCCTGGGTGGGGTCGCAGGCGATGCCGGCGTCGAGGACGCCCGCGGGGCCCTGCGGGCCCGTCTGGCCTTCGGGTCCGGCTGCGCCTTGGGGTCCGGCTGCGCCTTGGGGTCCGGCTGGGCCTTCGGGGCCTTGGGGTCCAGCCGGGCCTTGGGGACCCGTCTCGCCCTGCGGGCCGCGTTCCCCTCTCGGTCCCGGTGATCCCGCCGGGCCGACGGAGCCCTGGGAGCCCGGGCTCGGCTCGTCCGCCAGCCCGGTGGAGCGCGTCTCGTTCGGGGGGCTGCCGGTCGTGCTGCAGGCGGCCAGCACGAGCAGACCGAAGGTGGCGAAGAAGCGAGGCGCGAGGTTCATGGCAGGAGTCGCTCGTGGTGGCTTGGCGGCGTCGCCCGACCATCGTTCCGGGCGCCGTGCACGCAGTGTCAGCCAGGGCGTCGAGACGGCCATGTTCGTGAGCCTACGCTGTTCTGGTTAAGGGGTGAGCCCTGCCAAATGGCAGGGCTCGCCCTCGGCGGCATCGGCGCCGTGAACCTCAGCGTGGCGCGCACGCGTTTCGTACGCGCTCGGCTTGCGGCGAGGACGGGTGCTCGGTCAAAAAACGCGCCTTCGCGGCAGATGCCTTGCCGACGCGGCCGAGCTCGCACAGCGCAATGAACCCGAGGCGGTCGACGCGCGCGTCCGCGCTCGGTCGATGCCGGCGGAGCCGACGACGCTCAGCGCGCGGCAGCCTTCGGGATGACACGACGTATGATCCGACGATGCCCAACGGACAAGCACGCGGTGCGGTAGCGGCGAGCCTCGCGGTCGCGCTCATGGCGTGCGCAGCGCGACCCACCGCATCGCCGACGGCGCCGGCGACGCCGGCCGTGCCGCCGACGGAATCGCCCCCGGAGCGAGAGGCAGACGCCGCGCCCGCGCCGCCGAGCGTGCCCGAGGAGACGAGCGTGAGTCCGTCCGCCGCTTCATCTTCTTCCTCTCCCGACTCGCTCTCGGCTGCCCCGCCCGGACGACCCGCGGACATGAAGCAGATCGAGAGAGCGATCGCGCTCGGGCTCAAGAACGCCGCGAAGTGCGAGGTCGATCCCCCGCTGAAGAACAAGACCTTCCCGGTGACGATCACGGTCTCGCCGGACGGACGACTCCGGGCCAACGTCGGCGCCGCCGTCATCTCCGAATCGCTCGGCTGCATCCTCGAGGCGAAGCCGGAAGGCGAATGCATCCCGGACCAGTTCTCGACGCTCCTGGTCCCTGCCTTCGACGGACCGGCCGTCGTCGTGAAGCGCTCACTCAAGACGACGAACGCTCGCGCACGCTGAACCGTCAGCTGCGTAGGATGCGCGGGCGAAGCTTGCTCGCCGACGCGAGCACCCCGGCGTACCGAACCGTATCGACGCGCGGGGTGCTCGAGGAGCGCCTCGCGCCCGCGCTCGTCGGGCGGACGCTTGCCGGTACGGGCATGGTCTGCAGCGCCGGTCGAGCTGGCCAGCTCCGTAGGGCTCCGTGCTCTTCCGTGTTGCCTCTCCGCGAACCTCTTGTACCTTCGCGCGTGGGGGGACGTGAGCCAGCGAGGCGCGCGCGCGGGTGCGCGTCGCCTCCGGATGGCCGCGGAGCCTCCCGATCAAGGAGGCCATCATGACGAAGAAGCCACTCGACCGCGCGGGGATGCCGGCGCGCGAGCCGACGGTCACCCAGGAGACGCTCGAGACGACCCCTGGGCGAGCGATCACGTTGTTGCGCGCGCTCGGCACGGTCCCGGTCCTGCGCAGGGCGCTCGAAGTGCGCGGCTACTCCCCGGACGAGCACCGTCGCGGCTGGGCCCTCCTTCAGGCCGCGAGCGGCTACGACGGGAGCGGCGAGCCTGCCGGCTTCAATGCGCGGGTCGACCGTGCCGTTCGGGACGCCATCGCCGAGATCGACGCGTGGGACGAAGACGGCTTTCGCATCGTCCGCGCTGCGTTCGGCCGCCTCCACCCCGAGCACGCCAAGACGGTGCTCGCGGGTCTGTCACCGTCGACCGGCGCGGCGGCGCTCCTCGGCGTCGAGACGTTGCTCGACCGAATCGACGCTCTCGCCAAGAGCAAGAGCGCGGAGGACCGCGCGGCGATCGCCACGCTCGACGCGCGCGGCCTCGACGAGGCCGAGCGAAAGCGCCTGCGCGCGCTCGTGAAGGTGGCGAAGGACGGGACGTCGCGGGACGACAGTCCCGCAGAGGAAGCCGTGCGCATGGCGCGCGAGCGCCAGACCGCGCTCGTCGAGCTCCGCGCGTGGTACGAGGACTGGTCCGAGATGGCGCGCGTCGTCTTCAAGCGCCGCGATCACCTGATCCGCCTCGGGCTCGCGAAGCGGAAGGTCGGAAGGAGCGTCTCTGCCGAGCGCGCCGCCGGCGCCGGGAAGAGCGCGAGCGGAACGAGGAACGGAGCGACCACGTCGACCTCGGACGCGGGCATGTTTGCCCGCGAGAGCGACTGACGCGTTCGCGCACCCCGCCGGCGCGTGCGCGAGACCGAGCCTCGTGCTCCCTCGAGCTTCCGACGCGCTCCGGAGCTTCCGACGCGCGCGCTGGCGACCATTCTTCGCGCACTTGCGGGCCTCGTGCGCGCGGCGTCTCGCGTCGCGGGCGCGTCGGGGGGCCTGCGGGACGCGAAAGGAGGCCTCCGAAGCGCGCCGGGAGGCCATCCGAAGCGCGTCGGAAGCGCCCCGGGCCCACGCCTGGGCTGTATGGGGCGGAGCGACGCTGGGACGTGGCCTGTCGCGCCGCAGCTTGGGCCGGGGCCGCGGGGCGGGCCCGCGGGGCGTCGCAGCGGGGGATCGGCCCGGAATACGCACCCGCCTCCTCGGGTGGAGGTCGAGGCGGCCGACGCGGGAGCAGCGACGCCCGACGCGCCCGCGTACCTGGTCGTCGGCGACCGAGCGAACAGCAAGCTCTCCAAGGAGCGACCCGAAGGGACGGGATCCCCGAGCCGGTTGCCTCCGTTCGAATCCGCGCCGGCGGCGAGCAGCAGCTCTACGACGTCGCGTGGGGCGGAGGAGGCCGCCGGCGCCATGGGGATGACGGTGACGGGTCGAGCGCGCTCGCGCTCGCGCCCGGCGCCTGACCGGGTCCGCTGACGCCGCGACGGCTCGAGGTCGGGTGGCCCGACCTTCAGGCCGCCCCTGCCGGTTCGGGAGCTCGAACCGAGCTCGAACGCCGATGAACGCGGCGTCGCCCCTTCAGACCGCTGGTCCGCGCGGCGGCAAGCCAACGTCGGCCTGCGTGGGACGCCAGTACTCTTCGACCTTCCAGAACGCGGGAGAGTCCAGGCCTTCATCGCGGAGCGAGCGAATCAATCGTGCGTAGCTGGCGGCATCCAACTTCGTCCACGTCGTCGTGCCCCAAAGTCGTCGTGACGTCTTGCTGAAGCGGGTGGTCCGCGCGAGCGCCCGAAGGAGGAGCTCGTCGATCGGGGGGTGAATCACTCGCCCGAACGGCGTGTCGTGCGCGCCCGCCACGACAACCATGGTCTTGAGGTAGATGGCGACCAGCTTGGCCACGCGACCGTACGTTGCGTCGGTCACGCCATCGGCGCCCAATGCAGCAAGAGCGGCACGGCACCAGGTGTCGTGAGCGACGTCGAATTCGCCGGCGCTCGACGGCCACTGCACCAAAGGACCGCTGGCCACGGCGGCGACACCGCAAAGCGTGATCGCCTTGGACAGGGTCCTGGTCGTTGCACCTCCGAGACCGCGCGACGCTGCGCGCGCCGCGGCCCACATCGCAAATCGGTGACGATGCTCGACGACGGTGTACTCGCAGACCGAAGACGCTCCGGACGAAGGAGTGATCACCGGAGCCTTTCCCAGCCCACGTAGCGGTCGCGGAGATCCCGCACCCATCGTGCGTCGGTTTCGCTCCCGACCACGTCGATGACCTGTTCGAGGGTGACAGCGCCGAACGTGCTGTCGTCGGAGAGGTGGTCCCGATAGCGCCGGACGGCAGCCCCGCAAGCCTCGTTGTCTTCCGGGTAGAGAAAGACATAGAGACCCGTCTCCCATTCCGAGCACGCGAGGAGCATCGAGCCCGCGAGCATGTGATCGCGCCAGAGCTGCTCAATGGGCTTCTTCTTGAGACCGGCTACGAGCTCCGGTTTGAAGCATCCCATCGCGGTCGTGACCTCGTCGTACCGGGGTCGATGCGTGGCCGGCGCGTCGGTGAGCGCCTCATGGTACTTCACCTCGATTCCGATGAAGCCGCGCCCGCCGCGCGGCGTCGTGTGCTCGACATACACGTCGAACGCGGTGCGGTCGTTCGTGTACATCTGGCTGGCCCTGCCGGGCGAGTACTCGAATCCGACCTTCGTGACCTGCGCGACCCGATTCGGCCAGAGGCGGTGGAACATCCGAGTGGCGAGCGCGAGGTCGACGCCAAGATCGGCGAAGAGGCTGAACGCGAGGGGCTGGCTCGACAGGAGGTTCGCCCAGAGCCGGTCCTCATCGATCTTCTGCCCCGAGCCTGACCGCATGGCTTCGAGCGCTCGCCGGGCCGCGGCGAGCGCTGCGGGGGTCATGAGGTTCGCTCCTGTTTCCTTCGCGTACTCCTTGGGAAGCCGCGATCCGAGGGCCACGCCGGGCCGCCGCTCGCCGATCGGAAGTCCGCGCTCCTCGCGCCAGAGCGCTTGAAGAAGTCGCGCGCGCTGCTGAAACGGATTGTCCGCCGCCACGAGCACATGATGTCGTTCGAGGAGTTCGTCGGACACTTCGTTCATTCTCACCATCGTACGGCGCTCGTCCCCGAGATGGGGGCCAATCACCCTTCGCGCGCGGCCGGCAGCTCTTCGTCATCTCAACGTGCGGCCGAAGCCGCTTCTCGAGACCATCACGGTGTACACATGGCCGGCTCCGACGCCGGTGACGCCGGCGACGCCGTGCAGGTGGTCGATGGTTTCGGAGCGTTCGACGTGCGCCGACCGGCAAGGCTTCCGCGCGCGTCTCGAGCTCGCGGGCGAGCTGCTCAAGAGCCGCCCCGGCCTGCAAGATCGTCTCGACCGATGCGGGTGTCGCTCCCTGGCCGTCTCGTTGAAGGCAAGACCTTGCCCGGGCACGTCGTGAACCGCGCGGGCGTCGGTGCTAGCGCGCGCGAGCGAGGTCGGATGAGATGAGCGGCTCGCCGCCCGCGAGTGCCGCTTCCGCGCTGCGCCGGAGGTACTCAGCGGGCTCCACGCCGATGAGCTTCGCGGACTCGATCAGGGAGTAGAAGACGGCGCCGACCTCGGCCCCGCCCCCCTGTGTCAGAGGAGTTGTCCGGCCAGGGTGAGCGGACGTGATCTTGCGCCGGGCGCGAGGACGACAACGTGACCGAGTACAGCGAGGGCCTTCAAGGCCAACATGGTGAAGAAGCTGCTGGTGCCCGGGGGGCCGACGGCGACGGCGCTCTCGGCCAAGACCGGAATCTCTCAATCGACCTTGTGGAGGTGGCAGCGGGATGCGAGGGAGAGAGGTATGTCCGACGCGAAGCCGTCACCCGAGTGCGCATGCGCGCACACGACGCGCGACGTCGACGATGCGGTCTCCCTCCTCGACCGGTACGCCAAGCTTCGCAGACACGGATGCGAGCAGGTGCCTGTTCTGCTCGAGGATCGCCGGATCGCCAGGACGTTCGAGCCACGACCCCTTCCGACCACGGCGGACGCGGTGCGGCCGGCCTCCGATCTCGAGAAGGTCGCTCACCATGGATTCGTCGGTGACGAGCGCGTCCTCGCGGCCGAAGGCGAGCAGGACACGCGCGACCCATGGATCGAGTGCGTCTCGTTCACGCTGACTCGCCAGTTCGACCTTCGGGCACACGTCGTCGGTCATTGCCTCATTCGTTGCTCGAACGCAGTAAGGATGGACGCGGGATGAGAGCCTGCGGCCTAGTCATGCCGAGGCCGCGCGAAGTTGCCGTGACGCTCACACTCGCAGGCGTCCGTCTGCTCGTCGGCTCGACCAGAGCTCGGCGCCTCGCCAAGACTACGCGACAGATCCGACCGTCCAGTGTGTCGCGACAATCTCCAAACACGTCGATTGTCTCCGCCCCGCGGCGACAATCTCCCAGTGCCTCCCTGCCCGTCAGGCTGATGCGCGTGCCCACCGGTTACGGCGAGTGGCTGGCGGACGTGAAGGCGCGCATCCACGCCGCGCAGCAGCGAGCGGCGCTCGCCGCGAACCGTGAGCTGCTCACGTTGTACTGGCAGCTCGGGCGGGACATCCTCGATCGGCAACGACGTGCAGGTTGGGGCGCGGGAATCGTTGACCGTGTGTCCGCCGATCTCCGAGCGGCATTCCCCGCGGTGCGGGGCTTCTCGCGCGCGAACCTCATGTACATGCGGGCGTTCGCGGAGGCATGGCCGGAGGTCGGAGCAATCGTCCAACAGCCTGTTGGACAACTTCCTTGGGGCCACAACCTCGTGCTTCTGACCAAGTTGAAGACGAGAGCCGCGCGCCTCGCCTACGCGGCGAGCGCCTTGGAAAACGGCTGGTCGCGAGCGGTGCTCGTGCACCACATCGAGATGCGGACCGTCGAGCGACAAGGCAAGGCGCTCTGGGCGATCACGTTGGCCGGAATGCGCACGATGGGTGCATTTGCACTGACCGACTCCGTCGGACAACTCCCTTGACACTCACCGATCTAAGGAGGAGAACGACGCGACGCGACGCGCGTGCTCCGCGCTCCGCGCGATGCGTTCGCGACTTCGCGACGCACGAAGGTGAAGGGAAAGACTTCGCGCAGCGACCTCGCCTGCGCCATCCACTACCTCGCCAACCAGCACCGGCATGGACGGATGAACTACCCGGAGCGCTGATGCGGAACTACCCCATCGGCACCGGCATCACGGAGGCGGCCGCGAAGACGGTGGTCGGCGTTCGGATGAAGCGAGCAGGCGCTCGGTTCTCGCAGCACGGCGGGCAGATAGTCATGCTCTTCCGTGCGGCCGTGCTCTCCGAGCGCTTCGACAGCCTTCACCGAGAACTCCATGCAACTTGCACGGCGGCAGTCGCCGCGTGATCACGCCCCGGCTGGATATGCACCCGGTCTCAGTGTAGGCTGCCGCAGGACGCCAGCCTGCGCGATCGGAGGGGGATTCGATGATGCGACGTCTGCTGCTAATGTGCCGTCTCCGCGAGCCTGTTGCTCCGCCAACTGCTCGAGGGCTCATGCCGGCATCCCGTCACGGCCTGGCGTTTGGCGAGCAGGACGGGGACCTTCTGCTGCAGGGGACGTTCTGATGCGCGCGGAGTGGATGGCGGTTCCGCTCGCCGGCGTCGTCTGGCTCGGCGCGTGCGGCGCCGGAGACTCAGCCGCAGACTGCGCGCGGGGCCCGGGCTTGTGCGGAGACTTGGATGGTGGCTTGCTCGACGGGGACGTACCCGACCGCGCGGCGCCCGCAAATTGCGACGAGACGGCGGATCCAGTCGGCGAGGCGGCACGCGGGTGTGTCGTCGACGCGTTCGCGGTCTTCGTCGACGGTGAAGGCGGTGACGATGCCAACGACGGTACGAAGGCGAAACCGCTGAAGAAGATCGCGAGCGCCATCGCGAAGGTCGCGAGTACGGGTAAGCGTCGAATCTACGTCTGCGGCTCCGCGACGTATTCGGAGCACGTCAAGCTGACGACCGCTGCGAATCTCCACGGCGGTTTCGCCTGCAAGACGTGGTTGCCGGATCCGAGCGCTCGACCGAGGGTCGCGCCGAGCGACAAGGGCTATGCCCTCCACGTCGACCACGTCGATGCCGTGTTGACCATGTCGGACCTCGAGTTCGTCGCAGCGAACGCCCGCACCTTGAAGGACGGCACCTCGAGTATCGCCGTGTTCGTGAACAGAGGGAACGTCACCTTCCTTCGCACCGCGATGCAGGCGCTGAACGGCGCAGAAGGCGCTCCTGGCGAGTCGGGAGCTCCTGGAGTCCTCACGGCGGTGTCGAGCGGGACGCTTGACCTGATTGGCAACTCATTCTCCGGCGCGACGGGAGGCTTGTATAAGGATTGCACCTGCTCGTCGTCCATGACTACGACGCGCGGTGGCACCGGTGGCACCATGGGCACTGGTGGCGGCAGAGGCGAGCCGAGCTACGGCTCCGCACCTCCGAACAACGGCGCAGCAGGGGCCGCGGGCGGCGGCTCGTGCGACAACGGTGGCATCGGTAGTCATGGCTCTTCGGCGCCTGCAGCAGCAAATGCCGCTCCGCCGACGAGCCTGGGCGTCCTGACTGCCGTGGGCTGGGAGCCGAGCAGTGGCGCCGAAGCGCCTGAGAACGGCCAGCCGGGCCAAGGCGGCGGTGGTGGCGGATCCGCCGGCGCCACCGTCGGCGGCGCCGGCGGCGGCTGTGGCGGCTGCGGCGGTTTCGCCGGCAAAGGAAGCGGCGGGGGCGGCGGGAGCATTGCGCTCCTCGTCAACGAGAGCAGGGTGAAACTGGAATCAGCGACGCTCGAGACGAGAGCTGGCGGCCCGGGTGGCGCTGCTGGGGCGGGCGGACCAGGTGCGAACGGTGGAATCGGGGGATCCGGCGCGTGCAACGCCGGCACTGGAGGAAGGGGAGCCGACGGCGGTGCCGGTGCGGGCGGCGCGGGTGGTGTCTCAATCGGTATCCTCTACGAGGGTACGGCTCCCGAGATCGACGCCGCGACGACGACCACGATTGGAGCCGGCGGTAGGGGCGGGAAAGGTGGCAAGTCCCCCGACAACAACGGTCCGGACGGAGTCGCCGAGAAGACGAAGGACGCGGCGCAGCTCTGACGTCTTCCATCCTCGTCGCCGGACGACAACCTGGTATGCCGGTCGAGGTCGAAGAGGTAGCCTCTCAAGATCCGCCGGTTGCGCGGCTACGCCGCTCAACCGGCGCGTTCATTTCCCCGCGGTTCTACAGGCTCGTCAACACCGTCGCGCGCGCCGGAGGCTCCGGAGCGCGTCGGAAGCTCGAGGAGCACGAGGCTCGGTCTCGCGCATGCGCCGGCGGGGTGCGCGAACGCGTCAGGCGCTCCGCGCCAAATGAAGCAGCGGCGTTCAACTCAGCGTTGCGCACGCCTCTCTGGAGGGGAGGGCGGCGGGAGGACCATCGACCAGCTTTGATCATGCCCGGCGGGCTGTGTCGATCCCCTTTCTACATTCCTGATCGATATTCGGTGTCCACCGCGCGAGGCGACGCGCGTTCAGATCGATCCCGTCGAGGAGCATCGCGAGCTGCGCCGGTTCCATGGTGACGTACTGCCGTCGCGAGTCGACGACGGGCAGCTGGAACCGGCCCTTCTCGAGGCGCTTCAAGTACTGGACGAATCCCGAGCGGTCCCAGAAGAGGATCTTCACCTTGTCGCGCGACTTGCCGACGAAGACGAAGAGGTGGCCCGCATAAGGATCATGGCGAAGCTCGCCCTCGACGATCGCGCGGAGCCCGTCGATGCCCTTGCGCATGTCGGCGAGCTCGGTAGCGAAGTGGATGCGGACGCTCGGTGGTAGTCCGAGCATCAGGTCCCCTCGAGCAGCGCGACGACGCGGGCGAACGCGTCCTCGTCGAAGCCGTGCGAGACCTTGAGCATGTGCCCGGTGCGGAGCAGCACCGTCACGGGCTCGCCTCGACGAGGAGCTTCGGTCACCCGAACCGGGAGCAACGGCGGCGTCTTCGCCAACGCTGCGGCGGCGCGCGCCTGTCGACTGAACTTCTTCTTCCACCAGCGCAGACGCTGGGCCACGAGCCCGCGATCCTTCGCGAAGCGCTCGAGTGGAAGGCCGCTCCGCTTCAACGCCTCGAGAACGCCGCGCGCCTCGACCTCCGACCACTTGCCTTGTGCCATAGGACCTCCGGTCCGGGCACGATCGCGCAGCGCGGCTACGACGTCAGGCCGTCCATGCCGGTCTAAAGATCCCACACATCTCCGGTTGCGGGTTGCCCGCCCGCAAGGGGTGTGATCCCGTTCGCTCATGTTCGAGCACATCCGAGAGGAATTTCGCGGCGCGGCGCTTGGCGACGCTCGTCGGAGCGCAAGGCTCGAACGCATCGGCGAAGCGCTGTCGCGTGACCCCGGCTGCAGCTTTCCGGAAGCGATGGGCTCGGAGGCGCAGCTTGAAGCGCTCTACCGATTTCTCAACAACGATGCGGTGACAATCGGGGACGTCGTTCGACCGCATACCAGCATGACCTCTTCCCGGTGCCGGTCGATGAAGGACGTTCTCGTTCTGCACGATACGACGTCCTTCGAATTCACCGGTACGCGCCAGGGCCTGGGTCGGCTTCACGCCAAGGCCGCGCGACAAGGGTTCTTCCTGCACGCGAGCTTGGCCGTTAGTCCGGCTCGGGAGCCTCTCGGAATCGTTGCTGCAGAGACCTGGGCGCGGCGGGGACAGGCGCGCGGGCGTGCAAACATGCGTATTCCGGGCTGACTTGGGCGCACGTTCCGGTGTGACCTGGGCAGCTGTTCCGACCGCACCTGGGCGCTGATTCCGGAGCACCTGGGCGCCGATTCCGGAGCACTTGGGCACCGGTTCCGGAGCACTTGGGCACCCCGCCGAGGAGGCCGCCTACGATGGGTGCGCGGCGCAGGCAGGGAGGGTCGCGGGCAGGTCCCGCGGCACGCCCGTCGGAGCAGGCAACGCACGGATGGTCGTGACGAGGCTGCGTCTCTCGACACCCCCTGGGGCGCGAGAGGCCGGATGTCGGAGCGCCATGCCATGCGAAAGATTCGAGAGGTTCTACGACTGAAGTTTGAGTGTCGCCTTGGGCACCGGGCGATCGCGGCGTCGTGCGCGATCTCGAAGGGTTCGGTCAGCGACTACCTGACAAGAGCTCGCGACGCCGGGATGACGTGGGAGAAAGCGAAGACGCTCAGCGACACCGAGGTGGAAAGCGTCCTCTTCCGCGCTGTCGGCTGGAACGAGCCCAGCGCGCGTGCGCCGATCGACCTCGCGTGGGTGCATGGTGAGCTTCGGCGCAAGGGCGTCACGCTGCAACTCCTCTGGCTCGAGTACACGGAGTCGGTCACCAAGTCGGGTGCACGCGTCGGCCGATCGTGATCACCCGGATCGGACCATCGTGATCACCCGGATCGGGCATCGTGATCACCCGGATCGGGCATCGTGATCACCCGGATCGGGCATCGTGATCACCCGGATCGGGCATCGTGATCACCCGGATCGGGCATCGTGATCACGTGGCATAGAGGGCTCCGGGCGCAGCCTGCGAGCCCGACGAAGCGACGCT
>JAHBWA010000219.1 GCA_019637195.1 Labilithrix sp. | reverse complement strand
CGTACTGCTCGGCCGGCTCGCAGTTCTGCTGCGCGAAGCCCGCCGGCGGGAACAACAAGACGTACGCGTGTGTCACGACGAACCCGCAATGCTCGACGGGCATCCCGATCCGCTGCGCGCATCGCAGCGACTGCCCGGGCACGCAGGTGTGTTGCGGCGAGTTCAGCCAGACGACGGGCTATCGCTCCGTGAGCTGTCAGGCCGCGTGCACGAACAGCCCGATCCCCGGCACGAGCTCGGTGCGCTTCTGCGACAAGAACGCGGCGGTCGACGAGTGCGCGGACATCGGTCTGACGTGTCAGTCGAGCGGCAGCCTCGACGGCTTCGCCGTCTGCAGGTAGCGCTCGTCGCCGTCTTCGCGCTCGCGCTCGCGTGCGGGTGCGCGCGGAGCACGACGCCGAAAGAAGGCCCGCCGCCTCTCGCGAGCGCGCCTTCGATCGACGCTTCGGCGTCGATCAAGGAAGCGATCGTCGACGCGGGGCCGCCGAAGCCGGCTCAGATCGACGAAGACGGCGACGACGATCCCGAAGATCCGGGTGAGGGCGCCGCGCCTGCGCTCATGACCCTCGAGAAGGTCGGCGCGCCGCCGATGGCGCTCACGCGCATCTGCGATCTCACGCCGTTCGGCGACGCGCTCTACGCGGCGCACGCGAACCAGCCGCTCGGCACCGACGGCGCGACGATCACGAAGTACCGGCCCGATCCGCCGCAGGGGAAGCCTCCGTTCGCGGTCGCCTTCGACTGGAATCGCCCGGGCGAGCCGGCCAAGGGCGGCGGCGCCGGCCAGGGCTTCTTGCGCGTGCACGCGATTGGGGGCCGCCTCTTCGTCGCCGACGCCGATCCTCCCTACAACGGGCTCGGCCTCGTCGAGTACGGCACGGAGGGCTACGTCTTCGTCTCCGATCGCGCGGGCGCCTTCGCGCCGCCGCGCGCGCCCCACTTCAGGCCGCCCGCGTTCCCCGAGCTGCGCGCCGACGCGGGAGCGCGCGCGGGCGCCGCCGTGCTCCCGCGCGCCTACCACGTCCTGGACGTCATCCGGTACCGCGGGGCGCTCTACGCCTCGACCGGCTCGGTGCCGCCGAAGGAGCGCGCGTGGAACGGCCCGTCGCCCGGCGCGCTGCATCGCGCGAGCGACGACGGCGCGCGGTGGACCTACGAGGTCGACTACCCGTATCCGTGGCAGAACGGCGTCTGGCGGCTCACGTACCTCGTCCGCTTCAAGGACCGCCTCTACGCCGGGATCCAGGACTACGACGGGCGGGATCCGCACGACTTCGTCGTCTTCACGCCGGACACCTCGACCGCCGACGCCGGCGCGCCCACCGTGCTCCGCCGCGAGGACGCGCACCCGACGCGCATCACGCGCGCGGGCGCGTCGGGGACGCTCCGCTGGTGGGCCGACACGCGCGCCACGCCGCCGCGTCTCTACTGGCTCGCGTGGACGCGTGACGGGATCGCGCTGCGCGTCACGATCGACGGAGACCGCTGGGCGGCGATCCCGCTGCCGGCGGAGGCCGGACCGCCCACGGACGTCACGCGCTTCCGGGACGCCGTGGTCGTCCTCACGACCACGGGGCTCTACCGCCTCGACGGCGCGGCGATCGACGGCGCCGCGGACGTCGCGGCGATGGAGGGCGTGGCGGACGCCGTCGCGACGCCGATCGCGCGGGTCGACGAGGCCGGCGGCGCGGGCGACGGCGGCGCGCGCGCGAAGAAGAAGAAGGCCGGGTCTCCCTTCGAGGTGACGGACTTCTTCTGCACCGCGCCGCTCGCGGTGATGAACGACGTGCTCTACGCGGGCGGTCAGCGCGGGGGCGCGCTCTATCGCCTGGTCGAGTGACGCGTGCTCCAGCGCCCCGCGCTGGAGCAGACGGCAGCGACGTACTGAAACAGACGGCAGAGCCGGCCTGAGACAGACGGCAGAGCCGGCCTGAGACAGACGGCAGCGCCGGCCTGAGACAGACGGCAGCGCCGGCCTGAGACAGACGGCAGCGCCGGCCTGAGACAGACGGCAGAGCCGTGCTGCAGCAGACGCGACGGTCACGCGGCGGGCGGGCGCGCCTCGTCGGGGCGAGCGCGAAGCGCTAACAATTCGACACGCGTCGACACGGCCGGCAACGCATCCGCCGAGCATGTTGGATCGGCGGGAACGCGGCGTTCCCCGACCCGCTTGGAGAGACCATGACCAGAATCATCGATACGGCCCCGCTCCTCTCACGTCGTCAGGCGGCACGGACACTCCTCCTCGCGCTAGGCGGCGCCACGCTGTACGCGTGCGGCGGCGGCGGCGGCGCGAAGGGCGACGGGACGGGCGCCGGGGACGGGACGGGCGCCGGGGACGGGACGGGCGCCGGGAACGGGACGGGAACGGGGACCGGCTCGGGCGAAGGGGGCGCGGCGACGACGTGGGCGAGCGGGGGCACGAAGTCGATGACCGACGCGGCGTCGTATCCGGACCCGTTCGCCACGCCGGCTGCGGCTTGTGTGCTCGCGATCGCCGCGACCGAGGGGCCGTGCACCGAGGCGGCCGACCAGGTCCGACAGGACATCAGCGAGGGCTACACCGGGCTTCCGATGCGGCTCGCGCTCCGCGTGGTCGACGACGAGTGCAACCCGATCGGCGGCGCCAAGGTGAAGGTCTGGCACACGCAGATCAGCGGCAGCTACTCGGGCGACACCCCGAACAACGGGATGTGCCTCGAGGACGCCGCCGACGCGGCGAAGCATTATTTCCGCGGCGCCCAGACGACCGACGACAGCGGTCGCGTGGACTTCGACAGCTGCTTCCCCGGCTGGTACCGCGGCCGCGCGATCCACATCCACTTCACGGTGTCGCTCGCAGGCCGCTCGTTCACCTCGCAGCTCGTCTTCGAGCAGTCGCTGGTCGAGGAGATCTTCGCCGCGCACCCGGAGTACAAGGGCTACGGGCAGCCCGACACGACGAACGCCACCGACAACATCGTCAGCCGCGGCGACATCGCGCTCTACACGCTGACGACCGCGCGGATGACCGACGGCGCGATGCTCGCCTCGAAGGACCTCGTAGTGAGCTTATAGCGGGGATACCGCCGCCGGGCGCCGCGCGGGGGCCGCGGACCGTAGTCCACGGTTGACCCCGCCTCGGCGCGGTCTCTCGCGAGTCGGGATCGTGGTCTGCGAGCGCGGTCGTGACCCACGAGCCGGGAGTCGAGAGCCAAGAGTCGCGCTCGCAGACGGAGAATCGACGGGGCGACGGCGACTCCCGTTGACGCCGGGCCGGCGAGGTCGAACGCTGAGCCTCGATGTACCGGGGAGCCACGCTCGCGTGTCCGGCCTGCGGCGGCGGGCTCGAGTACGCGACGTCGTCGCTGCCTATCCACGGCTGCCGTGGTTGCGGGGGCATGTGGCTCGGCCCCGACGCGACGATGCATCTCCTCCAGGGACGCGGCGGTGCGCTCGAGATCGAGCTCGTCGCGTCGGATTCGCGCGCCTCGCAGGCGCCGAGCGGGACCGTGGCCGTGCCGGACGCCGAGCCGCGACGCTGCCCGTCCTGCGCGCTCGAGATGGCGCCGCTCCTCGTGCGCGACGTCCGCGTGGACAGCTGCCCGACGCACGGCACGTGGTTCGACCGGCTCGAGGTCACACGCGTCACGCGCGAGATCCTCAAGCTCCGGCGCGCGCGGCAGCGACGCGCCGAAGGCGACGCGCTCCCCTCGCTCGACGACCTCACCGCCAGCGCCCGCGCGCTCGCCGAGAGCGGGCGCAGGATCGCGGACGAGGTCTGGGCCTGGCTCACGCGCAGCAGCCGCCACGAACCGGGCTGCACGTGCGACGACTGCACCCGCTGACGAGCGCAGCCCCCGGCAGAGCGCAGTCGCGAGGACCTGCGCGAGCCCAGGACGAGCGCCGGCCCGAGGGACGAGCACAGTCCCACGACGAGCGCCGTCGAGGACGAGCGCCGTCGAGGACGAGCACAGTCCCACGACGAGCGCCGTCGAGGACGAGCACAGTCCCACGACGAGCGCCGTCGAGGACGAGCGTCGTCGCGGGGCGTCGGCTATGCGCCGCCGACCCTCACTGCGGGATGTCGGCGGCGCTGCGCGGCCAGATCTTGCGGTTGTCGTAGGAGAAGCCGCAGATGCCGACGATCTGCTGGAAGGTCGTGCCGACGGGGAAGTTGTTGTCGAGCGCGTCGTAGATGAAGTCGTCGACGCGGAGGAACGACGGCGTCACCGCGAACTCGTCGAAGTCGCCGTTCGTGTCCGCGTTCTGCTTCGTCACCGCGACGGGCCCGTTCACCACGCAGAGCATCGTCTCCCACGGCTCACCGGCGGCGCCCTTGTTCGCCGTCGAGGCGTACACCGCCGGATCGACGACGACCGGAGAGACGCCGAGCGTCGTGCCCGCGTCCCTGACGACGACCTTCGCGCCGGAGAGCTGGCTCAAGCCGAAGAGCTCCTCGTAGTCCCCCTCGACGTCGACCTTGTTGCCGACCTTCACGGTGGGCTTCGAGCCCGACGTCGACACGAACATGCCGGCGTACTGGGCGCCGGCCTCCTGGATGAAGAAGCCCCACGAGCCAGCGCCGACGTTCTTCACGGCGGTGACCCACACGTCGCGGACGATCGCGCGCGTGTCACCGGACTTCGGGTGGGCCGGATCGCTCACCCGGCGGAGCTGCGCGATCGTGTAGACGGTCGGGCAGGCCTGGTGGCCGGGGTTCGGGCGATCGTCGCAGGAGTTGCCGGCGGCGTCCTTGTCGCACGCTGCGCCCTTGCCGTCGCCGTCGGCGTCGAGCTGATCGGCGTTCGCGTCCTCGGGGCAGTTGTCGATGCCGTTGGGGACGCCGTCGCCGTCCATGTCCCCGGCGCTCGGCGGCGTGCAGCTCTCGCCGCCGTCGAGCGGGCACTTGTCGCAGGCATCGCCGATGCCGTCGCCGTCGAAGTCCGCTTGCGCCGTCCCGTCCATCGGACGGATCGGGTTGAAGACGTTCGGGCAGTTGTCGACCGCGTCGGGGACGCCGTCGCCGTCCTTGTCGCCAGCCTTGATCGACGAGTAGACGCTCACGCTCGGCTTGCCCGCCGTCGCGCCGCGCGCGGGCAAGCAGCTCGGCTCGTTGGTCGGGACCTCGTCCTTGCAGAAGAAGAGCGGGTAGACCGCCGCGGCGGCCGTCTGGAGATCGGCGAGCGTCTTTTTGCCGAGGTCCTTCTTCACGCACGCCTTCTTCGTGACGTTGCAGACCGTGATGTCCTCGCAGTCGGCGCCGCCGCCGGCGGCCTCTTCCTTGACGAGATCGCTGTCGCCGTAGAGTGCCTTGCCGCCGCGGAGGACGAGCACCGTGTCCTCGACGCCCGCCTCGATCACCGCGCGATATGCGTTCTTCTTTCCGGTGGCGTCGAAGACGGCGACGTCGCCGGCGTAGCCCGGCTTGAGCTGACCGAGCGCGTGCTGCGCGCCGATCGCGAAGGCCGCGTTGATGGTCACGGCCTGCCAGAGCTGCTTGTCGGTGAGCTTGCCGCCGAAGTACTTGGTGTTGAGCTCGTCGGCGCAGCGGAGCTCGCGCGACATGTTCATCGAGCCCGACGGGAGCCAGTCGGTGCCGAGGGCGATGGGGACGCCGAGGTTGTCGTACGTGACGATCGGCGCGGTGTTGCCGTAGAGGTCGATGTTCGAGCGCGGCGACCAGACGAGGACCGCGAGGTCGCTCCGGTAGCGCGCGACGTCGTCCGGGTTGACCGCCATGCCGTGGACGACCGCGGTCTGCCGCTCGATGAGGTCGTGCCGCGAGAGGTCCTGCCCGGCGACGCCGTTGCTCTGGCAGACGAACTCCGCGTGCGCCGAGTCGTCGATGCCCTCGGAGATGTGCGGGAGGTAGCCCTTGAGGTTGGCGATCGACGCCGCGGTCCGGCGCCCGGACGCGGTGAAGCCGGCGCAGGTGGTCGGGAACGCGGTGCTGTTGTTGTCGGCGAGCGGGAACGTGTCGCTGTCGGCGATCGCCATCTTGAGCCCGGCCTCGAACTGCGCGGGGCTGCCGTCCACGTTGCGCACGAGCCCGACGACGCCGCCGGCGCCGGCGATCGCGGTCACGCCGCTCATCGCGAAGCGGAGCTCCGCGGCGTCGACGGCGTTGGGGACGCTCTTGGCGTTCGTCGGGATCCTCGTGTGCTGGCGCGCGCCCTTGCGCCAGTCGTGGCGGTGCTCGTAGCGCTCCTGCGTCGGCTTGTGCGGCGGGTTGTTCGCGAACGAGATGTGATCGTGCGGGTTGATGAGGCCCGGGGAGATCACCGCGTTCGTGCAGTCGATCCTCGTCGCGCTCGCGTACCCCGCGGCGCCCGAGCAGCTCTTCGCCGCGCAGGCGATCATCCCGGCCTTGTCGAGGAAGAGCTCGCCGTTCTCCACCACCGTCTCGGGCAGCAGGAGCGTCCCCTTGATGACCTTGCCGCCGTCGCCGGCCTTCGTCACCTTGCAGAGATCCTTCGT
Organism: Labilithrix sp.; assembly: GCA_019637195.1. Taxonomy (GTDB): domain Bacteria; phylum Myxococcota_A; class Polyangia; order Polyangiales; family Polyangiaceae; genus Labilithrix. The sequence continues at coordinate 6,621 of JAHBWA010000219.1, read as the reverse complement.
GACGATCCCGCCTGGAGCGCCCGGCTTGCCGGGATCGGGCGTCTCGCCGTCGTCGTCCTCGCCGGGCATCGTCGGATCGCGCGCGGTATCGGTGCCGCCGCCCGGGTCCGTGCCGGAGGGGTCCTCCTGGTCGGCGCACGCGGCGATGAGAACGGCTATGACCGGAACAACACTGAGGAAATTGCGTAGGCTCATGTAGGCATACCGGCGAGGGTGGCGCACTATAGCTGCGCCTTTCGCGGATGCACGTGGCAACGCGGAAACTCTTGGGATCGCCCGGTCTCGTCTCGGTCTCACGCTCCGGCGGACGAGGGCGGACGCCGAACGGCGGACTGCGGGCGGACTGCGAAAGTGCTCGGATTCGCTTGCGTCGCGGCGCGCCCCTTCTATTAGAGCAGACGGTGGGAAATCCGAACGAGCGCATCCGCGAGCGGCTGGCCGACGAGATCGGCCGGCTCGACAAGCAGGCGCCGTTCACCGTGGCGCTCCTCTACCCGTCTCCCTACGGCGCCGCGATGAGCTCGCTCGGTTACCAGCGTATCTACCGCGCGATCAACGAGACCGCGGGCATGGCCGCCGAGCGCGTCGTCCTCGACGACGAGGCCGAAGGCAAGCTCGCGCTCCAGACGCGGCCCATCAGCTACGAGTCACGGCGCGGCCTCGACGAGTATCCGATCGTCGCGGCGAGCGTCGCGTACGAGGGCGAGATCGCCGGCTTCCTCCGCATGCTCGAGGCCGCGGGGATCCCGCCCCTCCGCGAGGAACGCGACGAGCGGCACCCGTTCGTGCTCGCCGGCGGACCTCTGACGTTCTCGAACCCGCTGCCGCTCTCGCCCTTCTGCGACGCGATCGTCGTCGGTGAAGCCGAGGCGCTGATCGTCGACGTCGTGCGGACGATCGAGGGCTCCTCGCGCCGCGAGGGCACCCTGGACGCGCTCGCGAAGATCCCGCACGTCTTCGTCCCGTCCCACCACGGCGAGGTGCTCCCGACCGTGGCGAAGGCGCCCGACGAGCTCTTGCCGGCGTGGGCGCCGATCCGCACGCCGCACGCCGTGCTCTCGAACATGTTCCTCGTCGAGACCGAGCGCGGCTGCTCGCGGCGCTGCACCTACTGCGTGATGCGCCGCTCGACGAACGGCGGGATGCGCCTCGCGCCGATGGAGCGCATCCTCGAGCTCGTCCCCGAGGACGCCCGGCGCGTCGGCCTCGTCGGCGCCGCGGTGAGCGATCACCCGAAGGTCGTCCCGCTGATCAACACCCTCGCCGACCGCGGCTGCGAGGTCAGCCTCTCGTCGCTCCGCCCCGACCGCCTGAACGACGACTTCGTCGCCGCGCTCCGCCGCGGTGGGCAGGGCGTGCTCACGACGGCGATGGACGGCCCGAGCGAGAAGATGCGCGAGCTGCTCGAGCGCAAGGCGAAGGAGAAGCACCTCATCCGCTGCGCCGAGCTGACGAAGCGGCACGGGATGGATCGGCTCAAGCTCTACTTGATGATCGGCCTCCCGGGCGAGTCGGACGACGACATCGACGAGTGCGTCCGCTTCACCACCGAGCTGACGAAGATCGCGCCGGTCGCGCTCGGGATCGCGCCGTTCTGCGCGAAGCGCAACACGCCGCTCGACGGCCAGCCGTTCGCCGGCATCGACGTCGTGGACCGCCGGCTCGACCGGCTGCGCCGCGGTCTCCGCGGGCGCGCGGACGTCCGCTCGACGAGCGCGAAGTGGGCGTGGGTCGAGTACGTGCTCGCGCAAGGCGGCGCGGCCGAGGGGCTCGCCACGCTCGAGGCCGCGCGCGACGGCGGCAACTTCGCGGCCTACCGCCGCGCGTTCGCCAAGCTCGGCGCCGGCGACGGGAAGAAGCCGTCGCCGGTAGGTCCGCGCCGGCGCAGCCTCGCGATCGCCGCGATCTGATCGCGGCGATCGCGAGCGCGCCGCGAGAGGGCGCGATGACGTCCGCCACGCGTCGCGACGACGCACAACGCGCGCGACGGATCGGCTTGTCGTCGGCGCGCGCGGCGGATCGGCTTGTCGTCGGCGCGCGCGGCGGATCGGCGATTGTCGTCGGCGGGCGCGACGGTGCGCGGTAAGCTCTGCGCGATGCTGCGGCGACGTCTTCGATGGCAGCGAGGCGCCGCCGCCGTCACGCTCGTCGCGCTCGGCCGGCTCGCGGTGGCGACGGTCGCCGTGCCCGCCGCCGTCACGGGCTGCACCTGCGGGCAGCACGGCTCCGCTGTCGAGCTCGACCGCGCGTCGATCGACCGCCAGCCGCTCATCGCCGTCGAGGGAGAGGCCTGCGACGCGACGAGCATCTCGTGCGCGCGCCACGACACGGCGGGCCGATGCGAGGTGTACTGGATCACGCCGACCCGCGAAGGAACGTGTTTGATCTCCGCGCGCTTCTCCGACGACACGCAGATGGAAGACCTCATCGAGTACCACGCGGACAGCGAGTACCCGTGCCGAGGCTACATCCGCCCGCGCCACGACCACGTCACCCACTTCTACTCGAAGTCCTGACCGACGCGCTCCGCGCCACATCCCGAAGCCGACGTCCCGAGCGTGACGTGCTGCGCGCCACATCCCGAGGCCGACGTCCCGAGCGTGACATGCTGCGCGCCACATCCCGAGGCCGACGTCCCGAGCGTGACGTGCTGCGCGCCACATCCCGAGGCCGACGTCCGAACGCGACGCCCCGGCCACGCTGCGTCTCGCCGCCACCTTCACCGCAGCCGCCGAACGCGTAAGATGCCCGCGCATGGAGACGAACAAGCTCTACCGCGGGCGACTCATCGATCACCTCCAGCTGGTCGTGGGCGATCTCGCCGCGAGCAAGCGCTTCTACTCTGCGTGCCTCGCGGCCCTCGAGCTCCCTCTCGGGGGAGAGGGCGAGGACTTCTTCTGGGCCGACGAGCTGTTCGTCTCGCACGTCTCGTCGAAGGCCGCCGCCGGCCGGCCGACGGGGCCGACCCACTTCGCGTTCCAGGCCAAGGACCGCGCGACGGTCGAGCGGTTCCACGCCGAGGCGATCCGCGCCGGGGGCAAGGACAACGGCGCGCCGGGCGAGCGCCCCTACCACCCGGGGTACTACGCCGCGTTCGTGCTCGATCCGGACGGCAACAACGTCGAGATCGTCTTCCACGGCCCCGCCAAGAAGTCCGCCGAGGCGATCGAGATCACGTTCTGACGCGCACGCGTATTCGGAGCGCGATCACCCGCGACCGACGCGCTCGCGATCACCCGCGCACGACGCGCTCGCGATCACCCGCGACGACGCGCTCGCGATCACCCGCGACGACGCGCTCGCGATCACCCGCGACGACGCGCTCGCGATCACCCGCGACGACGCGCTCGCGATCAACGCGCTCGCGATCACCCGCGCCCAGCGCGCGATCACCGCGCCCAGCGCGCGCGATCAGCCGCGGAGGCGGGCGCGGATCCGGCCGATCGACTCGGGCTCCGAGCGCCACCGCACGACGACGCCCGCCTCTTCCCAGCGCTCCTCGACGACGCGCCCCGCGTCGTGCATCTCGCTGAGGACCGCCTGGCGATCGTAGGGGATCACGACCTCGATCTCCTCGTACGCCTCCTCGAAGATCGTGATGATCCGCTGGCGGACCGACGCGACGTCCGCGGGATCGCGCGCGGAGACGAACCACGCGTCCGGCAGGCGGCGCCGGAGCCGCTCGAGCGCGTCGGGATCGATCAAATCGACCTTGTTCATCACCAGCGTCGACGGCACCTCGCTCGCGCCGATCTCCGCGAGCACCTCCCGCGTCACCTCGAGCTGCGCCTCCCACGACGGATCGGCCGCGTCGACGACGTGCAAGAGGTGCGAGGCCTCGAGCGCCTCGTCGAGCGTCGACTTGAAGCTCGCGACGAGGTCGTGCGGGAGCTTCTTGATGAAGCCGACCGTGTCGCTCACGAGGATGCGCGGCTTCGCCTCCGGCTGGAGCGCGCGCACGGTCGTGTCGAGCGTCGCGAAGAGCTTGTCCTCGACGTAGACCTCGCTCGCGGTGAGCGCGCGCATCAGCGAGGACTTGCCGGCGTTCGTGTAGCCGACGAGCGCGATGCGCCGCGCCTGCCGGCGATGCGCGCGGCGCACGTCTTGGTCGCGCTGGACCGCCTCGAGCTCGCTCCGCAGCTCGGCGATCCGGTCGCGGATCTTGCGGCGATCGAGCTCGAGCGCGGCCTCGCCTGCGCCGCGGCCTCGCTGGCGCTCCTTGCCGCCCGGCGACTCGCGCAGGCGCGGGGCGGTGTAGGTGAGCCGGGCGATCTCGACCTGGAGGCGCGCCTCGCGGCTCTTCGCGTGGCGGTGGAAGATCTCGATGATGACGCCGGTCCGGTCGAGCACGCGGACGCCGGTGGCGCGCTCGAGGTTCCGCGCCTGGCTCGGCGAGATGTCGTGATCGACCGCGACGAGGTCGACCTTCGCGTCGGCCGAGGCCACCTCGTCGTCCTCCACGTCGTCGACGTCGTCTTCCTCGTCGCGATCCTCCGCCTCGCGGCGGAGCCTCGCCTTGTCGCGACGCTTCGGCGCCGTGGTCTCGAGCCGGCCGGTGCCGCCGGTGAGCTCGGCGAGCTCCTGCAGCTTCCCTTCACCGACGACCGCCGCGGCCTCGAGGTGCGCGCGCGGCTGGACCACGCGCGCCACGACCTGATAGCCGAGGGTCGTGACGAGGCGGCCGAGCTCGTCGAGGCTCGACGCGAGCTCCGCGTCCTCGACGCGAGGAAAGTGGACCGCGACGAGGACGGCCTTCGGACGGGTCGTGGGGGTGGTCAAGGCGGAGAGGGCTACCACGACGGCCGCCTCGCGCGAAATCGGTTCGCGCGAGCGGCAGCGCTACCGCTGCGGCCGGGCGTACTCGCGCATGAAGGCCTCACGCTGCTCGAGCGAGCCGATCGCGACGATTTCGCCGCCCTTGGGGAGGCGCGTCGACGGGGCCGGGTTCGTCACGCAGCCGGCCGCGCCCTCGACGGCGATGACGTTCAGCCCCGTGCGGGCGCGGATGTCGCTGTCGGCGAGCGTCTCGTCGGCCAGCGACGCCGGGACGGGGACGACGATGATGTCCGCGCCCTCCTCGAGGACGACGAGCTCGTTGCCCCGCAAGAACGAGAGGAGCGACTTCACGCCGAGCGAGCTGTAGCTCAGCACCGAGTCGGCGCCCGCGCGGTGGATCGCCTCGAGGTTCCGCTCGTGCGTGATCCGGCTCACGATGCGCACGTCGGGGTTGAGGCGGCGGCAGAAGATCGCGAGGAAGATGTTGGTGGCGTCGTCGTTGGTCGTCACCACGACCGACGGCGCACGGCCGAGCCCCGCCGCCATCAAGATGTCGCGATCGGCCGCGTCGCCGACGAAGACCTCGTCGGCCACGGCGTCGAGCCCGCGAATGGCGTCGCTCCGCTCGACGATGTGCACCGCGACATCGCGCTCACGCAGCGCGCGCGCGGCCGCCATGCCGACTCGGCCGCCTCCGATGACGACGACCGGGTTCTCGTTCGGTTCGTAGATGACGAAGAGCGAGTCGAGGAGCGTGAGCTGCTCCTCGGTGCCGACGACAATCGCGATGCTGTACGGGCCGAGCACCGCGTCGGCGTGCGCCGGGTGGAGCACCCCCGCGTCCCAGTACGCGACGATGTTCATCCCGGTGAGCTTCCGCAGCGACGTCTCGCGGATCGCCTTCCCCGAGAGCCCCGTGTTGTGCACCGGGAGCTCGGCGATGACGAGGTCCTTGAATCGCCCGACGACGTGCGCGCGAATGTGACCGGCGTCGACGCGCGCCGCGAGGTGCTCGCCGAGGCGGCGCTTGAGCGGGAGCACGTTCGTCGCGCCGCTCAGCTCGAGGACGTCGGCCGCGTCGTCGCTGTCGGCGAGCGCGGCGACCGGGAGCGCCGGCGCGTGCTCGCGCACTGTCAGCGTGGCGTTCGTGTTGCTCGCGTCGTCGAGGTTCGCGAAGACGAGCCGCGCCTTCTCCGCGCGCAGCGCCGCGTAGGTGGCCCGGCTGTCGAACTCACCGTGCACGACCGAGACCCCCTCGGAGTGCAGCGCGCCGGCGGCGGTGACGTCGCCCTCGATCACGATGTACGGGATCGAGAGCGACTTCAATCGCTCGATCAGCCCCCGCGCGATCGTGTCGTACCGGCAGAAGATGACGTGCCCCTCGACCGTCGACGGGCACTCTCGCGGGACGCGGAGGCGGATCTGCGCCTCGAGCCACGGCGCGTAGAAGTACCGGATGAACGCGAACGGCAGCACGATGACGAACATCACGAGCCCCGTCAGCAGGACCACGATGCTGAAGAGGCGGCCGACGTCCGTGTGGAACGTGATGTCGCCGAAGCCGAGCGTGCTCATCACCGTGAGCGTCCAGTAGAGGCTCGTCGTCCACGAGTACTCGCGCCCCTCGACCACGAGCATGATCATCCGGAAGCTCGCCGAGAACAGCGCGACCGTCCCGGCGATGACGGCGAGGAACTTCGCGAACGCGCCGAGGTTCTGACGGAGCTGCTTCTCCCTCAGCAAGAACGCCAGGAGCGGCGCGAGCGCGCGCATTTCAGGTCGCCTCGAACAGATCGAGCATCCGGCGATCCGCGGACGCCTTGCGCGCGCGTGCTCGCCCCCACG
>JAHBWA010000218.1 GCA_019637195.1 Labilithrix sp. | reverse complement strand
GCAAAACGAAGACGGCGCGCGCGCAGAAGACGCAGCCGGCTCCGCCGGGGTGCGGCCGCGGGCGTCGCCGGGGAGCGGACCGTGCGGTCTGGACGTCTCGGGGTGAGGCGGAAGGACCGCAGGCGAAGTGGCGGATCATTGGTGATTTCATCATGTTGCGGTCGGTCTTGGATGGACCTCGTCCTGCATGCGGCGCGGGGGCTGCGGCGGAGGCAGCGCAGGCCGCGTCCGCGGGCGGTCCTGGCCGTGCTCAATCCGCGGATCGGACGTCGTGATCGGGATGCACTCGAGCCGCGCGGTGCTAGAGCGCGGCCAGTAAGAGAGGTAGGGGCGAGTGGGTTTTCGGGGCGAGACGACGAACGGGAAGGTCGACGGAGGCGCGGGGGGCGTCGGGATCGATCCGCGCGTGCGCGACGCGGCCGACGCCGCCACGCCCAAGGCTCCGCCGACGCGGCGCACGCTCACGTTCCCGACGTCCGACGTGCTCCGCGTCCCGAGCGCGCGGCGTCGAGAGGACGCCGCGGGTGCGCGTTCGCTCTTCACGGCCGAAGCGCCCGCGGCCACGCTCCTGCGTGCGGTAGGGGGCTACGAGAGCTCGGGGGACCTCGGCGCGCCGCGCGAGAGCGAGCGGGCGCGCGAGGGCGCGGCGGGCGATGCGTTCGCGGAGCGTCCCGGCGAGAGCGCCGCGGGCGATGCGCTCGCGGAGCGTCCGAGCGAGCGCTCGACCGTGCCGACGCTCACGTCGAACGGCGTCGCGTCCGACTCGAGCGCGAGCCTCCTCGAGCTGTCGGCGTCCGAGCTCGAGAGCGTGCGCGACCTCGCGACGCTCGCGCGTGCGCCCTTCACCGCGCCGCCGCTCCCGAAGCTCGATCTCGCTGCGCCACGTGGCGCCCTGGAGACGTCGCGCGACGATCGCGCCGCGCCGAGCGACGGCCTCGAGGCGTCGCGCGCCATCACCGAGCGGCCTCCTCCGGACGACGCACCGCCGGCGCGTCGTCGGCGTCGCGTCGCGATCGGGCTCGCCGTCTCGCACGCGCTCGTCGCGGCCGTCGTGGCGCTGGTCGCCGTCTCCGGCCGGTCGGCGGCGCAGAGCACGATCGCGCGTGAGCCGAACGTCGCGCTGTCGGAGCGGACGCCGCTCGCGAGCCCGGCCGCCGCGGCGCACCCGGCGCCTCCTTCCGGCGGCTGCGCCGCGTCCGGCGGCGCTCGCGTGCTCGCCCCGCGCGCGCAGATCGGGCCAGGCCTCGACGTGACGGTGCTCGAGACCGGCTTCGGTGTCGCGCTCGCGTCCGGGACCAAGGAGGCCGTCGGGCTGCGCGTCGAGGGCTCCGGCCTCCGCATCGCCGAGACGGTCCGCGTGAAGTCACCGTCGCTCGTGAGCCACGCGGTCGTCGAGTCGGGAGGCGACGACGACGGCGAGGGGCTCGACGTCCGTGTCGACGAGGGCGAGGTCCGGAGCGTGGCCGCCGCCGGCGACGGGCCGGGCTTCCGCATCGTCGCTCGCGGCGGCGCGATCACGGCGCTGCTCGACGATCCCCGCGGCGTCCGCGCGCGCACCCTCTGGGCGCTGCCCGGCTCGTTTGGGCGCGTGGCGCTTGCGCCTGGCGCGTCGTCCGCGCGCGTGCCGTCTGCGCCTGGCGCGTCGCCCGCGCGCGTGCCGTCGCCGGGCGGTCCCGCCGCGCCGGTCGCGAAGAGCAGCCCGTACCGTCCGAGCGGCGTCGCCCGGCTCGCGGCGGCTCCGCGCGCTCCGGCCCGCGGGGTCGCGTACGCGGCGCCCGAGGTCGTCCGCGCCGCCGCGCGCGATGACGGTGGCGCGGTCGTCGCGCTGCGCCGGCCGTCGACGTTTTATCTCGGCGTCGCCGACGGCTCGCTCGCGCCGGCGGGGCCGCTCGTGCCCCTCGTGCGCAAGGGCGCGACCGTCGGCGCACCCGCGGTGGCGCCGTGGGGCGGTGGCGGCGCGGTCGCGTGGGCCGAGCGCGCCGCGGGTGAGCGCGACTGGTCGATCGTCGTCGCCGGTTTCACCCCGGACGGTGAGGGCGCGACGACGCTCGGTCCCGTCCGCGTCATCGGCGCGGGCATGTCGCCGTCGCTCGCGGCGCTCCCGGACGGCGATCTCTTGCTCGCGTTCGCCGACGGGCTCGCCGGCGCGCACCGCGTGGTCGCGATCCGCCTCGGGCGCGATCTCGAGCCTCGCGGCGAGCCGCTCGTCGTCTCGCCCGACGCGATCAACGCGGGCCAGCCCGCGCTCGCGGTTCGTCCCGACGGCCGCGCGATCGTCGCCTTCTTCGCGGCCGATCGAGGCCGCGCGGCGTCGGTGTTCGCCACGCCGCTCGCCTGCGATCCCGGGTTTTAGGAGGGATCGACCGGTGATGTTCGAGTTGACCCGGGCGCGTTGCTCTCTGCGGTTTTCACAAGTTCACAAGAGCGTCGCCGGGCTACGGCCTACGCAGCCCCGAGCGAGGACGCAACGTATCCGTTCGCGGCGAGCCTCCCCGAGCGTCTCGTCCTCGCGGAGAAGCAGGAGACGGCCTTCAACGCTCTCCTCCTTACCGACGAGATCGCGCGCCGTGGGGCAACGAGGACCCAGAAGTGGCCACGGCGGCAGCGCTCCTTCTGCTGCACGAGTACCCCGGTCGCGTCGGGTGCAAAGGTACGTTTGGGCGAAGGCGTCCTCGCGCATCGCCGACACGAGCGGCTTCGCGATCTCTGCGAGCGCGCCGTGCCATCCGCGCATCGTCGAGCGTGCGAGTTCGACGCCGTCGCGCGCGGACATGTCCTCGAGCCGGTTGAGCGGCATGTGGTCCTGCGACCGCTTCACGATCGTGTCGGCGAGTATCCCGGGACCGGCGAGACCGCGCGGGATCGGCAGCTTGAGCGGCTCGGCGATGAGGACCTTCGTGAGCGCCCCGAGGTCGCGCTTCTTCGGCACGACTTCGGGCGGACGACGCGCGCAATCGCGGTGGGCACCGCTCTCCGCGCATTCTCCCACCGCGGTGGCCCCATGACCCTGCGAAAGTCGCTCCGCCGACCAAGAACGAAGCGCTCGATCCGACGTCCATGGACTCCACGACCGATCCGCGGCACGCTGTCTTTGGTTGTTCGCTCCGTCTCCTGGCCCGTGACCCGCGAAGGGGTGGCCCCATGACCCCGCGAACTGGCAATAAAGAGAAGCGATTCCGACAAGGAGCGTGGAGGCTCGACACGATCAGCGTAGCCGAAGACCTCAGGACCGTACAGTCAAGAGACTACGTACCCCCCTACGCAGTAACCTGTCCGCACCTCCCAGCAGGGAGGCGCGCCAGCAGGGAGGCGCGAGCCCGATCGCGAACCATGAACATCCAACCAATTTACAATCTGGAACACCAATGCAAAAAGTTCACAATAGTCGAGTGCGTGAGCTGTGCACGTTACTGATCGGCGCCCTCGCGTCGTGCTCTGTTGAGGGCGGCGACACGGATGAAGACCACCTGGGAGTCACCTCACAGGCTGTCACACCCGCGCAGCCCACCATCACCACAGCGACAAGCCTTGGGGCATATGGTAACACCGCCCATCTAGTTAGACTAAACGGAGACTTCCCCGACGCCAACACGACTGGACACATCTACGCTCCGACAGCGTTCTGCAACGGAATACGCCTAACGGGAAACGTCGCTCGCATGTATGCCATCGTCCTGAGGCAGAGCCCGACAGCTATTGACGTCCTCATTCCCGAACGCCCCAAGGGCTCAAAATGCTCGTTCTCGGTCAAGCATACGCTCGGAAGCCAATCGACCTCTAGCCCGGAGTTCGGCGCCTCACTCGCGAATCCGCCAATTGCGTTGATTGCGCCATCAATCGAAATACGTGGAGCGACCACCAAAAGCGTTGTTGGTGGTCGCCAATATTTCGAGCTATTCGGCCGATTTCCTCTTGCTGGAACAGTTGGCCAGTACTCGGTCCAGGTTACATGTGGCGGCCTTACGTACGGGGCCACCGAAGTCACCTACTCCTACAGGGCCGACAACCAAATCAATATGTCTATTCCGCATGTATCAGGGCATAGAAGCTGTACGTTTTGGGCAATTCGTGGCTCCGACGGGCTCCGTAGCCCCGTATGGAGTCAGCGTGTCGGCTCTCCGCCACCAGCTCCCTCTTTCCTGGGGGGCTACTATATGGGAGGGTATCAGCCAGGCGAGATCGCCATGGACCACGCCTTGCGCGATGGTGTAGCGAACCTCGCGGCGGCCGGATTCGGGGAAAACGTTCGCCTGCGACTTAATCCTCGGCAGCGTAGACCGGGCTCAAACAATACGTACAACTTCAACTTGGATGCATGGGAAGCCCGGCAGGCGGTGTGCCCGCCCGGTAACTTTCTCTCATGTGCAATTCGAAGTAGATACTACCAGGACGCCTTCAATCAAGCGGGGCTGCGAGTTGTTATGCTTACAACATACGACAGCGTCGTGCTTGGTGAAACGGGTGAGAACGATCTGTTCAGTACAGATCCAAACTTCTTTACGCCGACAAGAATTGCGGCCGCTGTCGACGAGTACAGGGGCATGGCCACTGCAATTTGTGAGACGCAGCGCAACACGGGGAAAACATTCATCATCTCGAACTGGGAGGCCGACAATCACATATTTGCATGTGGCGGCATATCCGATTACAGTAGGTGTCGAGCGGCAGAGCTTGCTAGTCCACCTCAGCCGGAGACATCGAGGTGCTGTGAGGTCAAGCGCAACTGCGAACAGCCAGCGAAGGTGTGTTCAGGATCTGCGCGACCAACCGTTCTAACAATCGATCAGTCAATTGCCAATATGGTGACATGGTTCAACGCACGACGACAAGGCATTGACGAAGGGATAGCACAAGCGGCTGGAGGATGCGCTGGCGTATCAATAAAGGACGCAGTCGAAATCAATGGCTACCCCTCTCTCTCGAGCGTTGGCGCAAAGAGTGCCTTGACACACGTTTTGCCTGGTCTCAGTGCTGCACCCGCGTATGTCGCGTATTCGGCTTGGTCCAGTACCGATCGTGGCCGGCTGGAGCTCGACATAAATGCTATTCGAAGTCTGTCTCCTTCTGGAAGCCAGGTCATACTGGGGGAACTCGGCCTCGTCTACCATCGAGGTAAGAACATTGATTGGCGACGCAACGAGACCGTCCGGGCAGCTCAGCGCACGGGCGTCCCCCTTGCGTTCTATTGGCAGGCGTACCCCAATAGTGGTCCAGGCGGTAGCCGCGGCGACGGCACGCTCATGGGGCTATTGAATGACAATGGCAGCGACCTCTATGCGACCTACCTTGCGACTGAGCCGTATGGCTACGACCCTGTAATGAGCACTGCGAGCCTCCGCTCCGCTCTGATCTCTGGACAGACCATGCCCGTCCATTCACCAGGAACCCCTCTGGCGATGCAAGTTGATGGCGTCAACGATCGCGGCGAGACGGGTGCCTACCGCTATTTTGAGTTGTACGGCAACTATGATTACGCAGCTACGGCCGCGTCAGTTTTGTGTGAGAATGATGCTGTTGTTGGTCCAGGCACTGTTCCCCCTCCGGTTGTGAGTCAAGTAGGGGGTCAAGTAAATATTTCCGTGCAAAACACCAGATTTTGTTGGCAGGGTTTGGGTGGCGCGGGCTGTTCTTCTCAGTCGGCTCATCATTACACCGATGAGCGTTGGTGCAAGTTTTCTCTCTACAGTCCTTCGTTTGGGTGGAGCCCTTGGCACGGCCCGATCCGCATTTGTCGTGGGACTGCGGCGTGTCCGAGGCCGCCCGCTTACTAAACATGGTGGGCGTGCTGGACATATATCCGTCGTTATCTACACGGGCTCGGTGGGGCATCAGTAATTCGAGGCGCCGGCACGAGGAGGCGCCATACTGGCACACCTGTGCCCGCGCGATCAGCCGAGAAGACCCGTTACAACGCGAGCCTTCGTCGCGCACCTCGTCGTCTCGAAGTGTCTCGTCGTTGCCAATCGCCAGCTCATGGGGCCAGAGGCGGGCGCTTTCGCCAGCCTCATGGGACCTTGATCGCCAGGTCAGGGGCCCCACGGCCCACGTTTGACTCTGCTTCGTCAACGCGTCGGTCACCTGACCCTTCACCAGGGAGCGCGCCAGCCTGAGCTTCGTCGCAGCGTCCCTAAAGCTCCCCAACTCCGCGAGGACGGGATCGCCTCCCGTAGTTTGCCAGTTGCGAGCAACAATGTGGCTCGTTCGTAAGAGGACGCCATTCCGATCTGAGTTGCGACGATGGCTACCGTGCCGCAAACCGCGAGAATAGAGCCAACGAGCCAGAGCGCCCAGCCTGGTACGTGCGCCGTTGCGACGGGGACGGGCTGCGCAAGCAGGTTTGCGAAAGGGGAGTGCGTCACTGGCAGCCACTGGTCTCCCGTCTCGTGACGCACGCTCGCGTCTCGCCCCCATCGAGTCACGACCTCCTCGTCGACCGGACCCCGCGTCGCCCCCTCGGTTACGTACCACCCGCATACTGAAATTCTCATGATTGTGGTCGCAGTACCATCGGCTCTTTGGCACCACAGGTGTCGCGACGACGTCGGCCCGCGCTCCCGGCGCGGAGCGAGCACGACCGTTCCGGTCCCCCGTGGACGCCCGCGCGAGGTGAGGGGCCGATGTGTGCCTTTGTCGCGAGCCATTGTGCGCGTTTGCCGGCGCGTCCTGATAGGATGGACAGCGTGACGGATCGGAGCGTAGACACCCTCCCGACGACGTCGCTCGGCCACTACAAGGTCCGGGCGAAGATCGGCTCTGGCGGGATGGGTGACGTGTTCGATGCCCTGCACACGGGGCTCAACAAGCGCGTCGCGATCAAGACCCTGCGCAAGCGCTTCCTCGACGACGAGATCGTCGTCGCGCGGTTCCTCCGCGAGGGCCAGCTCGCTTCGCGCATCCGTCACCCGAACATCGTCGACGTCACCGACGTCGGGATCATGGGCGGGCTCCCGTGCCTCGTGATGGAGCACCTCGAGGGCGAGTCGCTGTCGGCGATGATCCGCCGCGAGGGACGCCTGCCGGTCGAGACGATCGTCGATCTCCTGCTCCCGATCCTCGCTGCGGCGGACTTCGCCCACGACCATGGCATCGTCCACCGCGACCTCAAGCCGTCGAACATCTTCCTCTCGCGCTCGTGGAACGGCGAGATCGTCCCGAAGGTGCTCGACTTCGGCATCTCGAAGCTGGTCCACGACTCGCAGCAGGCCGCGCTGACGACGGACTCCGCGTTCGTCGGCACGCCGCACTACGCGTCGCCCGAGCTGATGCGCGCCGACAAGCTCGCCGACGGACGCTCCGATCAATACTCGATGGGCGTCATCCTCTACGAGGCCGTGACGGGCGTGCGTCCGTTCGCCGACCTCGGCAACAACTTCGTCGCCCTCGCGATGGCGATCTGCAAGGGCGAGTACGCGCCGGTGCGCGAGCGAAACCCCGCCGTGCCGGCGGCGTTCGAGCAGGTCATCCAGCGCGCGATGGCGCTCTCGGCGCAAGACCGCTTCGTCTCGATGCGGGCGCTCGGCGAGGCGTTGCTCTCGTTCGGCAGCGATCGCGCGAGGATGATCTGGGCGCCGACCTTCCGCGGCACCGGCGTCGGCCAGCAGTCGCCGACGGAGGTGCTGCAGCGCCCCTCGGCGGTCGGGGCCGCTGCCACGGTCCACAGCAGCCCGCCGTTCTCGAGCGGGACGCCTGCGATGATCCACGGCGGGCACGCGGGGAGCGCGCCGACGCCGAGCTCGCAGCACTCGCACCACGCGGCGCGCTCGCTCCCTCCCGGGTCGTTGCCGAGCGGTTCGGTCCCTCACGCGTCGCTCCCGAGCGGGTCGCTCCCTCACGGGTCGTTGCCGAGCGGCTCGGTCCCTCACGCGTCGCTCCCGAGCGGTTCGGTCCCTCACGGGTCGCTGCCGAGCGGCTCGCACGCTTCGATGCCGAACGGTCCGATGAGCCACGGCTTCGCCGACCACGCGGGCCCGTTCCCGAGCACGACGCCGCCGGGGGCTGTCCACGAGCGCCTGCCGAGCTACGGCGCCGGCACGACGGGGCCGGTCGCCCGCCCGCGCAGCTCCGGGATGATCACCGCGGTCATCGGCTTGAGCCTCGGCGTCGCGGTGCTCGCCTCGGTCCTCGTCGTGCGGAGCTCCCGCCGGGAGGACGCCGGCCGTCCTGCCGCCGTCGAGCCGGCCGGTGAGACGTTCACCCTCGACCTCCAGGTGACGCCGGCCACGGCGCTCATCGAAATCGACGGCGTCGCCGCGGGATCGGGGCAGATCTCGCGATCGTTCCCGCGCGACGGCAAGACCCACACGCTCCGTCTCTCGGCGCCCGGCTACGAGAGCCTCCTCGTCGAGTTCAAGGACTCGAGCCCGCCTCCTCCCGCGATCGGCCTCCGGCCGAGCGTCCCCAGCGCCGCCACCTCGGGCGCCGCTCCCGTCGCCACGGGCCGCCAGCCCCCGGTGGCGCGCCCCTCGCCGGGGCCCGCCCCGACGGGGAAGGTGAAGGGAAACTCGGACGGCCGGCCGAAGACGGATAACATCGACCCCTGGGAATGAGCGGGAGGCGTTTCGTAGCGGCGGTCGTCGTAGCCATCGGGGTGTCGGGCCAGCTCGTGCCCGGCCACCCGCTCACGTCCGTCGCGCGCGCCGCGCCGGCGCAGAAGGCGCCCGAGAAGGCCGCCGCCGACGTGCGCGCCCGCGAGCTGTTCGAGAAGGGCGACACCGCGTACGCCGAGGGGCGCTACGAGGAAGCTTACGCGTCGTTCCTCGAGGCCTACGAGCTGAGCGGGCGGCCGCAGCTGCTCTTCAACGTGTCGAACGCGCTCGAGCGGCTCGGCAAGTACGCCGAGGCCGTCGACGCGCTCGAGAAGTACCTCGCGAGCGGCAAGGCCAAGGATCGCGACGTCGTGCAGAAGCGGCTCGCGAACCTGCGCAAGCGCGTCGAGGAGCAGAAGGTCGCCGAGGAGAAGGCGCGCGAGGAAGAGGAGAAGCGGCGCGCCGCCGAGAAGGCGAACGAGCCGCCCGCGGCCGCCGGGAGCACGGAGCCCGCGACGCCGAAGTCGCCGGAGCCGCCGCCGGAGAAGCCGACGCGCCTGCTGCCGATCGTCCTGCTCGGCGCGGGCGGCGCGGCGCTCGCGGCGTCCGGCGTCTTCGGCCTGCTCACGCTGTCCGCGCGGAGCGACGTCGAGGCGGGGTGCCGGGCCGCGCCCGGGGGGCGCCTGTGCAGCGCCGACGCCCAGTCGGCGATCGATCGCGACAAGACGTTCGGGCTCGTCACCGACATCGCGCTCGTCTCCGGCGTCGTCCTCGGCGGCGCCGGGCTCTACTTTCTCCTCGCGGGCAGCGGCGATGACGACGCGTCCGTCAAGGTCGGCGGCGGAGCGCGCCGCACGGACGGCGCGCGTGAAGGCAAGAGCAATGGGCGCGGGGTGCGCGTCGAGGCGCGGCCTGCGGGCGCGGGAGTCGAGATCGTTGGGACGTTCTAGAGCCACGGATCGCGGCGCGCGCGCGTCGACCCTCGCCGCGCTCGCCGCGGCGGCCGCCGTCGTGACGAGCTGCACGCTGACGCGCGAGGACGTCGCGTCGTGCACGAAGAACGCGGACTGCCGCGAGGCCTTCGGCGCGGGCCTCGTGTGCGGAGGCGCGGGCCTCTGCGAGAAGGCGCCGCCGAGCCCGCGCTGCACGACGACGTTCCCGCCGGACCTCCTGACGCGCCCCGAGAGCTACGAGGGCGTGATCACGATCGGCGCGCTGATGGATCGAAGCGTCGAGACGCAGCGCGGTCGGGAGGACGCCATCCGTCTCGCGACGACGCAGGTCAACGAGGAGCGCGGGCTCGACGGCCGTCCGTTCGGCGTCGTCTTCTGCGACGTGGCCGAGGACGCGAAGTACGACTCGCTCAAGCGGACCGACGCCGCCGTCGCGAGCGCGCGCTATCTGGCCGACGTGCTCGGCGTCCCGGCGATCGTCGGGCCGAGCGCCTCCGGCGACGCGATCGCCGTGTTCGACGCGGTGAAGGACCAAGGCGTGCTCGTCATGTCGCCGGCGGCGTCGAGCCCGACGCTCACGGGCTACGACGTCAAGACGGCGACCGACGAGGCGCCTGGCCTCTTGTGGCGTACGGCGGCGCCGGACACGCTCCAGGGGGCGGCGATCGCCCGTCACCTGACGACGAGCTTCCCGACGGCCGTGCGCGTCGTCGTCGTCAACGAGAAGGGGCCGTACGGCACGTCGCTCACCGAGGTCTTCACCGCGGCGTTCCAGGGCGACGGGCGCAGCGTCGAGGCGATCGCCTACGAGACCGCGAGCCAGCGCGACGCGGCGATCGTCCAGGCCGCCGCGTCGTCGCCGGCGTTCGTGCTGTTCTTCTCGTCGCAGACGCCGGACGCGGTCGCGTTCCTCAACGCGGCGACGTCGCTCGCCAGCTACGACGACATCGGCCTCTTCTTGACCGACAGCGCGGCCAACCCGGATCTGCTGAGCGGAGCCGCCGGCGCCGCCGCGCTCTTCCCGCGCGTCATCGGGAGCCGTCCGGCGGTGCCGCAGGGGCCGACCTTCGAGCTGTTCAAGACCAGCTACAACGCCGCCTTCAAGAAGGACCCCGGCGCGCTCGCCTTCGTCCCGCACGCGTACGACGCCACCTGGCTCGTCTTCTATGGAAGCGCGTTCGCGCTCCGGCAGGAGAGGAGCGTCACCGGGATCGGGATCGCGCGCGGGCTCCGGAAGGTGTCGGCGCCCGGCGAGGAGATCCCGGTCACCCCGGCGAACTGGGCGAGGATCTCGGGCGCGCTCGGCGCGGGCACCGCCGTCAACGTCTCGGGGGCCTCGGGCAACCTCGACTACGATCCCGCGACCGAGGAGACCGCGGGGCTCATCGACGTCTGGAAGATCGCGGAGGACGGGAAGTCCATCCAGTCGATCGACACGATCGATCCGCGCTGACGCGAGCCCCGCGCGTGTGCCGTGGCCGGCGGCGTGCGTCTCGTCCCACGCCCCGGCGTCGGCGCGCCGAGCATGCGGGGGAGGGGAGAGCGCGTGGAACCCCTCGGCGCTCAGCCGTGGGCGCCTGCGCGCGGGGGCGCGTCCACGTAGCGCGACCTCGGCCGGATGAGGCGCCCCACGGCGCGCTGCTCCTCGACGTGCGCGCACCACCCGGCGGCGCGCGCGATCGCGAACGTCGGCGTGAAGAGCGCGCGCGGCAGGCCGACGGCCTCGAGGAGGACCGCGGTGTAGAACTCGACGTTCGCGCGGAGCGCGCGCTCCGGGTGGCGCGCGGCGAGCAAGGCCTCCGCCTCGCGCTCCACGACGCGCGCGAGCTCGAGGCGCTCGCGGACGCCGCGCGCCTCGCTCGCGTCGCGGCCGCCGGGCTCCGAGGTCGGCGGAGCGATCGCGGACGGCTGCGCGTCGCGCGCCTCCTCGAGCCGCGCGATCGCGCGCTCGAGCACGAACGCGCGCGGATCGCGCACGCGGTAGACGCGGTGACCCATCCCCATGATGCGCTCCTTGCGCTCGAGCGCGGCCTCGAGCCACGCGCGCGCGTCGCCGGCCGCTCCGACGGCGTCCAGCATGTCGAGCACCGGGCCCGGGGCGCCGCCGTGGAGGCGGCCCTTGAGGGCGCCGATCGCCGCGACGACGGCGGAGACCGTGTCCGACCCCGTGGACGCGACGACGCGCGCCGCGAACGTCGACGCGTTCATCCCGTGGTCGATCACCGTGACCAGGTAGGCGTCGAGCGCGGCGGCCTCGGCCGCGCTCGGCGCGCGCCCGGTCGCCATCCGCAGGTAGTCGGCGGCGTGCGACGCGCGAGGATCGGGCCGGACGGGCGACGGTACCCGCGCCCAGGCCGCGGCCCACACCGCGAGCGCGCCGACGATCCGGAGCGCGCCGGCGAGCCCGTCGTCGCCTCGAGCGCTCGCGGTCGAATCGCCGGCGGCGTCGGCCGTCAGATGGCCGGCGGCGGCGCGGAGCGCGTCCATGGCGTCGGCCATCGTGAGCGCGTCGCCGAGCGCCCCCAGCCTCTCGAACGCGGCCGCGCGCGCCTCCCCGATCGCCGACTGCACGCGCTCGCGCTCGGTCGCGGACGGCGCCCGCCCGCGCCAGAGGAGGTGGACCGCGTCCTCGAACGTCACCGCGCCGGCGAGATCCTCCACGGCCCGGCCGGCGATGACCAGGCGGCCCGCTTCTCCGTCGACGTCCGAGAGCCGCGTCGTCGCCGCGACGACGTCCTCCAGGCTGCTCGCGCCGAGGAGCCCCGCGCCTTCGTGGTCCGCGCGGCGCGCGTCACTCGCGCGGGGTGCGGCGTCGTCGCCCGCGCGGGGCGCGCCGCCGGCGGGGCCAAGGGGGCAGGGCGTGAAGGTCGTGGTCGGGCTCATCGGGCGTCTCCTGGTGTCGGCGTCGGCGCGCGGGCGCGGCCTCGCGCGGTGGGGGTCGTCGGGGCGGACTGAATGCATGGATCAATGTGGACAACATGACGGGACATCGCATGATGGATTCGTGAATCAATACGACTCGATCGACGATCAAGCCCTGGAGTGGATGCCGGCGGCGGACGCCGCTGCGCTCCTCGGGATCAAGCGGGAGACGCTCTACGCCTACGCGAGCCGGGGGAGGGTCCGCAGCGTCGCCGCCCCGGGGGCCGATCGCGCGCGGCTCTACTGCCGCGAGGACCTCGAGCGCCAGAGGGCGCGGAGCCGCGCGCGGTCGGGGCATGGTCCCGTCGCCGCGAGCGCGCTCCGCTGGGGCGAGCCGGTCCTCGAGACGCGGGTGGGGACCATCGACGCGACCGGTCCGGTCTACCGCGGCCGCTCCGCGATCGACCTCGACCGCGCGGGCGCGAGCTTCGAATCCGTCGCGGCGCTCTTGTGGGACGGGGCCTTCGCCCCGCCCGAGGCGCCGAGCCTCGGCGTCCACGTCCGCGCGCTGGCCGAGGTCGTCGGTCCGCGCGCCGGTCCGTTCGACGCGATGTCGGTGGCGGCCGCGGCGCTCGCCGCGGCCGAGCCGCGCGGAGAGGGCCCGTCCGTCGCGAAGCAGCGCGCCGGGACGCTCGTCCTGCGCCTCGTCGCGTCGTGCGCGCTCCCGCGCGGCGCCGAGGCGGTCGCCGTGGCGCTCGCTGCGAGC
>JAHBWA010000217.1 GCA_019637195.1 Labilithrix sp. | reverse complement strand
CGCAGCTCCTCGAGGACCGTCTCGAGCGCGGTGCGCTCGGAGCGCTCCCCCTCGGCCGCGTCCACGGCGAGCTTCTTGGCGAGGAAGCGCGGCAGACGGCTCGCCGCGTGGACGACGTGCAGCGTGGCGCCCTGCTGGCGCGCGATCGACGCCGCCCGCGCCACCGCGTGCTGCGAAGCCGCCGAGAAATCGGTGCCGACGACGATCGCGCGCTTACGAGGCATGCGAGCCTCCCGGGCCGCTCTCGAGCAGCAGCGCCTTCGCGCTCGCGAGCGCCTCGTCCGACCCCACGGTGGCGACGACGTCGCCCTCGCCGAGCCGCTCCGAGCCGTCGGGGAGCATGACCGGGCCGCCGTCGCGCACGATCGCGAGCACGGCGGCGCCCGTCCGCGAGCGCAGGTCGAGATCGCTCAGGGTCCGGCCGATCACGGGGCTCTTCGGGCCGATACGGATCATGCTCGGCGCGCCGAGGCCCGGCAGGAGGGCGGCGACGTCTCCCGCCACCTCGGCCTCGGCGGTGGCGTCCGCGGCCTCGTCGTGATGCTCGCCGACCTCGTGGGGAGAGAGCTTCGCCTTGAGCACGCCCATGACGACCGCGCCGCCGGCCTGCACCTCGACGTCGAACTGCTTCGCGTTCCGCCAGAACGCGAGCATCGCCGTCACGACGAGCGCGACGAACAGGAAGACGCCGATCCCCGGCGGGACGAACGGCTCGACCACCGTGACCGCGGCGGCGCCGACGGCCGTGAGCAGGCCGAGCTGCACCGCGAGGGCGATCGGCCGCGCCGCCGCCGTGCCGGCGCCCTTGTCCTGCCCGCTGCCGACGAGCGTGAGGCCGATCGCGCGGGTGAGCCGCACGACGCCGAGGAGGAACGGCAAGCCGACGAGCGCCGCGGCGCCGACGAAGATCGCCTGCGAGACCATCGAGTCGAGCCCGAAGCGCTCCGCGATCGCCTGCTCGGCGCGCCGGTGGAGCAGCGCGCCTCCGAGGAGCAGCCCCACGATCGCGCCGGCGTCGACGAGGAGCAGGATGACCTGCCGCCGCACGCGCGCCGCCGCCGTCGCGGACGCCGGCTTCGCCCGGACACGCTCGAGCCAGGCGCTGTAGAGCGAGATGAAGGCCGTCACGTTGCGCGGGAGCCGCTGCTCGACGGCGGCCGCCGCGGCCTCGGAGCGCTTGATCAAGGCGGGCGTCGTCAGCGTGGTGATCGCCGACACCGCGACGGCCACGGGGAAGAGGAACGGGCGGGTCGCCTGGAGCGTGAGCCCGAGCGACACGATGATGAACGAGAACTCGCCGATCTGCGAGAGGCTGATCCCCGACTGCACCGAGGTGCGGAGCCCGCAGCCGGTGACGATGCCGCCGAGCGTGACGCTGACGATCTTGCCGACGATGACGACGGCCGAGAGGACCACGACCGCGAGCCAGTTCTCGTAGACGAGCACCGGATCGATGAGCATGCCGACCGAGACGAAGAAGATCGCGGCGAACATGTCGCGCACGGGCATGAGCAGGTGCTCGACCGTGTGCCCCTCGCCCGACTCGGAGATGAGCATGCCGGCGACGAAGGCGCCGAGCGCGACCGAGTAGTGGAACGCCGCGCAGGCGTGGGCGAACGCGAAGCAGATGCCGACGCTGGCGACGAGCGTGGTCTCCGGGCGCCGCAGGCGGACGACCCAGCGCATCAGCCGCGGCACGACCAAGAGGCCGATGACGACCATGGCGACCAGGAACGCGACGAGCTTGCCCGTCGTCTTGGCGAGCGTAACGGCGTCGAGCCCGGCGCCGCTCGAGATCGTCGTCATCGTGGCGAGCAGGAGGATCGCGATGATGTCCTCGATGATGAGGACCCCGTAGACGATCTCCCGGAGGCGCGGCGCGACCTTGAGCTCCTCGAACACCTTGGCGATGATCGTGGTGCTGGAGATGGCGATGGCCCCGCCCGCGAAGAGGCTCTCCTGCTGCGTCCAGCCGAACGCGCGCCCGATGACGAAGCCGGCGACCATCATGACCGCGACCTGGAGGACGCCGATGACGCCCGCGGTCGGCGCGACACGGACGAGCTTCTCGATGTTGAGCTCGAGCCCGATCGCGAACATGAGGAGGATGACGCCGAGCTCGGAGAGCGTGTGGACGGTCTCCGGGTCTGCGTTCAGCGGAAGCGGCAAATGCGGCCCGACGAGCAGGCCGGCGATGATGTAACCGAGCACCACCGGCTGGCGGAGGCGCTGGAACACGATCGTGGTGATGGCCGCCACCCCGAGCACGATCGCGAGCGTCTTCAAGAACGCGTGTGCCGCTTCCATGTCGAATCCATAACTTGGAGGTTGTGTCGATTTCGTTCGATAAAATCGAACACGACGTTAGTCAGCATGCCATCGGCGTCGCAGATGACAACACCGCGAAACACGACGACTTCTCCTTGGAAGGCGCGACGCCTCGACGACGTCGTCTGCCTACGCTAGGCACGCTCTGCGAGCGGGGACTCCCCGTTGGTCGCGGCCCCCGCCCTCGTGGGGCTCGCCGTTCCCAAAGGAGACATGGGTCGATGCGACATGGATACGTTCTGGGTGCAGGTGCGGCTCTTCTCGTCTCCGCTTCGTGCGCGCAAGCACCGGGACACCCGGCGACCGGCGGCCCTCCTCCTTCGTCGCCGAGCGCGGCCGTGAACGCCAGCGACGCGCCGACGTCGGACAATCCGCTGCTGACCGCCTGGACCGGCCCGCACGGCGGCGTCCCGCCGTTCGCCCGGGTGAAGGTCGAGCACTTCAAGCCCGCCCTCGAGGCCGCGATGGCCGAGCACCTCCGCGAGATCGCGAAGATCGCCGACGCCCCCGAGCCGCCGACCTTCGACAACACGATCGCCGCGCTCGAGGACGCGGGGCGCACGTTCGACCGCGTCGAGACCGTCTACGGCGTCTGGTCGTCGACGATGAACGACGACGCGTTCAAGGCAGTCGAGAGCGAGATGGCGCCGAAGCTCGCCGCCTTCGAGGACGAGATCGTCCAGAACGAGAAGCTCTTCAAGCGCATCGAGGCCGTCTACGAGGCGCGCGAGAAGTCGAACCTCACGCCGGAGCAGAAGCGGCTCACCTGGCGGAGCTGGAACACGCTCGTCCGCGCGGGCGCGAAGGTCGACGCGAAGGGCAAGCAGCGGCTGACGGAGCTGAACCAGCGCCTCGCCTCGCTCTACACGACCTTCAGCCAGAACGTCCTCGCCGACGAGGAGGGCTACGCGCTAATCCTCGAGAGCGAGGCCGACCTCGCGGGCCTCCCCGACTCGGTCCGGTCCGGCGCCGCCGCGGCCGCCGAGGCGCGCGGCAAGAAGGGCAAGTGGGCGATCACGAACACGCGCTCGTCGATGGAGCCGTTCCTCACGTACTCGACGCGCGACGATCTGCGCGAGAAGGTCTGGAAGAGCTACGTCAGCCGCGGTGACAACAACGACGCCCGCGACAACAAGAAGATCATCACCGAGGTCCTGAAGCTCCGCGCCGAGCGCGTGAAGATCCTCGGCTACGCGACGCACGCGCACTGGCGCCTCGAGAACGCGATGGCGAAGACGCCCGAGCGCGCGATGGCGCTGATGGAGGAGGTCTGGAAGCCGGCCGTGGCGCGCGTCCGCGAGGAGGTCGCCGACATGCAGGCGATCGCGAACAAGAGCGGCTCGAAGCGCAAGATCGCGCCGTGGGACTACCGCTTCTACGCCGAGAAGGTCCGCAAGGCGAAGTACGACCTCGACGAGGGCGAGGTGAAGCAGTACCTCCAGCTCGACAAGCTCCGCGAGGGCATGTTCTGGGTCGCCGGCGAGCTCTTCGGCTTCACGTTCACGCCCGTCACCGGCGTCGAGGTCTACCACCCGGACGTGCGCGTCTGGGAGGTGAAGGACAAGACGAGCGGCGAGCACGTCGGCCTCTGGTACTTCGACCCGTACGCGCGGCCGGGCAAGCGCTCGGGCGCGTGGATGAACGCGTACCGACCCCAGGAGCGCTTCAAGGGCGCGGTCACCACGATCGTCAGCAACAACTCGAACTTCGTGAAGCCGAACGCGGGCGAGCCCGTCCTCATCAGCTGGGACGACGCGCGCACGCTCTTCCACGAGTTCGGCCACGCGCTGCACGGCCTCTCGTCGAGCGTGGAGTACCCCTCGCTCGCCGGGACGCGCGTCGCGCGCGACTACGTCGAGTTCCCGTCGCAGCTCCTCGAGCACTGGGTCTCCACGCCCGAGGTCCTCGACAAGTTCGCCCTCCACGCGAAGACGGGCGCGCCGATGCCGAAGGAGCTCGCCGCGAAGATCGCGAAGGCCGCGACGTTCAACCAGGGCTTCGCGACCGTCGAGTACCTGAGCGCGGCGCTGATCGACATGAAGCTCCACCTCGCGGGCGACAAGGAGATCGATCCCGACGCGTTCGAGAAGACGACCCTGAAGGCGCTCGGGATGCCGTCCGAGATCGTGATGCGCCACCGCACGCCGCAGTTCAGCCACGTCTTCGCCGGCGACGGCTACTCGGCCGGCTATTACAGCTACCTCTGGTCCGACACGCTGACCGCCGACGCGTGGGGCGCGTTCACCGAGGGCAAGGGCGCGTACGATCCCGAGGTCGCTCGGCGCCTCAAGAAGAGCGTCTTCTCGGTGGGCGACACGGTCGATCCGGCCGACGGCTACCGCGCGTTCCGCGGCAAGGACGCCGGCACCGCGGCGCTGATGAAGAAGCGCGGCTTCGCGAAGGCCGCCGCCAAAGCGCCGGCGGGGAAGTAGACCGCGTCCGCTCGCAGGACTCGCCGGCCGACGCGACGCAGCACCCGACGCGACGCATCGGGCGCTCGCCGCGCCCGGATCGGCCTCGCGCCGCGCCGATCGGGCGCGCGGGGCGCCGCGTCGGCCTCGCGCCGCGCCGGATCGGGTGCGCGGCGCGCTCGAGCTCAGCCGAAATCGGAATCGCGATCGCGCGCGATGTTGCTTGACGATCGATCGCTGGATCGTCATGCTCCGCGTGTCTCTCGCAAGAGAGGCCGCGCGAGATTTCGCCCACCTTGGGGGACGCGCGTTACAAGTATCCCTCTAAGCCGATGGGACCAAGTGGGCTTCCTCGCACGTCGTGCGTGGAGGCCTTTTTCTTGGAGATCGCACCGGCGGATCGTGGGCGGAAAGGTCGCTTCCGATGCCCACGCCCTCTGCCCATTGCGAGCTCCGTCCGTCCCGTTGCGAGCTCCGTTCGTCCCCGCCGCCGCGTGAGGTCACACCTCGCGTCGCGCCGGCCGCGCGCACCGCGAGCCTCTTCGTCCTCGGCGCCGGTGTCGTCGGCAAGGAGGTGCTCGAGCAAGTGAGCTCGCTGCCTCCGCAGACGCGCCCGCCGTTCGTCGACCTGCGCGTCGTCGGCGTCGTGACACGGCGCGGAGGAGCGTTCGACGTCCGCGGCGTCCGGCGCGCGGTCATGGCCGAGCTCGCCCTGGCGCGCGCGCGTCACGACGGGGCGGACGGCGCGTGCGGCAGGCTCGTGAGCCCGGCGCCGAACCCCCTCGAGCTCCCGGCGCGCGCGACGCAGCTCGACGCCCTCGCCCGCCTCGGTGACACCGTCCTCGTCGACTGCACCTCGGCCGATGGGATGGAGACGGTCTACGAGGAGGCGCTCGCGCGCGGACTCCACGTGGTGACGGCCAACAAGAAGCCGCTCGTCGCGCCGCGCGAGCAGGTGGCGCGGATCTTCGCGGCCGCCGAGCGGAGCGGCGCGAGCTTCCGCTACGAGGCGACCGTCGGCGCCGGGCTGCCGATCATCGGGACGCTGCAGGGCCTCGTACGAACGGGCGACCGCGTGCGCTCGATCGAGTGCGCCCTCTCCGGCACGCTCGGGTTCATCACGAACGAGCTCGCGCGCGGGGCGCGGCTCTCGGAGGCGACCCTGACGGCGCGGACCGCCGGCTACACCGAGCCGGATCCGCGGGAGGACCTGGCGGGCACCGACGTCGCGCGGAAGGCCGTGATCGTCGCGCGCGAGCTCGGGATCCCCATCGAGCTCGCGGACGTCTCGCTCTCGCCGCTCGTGCCGGCCGGCGCCCTCGCCGCCGGCGACGACCTCGACGACTCTCTCCGCCGCCTCGACGCCGACTTCGCTCGCCGATCGGAGGCGCTCCGCGCACGCGGCGAGAAGCTCGTGTACCTCGCCGAGATCCACACGGGGGCGCCAGGCTCCGGACGCCGCGCGGAGGTGCGCGTCGGTCCTCGGGCGGTGCCGCTCGACCACCCCGCGGCGTCGCTCGACGGCTCGTCCGCGCTCGTCGCGATCACGAGCGATCGCTATCCGGGCGCGCCGCTCGTCGTGCGCGGCGCGGGCGCCGGCGGCCCCGTCACCGCGACCGCCGTGCTCTCCGACGTCTTCCTGAGCTTGCAGTCGTCGCGACGCCACGGCACCGTCGGCGCTCACGGAGGGCCGCTCGCATGAAGGGCTCGACGATCGCTTCTTCGAAGCGCCCGCCCGACCTCGGCGACGCGGCGCTCGCGCCGGCGGACGCCGCCGAGCTCCCGCTCCCGCTGGTCGGCGCCGACCTCGTCATCCCGCTGGTGACCGGGGAGCGGGTCCGCTACGTCAACCTCGACTGCGCCGCGAGCGCTCCGTGCCTCCGCGCGGTGCACGAGGCCGTGACGGCGCTCCTGCCCTGGTACAGCAGCGTGCATCGCGGCGCCGGCTTCGCGTCCGCGGTGATGACCGACGCGTACGACGAGGCGCGCGCGATCGTGGCCGAGCTCGTCGGCGCCCGCCCGGACGACGCCGTCGTCTTCACACGGAACACGACGGACTCGCTGAACCTGCTCGCCGCGGCGCTCCCCGCCGACACGACCGTCGTGAGCTTCGCCTCGGAGCACCACGCGAACCTGCTCCCGTGGCGGCGCGGCGACTCGGTGCTGCTGCCGATCCCGGCCAGCCCGGAAGAAGCCCTGGCGCGCGTCGACGCCGCCCTCGGCGCCGCGACCGCGCGGCATCGCTTGCTGGCCGTGACGGGCGCGAGCAACGTGACGGGCGAGCTCTGGCCGCTCGCCGAGCTCGCGGCGGTCGCGCACCGCCGCGGGGCGCGCATCGCGATCGACGCCGCGCAGCTCGCGCCCCACCGGTCGATCGACGTCGCGGCGCTCGACGCCGACTACCTCGCGCTGTCGGCGCACAAGCTGTACGCGCCGTTCGGCGCGGGCGTGCTCGTCGGGCGCTCGGATTGGCTCGACGCCGCGGAGCCCTATTTGGCCGGCGGCGGCGCGGTCCGGCGCGTGACGGTCGAGCGCACGGAGTGGGCGCGCGGCGCGGCGCGTCACGAGGCGGGGACGCCGAACGTGCTCGGCGCGGTCGCGCTCGCCGCGGCGTGCCGGACGCTCGGCGGCGTCGGGATGGACGCCGTCGCCGCTCACGAAGCGCGGCTGCTCGCGCGAGCCACGGCCGGCCTCGCGCGGGTGCCAGGGCTCGAGATCCTGTCGATGTGGGGCCCGTCGAGCCCGCGCGTCGGCATCGTAGCCTTCACCGTCGACGGCTGGCACCCGAGCGCGCTCGCCGCGGCGCTGAGCGCCGAGCACGGCGTCGGCGTCCGCGACGGCGCGTTCTGCGCGCACCCGTTCGTCGCGTCGCTCGTCGGCGCCGGGCCCGACGGCAGGTCGCCGGGGGCCGTCCGCGCGAGCTTCGGGGTCGGGACGAGCACGGACGACCTCGACCGACTGCTCTGCGCCGTCGAGGAGCTCGTCGCGCGCGGCCCGCGATGGAGCTACCGCTTCACCGGCGGGCGCTGGCAGCCCCACCCGGATCCTCGCGCACGCCCGCGCCTTCACGCCTCGACAGCGTTCGGGCGCGAGCACCCGCCGCGCGCCGACGCCGAGCCGTGCCGCGCCGACGCCTGAGCCCGCTCCCGCGTGCGAGCCACGCCGCGCCGACGCCTAGCGCGCTCCCGCGTGCGACCCGCGCCGCGCCGACAAGCGCGAGCCTCGGCAGCGCGCCGGGCCTCGCGGCTCAGCGCGCCGCGCGCCCGAACACCATCCGCTGCCGCGGCAAATCGAAGGTCACCGCCCAGGGCTCGAGGAACCGCCGCCCGACGAGCCCGTCGTGGATGATCTTCTGGAACATGGTCCGCATCCCCGTCTGCCGGATCGCCGGCGCGCCGACCGGGTGCACGGCCGCGCTCACCTCGGAGAACCAGCGCGTGAAGGCGTGCCCCGTCTCGTCGCGGCCCTCGACGACCTTCGCGGTGGACCTGTCGATCCCGAGCGACGCGAGGAACCGCTCGTCGAGGATGAGCGCGTCGCTGCCGGTGTCGACCTCGGCCAGCGCGCGCTGGCCGCCGACCTCGAGCGGCAAAAACACCGTCACCGCCTCCCCTTCACGACGGACCTCGACCGGCACGGCGGCGCCGCCCGCGACCCGGCGGGCGAGCGACTCCGCGTCCTCGAGCACGAGCTCCCCCCGCTTCTCGTCGAGCGTGAAGGCGCGGCGCTGGAAGAAGCCGAGCGACACGAAGCCCTGCACGTCCGACGCCTCGACGAAGTCGTCGAGATCGAGCACCCCGACGACCACGTCGCGCTGCTCCTCGTGACCGACCGCCAGCGAGCG
Source organism: Labilithrix sp. (assembly GCA_019637195.1). Lineage (GTDB taxonomy): Bacteria > Myxococcota_A > Polyangia > Polyangiales > Polyangiaceae > Labilithrix. The sequence goes on along the minus strand of JAHBWA010000217.1, from coordinate 4,821 downwards.
GAGCCTCGCCAGCGGGACGGTGATCTCCTGTCCCGACATCCGCTTGCCGACGTACTCGCCGGCGCTCACGCACGAGAGCATCTTGCAGAGCCGCCGCGAGACGAGGTTGATGCCGATTCCCGTGTCGAACGCGAAGCGCGCGTCGAGCTCGCCGTCGATCCGCACCGGGAGGCTCGGGAGGTGGCGATCGTAGCGAAGCGGAATCGTCTCCGTCGACGGCGCGGGAGGACGCGCCGCCGCTGCGGGCGCGCGATCAACGCGCGGCCCGCACGCCACGGCGGCGGCCGCGGCGACGGCGACGATGACGGTGGCGGGGGTCAAGGACGGCATCGGGCTCGCACTTCATCGCGCCGGGCCGCCCCCGGTCAAGCACCGGACGATCGCCGCGACCTCCGCGCCGTGCCGGCCAGTTCGCTCGCCCCCGGAGCCCGCTCGCGTGCGTCGGGCCGCCCGCATGCGAGCGGGTCACTCGCGCGGGCCAGGCCGCTCGCGTACGTCGGGCCGCGCGCGCGCCATGTCGCTCGCGTGCCTCGGCCGCGCGCGCGACGGATCACTCGCGTACGTAGACGGCGACGTCTCCGACCGCCTCGACGCGAACGTATCCCGCGCCCTCGACGAGGCTCTCGAGCGCGACGCGGTCCGCCCCGACGCCCGCCTCGCGATCGAGCACGACGACGCGGGGCGCGCGCCGCTCGATCGCCGAGCGGACGTCCGCTTCGCTCGTGAGGTGCAGCGCGGCCGCCTCCTCGGCTGTCTTCTTGGAGGCGACGAGCCTCGTGAAGTGGTTCTCGTAGCCGGGCATCACGCGCTCGGCGCACCGAAGCGCGCTCCCCGGCCAGGTCGCCAGCAGCGGCCCGGGGCGCTCCCGCGTCGCGCGGACGACCGCGGCGACCTTCTCGTCGAGGACGCGCGGCCGAAAGCCGCGATCGTCCCAACCGTTGTGACGGCCCGCGAACCACTTCTTCTCGAGGCTCGACGAGCTCGCGAGGACGAAGAGCGCGCCCGCGGCGATCGCCGCGACGACGGCCGGGCGCTTGCGCCGAGCGCCCGCGACGCTCGGCCCGTCGAGGTGCCCCAGCGCCATCCCCGCGCCGACGGCGAGGTAAGGGACGATCGGCGTCAGGTAGTGCTCGATCAGCGGGCCGTGGCGCGCGGCGCCCAGCGCGAGCGCCGTCGCGCCGACGAGCCCTGCCCACCGGAGCGAGGCGCCCGGGAGCGTGAGCGCGACGACGTTCGCGACGAGCAGGAGCGCGGTCTGCGTGCCGCTGGCCGAGAGCTCGAGGAACGCTCCGCCGCCGATGACGGACGAGAGGTACGCGCGGTTCTGCGGGAACGTCAGGAGGGACGAGGAGTCGACGTGGTAACCGACGAGGCCGTAGACGAACGACGCCCATGGCCGCGCGAAGACGAGCGCCGTCGGGAGCGCGACCGCCGCCGCGCCGGCCGAGTACGCGCCGACCCGCTTCAGCGCGGCGACGGCGCCGGACCCGGCCGCAGCGACCGTCGCGGCCGCGATCGACGCCGCGATCGCGCACGTGGTCGGGTGCCAGCCGGACACCGCGCCGAGCGCGACGAGCCCCAGGATGGTCGCGCCGCGGTACGCGCCGGCGTTCGTCCCGCGGAGCAACAAAGCGAGCGGCACCACGCCGAACGCCGGCGCGAACGGCAGGCGCATGAGGGGCGCGACGACACCAAGCGCGCCTGCCGCCACGAGCTCACGCGGGCGCGGCTCGCGATCCAGCGGCGTCGCGAGGACGAGCGAGCCGAGGAGGAGCGCGACGCCGAGGCCGTACGGCCGGATCGTCACCAGCCATTGCCACGAGAGCTCGTGCGTGACGAACATGACGACCGCAGCGACGGCCGCGAGCCTCGACCGGGTCTCGCGATGGACGAGGTGCGCGACGAGCGCGGCGGCGATCGCGGCGAACGCCGACGACACCAGACGGAGCACGACGAAGCGGGCGCCGAAGAGCAGGACGAACGGCGCGAGCAGGTACGGGTAGAGCGGGCCCTGCGGATAGAAGAAGTCCGCGTACGGCACGCGACCGAGCGTCACCAGCTCGGCCGCGAGCGCGTAGTAGCCCTCGTCCACGTCGACCGGCAGCCGGAGCCCGACGATCCCGAACCAGGCGAACGCGAGGACACCGAGGCGTGAGACGATCGGCGCGCCGCGGACGCGACGAACGAGACCACGGAGCACGACGGCGCCGGAGCACCTGCCGTGCCACGCGCCGGCGTCCGATCCGCCCGCTCCGATGGTTCGCGACCACGGCGTCGAGCCTGACAGCGCGATCATGGGTGAGCCAAACTGAGCGGCCAGCGCGCGGGCCGCCGTACCGCGGGCGCCACGGCAGACGGCTACCCGGCGTCCGCGCTCCGATGTTATGGACCCGGCGTTGGCTGCCCCGACGAGCAACGGTCCGCCCGCCTCGCCCGCCGCGATCCCTCCCGCGGGCGCCGCCTCGCCCGCCGCGATCCCTCCCGCGGAGCTCGACGTCGAGCTCGATCGGGCGATGACGGAACACTACGTCGAGGGACGCCGCGGGATGCGCAGCCTCGTCTCGACGTCGCTCCTGGTCGCGCTCGCGGCCGGCGTGGCGCTGCTCCCTGCCTGGCCCCCGGCGCGCCGGGTGCTCGGCGTCGAGCTGAAGACGACGCTGCCGCTCGCGGCGGTCTCGGCGCTGTCGATCGTCCACGCCGCGATCGCGTTCGGCCGGGTCGGCGGGCGCGGCCGCTGGTACCGCGTCGCCGAGCACGTCGAATCGCTCTGCTCGGTCTCCTGCGGCGTCGCGCTCGTCTACCTCTCGGGCTCGGCGGCCAGCGTCTTCTGGATCTACTTCCTCCTCTTCATCGCCGACTCGTGGAACAACCCGCGCGACGTCGGGATCCACATGGGCCTGTTCGGCCTCGCGAGCGCCGCCCTGGCCGGCGCGTTCGGAGCCCGCGGCGCCCTCACCGACGTGGCCATCGCGGGGAGCATCGGCGTGCTCGGCGCCGTGTGCATCTACGCCTTCGCCTCGTCCGCGCGGCACCGTCTCCGCGGCGAAGCCGAGCGTCGCATCCTGCGCGCGCGGCTGGAGGGGCTCCTCGTCGAGCGCGAGCGCGACCGCATCGCGCGCGATCTCCACGACGGCGTCGCGGCGGACCTCTCGACGCTCCTGTGGCGCGCGACCGAGCTGAAGGCGGCCGTCGCCGCGGCGGGGAACGGCGAAGCGACGTCGATCGTCGACGAGCTGGTGAGCGACGCGCGGAGCAGCCTCGACGAGCTCCGCGCGATCGTCTTCGCGCTCCGCGTCTCGGGCGGCACGTGGGACGACCTGCGCGCCGAGCTGAGGACGCGGGTCGCTCGTCTCTGCGCCGGCTCGCTCCGCTGCGAGATCGCGTTCCACGACGACGCGGACGCCGCCGAGGTGCCCGTCGACGTCCGCGTCCACGTCGTGCGCATCGTGCAGGAGGGCGTGCGCAACGCCGCCCGCCACGCTCGCGCGCAGGTCGTGCGCGTCGAGCTCGAGCGCGGCGCCGACGACGTCGTCGTCCGGGTCGCCGACGACGGCGAAGGCATGCCGGAGGGGGCGCTCGAGGCGTCACGCGGCGGGCTCGCGAACATCGCCAAGCGCGCCGAGCTCCTCGGCGGGGCTGCGTCGTGGACGTACGACGGCGGGACCCGCCTGGTCGTCACGCTCCCGCTGCGAGCGCCGCGCTGAGGTCGAGGCCCCCGTCCGTCCCGCGGCCCGAGCGAGCAGCGCTGCGCGCGCCCACCGTCGCCCTCGACACGGTAGACTGGTCGTGGCCCGCCGCGCGGTCGCGGGGAGGGGCCTCCGGAGATCGCCATGAGCAACCCGTTCCTCCCCGAGCGTGCGTCCGACGCCGTCCGCGTCATCGAGTCGATCCCCGTCGAGGGCTCATCCGGCCTCTCGCCGGAGGCGGTCGCGGCGGACAAGATCCCGTCGCCTCCGCACCTCCTGCTCTCTCGCGCGCTCGCGCGCGGCGCCATGGGGCACGTGCACCCGGCGTTCGATCGGAACCTGCTACGACAGGTCGCGCTGAAGCGGATCGACAAGGACTACGCGAGCAAGCCCTTCTACCGCGACGCGTTCATCGCCGAGGCGCAGATGACGGGCCAGCTCGAGCACCCGAACATCGTGCCGGTCCACGAGCTGGCGATCGACGCGAACGGCATCCCCTACTTCACGATGAAGCTCGTGCAGGGCAGCTCGTTCGATCGCTGGCTCCACGCGCGGAAGCCCGGCCACGTGGAGCGGATCGAGGGCGGCATCGAGATCCTCCTCAAGGTCTGCGACGCGCTCGCGTACGCGCACCATCGCGGCGTCGTGCACCGCGACCTGAAGCCCGCGAACATCATGGTCGGCGACTTCGGGCAGGTCTACCTGATGGACTGGGGCCTCGCGAAGCTCCTGCGCTCGCACCCGGCGTCGGGCGAAGGCGCCCTCATGAACGCTCAGGGCCCCGTGGGCACGCCCGACTTCATGGCTCCAGAGCAGGCGCGCGGGAACCCGCGCGAGGTCGACGCGCGCTCCGACGTCTTCGGCGTCGGCGCCCTCCTCTACGAGGTGCTCTGCGGGCACGGCCCGTACGGCGCCGTCGGCTCGTCGAACGACGTCGTGCAGCGCGCCGCCGCGGGCGAGGTGATCCCGATCGATCGAGCCTGCGCGAAGATCGGCGTCTCGCGCCGGATCCGCGCCATCGCCGAGCGGGCGACCCAGCCCGACCCCGCCCAGCGGTACCAGAGCATCGCCGAGCTGCAGGACGCGATGCGGGCCTTCCTCCACGGGGGGCTGCACCTCCCGCGCAGGGGCTTCG